>JBLMYQ010000042.1:0-32742 GCA_050258375.1 Deltaproteobacteria bacterium | reverse complement strand
GATAATAAAGTATAATAAATTAATCGGGATTGAATTTATAAAATAGAGAGAAACTCGAACATCATAAATAACAAAAATGGTGGCGGGTTTTATTTTTTTAATTTTAAGGAGGAGAATTAGGAATGAAAACAAAATGTAAAAAAAGTATGTCTCTATTATTAATCCTGATAATGTTTGTACAGCTAATACCAGCAAATATTTTTGCAAGTAAAAATCAAATATTAGGGGAGAATGTTTTTGATTCGGCGCATCGACCTGAAAGTGAACTGGATGAATCTGTAAGTGAAGCTGTTTATGAAGATGTATATGGCAATCGTGCAGAGAATAAAAATATGATGATGCGAGAGGCAGTTCCTGTTCAAAGGGATGTGCTATTGATACAGAATGCCAGTCCTTGGAATACAAGCTCAAACCAGCAAATGCTTAACAACCTCGGATTGAATTTTGATAAGATAACTATTGAATCAGCAGAAAATATTGAGTTTGAAAACTATAAACTGATAATAGTAGCAAATGACCAAAATAATTATTTTTACAGAAAGCTTTCAACAATAAGGACAAAGCTTGAGCGTTATGTAATGAATGGGGGAACGCTTCTATACGGGATTTGTGACGCTGGATGGGGAAGCGGTTACAGCGATTTGTTGATTCCGGGAGATGTAAGGCTGCAGCCTGTAAATTATAGCTACTACAATTATATAAATGAGCCAAACCATCCAGTAGTAACCGGTGAGTTGACAGATAGAAATGTTCTAAGAAACAGTGATTTATACAATAATTACACAAGCCATAGATGCTTTGATGCAAGTTCTTTACCATATGATTCGAAGATAATTTTTCATGCCGGGAGCCTAAGCAAGCCAACCCTTGTCGAATATCCAATAGGCGATGGGCTTGTTATTGCCTCAGGGCTTACATGGGAATTCAGTTGGGCTTACCGTATGGGTTATGACGGCTATGGAACATTTGGAAGAAAAGCCTTTGATGATTTGATTGCTTATGCTTACCGTGTTGCTTACACATCGAGTGTAAATTCTAATATTTCCGGAAGTCTGGGAGAAGAAGCAATTGATGATGGAACTTCATGTGCGGCAGGAGACCCTGTAAATGTTGTAAACGGCAATTACTATATGCAGAAAAAGGACATGGAAATTGGCGGCAATAATCCAGTTCAGCTGACGAGGTTCTATAATTCCATGGATACATGGGAAGGAAGCTTAGGTGCAAAATGGCATCACAGCTATGAGATAAAATTAAAAGCGGTCAGCAGCAGAAGATGCAGAATAACCTTTGAAGATGGACACACAGAGGATTTCATACATGGCGATGATGGGGTATGGTATGGCAAACCCGGAAAATATACAAATATAGGCAGGCTTGATGACGGAAGCTTTAAGCTTACTGAGAAAAACGGACTGACATATATTTTCAATCCATTAGGTCAGCTAACTCAAATAGAAAACATCAAAGGTGACAGGACAATATTCACCTATGATGGAGACAAGCTGATAAAAGCAGAAAGCAGATGTGGTTATATTAGCTTTCAATATCAGGGAAAGCTTTTAAAGAGCCTTTCGGATTCTGAAGGAAGAACTGTAGAATACGGATATAATGGCAATGTGCTTACAAGCGTAAAGAATACAGATGGTAGTATAAACAGTTATGAATATGATGATAAGAACAGAATCACCAAGACGATAGACCCATTAGGGAACATAAAGATTCAGAATATTTATGATGACAAAGGTCGTGTAACAAAGCAGATAATGGCAGATGGAAGTGCGTGTTTTTTTAGCTATGATGATGAAGCGCTTACAACCAATTATACGGACAGAAATGGTGCGAAGGTATCATATGTACGTGATGAAGATAACCGGGTATACCAAAGAACATATGTAAACGGTTCGGAAATACTGGTATTTGACCAGAATAATCAGATTACAGCCTTTACTGATAAAAACGGAAATACATATTATTACGAATATGATGCAAACGGGAACATAACAAGGGAAACAAATCCTATAGGAGACATAACCGAATATACCTATGACAGTAACAACAAAATAACTTCCCTTAAAAATCCTGACGGAAGTGAAAATATCTATACCTATGATGAAAAAGGTAATATGCTGACAGCAAAAGACCCTCTTGGAAGGGAATTGGAAATGCAGTATAACAATCAAGGACTGCCGGAAAAAATAATACTTCCGAATGGTTCTGTGACAGCTTTTGAATATGATGGAAAAGGAAATCCGATTGAGGTAACAGATCCGGAAGGAAATATTACGGTTTATTCATATGATGGGTTAAATAGAGTAACAGCAATTACAAAGCCAAACGGAAATGTAATTGAATATGATTATACAGCATCAGGAAAGGTAAAGAAGGTAACTTATCCTGATGGAACAAACATAGTTGCATTATATGATGAAAGAGGTCTTCTAAAAAAAGAAACAGACCAGGAAGGAAGAACCACGGAGTATAAATACAACAGTGTCGGTAAGCTTTCAGAAAAAACAGATTCCTTGGGAGGGGTAACCAGATACGAATATGACAGCATGTGGAAGCTTGTAAAAATAACAAAGCCGGATGAAAGCACCATAAGCTATAAGTATAACCTTGCAAATGAACTTGAATCGGTTACTGATGAAGAAGAAAATACAAAAGCATATGAATATGACAATAACGGCAATATTATCAAAGAAAGCGATCCGCTTGGCAATTCAACCTGTTACAGCTATGATGCATTGAATAGAATCACCGCAGCTGTAAGTGCCAAAGGGGCACAAACAGGGTTTGAATATCGGTATGATGGAAAGATAAAAAAGGTTATTGACGCTCTTAATGGAGCTTCTGAATATAAATACGATATGGCAGGACAGCTTGTAAGCTTTACTAATCAGGCCGGAGATGAAACCAAATATTCATATAATGATATAGGTTTGGTGGAAAGTATTACTGATCCAAATGGAAGAGTAACAGGATATGAGTATAATAACAACGGAAAAGTTATAAAAGTAACAAAGCCGGATAGAAGCATAGAAAGGCTGGAATATGATAGAAACGGAAATCTTACAAAATACGTTGATCAAAACGGAAACGCTGTACAATACGATTATGATGCAAATGACAGGTTGGCAAGCATTAAAAATGTATTAGGATATAAAAAGAAGCTGGAATATACTGCTTCCGGGAAAGTGTCGGCATTAATTGATGAAAACGGAAACAGGACAAGCTATGGATATGATTCTCTTGACAGGCTTGCAGAAGTAATTGATGCAAAAGGCGGAAAAACAAAATATGTATATGATTCGGTAGGTAATCTAATTGAGGTGCATCAGTATGCCGGAGTTTCGCAAGAAACCATAAATGGGATGAAGAAAAAAGCAGGAAGCAGTTATACTGCGGAAAATATTGAGCTTGTCACAAAGTATAAGTATGATAAGCGTGGATTGTTAATCGAAGAAACCAATCCGGCAAGCAAAATAACCGTATACAGCTATGATTCAAACGGAAATATGGTTTCAAAAACCGACAGGGATGGACTTGTAACTAAATATGAATATGATGCGGTTAATAACCTGTCAAAAATAGGGTATAACAGTGGTAAAAAAGTTGAATATGAATACAATCTGTTAGACCAGATAACCAGTATGACTGATTGGAATGGGAAAACAAGCTATGAGCTGGATGTACTTGGAAGAATCAATAAAATAACTGATTATAAGAATAGAGCAACAGAATACACATGGGGAAAGCTCGGAGAAAAGAAAAGTATAAAATACCCTGACGGAAGTATTGTAAGCTATGATTATGATTCAATGGGAAGACTTTCAAAGGTAAACAATGCACAAGGAAAGGTTACTGCATACAGCTATGATCCAGCAGGCAATCTGATTCAGAAGCTGTTGCCGAATGGAATAAAAACAGAAAATACATATGATGCATTATCAAGGCTTACGGCGATGACGGATTATGATGCAGCAGGGAAAATTATAAACAAATACAGCTATAGCTATGACCCGGTTGGAAACAAAACTGCCGTTGAACGGAAAAAATACGGCTGTGGTCTGGCAGTAATAGCTGATGAGACAGAAGGAAAGACCCAATATAAATATGACAGCCTGAATCAACTCATAGATATAAAAAAGCCAAACCTTACAGAAGAAAAGTATTTCTATGACAATTTAGGAAACAGAGTCAGAAAAGAAAACTGGACAAAGCCTGGGATATTTGTAAATGCAGTGGATTACAAATACGACAGCCAGAACAGGTTGATTGAAATAAACGGCAAGGGGGAGATAATAGCCGGCACGTTGGTAAACAAGCCGGTAACAATGGAGTATGATGAAAGAGGCAATCTTGTAAAGGCGGTAAGTGACGGCAGAACTATAGGGCAGTATGAATTTGACGATACAAATAAAATGATTGGGGCAAAAAACAAATTCGGAATATTGTCAAAATTCGAATATGACGGAGATGGCAGAAGAATCAAAATGTCAGTAGAGCTGCCAAAGCTAAACATACCAACAGCAGGTAAGCTGAATTGCTTGGACAAGGAGCTGAAAGAGCTTTGTGGGACTCTGTTTGATGGAATTAATTTCAAAAAAGAGTATAATTATATCAATGATGTGACCTCACCATACAATAATGTGCTGATGGTAGAAGAAGAGAAGGATAAATCCCAAAGATACACCTACGGACTGGATGCAATAAGTGTAGATACATTGTCAAAGAAAGCTCAAACAATGTACTATTTGCAGGATGAAATAGGAAGTCCTGTAAGGTTGACGGACGAAAAAGGGAAGACAAAAGTGGTATACAGCTATGATGCATTTGGCAAGCCTCTTCCGGTAACCATGATAAGTGAGCTTAAGTGTAGGGATAACATATTCGGATTTACGGGTTACCAGCATGACATGGCAACAGGGCTTATGTATGCACAGGCAAGATATTATATGCCTGAGGTTGGAAGGTTTGTGAGCGAGGACAGCTATAAAGGATTGGTTACTGACCCGCAGAGCTTGAACTGGTATGTGTATTGTGCGAATAATCCTTTGGTATTTGTAGATCCAAGCGGCAATGCAGAGTATGCTATTGGTGGATTAAATATGGCACCTGAATTTAAACATGATAAAGGGTTTGTGTATAATCCAAATGCTATTGCTACAAAGGCAGATAAAAAAAGTTGGGACGATTGGGGAGTAAAAGCTTGGGTAGCAAGTTTTGTTCCATGGTTGAAGGATGCATCAGACATGTATAATCATTACAGAAGTAACACAGGAACTAGCATGAAAGTTGATTATGCTAGGGCTTATAACGAAGACCAGACGATAAAGAAATATATTGATAATGAAATTTCAATAATGAAGAATACCGTGAACTCTATTTATTTAAACGGGGGTAATACTTCATTTGAAATGATAGGTGGTCTTCAAGCTGTACCAAACGGTACATCTGAAAATTGGCAGAAAACTGTAGGTGCACACAATGTTTTTGGATATGGAAAAGTAAGTATTAATCCCAAAAACGGATTAGCAACAATGGTGGTGACATTTTATATGGAAGATATGTACAATTTTAATCCTGGGCAAGCAGACATTGCTTCTGGAACCCCAGATGCTGTAAATGGTAGGTTCGCTGAATTAGGTTGGGCAAAAGAGTTTAAGACATATGGTTCATATACCAAAACAATTATATGGAAAACTAATAATTCCTGTAGTGCTTCAGATCTTAACGGAGGTGGACGATGAATGAGTAATTTGCTTGAATTATTTACTCATAAAAAAGGAACAATTTTATTATCTGTTTTTGCTGTTTTTATTATAGGTACAATACTTATAATTAGATTGGCAGATAATCCTGAACAGGGGAAAAATGCTGATAAAGTACCATTGAAAACAGAGACTAGTCCAATAACTAAACGGTTTCCTACGATTAAAAACTTTAAAACTTGCTATTGGAAAGCGAATACGATTGGAAAAACTAATTTTGGTCCTACTTGTTACTGGATGAAGGGGTTTATAGTTTTAAGCGAAGATTCTTTTAAAGAAA
The DNA here is from genome assembly GCA_050258375.1 of Deltaproteobacteria bacterium. GTDB lineage: Bacteria > Bacillota > Clostridia > Acetivibrionales > UBA4821 > JBLMYQ01. Next base: position 26,688 of record JBLMYQ010000042.1, on the reverse strand, counting down.
CAAGAGAGAAATATGATTGGAAACCGACAAATGTTATTTTGCCAGAAGGAATAGACCCGAAAGTGACAGGGTTTACAACATTTAATTGGTGCTATAATAAGCAATTTTCTGATATTACTAAAACGGAAGCATTTATTGGTGAGTTTTATTTAGATATAATAAATGGCGTTCTTTATTTTGATGTAGAAAACAAATAAAAAGCTTCAATACTAAAAAATTAGAGACTAACTAAGTTTTAGGTTGGTCTCTAATTTTAATTTCCTGCAAAGCTGAAAGAACTCTGCGGTACTTTGCTTGAATTAGTTTTGCTATATATTGAGCCTCCTTTGAGGATTTTAATCCATTTTCCTCAAGCGATTGACCAGCGCCATTGTTGCCCACACGGGCATGCTTTCGTTAACTCTTTGTTTCCAATAATCCGGATTACTTATTAGACCGGCTTTTGCAAGCTCGTCAATATCTGCTTTTTTCCATGCGTCAGGGTCTTGTATAGGAGGTGTGTAAGCAGCTCCGGAAAAGCTGCATACTGCTTTTACTACAGCTTCGGCTAGCTGTGAATGCTTATTTGGGTCTAATAAATTTTGTAAATCTCCGGCATTTGTCATGAAGCCATATTCAATTATTATTGTTTCAATCCCAGGAGTCTCTCTGATTATGAAAAAATAATCCTGATTAGGAGATTGTGTACTTTCTCTCGTGTAAATGCTTCTTCCCTTCATTATTCCAGTGCTTACAATATTATCAAATATCATTTTCGCAAGCTTTCCATCTGATTTAAGGCTGTATATTGCCTCAAAGCCGGAAGCATCAGCGCTAGAAGCAGCATTACAATGGTTGCTGAGACAGATTGGGGCTTTGGAAGAAAGAACTATTTTGGCGGAATCGCTGAGTGAAGAATTTACATCGCTGCTCCGGGTAAGAATAACTTTCCAACCTAATTCAGTAAATCTTTTTTCTTGATATAGTGAAATTAAAAGATTAATATCCTTCTCATTGATTCCAGAAGCGGAAGCACCGGGGTCGCTGCCTCCATGCCCAGGGTTTATACATATTATTTTTTCCATAAAATCATCCTCTTGTTTTTGTTATTATAATATGATTTTTTATTAATTATGGTATCTTTATTAACAAAGCCGTTCTTAAAATAATAATATATTCTTAAATAAATATTTCTACGGAGACAGTTTTTGGACAATACAGCGTATAATATAGAACAACTATTAAGAATTTCAATTCCGTTTATCGCAATCTTTTTTATAATACCACTGATTTTTTGCAGGAAAGCAGAAGCTATATCCTTGAAGATTGTAAAAGGCTTTTGCATCGGGACGTTTTGCTCGGTGATTATGGGATGTATTTTATCTTTTTTTAAGTGCTTTAATTATCTTTACATATTAATTACTTTCCCACTAATAATTTTTATTGTTTATTATTTTGTAGAAGAAACAAGGGTTGCTGACTTTAAAAATATAATGTTAAAATTTTCTTTAAAAAAAATGCTATTATGCGGTTCATTTATAAGTCTATTCGTGGTTTTCTTGTATATAAGAGGAGAAAAGATTTTTTCATCGATTTCTTTATATTATTCTGATCCTTTTGTTCACATATTGTTTCTTAAGGATTTTATGAATGGAATTTGTTTTACAAACGCGTTCTACCCTCAAGGCTATTATGCGGTATTAGGAATTATTAATAAGCTTTCGTTTACAGATCCTATGGACGTTGTAAGATTATTTGGACCAATACAATCAACAGTTGTTTTGCTGACGCTTTATGCAATTGTCTTAGAGCTAACAAGAAACAGATATATTTCTCTACTTGCGGTTATAATACCGGGGTTAGACAGCTTTGGAGTTTTCCCGGGAGTGTTTTATAGACAGATTCTTTCACTTCCTCAGGAATACTCAATGATTTTTTTTCTCCCCATTATATTCTTTGCTTGTAGATATTTAACCCAAAAACAGACAATTGATAAAAAATATTTTTTCATATGCGTATGCAACGCCTTGCTAATTCATGCAAATGTAGCACTTTTAGCCTTTTTATGTTTTATAGGAATTATATTGTCTGCTTTATTACTTAGGGTTTCTTCGCCAAAACCAATAATTAAGATAATTGGAATAGGGTCAGCGACAGCTTTAGTCGGTGCATTACCTTTAATAATATGGGATGCAGTACAAAAGCTGCTGTATGGAAGCACCACAACTATGGCATCGCTTCAAAAATTAAAGGATTTATATACAGCTCTAAGCTGTAATAATGGATGGATAGACTTTAGAAGCTTTATTTTTGGGGCTTTTAATCCTATAAAGGATGAAAGTATTTGGCACAATTCTCTTGCTGCTAATGTTATTTTCTATACCTTTTTATTGGGATTGCTTTGCGTTTTTGGAAGGATGCTTTGGAGGCAAAGGCTGTTGCATAGACATTTTTATATTCTTTGTTTTTCTATTAGCCAGCTTATTCTTTTTATTCTTTATTATGACAAAGCATATGGATTACCAAGCATAATTTATTATGAAAGAACTGCAATGGCGCTTACATTAGTAACATTTGTTACAATTGCATTGCTCATAAATGAATTTATTGAATTGTTCCCGCAAAATTTCTTAAAGCCAAAAATGAGATTGTTAATTAAGATATGTACAGTGATTTTTGCATTGGTACAAATTACTTGGTTTATTCCACCTAAAGAAATCAAGCCTATGATGCTTCAATACGAATCAGCATTAAAAGCGTATATTCAAATTAGAGACGGATTTAAACCGAATTCATGGACAATAGTTTCTCCGGTTGAAGAATATCCATTGGTTTTAGGTTATGGAGCTCATCACGAAATCAGCAATTTAGTAAACATTTTTTCTTTGAAAAAAGCAGAGGATAGAAAAACTAGCCTGATTTCTATGATGCAAACAAAAAACGTATTTGTTTTTGTGGAGAAAAGTCCGCTTCTTATTTGGGCTGTTATGCCTAAAGACGAAAAAAAATTGACAGCAAAAAATGATTCATATAGATTTTATAATAATAGATATGTCATGGAGAAAAAGGCAAAAATCTTAATGGAAAAATACATGAAAGTAAATATAAATACTGAAGAAAAAACAAGCATATTTTTTGAAGATGAGGATTTAGTTGTATATCATACAAGCAAGAAAGTAAATTATTAAATAAAAATAGAGTCTCATTAGTGTGGACTCCATTTTTAAAGCATTTATATATTTATAATAATTTTTAGCTTATTTTCTAGCGCGAAGAGAGAATGAATAATCAGAACCATTATTATTATCCCAATTTTCAGAGCTGTCTTTAAATGCCATGTTTATTGTTCCTGTTTTAGCTAAAGGAATATCAATTTTAAATCCGGTTTTAGTTTTTTTCATTTGGACAGTTTCCTTCTTTGTCCATTTTGTACCATAGCCATAGTGAACGTAAACAACATCAGATCCAGAATTATAAAGAAGTCCATTATAAGTAAGACTCAAAGTATCTTGGTCATTATTTGCAACATGATTTGCTGTAAGTCCCTTTTCAGAATATGAGTTCATAAATTTTATATCCTCCTTTCGATTTAAATTCCATATTATGCAGATTAAAGAACTGTTTTGATTTTATTATAAATTATAATTTGCAGAAATCAATCATTAATTAAATATTTTTGTATTTTTATTACATAAATTATATATATTTATCTATTTTACTCAGTATAGTATTTTTCCTGGTGCGAAAATTATTCCTTGAAAAATTATTTAATACTTAATCAAGGTTTACATCAAGGTTGCGGGATTCTTTTTTTGTATAGACAAATTCATTTTTATCGACATCCCAAGTATAAGTATAAACATCAAGAACTTTTTGATAGATTTCTTGTCTATCGGGATACTCCCGGATTTCTTGATAGGTGACATTATTTGCAATCATAGGGATGGTATTGTTCTGATATGGGTTACCATTGTTTGGGTCACTGGAAACTGCAGAAGACAAAGCACTTGTATATATCTTCTTTATACTAAGAAGCTCCGGATTATTTGGAGGAGGCGGATTACCCTGGTCAAATGCAGTCCGGGTTACAGAAGAGCATTTGCCGGTATCTCTGTCGCCATAAATGGCTTCTTCACGCCATATAAGAATAAGCTGTTTCTCATTTGTTGCTTTAAAGAGATAACGTGGGCTTGAATAATTGTCGGGATTGAGATATTTTGTTGTTTCAATTAATATTTCCTGCTTGCCGTCATTATCATAATCTTTTATGTCGGCAAATTTGCATGGTAAATCAATACCCTTTTGTTTCAGATTTAATTTATTTACAAGCTGAAGATTTGTGTCAAAAAGAAACCATTTAAATGTAGATTTAATATTTCCTTGAGCAGGAATCTGAAGCTGAAGAAGGTAAGAGGTACTTGTAGGTTCAATAAAATTACCTTTTTGTGCTGAAAGCTTGAATTCGTAAGTAAGATTATCTACCATAACCTTTTCTATACGTGATGCATCAATTTCTTCGAAATCAGTACCGGATACAAACTTTAATACTCTGTCATTAAGAGGTATACGGCTTGCAAGGGTTGATTCAAGAGATGAAAGATTCCTTTGAGTCATTTGCAGCTGTCCTTTGGTAATGACAGTTATTTTATCATCAGGCAGAGAGGAGTCACCTGAATTGTTCTGGGTCTGAACTTGATTATCTGGATTAGCAGCAGGCTGCGGGACAGACGGAGTATTCTGTGAAACGGTTTTGCCGGTCTCATGTTTATTATAAGAAAAATAAAAAATAAAGTAGGCAGCTTGCAAAATAATAAATATTGCCAGAACAATAATAATTATTTTTTTAGTCTTAGGTCCCATAGCAATAGCTCCTTTAAAAAAATTGTTTGTATTACTACGAAAAGTGAAAAGAAAGAAATTTTCCTAATAATGATTATAACACTATTAAATCATATTTTCTATCAGTACTTTAAAATCTGTTTACATTATAGTATACTTGGCTATAGGAATAACTTTTTATTACATTTTATGCCAATTAATTGGGGGTAGCTTTAATGCCAATTAATGTAATTGGACTGCTGAATATTGCAATAGATAAAGATGAATATAAAATAAATGATTATTTAAGTCTTGTCAGCAGAGAATATTTTGAAAAAAACGACATTTCGATGCCGCCTGAGATTAGGTTTTATAAAACCTTTATCGTGAGTATGGCAGATATTAAACCTGATTATAATATTGATAAAATATCTGATAAAAACAGAGAACAAATACCTGTGTTTTTCCTTTGGATTATGCAAATGGCATTGGTTGATTTTGAGATAAACTATTCTGACTGGTTTATGGGAGATTCATATACAAATTTAAAGGAAGCAATAAAGGTTTCTTTTAGGAATGCATCAATGACCAACGGACATGTGCAGGTTTGGGCAAATACTTTTAAGATTGACAGTAATGTTAATAATTTATCAGAAGAAGAGATTAACAATTTAATTTACTTACATCATAGGGTTATTGAAATATACAGAGAACAAATAAAGACCCCTGATAATATAAATCTTCACTGGCTTTATGCCTTTACAAAATTTCAGGAGTGCTGTAAGGCGCCGTTTTCAAGACAATGTATTGTGCATGTTACTTCTGCTCTTGAGTTTGTTTTAGTCAACACTTCAGAAGAATCAAGCTTTCGTGCAGCCTGCTTTTCAGCGCTTATTTGTGCTAATGATTATCAGGAAAGGGTAAAGCTTCACGAATTCCTGAAGTGGGCTTTTGGAACCAGAGAACGTGTTTCTGCTTCTTTTGCAGGTAGGAATCTCATTGACAAGAGTGATCTGCCGGAGAATATGCTCAAATTAAGGTTGATTTTAGCGAAAATTTTAATGTCTACGATTGGATTATCAAACAAGGAAATACATAATAAAATTAACGAAATGATTTTTAATGGACCTGAATTTTAATTTAGAGTTAATCTAAAGAACCTGGAGCTTTAATGCCCCGGGTTCTTTGTTTTTTAGTTATTTAAACAGCAAAAAAATCAAGCTAAAGTGAATACAAAGTCCTTTCACAGCGAAAATCAAGCATTTCGTTTAAAAAAAGGTGATTATAACCAAAAATTCGATAAAATTCTTTTGTGTTTAAGGACATTTTATTTACTGAGAGGGAAGAAACTTGAAAAAAGTAGTAACTGCTGTAAATCATATTGTATTAAATCAATACTTTAAAAAGAACTGTCCGGATTTACTTATAGAAAAAGATGATATCAAGTCTCAGGAAGAATTGCTGAAAATGATAAAGGAAGATATTCCGGATGTGCTTGTGCTAAGTGATGAGCTTCCTGGTAAGTATGATAAAAAAACACTTATAGATAAAATCAGAAAAATAGATAGATATTTTAAGCTGGTAATAATTACATCGTCTGTTGATAAGAATTATAAAAAATTTTTAAATGAAAAAGGAATCTTTGATATTCTTCTTAACGACAATACCCAAATTTCAGACTTGATTGAAACAATTGAAAATGAAGGAAGAGTTGTTGTAAAAGTAGAAAAGGAAATACCAAAAGAAATCAAAGAAGAAATCCAGACATTAAAAAAGCTGTTGAGTGAAAAGCCTAAAGTTATAGAAAAGCATGTGATAATAGAAAAATCATCAAAAACACAAAAGCAGGAAATTATTGCTGTAGCTGGATTAGGAGGGGCGGGTAAGTCTGATTTTCTGGTTCAGATTTCAACCTTACTTGCAAAAATGTCACAAGCAAAAATTCTTTGTATTGACCTGAATACTGAGTTCCCTACTCTGAATTATTTCTTTGGTATGGCGAGGCAGCCTGAAGGGATTGATTATTTTATAGGTAATGGCAAGGATTCTTCCCTGAACTATATGGTTGATAGTATAGATAAGGATAGATTTGACAGCAATGTGTTTCAAGAATTAGTTGTGAAATATAAAAAAAATCCAAGCCTTGATGTTTTAACAGGCAACAATTCTCTTTATGACTGTCAAAACACTTTAAATACACAATACTATAAGCTTATTCTTGATAAAGCAAAGGAAATATATGATTTTATTTTTATAGATACCAGCAGCAATCTCTTTCTTGACTCAACCCGGTTTGCTGTTTCAAATGCAACCAAGGTTTTCTTTGTTGTTGAACCTAACATCGCAAATATCCAAAAAGCTGCCACTATGCTGGAAATCCTATTAGATGCATGGGATGTCGGCAAAAATAAAACTCAAATTATTATTAATAAGATGGGTAAATATTCACTTGATAAGGAATTTATTAAGGAATTGCTTGCAGGATATCAGGTATGCAGCTTTATCGATTATGACCAAAAACATGAGTATTGCCTAAACAGTGGAATTCCTTTTGTAAATAAAGCAGGAGAAAAGGAGAATGGAACCTATAGAAGAATTATTGAAGATTTTAATTTTGTAGAAAAAAGAAGCTTTTTAAATAAGTTGTTTTTGAATTGGTTTAAAAAAGTAGATGAAAAAATAATAGAACTAAGGGAGGAGAGCTAATGCTTATTGATCCTCTGAAAAAAGCTGTCAGTGATGAGAAAAAACAAGAGATAACACCGGATAGGGTAAATCATGTTGTCAGTGAAATAATCGGTTATTTAATTAATCACCATGCGGATTTGCTTGCCGATGTTCAAACAAAACCGGAAAACAGCAAAAACATTGAAAGAATAATGAGGGAAAAGATATACAGAGATCACGTACATATAAATATAGATGTTAATGAGTTAGTAAAAAAGGTTCTTGATAGGTTGTTTGGTTATCATATTCTGCAAAAGTATATTGATGATAAAAATGTTTCAGACATCAGGGTTTTAGATTGGGATAACATTCATATTAAAAGAAAAGGGAACTGGGTCAGAACAAAGGATAGGTTTTCTGAGCCAAGTGATTATTATAACTTTGTCAGGTATTGTGTTCTGAAAAACAAAGGTAAAATTACTGAAGAAAAACCAATTGCTGTTGTCAGTGACAGAAAAAACAAGCTAAGAATTGAAGCAGGAATACCTCCGGTAAATATAGGTTCTCCAAATCTTGTGATAAGAGTACATAGACCAGAATTTTTTACCCGCCTTGACGAACTGTATTCAGGTGATAGCTATATGATGAATCTTGAGATTTATAACTTCCTGTTGGAAGCAGTAACGGCAGGGTGTAGTATCATAATTTCCGGCAAGGGCGGAAGCGGTAAGACAACCTTAATGAGGGCATTAATCGACAAGATTCCGGATAACCTTGCCATAACCTCTAATGAAGAAACTGCAGAGCTTTTTTGTCAGCACCCTAATATTGTACAGCGGCAGATTCTTGGAAGCCGTGAGGCAAGCAGGAATATAACTCTTGAAAACCTTACAGCTCAAACTCTTTTGATGACTAACGATGTAATAATTGTTGGAGAATTAAAAGGGGCTGAAGCTATGGTTTTCTTTGATGCTGTAAGTACCGGACACCGCGCGTATACCACCGTTCATTCCGATTCAGCTGAAATGACGTTAGACAGGCTTGTTACACTTATGAAAAGAGATCCGCAGGCTCAAATGTATTCTGAACAATATTTGAAAGAGTTATTAGCGGATTCTATTGACCTTATTGTTTATATGAAAAATTTTAAGGTTGCAGAAATTTCAGAAATAATACGGGATAAAGAAAAACGAACGATAAGCTGCAATCAGCTTTTTAAATATAAAATCAGAGAAATTGTTGATGGAGAAACAAAGGGTTTGTTTTTAAAGCTGCAGGAGCCAAAACAAAAGGTTAAACATAAGCTTGAGCTTAGCAGAAATGAGTACCGGAGGATATATGGAGGGGTTGTCATTGAGTGAGCGTATGGTTTCTGCTTTAAATGCGTTACTTCTTGTTTCGATAATGCCTCTGGGATATTTTTTAGCAGACAAGCTTCTTAAGAAGGATTTTAGAGAACGAATCATCGTGCTTTCTGGCAATATAAGTGCTGAATACCGCAAAAAGCAAATTGTAAGCAAGGTTTTAAGAAGAGAAAGAATAAAGAAAAAGACATGTAAAAGCATATTTTATAAGCTTGAAATGCTTATAGAAAAAAGTGGAATACAAGAGTACATATTCTTTATTGACTTTAAATTTCTGATTGCTGTTTGCGCTGTTTCTGCCGGAGCTTTCTTTGCAATCTTTAAAAGCTTTTTCGGAGTACTTTCTGTAGCAGCTATAACCAGCTTGCCAGGATTTTTTATGCCAATCTTTTTATTAGAAATAATGATTCAACAAAGAGAAAAAGAAATTGAAAAAATATTAGGAGATTATCTTCTTCAGCTGAAGAATAGTACCAGAATACATAATGATATTATTGAAGCTTTTAGAAATGTTCAGGATAAGTGCATGGAACCTCTAAAAACTTTCACAATACAATTTGTTGCTGAAATTAGCAGTGGAATAAGTGTTGAAGAGGCGCTTGCAAATTTCAGGGATAAGATTGATATGAAAAAATTCAAGCTTTTTCTTACAAATGTTCAGTACTGCTATATTTACGGAGGAGACTTCACAGAGCTTCTGGATAAGACACAAAGGCTTATAGCAGATATACAAAAAGAGAAAAGAATAAGAATAAGAGAAACGCGTTCGGCCAGAATGGTAATATTTTTACTTATTTTAATAGATATTTATTTGTACTTTAATTTTATTGTGACCCAACCGGATTATTTAAGCATAATGAAAAATACCTTTTATGGACAATTGATATTGAATGCAAATTTTTTAAGCGTATGGATTCTATTATGGCTGTCTCACTCAGTAAAAAAGTTAGATTACTAAATTAACCTGATAGCTCACCTATATTAGTATCAGTAACAGGAAGGAGCGGTAGGGTTATTTTGAAAAGGGAGTTATTATAATGAATTTTCTTGCAGAATTAAATAAATATAATATTTATTTATTAATACCGATTTTTATGCTTTGTTATTTCGGACTTAAAAAGCTTAGTTCAAGAGCTAAGAAGAATTGGTATCAAGCAAAATATGGGGAAAGAAACAGAAAATATGCAAGACACAGCAGAGATATATCATGGTTGAAAGAATTTCATTTCATTAAAGCAATGGATAAAAAGCTTATTCAACAGGGCAATCCTCTGGGCTTGAATGGACATGTTTTTTACTTAATAAAAATTTTATTATTCGCTTTGTGCTTTGTCATGGGGGTTAGAAGCTACAATTCATATTTTACAGCATTTATTGTAGGCGCATTAGGATTCTTTTCATTGGATTTATTTATCCATGTAAACGGGATAATTAGAAACAACTCAATAAACAATGATTTGATTAACGCTGTTGATTGTTTATATCTGCAGATGTCAGCAAGTATGACGCTTGGACATGCATTAAGAGGACTTCATGAAGTCTGTGAGAATAAGGATTTGAAAAAGGAGATGATAAAGCTATCAAGTGAATATGAGCTCTCAGGGCACAATATTGAGAAGGCAGCAGAGGAATTTAAAAATGCATTCAACATTATTGAAATTGATTTGTTTGCCTCTGCACTCAAGCAGCAGATTTTTAACGGAAATTCTCGTGATTCATTAGGAAATCTTTCGGAAATTTTAAGAGAAGGATATATTGACAGATTGAATATCAGGACCAAGCTAAAAAGCTTCTGCATAATAATAGGTGTAGTAATAATTATGATTGACATAATTGCATTAACCATGTTCCCAATATTTGTAGATGCCGGAGAAGGAATGAAAAAAATATTTCAATAAAAACTATAAAAATTTTAAAAGGGGATTTTAAAATGTTCAAAATGGTTCATCAATGGATAAAAACAAAATTAAAAAAGGAAGACGGAATGGAGATGATACAGGTTTTGCTGATTTCAGGTATTGCCATAGTTTTAATCATTACAATTTTTTTCCCGGAAATGAAAAAGCTTTTTGAAAGTGTTTTTGGGGCAATAACAACATGGTTTACAAATCACAGCAGTGATGTATTTAAATAATCTACATTTTTTCAGGCGGTGAACAAATTGACAAGAAGAATAAACATGCTGTTTTTGTCAGCAATTTTAACAATAGTGATTTTTATTATTACAACAGCAGCTCAAAGGATTTTTGTACATTATGAGCCTACAGTGAAAGTGGCTTGTGCTGCTCAGGATATACCGGTTAATAAGCTGTTAGATGCTTATATGTTCAACATTATTGATGTGCCTTTGAATATGGTTATGAATCTGAAGGTTATAAGAAACCCTGAAGATGTTCGGAATCATTATTCACTTGAACCTATTCACAAGGGTGAAATATTGCGGTATGAGGCAATAGCTGAAAAAGGAGAAATTAAAATAATTCCTGTTGAAACAGGAAAAGAGAAGGTCTCTGTAAAGCTGAAGGCACCGGAGAATGCAATATCCTACCAGGTTAGAACCGGAGATTTTGTCAGGTTATATTTTACTGGCAGATATGAAGATTTGAAAAATATAACGGCAGTCAGAGAGTATTATACCTCAGGAGAAAAAGATATTGCGGGAGATAAGCTTTGTACAGTAAAGCTCTTGGAAAAGGCAGTGATAATGGGGGCTTTTGACAATAACGGAGCTGCTCTCGGAGATTATACAAGAAGAGAAAAGGTTGATACGGTAATTTTTGCAGTATCCCCTCAAGAAGCCATGATAATAAACAACTGCAAAGGTCAAGGTACGTTTGATATTACTGGATTACCATATCAGGAAGGTGGAGTATAATGAAAATTCTTATTGTTGATCACAAAAAGCATGAAGAATTGAGAAATGAACTACAAAAATATGAGATTATTCTTGAACAAAAGGAATACATACCTGATGAGACCAAAGAAGATGGATATCAGCTTATTGTATTATGCCCGGATAGCATTGAAGATTTAAGGCGAATGTTTGACACACTGATTCTTAGAAGAATGAATCCGGTTGTGTTATATGAACATGCGGATGACAGATTTATAAACTTTTGTACCAAGCTGGGGTGTGTAGATGTAGTAATAACGCCTTATAAGCCCGAGCTGCTTGCTAAGAGACTTTGGTCGGTAATTGAAAGTATATCGTCAAGGGAAAATAGTGAATCAGTCAGAGAAAATCTTGAAATAAGAATTAGCGTTGAGGATTTCATAAAAAGAGAAATGAAGAATTCCAGCCGTTTGCAGGTGCCATTAGGTTTTTTGGCTGGTGGCTTTGTAAATGGATGCTTTACTTTGGATAGAGCTGATAATGTAGTGCAAAAGCTCAAAAAATGCTTGCGTGACACAGATTTTATTACTGCTTATGGCAGTATTATTTTAGTAATGCTTTCCGGCTGTGGGGAAAATGAGCTAAAACTTGTTGAGCATAAGCTCATAATTTCTGCCGGAGATGCTGATATTTGTTTTTATGGGTTTGTTAAAGAAAGCTTCTATGACAAGAATCCTATTAATGAGCTTCAAGGAATATTAAACCACCTTATTAACGATTGTGAAAAGAAGCTGATTGAGGTTCGCGCAAAGCAGAAGGCGAAGGGCTTATAAGGTTAACAAATTGGGTTGCAGGTTAGCCCATCACAGCATTTCTCTTATGCCTCTGCAAATATGGGGTGCAAGGCTCGGCAGGGGTTAAACATAAGAGGAAGGAGGTGAAGCTTATGGAAAAGGATATTACATACCTTATTGGTATGGCACCGTATGGTTGTTTAAAAATATCTTAATACCAATTATAATAGCTGTTTCGACAGCTCTAATTATAAAAAAGCTTTCCTCTAGGGAAAGACAGATAAAAAAATAACGACTATATTTAGTCGTTAAATATCCAAAAAAACCTGATGAGCCAAAGCCCCTCTATAAATAGTATAGCATAAACTGTTAAAAATATGCAATAGCAGGAAAGAGTGATTTTAAAATGAAAAGGAAGATTATAGCTATTACGTTAATAATGGTATTCTTCACAACTTTGGCGGCTTCTGCCGGTATACCATACAACCCGAAGCCTAACACAAGCAAGGTAAAGTTTAAAGATGTTTCCGCTAAGCATTGGGCTAAAAACACAATATATAAGCTTGCTGCTCAAAAAAACAAAACCTTCAGCGGTTATCCTGATGAGACCTTCAAGCCTGATGCGAATATGACCAGGGCTGAATTTATCACTGCATTGGTTAGAACATTAGGTTATCCTGCAAGCAATGAAACCCTTGCAACCTTTCAGGATGTTTATTCTGACCATTGGGCTAGTAAATACATAGGGATGGCACAGCAAAGAGGGATTATCGAACCTAATGATTACGGTGATACCCTTAGGCCAGATGAAATTATTACAAGGCTAGAAGCTTGCAAGATGCTTATTAATAGCTATCAGAGAACCAAATTGGCAGTAAATGATAACAGCATTACAATGTATCCCACTTTTAAAGATGCAGCCGGATTAAGCCAAAAGGATAAAAAAATAGTACATATATTAGCTAGAAAAGGTATTTTAAAAGGCTATGACAATGGAATAGCAGGGCTTAAATACTATGCGACAAGGGCAGAGCTTGCAGCCTTTATTTTAAGATTCATTGAGAATTCGGACAAGCTGGAAAATTATATAGTGACACAGGAGGATACGCAGGAAAGAAAGGCTCACTATGTAGGTTCATATTGGACAACCTACAATGAGCTGCTTCCTGAATACACAAAAACAGTAAAGGGTAATTATGCAAGGAATCCGGAGCTGACAGAAAAGATTAACAGCCTTGAATTCTTCCATCTTGATAAAAGTTACAACGGCAAATACAAGAGCCATTTTAACAAGCTTAATGCAAAGTATAAAAAGTACGGAAATCCATTTGATATAAACCTTAATGATGCAAACGTAATAGCCTTGAATGTAACAGTAACCTACAAGGGCAAGATTAAAGTAGGGTGGGTATATGATTCTGAAAAATTTTTAAGAAGTGCAGAGATTTTTGATGATAAACACAAAGAATTGGGCTATGGAGAGATAAAGGATGTATATGCAGAGCAGCACTTAGATGCAAGCTTGGCAGAAAAACTCAATCCATTGAATAATTTTACAGAAAGCAGCAGGACAAGAACATATTCCTTGATAGGCTTTGTAAAGCAGCTGCCAACTACAGGAAAAATATCAATCCCAGGTGGACGCAGTATGCCTAATGCTACAGACGACAGGGTACTAAACATAATATATTAAAGCCAAAGGAGTAGGTTCATACATAAAAGACATTGGATGGAGGTTTAAATATCATGGGGAAAAGGGCAAAAAAGCTTACAGCATACTTACTTACAGCAGTAATGCTGGTATCTGCAATACCAACAAACAGCTTTGCAGACATAACCTTTACAGAGGATGTTGTACTTGAGCAGGATTTGCCCTTTACAATCAATGATGCCAATGCAAAAACATATACAGAAATACCAATACCGGCAGACTACAGGAATGTAGAGGTACTGTCAGGCACGGTAGACAATGGAAGGATTACCGGCACAAGTGTTGAAAGTGACAAGGTAACAGTAAACCTTGATGGTGGGACAAGAAGCAGTGAGCCTGTCACCAAAGCCGTAACACAAGCCCAAACAGTACAAATTACAAACCAAACACCCGGCAGCAGTAATGTAATATCATTACAAGTACCGCAGAAGGTTACTGCAATATCAGCAGTAGACAGCAGTGATGGTTCCCTGTTAAGTGCTGAAGGTACAGGCACAACAACAATAGCTGTAAAGGTTGACCCAAATAAAGGAACAGAAGGCTATGACTACATAACACCTGATACTGAAGCTAAAAGGGTAACAATAGATGCAGGAATCAAGAACAAAAGCAGTATGCTTAATCTTGCAAAGACAGTAACAGAGCCTGTTAAATCAATAGCTTCAGTAATCCCATATATTGAAGGAGTATCAACTGCATACGGCAGCTGCAGCAGTGCTTCAACAGAAAAAGAGCTTAAAGCCTGCAGCATCAGGGTGAATTTTACTCAGGGAGCACCGGTAAATCTTGTAACAAAGGTAACGCCATATACCATGCCAAAAAGATGGGCAGACAGGCATCTAGACCTTGCTATAGATACACCCAACCTGACAAATACAGGACGCATAAGTGTAAAGGTAAACCCCCTGGATTTGGCAGGGTTTCCTGCAAGCTCCTTTAATGAAGAAAGAGACTACGATAAACCGGTTGATTCAGAAAATGGTTCTGACTTTTGGGGCTATTACATAGGTGATCCGGTTCCTGTTGTGAAGGATACAGCATTAAACGAAAATGCAGGCAATATATTTCTCAGCACAAAATACCCGACAAAAAAAGTATTGGCAAGTGATATTAAAAATTATGGTACAAAGCCTTATTCAACCGATTATGCAGTCTTTACCATAAAGTCAACAGGAGTGCATGCCCTAAGACATTTTGTATTTAAGAAGCCTCAAGAATCCTTCCCGGCATATAAGGGTAATGAAAGCCAGGATACTTTTTATGATCCTTTATATAAAGATGTTGTAACCAAAGTATATCACTGGTACTTCTGGACAGGACCTGAAGAATGGGGAGGCTTTACCGGAATAAACACATATCCATACAAGGCAACAGTGGTATATACCCCATACAAAAAGGTAAGGTTCTATACAGGAAGTGTTACATACCAATACGAGGATACAGTAACAATACCGGGAGGAACGTATAACTATTCCGGAAAGGTTCGTATTAAATATACAGTCACAAAAACTATTATAGACAAGCCTCCGACAACACCGGGAGGAGTAATAGCAGCTGAAGGAAAGATAATGCACGGACCCTCGGTTGATGATTATACACCTGAAGCTCAACTAAGATATATCTATTACTACAACAAAAACAATACCTGGTACTATCTTGGCGAAAACACAGGAACAAGAGAATATACATGGATTCCTTCTTCCTTTGGGCTAGACCCTTTAAACCTGAAGGTGGGAGTAGTGACAGTTGACAGCCGTAACCAAACAAGCGGAAGGGCTGAAAATGATCCGAATGCATACATAAAATTAACAGGAAGCCTGAGCAAAACAGTTGTTCAGCCTGGTGAGAAAATAGATATATATGCACAAACAGAATCCAGTCCTGACTGCTATGAAGTGGGTTACAATATTGAAGATAAATATGGCAAGGGCACAATGAATAAAAACGGCAAAGTCCCCTATGAGGTTAATATAAATACCATTTCAGGCAAGTGGCGAGACTACTATCAATCCGGAGTCAAATACGAGGACAAGCATTTTACTCATGTAGGACGATACAACCCACAAGGAACCTATGAGGAATTTTATTCAACCGAAAACATTCTATATAGGATAAATTATAAGCTTCCTCAAATGATAAAGGAGCTTAAATCAGTTGTGGATATCGCTGCCAATGGTGCGCATGCAGCTGCATTAAAATTAGATGGCTCTGTCTGGACATGGGGCAATAATGATTTGAATATAGGCAAGCTCAAATACTATGCACAGCTGTCAAATTTTCAAAAAATATTGAAGGCTAGTGCCGGAAGTAATTTTTGTCTTGCATTAAAGGATGACGGCACGGTATGGTCGTGGGGATATAACGGCTCTGGACAGCTGGGGGTTGGCGGATGTGATGTTTCTGCAACACCAATAAAGGTTAATGAACTAACTAATATCGTTGATATTTGCACCGGAAGCAATTTCTGCCTTGCATTAAAGAATGACGGCACAGTATGGTCTTGGGGAGATAATGTGTACGGTCAATTAGGAGACGGCACCACTGTTAATAAGAGCTTACCCTCTAAAATTGCTTCACTAAGCGGTATTACTGCTATATCTGCCGGTAACAGGCACAGCCTTGTATTAAAGAATGATGGCACAGTATGGGCTTGGGGAGAAAATACCTATTGCCAGTTAGGTGATAACACTTGGAGTAATAGAACTGCTCCAATTCAGGTTCCGAATATAGCTGATATTACTGCAATATCAGCATCAGCAGGCGGTTTGCACAATCTGGTACTTAAAAAGGACGGCACGGTATGGTCTTGGGGATATAACGGCTCCGGTCAGCTTGGTAATGGTGCTGGTAAATATCTGAGTTATGCTGTCCGGATTCCTTCCTTAAGTGGAGTTGGTGCAATATCTGCCGGGAGCAGTCACAGCCTGGCGTTAAAAAAGGATGGTACACTATGGGCTTGGGGTGATAATTCTTCAGGTGAGCTTGGGAATAACAGCACTAACAGCAGTTCTACTCCAATACAGATTAATGGAATTAATAATATAAATAAGATTAGTGCCGGATGCCTTTTTACTCTTGCGCTAAAGAATGATGGCACAGTATGGGCTTGGGGCGATAATACCTACGGTCAGCTAGGTGATAATAGCACTATTAACAAGCTTTTGCCTGTGCAGATTGCTTTGCCAAATAGCGTTACTGCCATATATGCCGGTATATATAACGGCATGGTGTTAAAAAATGATGAAACACTATGGACTTGTGGTGATAATAGGTTCAAACAGTTAGGCTTTGTTGGGGGAGAGATACAAAGCAGCAGCACACCTGTAAAAGCATCAAGCCTTACCAACATTAAAAATATTGCTGCCGGTGCAAACCATTATCTATTTCTAAAGAATGATAAAACAGTATGGTCTTATGGTATCAATTCAAGCGGACAGCTTGGAAATGGTTCTACTGATGCTAATATGTCCCCTGCCTTAGTAAATGGCTTGAATAATGTTAAGGCTGTGGCTGCCGGCTCTGCTCACAGCCTGGCACTAAAAGAGGATGGCACAATATGGGCTTGGGGTGATAACAGCAAGGGTCAGCTGGGCGATAATTCCTGGGTTAATAGAACAACTCCTGTTAGGGTTTCTAATATAACCAATGTTATTGCTATATCTGCTGGAAGTATGCACAGCTTAGCCGTAACAAGTGATGGCGCAGTATGGGCTTGGGGTAAAAATACCACATCTCAGTTAGGGGATGGTTCTACCTCGGAAAGTGGTATACCTGTAAAAACAAAAGGTATTTCAAGCGCTGTAGGTGTTGCAGGAGGAGATGCTCACAGCTTCGGCTTAGTGAGCAATGGTACTTTAAAAGCGTGGGGAAGAAATAAATCCGGTCAGCTGGGCTGTGATGATACAGATGATGTTTCTTCGGCTGTAGATGCTTTGATATCAGACGTTAAAGCTGTTGATGCAGGAGATTTGCATAGTATAGCACTCAAAAATGATGGCACAGTATGGGCTTGGGGTGATAATACCCATTATCAGGCAACCTCTTCAAGCCCTGATACCGATGTCTTAAGACCAGTGCAGATTACACAATTATCAAGCATGGTTAAGGTTGATGCAGGAAATAGCTTTAATCTTGCGCTAAAAAATGATGGCACGGTATGGTCTTGGGGAAATGAAGCTTCAGGCGAATTAGGCTTTTCCAAATCATATGTATTTGGAAAGCAGGGGACTGTAATTATTCCGGATTTAAACCGCTATGGATTTAAAAATCAGGATTACTTGAATGTTGTTTCTAAGGTCGGACAAGCTTCGGCTTATTATCCTGCCAGTGATGGTGAATATATTACCAATGTATTAAAGGGCAGCACTCAAAGCATAAACCCGATTAATTCAGAAGCTAATAACAGCTTTGGCACATTATCGTTTTTCCAGTATGCTCAATCCTATGGGGGTGCAGCTGCAGCAAGCTCCTATCAGAAAGCTCCTTCATGGGCTTCATCTGGTGTTTACATTACAGGTGTTTATACATACGTTCAAATCTGGAATCAAAGGGTATTTGTTCCGTATTGGAATCTGCCTGTTACGGTTACTTTTAATGATAAGGTTTATAGGGTATATCAGAATGGTTCATTTATAGCTGAAGTTACTGCAGACCGTTCTATGGAAGGTATTTATTTCGGCATTCCTGAAATGAGGTCAAAAACAGGCAGTGAAGCTGCTAGTAATGCTCACACCTATACACAGCTTGGTTCATCAACGGGAAAAACTGTTTTAACAGATAAAGCATGGTCGATTGATAATATCAATACTTTTATAGCCGGGGCATATGGTGACACATACCATATAGCCGATTTGACCAAGTTCAGGCAGCAAGGCTCTTTAACCGAAGATTCTAATGGATGGGGTACTTTGGATTATGGGGGTGTCAGGTCAAATGGTGGTACACATCCGGCTAATCTTCCTGACTTATTGCCAGGCACTTTAAAGTGGAGAGCGTCGGTTACTTTACCTGGCAATATTACCGGAGGCTACCATTATGTTACTCTAACAGCTAAAAATGGTCTTGAGAAATCTATCAGACTGGCATTTTTTGTGGATATCCCTGAAGAGCTTAAACCCAAAGGCATTATTCCTTATTATGTTTCTCAGGGTAAATCATATATCGTATCAGCAAAAACGACAAAACAAGCGGATACTGTGAACCTTATTATTTTTGGAAACACATATTCCATGGCATATAATGGCATTGATAACAGTGACCCGGATTATCCGGAAGGAGCTAAATGCTGGTCGTGTAGTATAAGTATCCCAATAAATGCTGACTGTGGCTTATACAACAATGCATCAGGGTTACATAGGCTGGCAGAATTTAAAGCTTCTTCATCCTCAGGAAGAACCGAAAGTGATTATAAGCCTTTTAATGTACGACTTTCCTTAAATCCTATTGGCAATGTTCCTGACTTAATTGAAACAAAGACAAATTGGAAAGCAAAATGCACTACAAATATTTCTGTTGCAAGTGTTACTGTTAAGATTGAGCCAAGTCCCGGCGGCTCACCATACAATATGGTTTTAGTTGATAATGATGGCTTGAAAAAGTATTGGGAATCAGCGGATTTGCAATATCCCGAAGGTTCTGCCGGTGCTTGCGGAGTTCTTGTAACAGGAATATTTACTGCAAGAGGACCTGCTGATTCTATTGAAACAGATAAGGATACTGGGATGCTGTATGAAAAGTTGGAAGTTATCGGGTATGAGCTAAGGCATTTTTATTATAAAAATGGAGATCAAAGCCAGCCTGTAGTTGAAGCGTTATGCAGGAGTTCAGGCACAAAAAGCGCAGGCTCTGCCGGATTCATAATGGCTGGTTGGGATATGGGAATAAAGGTATTAACAAAAGGATATGTTGACAGGGTAGAATTTGATTTTGACGGACCAACTATTAAAGGTCAAAAGGATTTATCAATAAAGACTATAGACAAGCTTACAAAGAGGTTTGAGTGGGATGAACCGGTTTATCGGAAAAAGACCCCGTTTTCTTTTTCATCCGTGAAAGAGCTCGAAGAGCATTATAGCTTCCCGAGAAATTTCAATAAAAGAGCTAAGCCGGAAAGTAGCTTTGAAAATATTTTTACAGATTATTATTTAATACCATATGGAACAAAGCAAACACTGCATTCATGGTATACACTCAGAGAAGAAAGCGGGGATGCCTTTAAAATAGATAAGAGCAGGCTTCTTGAAAGGATAAAAAATCCATTTATATTAAAGCTAAGCTTGTACAGCGGTGCAAGGAGTATAGAGAAGAGCATTGAATTTGATGCTTTTGAAAGATGGGATACATTATTAAACAGGGATATAAAGCCATACATAGAAAATCCTGAAGATTATGACCCTGTAGATAAAAATTACTGGGAGACAACCATGTATGTTGAAAAAGAAAAATAGAATAATTCAAGCAAGAGGAGAAGCAAACCTGATTATTATAGTCATAGTGACTGGGTTTGCGGCTGTAATGATAGTTCTTTTTGCTGCTGCGGTTTTCGTTAATCATGTAAATTCAATTTTATATACTATAAAGGTAGATATGTTTATGATAAACCGTTCTGCAATTATAGCCCTGAATAAGGATGCTGAAGCTAAGGGCATGAACAGTATAAACCAGGAAGAATATTTAAAATTCTTTAGGAAAGCGCTTCAGGAGAATTATGGATTAAATGAGCAAATGGAAAGTGGAAATAAACTGATTGAGAGAATTGACATTATCAACTATGACTATTGTACCTCAAATGAACCGGTGATAAAAACAGAAATTGGAGTTAAAGTTATTCCAATTGTTTTTAAAAAAGCATTCAAGGATATTTTCTATTTTAAAATAAAGCAAAGTGTTAAGGTTCGAAAGGTACTAAAATAGAGGGAAGTTAGTAGCTTTCAGAGAGGAGAGTAAAATGCAGAACTATAAATCACAAGAAGGCTCAACTGCAGCTGCAGCACCAATTGTAATTGCCATATCAATGTTTTTAATATCTATTTTGATTGTTGTTTGTATAAATATGCTTGTTCCTTTTATATGGTATGAAAAATTATCATTGGAATCACTCAAATATATATTTATAATGGAAGAGTATGGTTATTTAACACAAAATGAAAAAAAACACTTGCTCGATGAGCTTACAGCAGAAAAGTTTAGTCCTGATGATATTGATGTAGTGGCTACAGACAAACCGACAGAATATGGCGAACCAATATTTTTAAATATTATATATACTTATACTTACAAATTTCCTTTCCTTAATGGAAATTCGCTTTCTACAGAAAGCAGAGAAATGTCAATTCCAATGATTATTAGGAGGCAGAGCGTCAGTAAAAGATAGTGTAAGGAGAAGAGGTAAAGTGGATATCAAGGAAGTATTTGAAATTTGCAAAAACAGCCTCGGAAACGATATAAAATATGTAAGAAGACTTGACAACGGAAGCTTCGAGGCGCATGAAGTAAAACAAAGAACAATAATCAAGTATGTATTTGAAATCAAGGAAAATAAGATGAGAATACTTCTTGAGATTGAAGAAAGAATATAAGAGCATAAATAAATTATACTCTTATATAAGATGTCAATTTATAGTATTAATCGGTGTGCCTGAAACAAATTTATTAATATTATCAATTGTAGTATTAAATATCCTGTCAACTGCCTCTAAACTATTAAAAGCATTATGTGGAGTGATCACTACATTTTCACGATGAAGCAGGGAACAGTTTTGACTTACAAGCTTTTTAACATCATCAGAATAATCTTCCCTGAGCTTGCAGCCTTCCTCAAAAAGATATTCTTCACCTTCAAAAACATCCAATCCCGCTCCGGCAATTATTCCGTTATCTAAAGCCTCTAATAAAGCCTCTGCTTCTATCAGTCCGCCTCTTGATGTATTTACAATTACCGCGCCCTTTTTAATAATATTAATATTATTTTTATTTATGAGATGGTAGGTTGATTTATTTAAAGGTGCATGAAGAGAGATAACATCTGAATTTCTCAGGATATATTCTATATCAGCATATTCAAAGCCGAGAATTTCAGCCATAAAGCTGTTTTTTATCACATCAAAAGCAAGAACCTCCATTCCAAAGCCTTTTGCCATGCGTATAACATGCAGCCCGATTTTACCGGCACCTATAACTCCCAGAGTTTTTCCCTTTAAGTCAAACCCTTGTAAATTTGTCAGTGAAAAGTTATTGTTTATAGTCCTTACATAGGTTTTATGAATATTTCTTGAGAGGCAAAGGATAAGAGCAAATGTGTGCTCGGCAACTGTATTTTCCCCATAAAAAGGAACATTTGAAACCTTTATGCTTCTTTCCTTACAAGCCTCCAAATCTATGTGCTCAAAGCCTGTAGAACGTGTTGCTATGAATTTTAAGTCTGGCATTTTTTGTATCATATCGCGCGTAATATTAGAATGTACAAAGACAGATATGACTTGGCTGTCTGCATACTCCGACAAGTCAACATCTGCAATGTTTTTACCAAATGTTTTTATGGTATGTGTGCTTAATTTATCAGAAAACTTTTGGAGCTCTTGTATTTCAACATCAAATATGGCAATCTTCATAGGTATCTCCTTTGTTTAATAAAAGTTGTAAAGTCAAAAAGCTAACTTTTAAAAGCTTCTTGAACTCAGGAATATTTTTCAACCTCTGCAACCCATTTTTTATACTCTGTATCTGTAGACATCCGCCATGAGACTCTTGAGGAAAGATCTACCATTCCTATTTTTGGTCCGTCTGCCGAAGCGTTTCTCTTATACTGCTGTGTAGCAAACCTTATATAGAAATTTTTAAGCCATTTTTTTATTGTGTCCAAATTATATGTTTCTTCAAACGCGGTTTTTGCAAGATCAAGTATTTTTTGAGGGCTTGCACCAAAACGTACATGCCAGTAGAGAAAAAAGTCATTCAGTTCATAGGGACCTATTTTTTCTTCGGTAAGCTGGGTTATTTGTCCTTCAAAACCGGGAGGCAAAAGCTCCGGGCTTATAGGGGTTTCGAGAATTGAAAAGAGAATCGATTTTAATTCTTCGGGGTTTACGGAAGACCATTCATTAACCTTTTCAGCTGCTACCCATTTTATAATGAATTGTATTAAGGTTTTTGGTATTCCAGAATTTATATCAAACATCGAAATTTGGTCTCCGGCATAAGTACACCAACCCAAAGCTTTTTCCGAAAGATCTCCGGTGCCTAGGACCAAACCATTAAGCTTATTTGCATAAGACATAAGAAGAAGAGTGCGAACACGGGATTGAACATTCTCAACAGTAATATCAGCTGTTTCAGGATGCTCTTTAAGCTTCGACAGTAGTTCTTCAAGTGTAGTAATTTCTTCACTTGCTTTACTTCCTATTAATTGAAGAACCTGCTTGCATATTTCTCCGATTGAAGCTTCAATTAGCTCTGTGCCAAGAGCGTTTGCAAGGTCACATGCACTATTTTTTGTTCCTTCGGTAGTACCAAAGCCAGGCATGGTAACACAAATGAGATTTTTTCTGGGAAGCCCCATTGAATCCAAGGTATTAGAGGCAGATAATGCTGCAAGCGTTGAATCTAAACCGCCTGAAAGACCCAGAATTATGTATTTGCAGCCAATTTTCTCAAGACGTGTGCGAAGGGAATTCGTTTGTATTTCAAAAACCTCCCAACACCGCTGGGAAAGGGTAGAAGTATTTGAGGGTATAAAAGGATGACGATTGATTTTCCGCATAAGCTTTTGGTCATTATCTTGAGAATATGCTTCAAAGGATACAGTTCTGAATTCTTTGCGGTTTATATCTGCGCAATCTCCAAAGGTTCCCATGACCAAACGATCATGCACCAGGCTCTCAAGATCAATATCGGTTGAAAGAAGCTGGGGTTCGCGGCTGAAGCGAGCTCCTTTTGCTATAATATTTCCATTTTCACATATAAAATGGTGTCCATCCCAAGCAAGCTCTGATGATTCACCCGGGGAGGCAGAGGTATAAATGTAACAGCATTTTCCTTTATCAGAAGTGCTTTTAGCTAAAAATTCACGTATATCTGCTTTGCCGATAGTGAAATTCGAAGCTGACGGATTTGCAATTATGGTTGCGCCGGAATTTATTTGATAAATATGGGGAGAAGATTGGACAAACAGGTCTTCACATATTTCTATTCCGATTTTGCAGTTGGGGATATTTGATGCTGAAAAAAGTATATCAGTTCCAAAGGGAATATTCTTTCCCAGATATTCAAGTGTAGAGCCAGAGGGAATATATCTTCCCGGTCTGAACCATCTGCTTTCTTCAAATTCACCGTAATTTGGTAAATAGCTTTTTGGAACAATGCCAAGGATTTCTCCTTGTTGGAGAACGGCGGCGCAGTTATACAGACTGTTTTCATATATTATAGGAAGCCCTAAGACTGCCAAGGTTTTAAAGGTCTTACTCTTTTCGAGGAGCCATGCAGCCGATTTTTCAACCTGACTAAGAAGAAACATGCTGCCAAGCAGGTCTTTTGCACTGTAAGCTGTTAAGCACAACTCAGGGAAACAAACCAAAATACTGTTTTCCTTATCTGCTTTTTCCCAAAGATTAAATATTTGCTGACGGTTAAATTCGAAGTCAGTAATTTTTACTTTTGGCACTGCAGCCGATACTCTTACAAAGCCTCTCATATATTACCTCTCAAATACTTTAATTAAGGAAATTATACTTTATAGGCTAGCTATTTACAACCGCGATTTAGATATACCGAATATTAATATATAGGGCACATTTATAAATTTGAAGAATATTGTGGAAAGAACGTTGTGGAGAGGACATAGAACATCTTAATGAAGCGGAAGAAAAAGCAAATCACTTGTTTGAGCATTAGTGAGTTTAGTGATTTGCCTGCAGCAAATTTAGTTGTTCATGGATTTGCAGCTTAGTGATTGGAATAATATTCTTCAAAATATTAATATTCGCCTATAGGTAGCCTATGAAAAAAATACTCTCATAAAAATGGATAATAATTGAAGTTGTTGATGAAAACTGATATAATAGAAAGATAAACATAAAAAATTTATAACAATAACCTTAACAAGAAGATTTTCTGGAGGTGGACTATAAGAAAAAGATTTTTGAGTTTTAAACTTGGTTGTTAAAAGGCTTAAGGAGGAATTGAAGTGGACGTCAAAAGAACGGTTATTTATGAGGACGGAAAAATCCTGGTTTTACGGATTGGAGAGCGTTTTTCAGAGGAAAGCACAATATTTTTTGGAGATCTTCCATTATTCCTTTATGGACCTAATGGAAAAACAAAATCATTCCAAGAGGAAAGATACTCTAGATATAAGACTGACAGAATACCATTTGACCAGGGAAAAAATTTGTATCTTGCATTGTTTAAATCGTTGCAGGATATGTCGTCTACTATAGAAAAGCAGCAAGTGCCATTAAATGGTTGGGGAATAAGAGATTTTGCCCAATCATTCCGCAAGGCGTTTTTTAGTAAAGAAATTAGTTCCTCCAAAAGGATTGAACTAATTGGCAGGAGCAAAGGCGGTCTCTGGGCGGCAGCGTTTTTAAGCCTGTTGGATGAAGAGAGCTTGAAAAAATGGAATTTTAAGCTGTTAGCTATGGGTACTCCTTTTGGTGGGACTATCATGGCAGACCCTGAAAACCTTTATCCGGCTTTGAAAAAGAATAAAAAGCATAGCGTAAAAGGTCGCTTGGGAGTAATACTCCATGAGAGGGTTTTTACCGGTGAGCAGTGGGATATGGATTGTATTCCCGACAGCTATTTCCTTAAATGGCTTCATAGCAGAAAGGATGCATGGGCTTCCCGTACGCTTGTTGTTGCTGGAATAGCAAACGGATGCTGGTTGAAGAAATTGCTCCAATTTAAAATTGTGGAACTTGGCTGTCAATATGCAGTCAAGAATATTTTAGGACTGGTTTCTGAAAGCGAAAACGATGGCGTAGTAACATACGACTGTGTAGATGTTGACGGATTGTTTCCCTCAGGCAGAGCGATTATAGTAGAATGCTCTCATGAGGAGTTTCTCAGTAATCGAAAGCTCCTAAGAGAAATCTTTGATGAATTTAGAGATATGAACTAAAAATTAAGCCTCCTCTTATCTTGACAGATAATTGGAGGCGCTTTTATTATTGAGCCTTTAAATTTGAATCTGTGCAGAAATCTTTGATTTGCTCAAAAATGTGAGGGGTCACATGGGCTGATACGCAGGTTCCATTTGTATCATATTCCTCTTTTATAACCTTTGAATTCTGGTGTAGAAAATCAATAATCCAGCTTTCGTGATATGGAATATAGAAATTAGCTTTAAATGATTTTAAGAAAAGCAGCTTGGTAATCATATAAAGCAGCTTGTCGATGCCGGAATTTTGTTTTGAAGATATTTCAACATAGTTTTCTATTGAGCGGGAAAAAGCATAGCGATTATTTTCTGAACCGATATGTGTTTTTGTAAATAAAAATATTGTGGGGTTATTAAAAGCACCAATA
>JBLMYQ010000041.1:0-40159 GCA_050258375.1 Deltaproteobacteria bacterium | reverse complement strand
AATTTTAGGTGTCTTCTCCGCTTGTTCCTAGCAAACTTAAAATCATGCTTAGCAATTGAGCTATTGCAACAGCTGCTGCCGCAACATATGTCAATGCCGCTGCACTTAATACTTTCTTTGTAGGACCATATTCTCGTTCAGAAATAAATCCATTGCTGCTTAATGTTGCAAGTGCTCTTCTGCTTGCATTAAATTCTACAGGCAGGGTAACTATCTGGAAGGCTACTGCTAATGAAAATGCGATAACACCAAAAAGTATTAGCCCTGATGCTTTTATGAATACACCTAACAAAATCAGCGGCATAGCTAACCATGATCCAAAGTTTGCAATAGGAACCAAACTTGCCCTTAAGGACAATGGCAAATAGTTTTTACTGTGCTGAACTGCATGACCAACCTCATGTGCCGCAACACCTAATGAAGCAACTGAATTACCATAAAAAACTTCGTTTGATAGGTTGACGACTTTTTTTGATGGATCATAATGGTCGCTTAAGAATCCTTCAACCGGCTGAACCTCTACATCCATCAACCCATTTTCATCAAGCATTCTTCTGGCTACATCCGCACCGGTAAAGCCTCTTTCTCCCCTTAGTTCAAGATTTCTTTTAAATGTACTTTGCACCTTGTATTGTGCATAAAAAGATATAAGCATTGCAGGTAAAACTAATAAGATATCATAGATATTAAAAAACATTTTTCATTCCTCCATCTTTAATTATTTGACAAATGACTCGCCATATTCTATTTTTTAAGCTATAAACTCATAAGATATTTCCTATATGTCAAATAGCAACCCACCTCCTTAAAAACTTAATAAAAAACGAAACCTTTAACACAACCACATTCATTTATGGTCATGTTAAAAGTCTCGTTACCCTGTAGGCCCCCAAAGCCAAGCATATCTAATATGCCGTGATGTTGGTGTTGAGGATTAAAACTACTCCCTTTTAACTAATGGCTTATTAACTTTATGACAATATAATATAATATGATTAAAGTGTTTGTCAATAATCAAGTAATAGAGCAATAGAATTATTAATTATTTTAGTTTTATGATTGAAATGCAGTACTTTTTCTTGTATAATTAACTCCGTTATACAGATATGCGAGGGTGGCGGAATTGGCAGACGCGCTAGATTCAGGTTCTAGTGTTAGCAATAACGTAGGGGTTCAAGTCCCCTTTCTCGCACCAAGGGTTACAGCCGAGAGGCTGTAACCCTTTAATTTTTTTTATTCAAATTGATGCTTCATATAAATAAAAATTTTTCATACTTTTACAAACTTCTAATAGGAATAACTTCCATTAAATGATATAATAAAAATATTAAGCTAAATATTTTTATGTTTCAGCTAACCCCTCAAATACTTTTCTTTTAAGGCTTGAGAATACAATGGATATATCCTTGTAAAGCTGAAACAGCTCATAAATAATAATTTATTATGAAAAGGAGTGTGTTACAAATGACAAATCAAAACAGACTTAAAGAAATTACCCACATGACAATCAGCCAGTTAAAAGCAGAAATCAACCTCGGTGAGACATCAGAGGTGTTAGCAGAAATACGTTCCTACCTTAACCATGAAAGGTCAGAGCTATGTATAAACCTTATCTCTGATAAAGACTATGAAGAAGCGCTTGCCAAGGCAAAAACAGCATCCCGCTCTTTCGATGAGCAAGACTGGATTTATCTTGCGGGTTGGATAACAGCTCATAATACCGTTATTGAGTTTGTAAACTCCGATAAGGGATATGTAAAGCAAATTTATCCAAAATAATTTTTAAAGCAGAATTCCTAATAAGAATTCTGCTTTAATCTTTTCTATGAAAATAATAGCTCCGCTAATTAAAGTTAATAAGCAAACTAAATTGTTCAAGTATTTGCCTTGTCCTTAAGCAATTCAGGTCTTTTCCTTGCTGTTCTTTCAAGTGCCTGCTCATGTCTCCATTTTTCAATATTAGCATGATGTCCTGACAAAAGAACTTCCGGAACCTGTTTGCCCATAAATTCAGAAGGTCTGGTATACTGCGGATATTCAAGCAACCCCTGACTGAATGATTCCTGCTCACATGAACCTTCTGCCAATACTCCCGGAACAAGTCTTCCTGTTGAATCTATAAGAACCATTGCTGGTAATTCTCCACCTGTAAGCACATAATCTCCAATTGATATTTCATCGGTTACAATTTCTTCGATTACTCTCTCGTCAATTCCTTCATAATGTCCACATAATATTATCAAATGCTTTTCCTGTGCTAAGCTTTTTGCCATTTCCTGATTAAAGGTTTTCCCCTGTGGTGTCATATATATTACTCTTGGTCTGTAATCAAGCTCTTTAATAACAGACATATACGCATCATATATTGGCTGTGCCTGCATAACCATTCCGGGACCGCCCCCATAAGGGTAATCATCAACTGATTTATGCTTGTTTAATGCAAAATCCCTGATTTGCACAGTGTTTAGCTCTATTAACCCGGCTTGTCTGGCTCTTCCGATTATGCTGTCTCCTAAAGTAATATCAAACATCTCAGGAAATAATGTTAAAACATCAAACCTCATCTTCCATAATCCCCTCAGGCAAATCAACCAGCATTTGTTTTGACTCCAAGTCAATACTTTTTACTACAGCTTTTAATGCAGGTATCAAAAGTTCCTTGCCTTCTTTTCTGACAATATATACATCATTGCTTCCTGTTTTAAGTACATCTTCAAGCAAACCAAGCTCTTGCCCTGATATAGCTTTAACAGTCATGCCTATTATATCGCAAATAAAGTAACTGCCTTCAGGCAGTTTAACCGCATCCTTACGGTGTACCTTGAGAACATGGTTTTTAAGCAGCTCTGCCTGTTCCATGCTCTCCACACCTCTGAGTTTTAGAATAACAAAGCTCTTATGATATTTTACATACTCAACATCATATTTTTGAAAGCTACCTTTATTGTCAACAAAAAGAAACTTTAGCTTGTTATATCTTTTAGGGTCATCAGTTAAAGGAAGAACCTTAAGCTCTCCCTTAATTCCATGCGTATTTATGATTTTACCTATTTCAAGGTATTCTATCATCTAAAATCTCCTACTTGTTCCCCTTCTATATAAAAAGAGAGGGGGATAGGGGGTGAGTTATTGGTTTATATCAACATAAACCTTTTTGTTTTCTTTTACTGCATTAGCTTTTACAAGAGTCCTTATAGCCTTTGCTATTTTCCCCTGTTTACCAATAACCTTGCCGACCTCATCAGGAGCAACCTTTAATTCAAGTCTGATTGCATCGTCGCTTTTTCTCTCTGTTACCTCTACCTGTTCTGGACTGTCAACAAGAGCTTTGGCAATAACCTCGAGCAAATCCTTCATATCAAAAATCCTCCATATCAATAATACGGAAAAAAAGCGTTAAGAAGCTAGACAATATTAATTATCTTAATAATACTCTAGCTTTAATGCCTATTCCAGTTTAAGCTTATTTGCTTATTTTTTTAAGCAGCCCTTTAACTGTATCTGTGGGTTGTGCGCCATTTTTAATCCATTTATCTGCTTTTTCCATATCAATTTTGATTTCGGCAGGTTCAACCATTGGATTGTATGTTCCAATTTCCTCTATGAATCTTCCATCTCTAGGATATCTTGAATCCGCAATAACAATTCTGTAAAATGGAGCTTTTTTAGCACCTATTCTTCTTAGTCTCATCTTAACAGCCATTTTTCTCACCTCCTTTTAAGAATCGTGATAAGCTTCGCATTACTGCGTTGCTTCTAACGATTCTTCCTTTATATATGTAATAAACTTCGCATTACTGCGTTGCACTTCGGTCTCAAATCCACTATTTCCCCTCTATTGATAAAGAGAGGGGCTAGGGGTGAGTTATCTCATGAATGGCAGCTTAAACATTCCCCTTTTGCCCTTTTGCATCTGCATCATCTGCTTCATCATTTTTTTCATTTCTTCAAACTGCTTCAAAAGCTTGTTAAGCTCCTGAACCGTGGTGCCGCTTCCTTCAGTTATTCTCTTTTTCCTGCTTGCATTAATAATTGAAGGGTCATTTCTTTCCTTCTTGGTCATAGATTGAATCATTGCTTCATAATGAACCATTTTCTTTTCATCTATATCAATACCATTCAAATCTTTTTGAGATATACCGGGAATCATACCAAGAATCTGATTCATCGGTCCAAGCTTTTTCATTTGCTGAAGCTGGTCCAGAAAATCTTCAAAGGTAAATTGCTGGCTGCGCATTTTCTTTTCAAGCTCCATTGCTTTCTTTTCATCAAATGCATCCTGTGCTTTTTCTATTAAGCTTAGCACGTCACCCATTCCGATTATTCTGGATGCCATTCTATCAGGATAAAATGGCTCAAGATCGTTAAGCTTTTCTCCCATACCAGCAAACTTTATTGGTCTACCTGTTACTGACTTAACTGATAATGCTGCTCCGCCTCTTGTATCTCCATCCAGCTTGGTCAAAACAATTCCATCTATTCCAAGCTTTTCATTAAATGAGCCTGCAATGTTTACTGCATCCTGACCTGTCATTGCATCAACCACTAAAAGAATCTCATGTGGCTTAACAGCCCCCTTAATTGCCATAAGCTCATTCATAAGCTCATCATCTATATGAAGTCTACCTGCTGTATCTATTATAACAACATCATTTCCATTATTATCTGCATATTTTACCGCATTTTGTGCAATTTGAACCGCGCTTTTACCCGGCGGCTCTGAAAAAACCGGAATATTTAGCTGACTGCCTACAACCTCCAGCTGTTTTACCGCCGCTGGTCTATAAATATCACATGCTGCAAGCAAAGGATTTTTGCCCTGTTTTCTCAAGAAACTTCCGAGCTTTCCGCTTGTTGTGGTCTTACCAGAGCCTTGAAGTCCTGCCATCAATATTATTGTTGGTGGTCTTGGCGCGAAAGTTATTTTGCTTTGTGTTCCTCCGAGCAATTCAACAAGCTCATCATGTACAATCTTTATTACCTGCTGCCCCGGTGTAAGACTTTCAAGCACATCCTTTCCTACTGCTTTCTGTGAAACAGTACTTATAAAGTCTTTAACAACCTTAAAATTAACATCAGCTTCAAGCAGTACAAGCTTTATTTCACGCATTATTTCCTTAATGTCTGCTTCGGTTACTCTGCCTTTACCTCTGAATTTTTTGACTACATCCTGCAACTTTGATGCCAAACCTTCAAAAACCACTATAATCACCTGCCATTAATCATCAATAATGCTGTTTAATATTTCTTCTACAATCTTAAGTTCACTATAAGCTTTTTCTCCAATATTTTTTTTTGCATTTTTTATATGATTTAATGCCTCGTTTATTCTTTTTTTATGCTCTTTAAATCTGCTGATTATACCTAATCGGCTTTCCAGGTCCTGCAATGTTTTTTCAGCCCTTTTTATGTTGTCATGCACACCCTGTCGAGTAATTCCCAATTCATCAGCTATTTCAGCCAAACTTAAATCGTCGTCAAAATAGAGCTTTAATATTTCTTCCTGCCTTTTAGTTAGTAATTGTCCATAAAAGTCAAGAAGTAAACAAATTTCAATATTCTTCTCCATAATAACTCCAAAATATACAACTGTAAAGTATTTTTACTTTACAGTTGTATATTTTATGCTTAAAGTATATTTTTGTCAAGAAAAACAGGTCTTATATTTTTAAAATTATATCAAACCCTGCCAAGTAACTCCTTAGCCTTTTGTCTCATCATAAATTTAACCTTTTCTTCATCAATGGTCTTTAACTCTCTTCCTTGCATAAGGATTTTACCATCAACTATTACAGTATCAACATCCTGACTATTTGAAGAATAAGCCAATGCAGATATCATATTATTTTCAGGAATATAATTTACTTTGTCAGTATCAATCATTATGATATCAGCTTTCATTCCTACCTTTATTTCGCCTACTTCATTTCCGAATCCAAGTGCTTTTGCTCCGTTATTAACCGCTAACCTCAAAGCTTCCTCTGCATTTATCAGAACTGCATTCATATGAAAAGCCTTGCTTATTAATGCAGAAAGCCTTATCTCTTCAAACATATCCAAATTATTATTACTTGCCGGACCATCTGTACCCAAAGCAACATTAATACCCTTCTGCATCATTTCAGGCAATCTGGCAAATCCGCTGGCAAGCTTCAGGTTGCTTCCGGGATTGTGTGCAATATTTACCTTTTTATTTGCTATTATTCTTAAATCCTCATCTGAAAGGTGTACACAATGAGCTGCAATAGTAGAAACATCAAACATTCCCATCTTATCACAATGCTCGATTGATGTACAGCCAAAGTTCTTGATACTATCACCTTCTTCAATCTTGGTCTCAAGAAGATGAATATGAATACCTGTTTTAAGCTCTTTCGCCAAATTTATCGTATCCTGTACATAGGCTGGGCAGCAGGTATAAACTGAGTGCGGCGCAACATAAACCTTTATTCTGCCATTTTCTTTTCCATTCCAGTTATTAAATAACTCCCGGGTTTCTTTTATTCTGATGTCATTGTGAACATCATAATCGTCTGTAGGGCATATCAAACCTCTTGAAAGATTTGCCCTCATTCCCGTTTCAGCAACTGCTTTTGCAACTTCGTCCATAAAGAAATACATATCTGCAAAACACGTTGTGCCTGATTTTATCATTTCAATTATACTCAGCATACTTGCCCAATAAACATCTTCTGCAGTTAGTTTATCCTCTGCCGGAAATATCTTATTAAAAAGCCACTGCTCCAAAGGTAAATCATCAGCATAATTCCTTAAAAGAGACATAGCTGCATGCGTATGAGCATTTACTAATCCGGGCATAACAAGCTTCCCTTTTGCATCAATAACATTGCTTGTTGAAAAATCAGGAGGCACGATATTATTACCACTAACGTAATATATTTTATCATCCCTTATTGCAAGTACACCATTTTCGATAATATCCATACCGCTGTTCATAGTAAGTATGCGTGCATTTTTAATTAACAAATCCAATTTTATTACCTCCTATTTTTCTATATATACAATCGCAATTCTCCATTAATTCAACTAACAAAAAGTTTTTATTTTTTAGCTTTACATTTTAATAGGATTCTTATATTCAGGTGGAAGCTTTTGACCAGATGAATATTAGAAGCCATTATCCAGGGGCTTAGCGCTGCTTGAGATCTATGAAAGTTCAGAAGTATTAGCAGCGGTTTGTCATCGGATTACACTTTAAACCTTACACTCTTTTTTACTCTCCCCATCCGGCAAGATATTCTTTCTGATAATCTGTTAATCTATCAATTTCAAGTCCCCATGACTTAAGTTTTAGCTCTGCAACATATCTATCAATTTCTACCGGAACATTATAAACTCTTTTTTCCATTTTAGAATAATTTTCGAGAACATATTTTGCAGAAAGTGCCTGAAGAGCAAAACTCATATCCATAATTTCTGCTGGATGCCCATCTCCGGCAGCGAGATTGACAAGCCTTCCTTCAGCAAGCAGATTAATCCATCTTCCGTCAGGCATTTTGTAACCCATAATATTCTTTCTTTGTTCCTTTTTTTCTACTGCCATTTTATCAAGATCAGGCTTCCAAATCTCAACATCAAAATGACCTGCATTTGCCATTATTGCGCCATCCTTCATAACCTTATAGTGGTCTTCATGGATTACTTTTGCACAACCTGTAACAGTTACAAAGAAATCACCAATTTTAGCTGCCTCATCCATTTTCATAACCCTAAAACCGTCCATTACAGCTTCAATTGCCTTTATTGAATCAACTTCACAGATTATTACATTTGCCCCTAATCCTTTAGCTCTCATTGCTGTTCCTTTACCACACCATCCATAGCCAATCACTACAACATTTTTTCCACTTACAATGAGGTTGGTTGTTCTATTTATTCCATCCCAAACAGATTGCCCTGTGCCATATCTATTGTCAAATAAGTATTTACAAAAAGCATCATTAACTGAAATCATCGGAAATTTCAAAACACCTTCTCTTTCCATTGCACGAAGTCTTAAAACTCCTGTTGTCGTTTCTTCCGAACCTCCTAAAATATTAGGCAAAAGGTTCTGCCTTGTAGTATGAAGAAGATGAACCAAATCTCCACCATCATCGATAACTATATCTGGTTCTATATCAAGACAATTGTTCAAATGCTCAGTATACTCTTTTGGAGTAGAATTATACCATGCGTATACATTTAAACCATCAGCTGCCAACCCTGCTGCAACATCATCCTGCGTTGAAAGAGGATTGCTCCCAGTAATCGATACCTGTGCTCCACCAGCTGCAAGAACCTTTGCAAGGTAAGCTGTTTTTGCTTCAAGATGAATTGACATTGATATCTTTTTACCATTAAAATATTTATTTTTTAAAAAATCCTCTTCAAGTGTTCTCAAAAGAGGCATATTTTTTTTGACCCACTCAATCTTCCTTCTTCCCGACTCTGCAAGGGAAATATCTCTTATTACACTAGGTTTCATAAAATTAATCCTTTCTTTTAATAAAATTTATTTTTTCTAATTGCTCATTGCTAACTGCTCATTGCTAATTCCTCTTTCAGTATACCCAGGATAATTTCATCCCTATACTCTCCATCAACATATCTGGCTCTTCTTAGTCTTCCTTCTTCAATAAATCCACATTTTTTATATACAGCGATAGCCCTTTCATTTCCATCCCAAGTATCAGCTTCAACCCTGTTTAAATTCCACCTTCTGAACAGATACCTTATGAAACCTTTGATTGCATCAGTCCCATATCCATTACCCCAGTAATCATTTTCTCCAATAAAAATAATCATCCTGCATCTTCTTTCTTGCTGATTCAAGTCCCGAAAGCCTATAATACCGATGGGGTGTCCTTCAGTTGTTTCAATTATCATTCTTACCGAATAATCTGTAAACACTTCAGTATACCATACCTCTTCGAGATACTCCATAGATACCATCATTTCAGGCTTTGCACCCGAAGCCCAGTACATGACTTCATCATCGTTATACCATTTTTTCACAAGCTCAAGGTCATGCCTTTCAACAGGACGAATTATTACTTTTCCATATTCAATCATATTAGTCCCTTTCAGCTCCAGCTTTTTAATCTGACGGCTAAATATCTTTATCTTTTTATTTGCTAATTCCTAATTGCTCATCCCTGTGGTTATTATACCAAAACAGTAGTAATTTTACCAAATATTAATTAAAATAATGGAAGCAAAAAGCTCCCAACTAATGGGAGCTTAATCTTTTTTAGTATTCATAATTTCATCAATGGTATCTTTGGAAAAGCCTTTTCTATATAGGTAGCTTTTTATGTGTGCCTCTTCTTTCTTATTTCTCACTTTATTTATCTTGGAAACAATCCTTTGTGCATATTCAGTCTCAACATACTCCATTTTATCAATCACTTTATTTATCAAATCTTTTTTTAAGCCTTTTTCCATAAGCTTGTACGCAAGTTCTTTTTTTGACAGCTTTCCTAGCTTCTTCTTCTCATTAATAAACCTTTCAGCGTACAGTTCATCGTTTAAATAACCGTTTTCATTAAGAAAACTAACCGTTTCTTCTATAACTCCATTTGGGTATTTTTCTCTAAGCTTTATTTCGACTTCATGTGCCGTTCTTATTTTATACGATATAAAATTTATTGCATCATTTTTAGCCATAGATATAAGAACTTGATTTTTTATTAAATCAAGTTCTTTTTCTGTTAACTCCATTCCAATATTAATATCCAGTTTTATCAAAACATACTCGGAAATTTCGAAAGAAATTTTATCATCCACATAAACCGAATAAATCTTGCCTTTGTTTTTTTCTATATTCGTTATTACCACTTTCGTTATCAGCCACCTATATAGCTTAATTAATTTATTTCATCTTTATCCATATCACTCATGCTTTTTACAAATGCTTCATTAAAATTGTCTCTAATCTTCTTCTCAATTTCATTCATCATGTCAGGGTTTTCTTTAAGGAATTGTTTTGCATTTTCTCTTCCCTGACCTATCCTTTGATCATTGTAAGAAAACCACGCACCACTTTTATTTATAATATCAAGATTTACACCAATATCAAGTATATTGCCTTCTTTGGAAATACCCAACCCATAAATTATATCAAACTCTGCTTCCTTGAATGGAGGAGCTACTTTATTTTTGACTACTTTTGCCTTGGTTCTTGTTCCAATAACATCATTGCCTACCTTTAATGTTTCAATCTTACGAACATCAAGTCTAACTGACGAATAAAATTTCAGTGCCCTTCCTCCCGGCGTTGTTTCCGGGTTTCCGAACATTATTCCAACCTTTTCTCTTAACTGATTTATAAATATTACAGTCGTTTTTGATTTATTTATTACTCCGGCAAGCTTTCTAAGCGCTTGAGACATAAGCCTTGCCTGTAAGCCTACATGTGCATCTCCCATTTCCCCATCAATTTCTGCTTTTGGTACAAGTGCTGCAACCGAATCTATTACAATAACATCAATAGCTCCACTTCTTACAAGCGCTTCAGCAATTTCAAGAGCTTG
The DNA here is from genome assembly GCA_050258375.1 of Deltaproteobacteria bacterium. Classification (GTDB taxonomy): domain Bacteria; phylum Bacillota; class Clostridia; order Acetivibrionales; family UBA4821; genus JBLMYQ01. The sequence goes on along the minus strand of JBLMYQ010000041.1, from coordinate 29,627 downwards.
CTCTCCAGTATCAGGCTGCGACACAATAAGATTTTCCACATCTACCCCCAGCTTTTTAGCATAAACAGGATCCAGTGCATGCTCCGCATCAATAAATGCAGCTTCTCCCCCTACTCTTTGAGCTTCTGCAACAACGTGCAAAGCTACTGTAGTCTTACCGGATGATTCCGGACCAAATATTTCTACAATTCTTCCTCTTGGCATTCCGCCAACCCCTAGAGCTATATCAAGGCTAAGCGCTCCAGTTGATACCACCTCAACATTCAGATGAGTGCTTTCACCTAGTTTCATTATGGAACCCTTTCCAAACTGTTTTTCAATTTGGCTCATAGCCATTTCAATGGCTTTTTTTCTTTCTGAAATCATACCAGCATCCACAAAAAACACCTTCCTCTTATAATAATCTTTGGTTTGCATGCGAACATTTGTTCCTTGTTTATTATATATTAATTATTTAGGAAGGTCAATTGGTTATATAGAAAAATTTATTATTTTTTTCTTTTTACCCAAGTCTCCTTGCTCGCTAGTATAACTGTTTAGAAAAAACTCGGGAAAGTTTTTTCTTGTACCCAGACAGCCTCCACTGGGTCACTTCATAGGGGGCATTCCCCCTAATGACGGATGGACTACGCATCCTGTCACCCTCTTCTGAAGTATTCCTTAATAGTGTCACGCGCTAGCGTTTGAAGCCTTGGCGACTTTTCCGCCGATTTTCGTCGGTGAAAAGCGGCAAATAAACTTCATATACCTTAAAGAAAATACAAAGAAAAACCACTCCCCAATTAAGAAGAGCGGCTTGGGGTGAAATTTATTTCACCTTGCCGCTCCCCATCTTCACAAGGTAAACATCCCAATATCGTGTACCTAGAGCATATGCAAATTTCTTATCAAATACTGCAAAATCAAACCTCTTTTTTCCTTTCACCGCATTCCCTGTATCCATTGCTGTTACACACCCAATTCCCTTAACATAAAATACCGTTCCAATAGGCCAATATTTTGTATCAACAGCAATAGTAGTACCAGGAACTATAGGTTTACCTGAAGATGTAATTCCTTTATTATTACCACATTCAGAAACACTGGGTGTATAAGCAGTTCCCTTAAATTTCCCGATATATTGCCATCTTTCATGCATTGAACGCGATGTAATAACAGGTGGTCTGGTATAATTTTTAGGTTTGACACCTGCCATTGCCGCAATTTTTAATGAATTCTGGAGGCTTATATTATCCTGAGCGATATTCTCATTAATCTTTTTCAAATATTCATTTTCAGCCAATAATTTATTTAACTTTTCTGCTGATTTTGTGTCTGCTTGAGGCACTGCCGGCTTTATATTATCTTGTTTAAAAACTACTTTTTCCTCTACTTGCTTCTTCTTTATCTCTTTGAGCTGATATGCCAGCATGTCGCATGCACTATATGTTCTGAGATTGTTTAAAATTAATAATGTCATACATAAAAGCATTATAAATATAAGTATTATATTTTTCGTATTAGATTTTTTCATATTTTTTAATGTCCTCGTGTATTTAGTAGTTAAATATTTTTCCTCTTTGCTGCTCATAAATCCCTCCATATTATTTCAACTTCTGTTAACATAATATGTGTTAGCATCAAAAAAAATTATTACTATTTAATATATATTTTAAGTATTAACAATAATTGAATTTTTAAAACAAAAAAGAAGAATCTCTTCTTCTTTTTAGCTATTATCAATATTCAAGTTTCTATTCTTCTATATTATTTCTCATTATCTCAAGCTGTGATAAGAGCTGACTTTCCATTTTTGCTTTAAAAACATTATAGTTTTTTTTCATCTCTTCCAGCTCATGCCTTGCCTTTGAAGCCTCCTGGTTAGCCTCACCAATTATCCTCTCAGCCTTAAGCTCAGCCTCTTTGATAATGTTTTCACCCTTGCCATAAGCATTTTTCTTAATATCGTCGCTGGTTGTCTGTGCAACCATAAGTGTGTTTTTAAGGGTTTCCTCTATAGCCTTATAATGTTGTATTCCTTCATTTAAAACCCCAATTTTATCCTTTAGCTCTATGTTTTCTTTATATATACTTTCATAACTCTCTATCACCTTGTCAAGAAACTCATCAACCTCTTCGGCAGAATAGCCCCAAACTACCTTTTTAAATTTTTGGTTTTCAATATCCAGTGGAGTAAGCACAAACATCTCTCCTTTGGTTAAATAATAAGACTTTCTAAAAATCTCCTACACATTTCCAATATTAGTAATACAACTATAAACGAAATATCAAGGAAAAATCCTTCTCCAAGCGCAGAGCGGGAAACAAGCTCTCTAAAAGGAAGCAGAAGCGGCTCAGTAATATTTATAATTATTTCCGAAAATTTGTTGTCTTCCGCACCTGGAATCCAAGAAATAACTGCCCTAATAAACAAGAGAATCTCTAAAATATATAAGAGATTCACAAGAGCATAAATTACCATTCTAATAATCGTCATCGTATCCAAAAGGGTTCTCTCTTCTTTCTGATTATAATCTAATTATATTATTTTGCCCAAGGAAATACTCCCTTTGTTCTAAGTTCATCCTTAAACTCACCCATAACGTCAACATTATGAGGAGCAACGATAAATATTGAATTTGAAACTTTTTGTATTGTACCATCTAAAGCATATACCGAACCACTTAAGAAATCAACAATTCTTCTAGCTACATCTTTTTCAGCAGATTCAAGGTTAATAACCACTGGTTTTTTACCTTTAAGATGGTCACAAATTATTGATGCATCATCAAAAACATCTGGCTGCATTACAACTACTTTTACTTGAGCAAAGGTTGGCATATTTACAACCTTGTTTTTCTTCTGTGAGTAGTTAGATAAAAGTGATTCAGTGTTGTTTTTAGATTCGAGCTCGTTAATGTCCTCTTCCTCGGTATCAAGTCCGACGAAATTCAGCATCTTATTAAATAATTTGGTCATTAGGAAACCCTCCTCATTAGTTTTAAAAAATTAATAATTTGTTCCGAATATCCCCGTTCCAATTCTGACTATATTAACCCCTTCTTCTATTGCAAGCTCAAAGTCATTAGTCATTCCTGCGGATAAATATTCCATATATATATTATGGATTTCTTTTTCTGCAATGTCAACAAATAATTTATATAAATTACCAAAAACAGACCTGATTTCTTGCCTATTTTGGGTAAAAGGGGCTATCGTCATCAGACCTTTAACATCTAAATTTTCGTACTGTGAAATTTTTCTCAAAAAATTTTCACACTGCTTAGGCTCAATCCCTGTTTTTGAGCTTTCGCCGCTTATATTTATCTCTGCGAGCACCTTTACTTTCAGCCCTTTGTTTTTAGCCTGCCTATTTATTTCCTCTGCAAGCTTAATACTATCAAGAGAATGAATCATTTCAACTTTATCTATTATATATTTAACCTTGTTTGTTTGAAGCCTTCCAATAAAATGCCACTTAGCTAAAGGCAGAGCTTCCTGCTTTGGAATAAATTCTTGAACCCTGCTTTCAGCAAATTCCTCCAAGCCCAAATCAAAAGCACCTTTGATTACATCAATAGCTGCTTTCTTTGATACACCAATAAGCTTAATGTCCTTGCCATTTCTCCCTGACTTTTTTGCTGCAGTATCAATTCTGGCATTAATATCATCCAGTCTTTCACGCAGCCTCTCAGTTATAGGTCCCATTTTCTTATCTGCCTTCCTTCCTCTATATTTGAAGCATTTAATAATATTTCTTCATATAGAGTTATTCCCTTATCGAATTTAGAAGCAGCTTCATTTACAATAGCGTATTCTTTATCTCTTTTTATAACCTTTACTTCCTCAAAGTCTGCATAACTTGTATTTGCTGCCATTACCCCCTCTTTTTCAAGACAGGTACCTGAAAAGCTTTGCGGCAAATCAGCATTCTTAACTCCAAACCAATCAATTTGTATATTAACTTGATTTCCGGCAACCAATTCTTTAGCGTCTTCCAAAAGAATAAAATCTATATTGTATCCTCCTGCATCATTTTTGGAGATATCATATACAGCACCAGAAATAGGTTTATCACCGCATCCTGAAATTTTAACTTTATCTCCTTCTTTGATTTGATTGATTTTTTGCTTGTCATCAAATCCAACATTTATAAATTTTTCTTTTTTTACAGCTGTAATCGGAACCTTTAACCCCTTTGATGATGACCAAACTATATCAAAGTTAACCTTTCTATAACCAATTAAATTTTCAACATTATTCGTTATACTAAAAGTGATAAGTGCCCTACCATCCTTTTCTATACTAATATTATTTATGACAGCAGGTATTAATTCTTCACCCTCACCTGAAAATCTCAACCATACATCATCAGCAATCTTTATTTTAGGTATCCTTTCTTTATTAGAAACCACAGCACAGATATAGCATTTGAAATTATCAACAACCCTTACAACATTGGATTTTTCCATCTTATCACTATCTATTTTATTTGTTATTTCTTCCAATCCGGTTATTGTCAGTGTTTTTAAAGTCTGAGGAATAAGAACATTTTCAAGTCCATCACTCGTGTAAGAGACAACACCGGGGTATTCAGAAACAATATTATGTTTCATTGCCATCATATTATTTTGCAAAGTCTTCTTCTCATTTATAAGATTTCTTACATATTGGCTTGATTGACCAAGCTCACCTGAAATTTCAGCTTTTTTTCTGATGTTTTCATTGATTAATTCTTTTATTTCTCCAACCTGCTCAAAATTTTTTTCTCTATCAAGTCTAGTCAACTCAAAAATTTTCTTTTCAGTATCAGCATCTATTTTTTTAATATCTCCGGAAAAATCAAGCTTTGCATAGGTACTGCTTTTTTCGTTTTCTCTTATAACACGTTGTATCCTATCATCAATATCAGCTATTTTCTTTTCAGCTTCATTAGCCGAATCATTCAATATGCTTGCAACAATAGTCCCCTTACTAATTCGCTCGCCCTCTTGCTTAATGGGCTTCAATACACCCGAAATATTGCTGTTAATTATTTTCTCATTCCTAACAACAAAACCATAAGAATTATCAGCTTCTTCAAGCTTACCATAGGTAACTATATATGTTTTTACCTGCTGACCAAAAAAAGCATTTATAAAAATAACAAAATAAAATAATCCAGCCAATATAATAAGCAATCTGCCCCACTTAAGCTTTTTCATGGGCTTCGCCTTGACTCTTCTTCTTTTGATTCCTTCTTCCATTTGCCTGACCCCCACCAATTCACAAAAGCTTGCTTTTAAGCATAGAGGACAAACCTATCCTAAGGAATGTCCCCTATATTTTTTGTACTCACTTATTTATGCATTCACATCCTGCTTATTATTATCATTTGATAATAAAATGTTAATAGGTTTAACAGGACTGATTGTTGAAATTGCATGCTTGTACACCATTTGCTGCCTTCCATCTGCATCAAGTATTACAGTAAAATTATCAAAGCCTCTTACCATCCCTTTTAATTGAAAACCATTTGTCAGATATATTGTAACAGCAGCATGCTCCTTCCTTACTTGATTTAAAAATACATCTTGCAAATTAATTCCGCTCTTATTCATCACAAGTCCTCCCACTATTTAATGTTATGACTATTTTATATAAAAAAATCCTTTGCTTCAAGATAAATAAGTATTTTTTTTATAATATTTTCCATTCCTTCATTAATATCAAACCATTGAATTCTTTTATCTCTTCTAAACCAAGTAAGCTGCCTTTTTGCATATCTTCTGGAGTTCATCTTAATAATTTCAACTGCTTCATTGAGTAAAGCCCTTCCCTCCAGGTAATCCACTACCTCTTTATAACCAAGTCCCTGCATAGAAGTGTTTTTAGAAGAGATTCCTATTTCTATCAATTTTTTTACTTCATCAACCAGCCCGCGCTTAAACATCTCATCAACTCTAAGATCAATTCTTTTATATAAAACTTCCCGTTCCGTATTTAAGCCTATCATGGCAAAATCATACTTTGGGAGATTTTGCTTTGATACTTTATTATGGCAACTAATGGGAATACCTGTGGAGTGATATACCTCAAGTGCCCTGATTATTCTTCTTAAATCATTTGGATGAATTTTTTCTGCTGCTTCAAAATCTACTTTCTCAAGCTCTTTGTATAAAATATCGGTTCCTTCAATCCCGGCTTTCTCTTCCAACTTGGTTCTGTAATTCCAATCTGTTAGAGTTTCAGTAAATTCAATATTGTCTACAACCGAATTTACATACAACCCAGTCCCCCCGACAATTAACGGCATCTTGTTTTTATTTAAAATTTCTTCTATACATTTTTCAGCCATTTCTTTATATTTTGCGACATTACATTCTTCATTCGGCTCCAAGGTATCAATCAGGTAATGTTTTATTCCTTGCATTTCTTCAAGGTTAGGTTTTGCTGTTCCAATATCCATGTATTTATATATCTGCATTGAATCCGCAGAAATTATTTCACCATTAACCCTCTTCGCAAGCTCAATTGACAAGTTAGTCTTGCCAACAGCCGTAGGACCTAGAATTACTAAAACTTTATTCATGCATATACCCCCTTAAACCCTCCTATCCTCCCTACTGAGGGAGTGAATAGCAATTTTTTGAGGTTCAATCTTTGTTTTTACTTTAAGCACCTACTATTCGCTCCCTTTTTAAGGGAGGATAGGAGGGTCTGTTTTCAGACATTTGCACCATAGCTAGAGGCATATGTGCGTTACGCTCTTCCAAACTTCTTTTCCAATTCTCTCTTGGTAATTTTTATTGCTGTAGGTCTTCCATGAGGACATGTATATGGATTTTCAAGGTCGTTCATGGATTCAATAAGCGCAAAAATCTCTTGATTGCTTAATGATGTATTTGCTTTTACAGCAGATTTACATGCCATTCTATATAAAAGCTTTTGGTCTGCGGTCTCATTCCTTTCTCCGCCTATTTCTTCCAATCCATCAATCAAGTCAAGCACAAGCTCTTCCACATCAGTTTTATTGAACAGGTATGGCAGGGCACTTACCTTGATTGAATTTTTACCAAAGTCCTCAATAATAATTCCAAGACTTGTAAGCAATTCTTTATTCTTAATAACCAATTCAAAATCCTTATGCTTAAGCTCTAACACTTGTGGCATTAAAAGCATCTGAGATAATTGGCGCCCATCTTTTTTATCTTTTTTTAACTTTTCAAACATTACCCTTTCATGCGCAGCATGTTGGTCAATAATATATAAATCATCATCTATTTCAACCATAATATATGTAGAGAATGCAGTGCCCACAATTTTATACGGAAAGTATTTTGTTACGTTTTCCTGTATCTCAACACGTTTTTCTTTCTCAGCTTCATTTACCTCTTTATACGACTCTACAGATTCATTTTGACGAATTGACACATCAGGTTTTTTAAAATAATCAGACTGGGTGTATGATTCGTTTCTACTAGAATAATTATTGCCAGAATATTCATTTTTTAAACCCACCCTAAATAAAGAACCTGGCTTCATTTTTGTTGTTTGTGTATTAATTGTTGAATAAGAATCTTTGGTGCTGTAATCAGAAAAGGATTTTAAAGGTTCTAGTTCTTCAGCTGTACCGGGAATAAGACTTTCCGAACTAAATAAAGCATTCTTCACAGCATGAAAAACGGCAGAAAATATTTGATTTTCATCAGAAAATCTTACTTCTTGCTTTGTTGGGTGTACATTTATATCAATCATCTGAGGATTAATCAATATATTTAGGATTACAAAAGGATATTTGCCTGTTTGCAATAGCGTCTTATAAGCCTCTTCCACAGCCAAAGTGATTGTTTTATTTTTTATCATCCTATTATTAATAAAAAACATTTCCTGACTTCTATTTGAACGCGAGGTTTCCGGTTTTCCTGTTAATCCGGATACTTTGATATTATCCTTCTCACAACTTACTTTCAAGGTTGCCTTGGCCGTATTTCCGAAAATACTGTAAGCACAAGACAAAAGGTCATTATTGCCTGGGGTTTGGAGTACCATAGCACCATTACTAACTAATTTGAATGATATCCCCGGATTTCCTAAAGCCAGCATGGTTACTACATCTTCAATATAACCAGCTTCTGTATAATCCTTTTTTAAGAATTTATATCTTGCCGGTGTATTAAAAAAAAGGTCTTTTATAATTACAGAAGTTCCTACCGGGCAGCCATAATCCTGCCTTGAGCCTATCTTTCCACCATTTACAACAAGTCTGCTTCCTTCTTTTTCATCATCAGTCTTTGTTGTTATTTCAAAGTTTGAAACAGCGGAAATACTTGCCAAAGCTTCTCCTCTGAATCCCATTGAAGATATGCTCAATAAGTCATCTGCACTTCTGATTTTACTTGTAGAATGCTTCTCAAATGCTATTTCCACATCATCCTTATGCAGCCCTGACCCATTGTCTACAATTTTTATGAATGAGATTCCTCCATTTTTTATATCAACTGAAATTGATGTTGCACCTGCATCTATTGAGTTCTCGCAAAGCTCCTTTACCACCGACGCAGGTCTTTCAACCACCTCACCTGCTGCGATTTTGTTTGCCGTATTCTCATCTAGAATTATAATCTTACCCATAAATAACCTTTCTTAGAAATATTTAAAATACTTGCTTTTTTCTAATCCATGTCTTCCCATTCCATTTATATATATACTGCATAGCAACAATCTCATTAGCAGAAGGAGTAGAAACTATTTCTTTTATACCATCTCCATCAACATCTTGAATTTGCGCATCATAGGAGAAATTCTGATTAAATATTTCTTTATAATTACCATTATCGTATTTTAAAACCATAACACATGTATTATGCGGCATATATCCGCAAGTAAATGCTAATTCCTTACTTCCTTTGCTTGTCATACTTTCACATTTCACTTGGTAAATCTGGTCAACATCTAAATGTTTTCTATATTTCTCAATATAGCTAGAATTATTATCAGTCTTCAAAACTCTTATATCTACTCCCCCAGATTGGTCAGGTGAAATCTCTATTGTAGCCGCTGCTGCAATTTCTATTATATTATCATTATCTACATCTGCCGAAATCGTCTTTACATCGGAGATTTTTTCGCCTTTTTGCAACGAGCTTTCCAATATAGTCATAATCTTTTTATTTGCTGCTGCCTTTTTAGGAGTACCATCATTCTTGGTTATTTCAACATTCTTTCCCTCATTATAATAGTAGAAAATATATCCTCCTGCCAGATTAATTCCTAATAATGATCCTAATTCATGGTTAGCAGGCACTAATTCTTGCTTTTCCAGCTTGAAATTTATTTTATATAATTTTTCCTCTTTTAATCCTAAGTTAGATTCATAAGCTTCAACAATATAGATTGAATCTTCATCTGCATTAGCAATATATACATTATAATCTTTTGTATTTGTTATTTTCTTACTATAAAATATTTTTCTTTCACTGCCATCACAATTCATTTTATAAATATTCTGATTATTTTCATCAGAATAATAAATTTTGTTATCACCTATAACATAGTCATCTGTATTGTCGTTAATATTTGTTGTATCACTCAGCTGCTTAATACTTTTACCACTTACATCCATTTTAGTTAAAATCTCTTGGTTAAAATAGTATATCTGATTATTCCAGACAACAACTTTATAGATGCCAAATCCTTCACATAACTTTTCTTCTCCCGTTCCATCCATCTTAATTTTAAATAATTCGTCGTCTACCTCATTTTCCTCAGAATTATTCGGTCCCGCATCATTTTTAACATAATAAATCCAATTATTATAGGTAGTAAATTCAGTAACATTACTCTTTATAACTTTCATTTTTGATGTTCCATCATTTTTAATCCTATAGACATTCTTGTCCAAGTTGTTTAAGTAATAAATCCAATTTCCTGCAATATTTATATATGAGCAATCATCATCACAGATTTTAGTAACATCGGTTCCATCTTTTCTCTCTTTATATAATCCGCTGTCGCTGTAGTATATCCATTCATCATATTCTGCCGCCAATCCCTTGTTAATTATATTTCCGGGTGTATTACCTGTTTCTTTAACCTGCTGCTTAACAATATCTCCCTTTTGTGTTTGAATAGCCGGATTAGGATTCGGTACTGTTACAGCCTTTTTCCCGCAACCTGTAACAGCTACCATACATATCACCATAATAATCCATATATATTTCGTATTTACTGTTTTCATATTTTTTACCCCCTTTAATTTATTTAAGAATATAATAATTCCCTTCCTACATTATCTGCAATATTCTCCATATACCGTCCTTATTTATCAGCTTAAATGTTATACCTTTAGTATCTTGTTTGCTTCCAAAAGCTTTGATATCAATAGTTTCACCTTGCTTTGCAGCAGCTTTAAAAGCAAAGTATGTCAAGCCTCCATCAGCATTAACTGTAAAATTATTTTTCAAGTTATAGCTTATTACCTTATCATTAATACTTAGTTTTTCAAGTTCATCTTTAAAGTCAATAAAATACGATTCTATATAATTTTCCACTACCTGCTCAGGCTTTGCCGGATGAGCAAAGCTTCCTTCTGTTCCATCTTTCTTTTCATACCCGAATCTTCTGTTAAACTCAACTAAATTTGCTCCAGCCCATTTATAATACTTAAATATTACCGGATTCTGTATATGCTTAACTAACCGATGTATTCCAACAACTTCGCCAAGTCCGTCCTTATCACTGTCGGCAATATCAAGTCCGCCATTATATTTAGTATTATAGACCTGATTAAATGCGTTGTTTTCATATCCTAATATAAGAATCCCGCTGTTTTTTGAATCATAGTCATAAATGAATACGAAATTTCCAGCTCCTTGCCTCACTATATCTACAGCTTTAATATTTTCCACACCATTTTTAACCGAATCTAAGATTTGATAATAATCCTCTTCGAATTTCCCTAATTTATTATTCCATCTAAAAATAGAAACCTGCGTTTGGGTTGTCCCGTCTTTATTAACCTTTTCAAATGCAGCTGCTACTTCGGGATAGCCATCTTTATCAATATCAGATGAAGTAAATTTCAGAAATTCAAATCCTGCCGGCAGTACTCTGCCAAGCTTAAGTTTTATATTTTCATCCGTAAACTCCTCTGCAATAGATGCTTCGTCAACCCTTTCTCTTACACTGCCATCTGTTTTTATTCTATAAAGCCTATTATTATTTAGTTTATCAATAAAGTAAATCCAATCTCCTATAACATTTATCTGCTCGCAATCATCCTCGCTCACTTTAACAGCTTCATTACTGCCTATATTCATTTTATAAAGACCATTTTCGCAATAATATATCCAATCTCCTGATACATTCATTGAAAAATTATTATAAACTTTTTGTTTCTTTGTTTTGCTTAGTTGTGTTCTTTCCGAACCATCATATTTCATTTTGTAAATGTCGAAATTCTCAAACTGCCTGTAATATATCCAGTCACTGGCATAATTAGTATATATGCAGCATTCTCCGTTAAGCAAATCCATTTTTGCTCCATTTACATCCATTTTATAGATTCCATTGTCTTCGCCTTCATATTGGTGAAGATTAAAATACAGCATATTCGGAGCTGCATATAAGCTGCTTATTATTCCTATAATATCTTTTGAACGGGTTTTTGCATTATCATATATTTTTGTTTTCTCGGTTCCGTCTGTTTTCATCTTCCAGATATTCGTATAGTCATCTAAGCCTGCACCTGTTTGTACTCTTTGAGTTTCAATATAAAAAATCCAATCTCCGACAACATTTAGATCACCGGTCATTTCTGAATTCATTTTGGTCTTTTGAGTGCCATCCGTTTTAATTTTATATAAGCTGTAAGCATCAGAAATATTAACAAAATAAATCCATTCTCCTATAACATTCAGATACCATGCTTCATCTTCACATATCTTTGTTGTACTCTTTCCGTCGAGTTTTTCTTTATATATACCTTTATCGCTGTAATATATCCAGCTTCCCTGGGTCGCCACTAATCCACGATTCAACAAATTACCCGCCGTATTTCCTACTTTATTTAGAATTTCTACATTATTAGCGGCTTGTGTTTGCTGAACCTTCTGCTCGTGTTTAAAGCACCCTGAGCACAGCACTGCCATTAAAACTATTAAAACAAAAATTATATTTCTACAGCACTTCACAGCATAGCCCCCTTTGAAAAAATTATGATTTTTCTATTTTACTCTTTAGTCTATATAAGTAATTCAAAGCATCAATAGGTGTCATTGCCATTATATCGGTATTTCGTATTTCTTCGGCTATTTCACCAGCCTTATAGCTAAACAAATCAATCTGCCCCTGAACCATTTTATCAGATTTTTTTGATTCCTTTTTTTGTTTTTTTATAATATCTGCATCTTCAAGCTCTTGCAAAATTTCTTTTGCTCTATTTATTACAGAATAAGGAACCCCAGCCAGCTTGGCTACCTGAATACCATAGCTGTCATCTGCACCGCCTCTGACTATCTTCCTTAAGAATATTATATCATCACCTTTTTCTTTTACAGTAATGCAATAATTTTTTACACCTGTAATTTTTTCCTCAAGCTCGGTCAGTTCATGGTAGTGTGTTGCGAATAACGTTCTTGCTCCTATTTTATTAACGTCAGAAACATATTCAGTTACTGCCCACGCAATACTCAAACCATCGTAAGTGCTTGTCCCTCTTCCTATTTCATCCAGTATCAAAAGACTCTTCTTTGTTGCATTTTTTAAAATATTGGCAACCTCAGTCATTTCAACCATAAACGTACTCTGCCCCATTCCTAGGTCATCTGAAGCTCCTATACGTGTAAATATCCTATCAACTATTCCAATTCTCGCTGAAGCCGCTGGAACAAAGCTTCCTATCTGCGCCATAAGAACTATTAAGGCAGTTTGTCTCATATATGTTGATTTACCTGCCATATTGGGTCCGGTTATTACTGCAACCCTATTCTCATTATCATCAAGATATGTATCATTAGGTACAAAGCCTTCTCCTGCCATAACCTCTACAACAGGATGTCTTCCACCCCTGATTTCCAAAATCCCTCTGTCATCTACAATTGGCATTGCATATCCGTTTATTTCCGCCACTAGAGCTAAAGAAGCCAAAACATCAATAACTGCTGTAATCTTAGCTGAATTCTGAAGTCTAATAGTTCTTTCTGCTATGTAATCCCTTACCTCGGCAAAAAGCCTGTATTCCAATTCCACTCCTTTTTCTTCTGCTCCTAAAATCTTTTCTTCCATTTCCTTTAGCTCAGAAGTTATATATCTTTCACAATTAGCAAGCGTCTGTTTTCTTATATACCTATCCGGCACCAAATTAAAATATGATTTTGTAACCTCTATAAAATATCCGAAAACTTTGTTGTATCCAATTTTAAGATTCTTAATTCCAGTTGCTTCTCTTTCCTGACTTTCCAGTTCTGCCAGCCATGACCTTCCTTTTGAGCGAGCTTCCCGTATTTCATCAACTTCTTGGTTGTACCCTTCTTTTATTAATCCGCCTTCCCTGACTGAAAACGGCGGTTCATCAACTATAGCAATTTCAATTAAATTTTTGACATCCTCAACCAAATCCAGATTCTCATATAAAGAAACCAATAATGGCGCACTGCATTTTAATAACGCAGCTTTAATCTCCGGCAGTTTACCCAAAGACATTTTTAAAGCCGCCAAATCTCTTGCATTTGCGGAGCCATAGATTATTCTGCTTAATAATCTTTCAATATCATATATCTTTTTCAAGCTATCTATTAACTCAGACCTTGTAATAATATCATCCTTAAGATTTTTAACTGCTTTTAGCCTTGCTTCTATAGAATCAGTATTCAGCAATGGCTGTTCCAGCCATTTTCTTAACATTCTTGCTCCCATAGGCGTATTAGTCTTATCAAGCACCCATAAAAGTGTTCCTTTTTTAGATCTTTCTCTTAGGGTTTCCGATATCTCCAGATTTCTTCTGGAAAACAGGTCTATAGACATGTAATTATCTACAGAATAAAAATCAATATTATTAATATGGGTAGGGGCAACCTTTTGAGTATTTTGGATATAATTCAAAAGTCCTCCTATTGCACAAACTGCGAAATGCTTATCCCTGATTTCTTCGTTATTCATACCAATCTCTTCAAAGGAGGAACCTATTATTTCAGTAGATTGTTCATATTTAAACGCTTCATCGTTAAAAGCCCATAGTACAACATCAATTCTGGAACTTATTTGTGCTTTACCGGCTGTGTTGGCATCCATTTCATCATTCATTATAATTTCTGACGGCATATATTTTGCAATTTCATTCAAAAGCTGGTTAAAGGAGCTGCCTTCAATAAACTGTACTGCGAAAAAGTCACCTGTAGTAATATCTGCAGCAGCTAGTCCATAGTTAATTCCATTTTTGTAAATAGAACATATATAATTATTCTTGCTTTCATCAAGCATATTAGCTTCTGTAACAGTCCCAGGAGTAACAATCCTGATAACCTCTCTTCTAACTATTCCCTTGGCTTCACTTGGATCCTCAACCTGCTCACATATTGCAACCTTGTAGCCTTTAGATATCAATTTAGCTATGTATGAATCCGCAGAATGATAAGGCACTCCGCACATCGGAGCCCTCTCCTCCTGTCCGCAATCCCTTCCGGTCAATGTTATATCAAGCTCTTTTGAAGCCAGCTGTGCATCATCGAAAAACATCTCATAAAAATCACCAAGACGAAAAAAAAGTATACAGTCATTATGCTTTTTTTTTATCTCAAGGTACTGCTGCATCATTGGTGTAAGCTCTGCCATTTGATCCTCCAACTATTTAAAATAATAAATTATACAAGTTTGCCTTTTAAATACCATAAATGCTGAGAGACTATTTCTACATTCACAAGCTTTCCTGTTAATGAGATATCCCCTGAAAAATTGACAATCTTATTTGTTCCTGCTCTGCCCGTTAAGAATTCATCATTATTTCTGCTCTTTCCTTCTACCAAAACTTTTTCTGTAGAACCTATCATTTTTTCATTATTCTCTTCAACTATTCTGTATACCTCTTCAAGAAGCCTGTCGAACCTGTTCTTTTTTGTTTCCTCATCAATTTGTTCTTCCATAAGAGCTGCCGGAGTTCCTTCCCTTTTCGAATATAAAAAGGTATAAACCAAATCAAACTTAACTTTTTTAACTACATCAAGTGTATCTTGAAAATCTTCTTCGGTTTCTCCCGGAAATCCCACAATAATATCAGTTGTAAAAGACACCTCAGGCATAGCCAGTTTTATTTTTTCAGCAAGCCCAACATACTGCTCTTTTGTGTACTTTCTGTTCATCTTTTCAAGGATTCTTGTGCTTCCCGATTGAAACGGCAGATGAACATGCCTGCATATTTTAGGATTATCAACCATTACCTTAATTAATTCATCAGAAAAATCCTTTGGATTTGAAGTCATGAAACGAATTCGTTCAATACTCTCAATTTTGCAAACCTCTTTTAATAAATCCGGGAAAGAATATATCTTGTTCCCCTCTATTGCAAAGAGAGGGGATAGGGGTGAGTTGTCCAGCCCGTAAGAATTTACATTCTGCCCCAAAAGAGTTACCTCCTTGTAACCCTGGGAAGCAAGTACCTCTATTTCATTTATTATATCTTCAGGAATCCTGCTCCTCTCCCTTCCTCGAACATAAGGAACAATACAATATGAACAGAAGTTATTACAGCCATACATAATATCTACCCACGCTTTTAGTCCATCATTCCTCATGACAGGAAGTCCCTCAGGTATGATACCGTCGATATCCCATATTTCCGAAATCATTTTAGAGGTATTTATTGCTTTATATAATAGCTCCGGAAATCTATATACATTATGGGTTCCGATAACAATATCAACATACCGGTAACTTTTCTTAATTTTTTCGACAACCTTAGGCTGCTGCGCCATACATCCCCCAAAGGCAATAATTAAGTCCTTATTCGCTTCCTTTAAAGCTTTGAGATTTCCAAGATGGCTGAATATTTTTTCCTCTGCATGCTCACGAACACAGCAGGTATTAAAAACTATTACATCTGCTTCTTCAGGCTTATCAGCAAGCTCATATCCCATCTGGGCAAGCATTCCTCTATACTTTTCGCCGTCACTCTCACTCATTTGGCATCCGAACGTATTTACTAAAAATCTTTTATTTTTTATATCAACTAATTCTTTAATCTTTTTAATATAATTTTTTTGAAGTTCAATTTCCTCTTCAGAAATATTTATAGTATTTTCCTTTTTCAATCTTCTTCCCCTTCCCGAATTTTGGTAATACAAGCAGCTGCGTACGCAGAAATCCCTTCTTTCCTTCCTTCAAAGCCCAAGCCTTCACTGGTAGTAGCTTTAACACTTACCTTTCCGACATCTATCTTCAAAGCTTCAGCCATATTCGATATCATTTCAGGCATATACTTTAAAAGTTTAGGCTCTTGAGCAACTATTGTCGAATCTATATTTTCAATAGTATAACCTTTTTCTTTTAATAAATCGTTGGTCTTTTCAAGAAATTTTATACTCGAAATTCCTAGAAATGATGGATTATTATCCGGGAAATGCATGCCTATATCGCCCAAAGCAGCAGCTCCCAATAATGCATCTACTACTGCATGTATAAGAACATCCGCATCAGAATGACCGAGAAGTCCCTTTTCATGGGGAATTTCAACTCCTCCAAGAATCAGCTTTCTATCTTGCACCAATTTATGCACATCATAACCAAAGCCTACCCGCATATTAATCCCCTCGCAATAGTTTAAAGTTTAAAGTGTAAAGTGTAAAATTTAAAGTTAAAATCAATCTAAAAAAATAATACAAAATGTTTTTTTACTTTTTAATTATAGCTTTTACTCTTTTCTTTTAGTTTTGATTTTTATTTAACTTTACACTAACCTAATATTCCTTCTCCCTGTATTTCAGTATTGCTTCCGCTATGGCAATATCCTCCGGTGTAGTTATTTTTATATTTTCATAGCTTCCTTCAATAACCTTTATCCTGTGACCTAACATTTCTACCAGCATTGCATCATCTGTTGCTTGTATGTCTAATGCTTCTGCTCTGTTATGAGCCTGGACAAGTAATTCTTTTTTAAATGCCTGCGGCGTCTGAACAGACCATAGAATATCTCTCGGAAGAGTCTCAGATACAAATCCATCCTTCCCCACAATCTTTATTGTATCCTTTACAGGCATACCCACACATACAGCACCATACTCCGCAGCCCCGGCAAGACTTCTTTCTATTATATCACACGTAACAAGAGGTCTTGCACAATCATGCACCAAAACTATCTCAGCCTGCTGTGATACTTGTTTCAAGCCATTAGAAACTGAATCCTGGCGTCTTTTACCACCAAAAACCACAGCTTTTATTTTTGGATTAAAGCTTCCACCAATTTTCTCCTCATAATAATGCTTATCTCTTTCATTAATAACAACAATAATCTCATTAATCAACGGACTTTCTTCAAACACCTCAAGAGTTCTAGCAGCAATTGGCTTTTGTGCTATTTCCATATAAACCTTATTAATCTTGGCTTCCATTCTGGTTCCTTTACCAGCTGCCAAAATTATTGCACTGCAAAATACCTGGCTTGAGACTTTGTATTTTTGCTGAAAGGTTTCTTGTAAGGTTTCCATACTCATTACATTTTACTCCTGGATTTAATTATTATTAATACATATCCTAGTACATCGGCATATACTCTCTACGTAGCAATATATGGTATAAACAAACCCTCCTTTCCTCCCTTCAAAAGGGAGCGAAAAGTAGCTCTATGTAGAAAATTATTCGTCCTTATTATCCTTAAGATACAGGCTTCTCGTCCCCCAATTTATTAAAGATTTTACCTTGTTAGTTCCCTTCTCCTGATTTCGGGAGAAGGGGCAGTGATGAGGGTACGAAGGGGAGATAGAGGGGTCTTAAACTACTTGGAATTTTACTTTAGCAACTCTATCTTGTTTTTACAATACTTTTGAAGATATTCCTTCAAGTAAAGAAAAAAGGCTAACTTTCTTACAATAATATAATACCTTTTACTATCAAATAGTAAAAGGTATTATTAAAAAATCTTTGTGTATCAAACTAGTTAATTTCATTCATCAATTCAACTATACTATTAAGCTTATCGTTTATTACCTGTTCAACCTCAGTCTGTGGCATTTCATTTGCCAGAACCAATTCACTTATCAGGATTTGTCTGGCATTATTAAGCATTTTCCTTTCTCCTGTTGAAAGGCCCTTTTCTTTATCTCTGTGTGCCAGGTTCTTAACAACATCTGCCACTTCGAATATATTTCCGCTTTTAATCTTTTCCATGTTCTCTCTGTATCTTTTGTTCCAATTCGTATTCATAAAACTATGACCGTTATCCAAAGAACCAAGAACCTGTGTTGCCTTTTCCTTGTCAATTACTTCTCTTATGCCAATATCTCTTGCATTGGTAGTCGGAATCATTACTTTGATATCTCCAACTGGCATTTTCATAATATAGTATTTTTGCTTTTGACCAAGTATTTCCTTTTCTTCAATAGACTCTATAATACCCGCGCCATGCATTGGATATACAATTTTATCACCAACATTGAACATATTTATCCCTCCCCAAAAACAATACTCTATATGGTCTAGAACTTAACAACATCATATTTTCGTCCTAACTGCTCTTCCATTATACTACAGAATAATTTAAATGTCAAAAAGAATAACCTCATTTTACTTCTGGCTTTAAAACAAGCACGCCAAGCGGTGGTATCGTAAGTTCGAGCGAATATGGTCTTCCCTGCCACTGATATTCCTGAGAATTTATACCTCCCGAATTGCCCTGTCCGCTTCCTCCATATATCTCTGCATCACTATTCATTATTTCTTTATAATACCCCTGTAAAGGCACTCCGATCCTGTAACCGTTATACACTACCGGTGTAAAGTTACATACAAACACCAGCATGTCTTTCCAATCTTTTGCCTTTCTTACAAACGATATTACCCCATGGTCTGCATCATGGCAATCTATCCACTCAAATCCATCACCAGAAAAATCAAGCTCCCACAAGCACTTTTCGCTTTGATATAATTTATTCAAATCTCTTACATAATCCTGCATTTTTTTATGCTTCTCATATCCAAGTAAATGCCAATCAAGTCCTTTGTGATAATCCCATTCAATAAACTGTCCAAATTCTCCACCCATGAATAGCAGCTTTTTACCCGGATGACCATACATAAATCCATATGCCGTTCTCAGGTTAGCAAATTTCTGCCAATAATCACCCGGCATTTTATTAAGCATTGAACACTTTCCATGTACAACCTCATCGTGAGAAAGAACTAATGTAAAGTTTTCGGAAAAAGCATAGCAAATTGAAAATGTAATGTTATTATGATGATACTTCCTATAAATCGGGTCCTTACTCATATATCTAAGAAAATCATTCATCCACCCCATGTTCCACTTATAGCTAAAGCCTAATCCGCCTACATGCGGAGGCTTGCAAACCATTGCCCATGATGTGGATTCTTCTGCAATCATCATTATACCTGGGAAATATTTATATACTGCAGTGTTCATTTGGCGCAGGAATTCTATAGCCTCAATGTTTTCTCTTCCACCCCACTTGTTGCATATCCATTCTCCATCTTTTTTCCCGTAATCAAGGTAAAGCATTGAAGCAACTGCATCAACTCTCAGACCATCTATATGGTATTTGTCAAACCAAAAAACCGCATTTGACACAAGGAAATTCCGCACTTCGTTTCTTCCAAAATTAAATATCAATGTTCCCCAATCTGGATGTTCTCCCTGCATTGGGTGTTCATGCTCATAAAGTGCTGTACCATCAAATCTTGCAAGCCCGAATGCATCTTTAGGGAAGTGTGCCGGAACCCAATCAACAAGTACCCCAATATTATTTTGATGACACACATCAACAAAATACATAAAATCCTCAGGAGTTCCATGTCTGCTTGTTGCCGCATAATATCCTGTTAACTGATACCCCCAGGAACCATCAAAAGGATGCTCCATAATAGGCAAGAGTTCAATATGGGTATAACCCATTTCCTTTACATAGCTAACCAGCTCATCTGCCAGCTCTCTGTACGAGTAATAGCTCTCCTCATCCTCTGTTTTCTTTTTCCATGAACCAAGATGAACCTCATAAATCGAAACAGGCTGCTCAAAATTATTGCTTCTTTCTCTCTTCTCAATCCATTCTCTATCATTCCATACATAGTTATCTACATTATAGATAATTGATGCAGTCTTTGGCTTTAATTCTGCATAAAATGCATAAGGGTCAGCTTTAAGTATTATGTCTCCACGCTGTGTCTTTATTTCATACTTATAAATCTCTCCCTGTTTAATATCAGGAATAAATATTTCCCATACCCCTGAGCTTCCCAAGCTTCTCATCTGATTTATTCTTCCATCCCAGTGATTAAAATCACCTACGACACTTACACGCTTTGCAGTTGGAGCCCAAACTGAAAAATATACACCCTTTACTCCGTCAATTTCACATATATGTGCTCCCATTGTTTCATATATCTTATGATGGTTTCCTTCATTATAAAGATATAAATCATATTCAGAAAATACTTTCCAAAAACTATATGTATCCCGTACCAATTCTTCATATCCATTATCATACTTAATTTCAAGAAGATATTTAAAGAAAACCTTACGGTTAGGGATAACTACTTCATACAATCCTTCTTTTGCAATTTCGTCCATCTTATATTTTTTTGTATTGTTATCTGCATCTACAACTGAAATTTCTTTGACGTTTGGTATGAATGCTCTAACGACTATTTTCTTTGTTGATGTGTCAATTGATTCTTTATTAGCTGCTTTGACTTCTGCTTTAGCATTTTTATCAATTTTTGCTTCGGCTTTAGGTTGTTTTATTATAATCTGGTGCATTCCAAGAATTGCAAAAGGATCCCTGCTATCTGCATTGATTATGCTGTTAATTTCCTTTGTGCTCAAGGTACCCTTCATAAAAAGTTCTTATCCTCCTTTTTAAAAAAGCAATTTATATTATGTTGACTTGGTGATGCTTTAAAATCTTGTGCTTTGATATTTTATACCATAAATTTGGTTTTTACAATAGCTAATATATTTTTTTATGTTAACTAATTTACTCCATAGAATAAAAGGATTTACCAGAACCTGTTTATTTATACCCTGTATATACCGCCTTTTATAATATTAAAGTATCCATCAAGCTCGTCTATAAGCTTATTCATACTTTCAAGCATTTCATCAGCAGACTGGTTCTTATACTGACTAATATATTTGTTAGAAAATCCTTCAATGAATAACATAATCATTTCAATAGCTTTATTGATATCTATCCCATCCCGCAGCTTTGAAGTATCTATTCCTTCAAAGAATCTGGGCATGTGCTCCTTATTCAATCTTAAATATCTGCTTTCAATTTCCTGCTTTAATTCCTCCGGCAAACTAACAAAGGCGTTAAAAATAAGTTTGAACTTTAGCCGTTCCTCATTCCACATCTTTATTTTCAACAGGCTAACCCACATCATTCTTTCAAAAAGGTCTGAAGGCATGGTATCGGTTTGCGAATAATACTTGTCCAATATATAATCATTTACATAATCAAGCACATAGAGAAAAACATTCTTTTTGCTTCCGAAGTAATGAAACAATAAGCCCTTTGAAATTCCGGCCTTCTTAACAATCATATTGGTAGAAGCCTTTTCATATCCATTGTAGGCAAACTCTTCAACGCAAGCTGAAAGTATTTTGTTTTTTTTATCTTCCGGTAATTTGTCAAACAATTCATTCAAAGAACTCACCTCGTTTATTAATCGACACTCTAAGCTTTTTGTTCTTTACTTTAACCATTTACTTATAACCGGGAACTACTTTCATGCCTTCTTTTACAGTATTATCAGGCTTGACCAGAATACTTTCTCCTTCTTTCAAGCCTTCTATAATTTCAATAAATTTATCATTTTCAATACCAGTCTTTATACGCCTGATAACTGCTTTTCCGTTTTCGACTGCAAGAACACAGCTGGTTCCCTGATAATCAAAAACAGCACTCTCAGGTACTATCAGCACTTCTTTCTTATTTTGGGTAATAATCTTTATATCCACAGTATATCCCGGCTTTAATCCCTCTTTTGAATCTATTACCTCAATTGTAACCGGTACTCTCTTTTGATTCACACCCAAGGTTGAAGTTATAGTCTTCGCAGAAGGAGCTATCTTTACTACCTTCCCCTTAAGCACTCTATCACCTAATGAATCTCCGCTTATTTCGACCTCATTTCCTATGCTGACATCACTGCTGTCATCAGCTAATATATCCGATTCCAGTTCAAGCTTGTTCATGTTTGCTACTAGGAACACTGCAGTTCCAGCCACCATAGGCGAATTAATCTCAGCATACTTTTCCAGAACAACCCCATTAATTGGGGCTTTAACCTCCTGCTTTTGGAGGCTTCTCAATAAGCTATCCCTGGCTACTAATGCTTGCTCCAGCTGTGATATATAGGTATTTTTTAAATAACCCGGAGTTCCACGTTTAATGTCTGCCAGTTGAGCTTTTGCCGAATCCATGCTTGTTTTAGCTGTTTTGCAAATATCTTCAGTCTTATTTAAATCTTCTCTACTAAGCGAACCTGCTTCGAAAAGTAACTTTGCATTCTCGTATTCTCTTAAAGCCGCATCATATGCAACCTTTGCCTGTTCAGACAGAGCATTTGCAGCCTCAATCTTATCTGCATAATTTGCAAGCTCTGCACCTCTTATTTGCTCCCTGGCAGCTTTAACCTTTGCATTTGCATCTCTTAATTGAAGCTCTAAATCTGCTTTCTCCAAAGTAAGCATTGTATCTCCTTTTTTAATCAAATCACCTACTTCAAAGTTTATACCTGTTACCTTCCCCAAGCCCTCGCAATAAACCGTTTGCTCTTCTTTGCTCTTAACATCGGCGCTGTCCTCAAGGTACTTTTTTATTTCACCCTTTGCTGCTTTAACAGCATCAACCCGCGTCCCGCTGCTTACCGAATAGTATACTGCAAAAGCAATAATACATAATAAAACTACAATACCTATCCCTACCCACTTCTTCACTTAGACCATCCCTTTCCATTTTTCTGTTGGCTATTTATTGGTCATTGGCTCTTGACCTTTAACTTTACATTTTACACTATAAACTTTACACTGATTTACTCGTTGCTCTTTAAAACAGATATCATATCTATATTCTTAATCTTTTTGGTCAATACAAGGTTAGCCATTGCTGTAAACACCAATGTTAATATTATCGTATAAACATAACTTTGAAGCGAAGTTACAAAAGGAAAGCTGTATGCATCCGTACTGTTCATCGCCATCATGCAGCTTCCAAGCCATACCCCCAGTGGCAAGCCCAAAATCATCCCAAAAACCGTAATAATATAATTTTCATTAAAAACCAGCTTCTTGACTTCATTAATTCTAAAGCCCAGCACTTTTAAGGTAGCCAGTTCTCTCTGCCTTTCGAAAATGTTTATAGCTGCTATATTGTAAACAACAGCAATTGAAAGAATTGCCGCCAATATTATCATTACTCCCATAGAGGAGTTCATTGATGCCATATTTTTTAACAGGTTATTTAACGAGTCAGATTTTGATTGAATTGAACTAACTCCGGCAATATCTTTCAGTTTATCCATTACTTCCTTTTCATAGATACTACTGTCCAACTTCAATACAGCCGCGTTTGCACAAAAACCTTCCCCGAGAATGTTACCTGTATTATCAATGCTGCTGTAAGCACTTAAGCCTATATACTGCGCAACTATTCCTTTAACGTATGTCTCTTTTTTCTCCTTGCCGGGCAAAAATGATTTGATATACACTATATCATTTGGCTTTGCATTCAAAACCTCAGCGAGCTTTTCCGGTATTAATATTCCCTTATGAGGAAGCTTCACCTGCTCACCATTCTTGTCTGTAACCTTATACATCTCAGGTTTCTCAATTATTCCAACAAATCCAACATTCTTTTTTCTCCACCCGTTTGATATTTCAACTCCTGCTTCGATTACCGGTTCAATGCTTGATACATGAGTTATGCTCCTAATGCCTGCTAATTCCTTATCATTTAAAAACCTTGTAAAGTTAACCTTTATATCATAATTCTGAATATTGTCATACTGCTGCTTTACCATAAAATCTATAGAATCCTTCATACTAAAAGCTATAAGGATTATTGCCGCAGAAAAAACCACTCCTACAGAAGTCATCAAGGCTCTTTTTTTATACCTGAACAGATTCCTCAATATTATTTTCCAGCTGTAACTTAAATTTCTCCAGAATAACTTTATCTTCTCAATCAATATCTTTTTGCCGCTCTTCGGTGCCTTTGGGCGCATAGCTTCGCTTGGCATGATTCTAAACACAATCTTGCATGCATTGTATCCTGCAAGCAAACAAAAGAACAGAGTAAGGATTGAGGCTGGCAATACAAGTTCCGGGTAAACCTTCATATCTGCAGGTGGAAGATGAAAGTATGCATTTTCCAGGTTCGTAAACCCTATTCCCAGATACATTCCCGCTATTGCTCCCAGGATACTTCCGATTATAGCAATAAAAGCCGAATAAGACAGGTAATGCGCAAGCACTTGGAAATTGCTGAATCCAAAAGCTTTCAGGACTCCAATCTGTGCCCTTTGGTTTTCAACCATTCTTCCCATCATTATATAGATTATGACAGCAGCAACAATAAAGAATATAACAGGAAATGTTCCGCCAGTTGATTTTAACCCTTTCATTTCCTGACTCAGCATACTATTGCTTATCTGGTCATCTTTTTTTATGACATCAGCTACTCCATAATTTTTTAATACCTTTTTGATATTGTCCTTGGCATCTTCTACATCAGTACCATTAGCGAGAATTACGGATATGCTGTTTATCGAACCGTTTAGCCCAAAAATTGCCTGACCAAAGGAATTCTTGATATATACTATCCCAAATTTAGTATTATCAGGCATAATCTCGCTTCCATCCTTCAATACATATACAAACTCGGGACTTTTCACCGAGCCTGCAACCTTCAGCTTTACCTCTTTGCCGTTTATAATCGGATATATATCGTCTCCCCGTTTTAAGTTATGTGCTGTATAAAATCCCTCTTCCACAAGGCATTGATTGCTTTGGTCTTCTGAAAAATACTTTCCTGATTTTATAACCACATCGTTAACTATTTCCTCTTTTTTATCCGGAAGGGTAATAAGCCTCACAGTTACATTCGCCTTTGAAATATCCATCTTGGCATCCTGTACTATTCTCCCCGTTACCATTTTCACATATGATAAAGACTCTATTCTATCAATAATACTTTCCGGAGCTTTATAAAGGTCAACCCAAAGGTCGGCGAATCTATACTCACTGTAATATTTTTCGCTTGCTTCTGAGAGATTCATAAAAGTTGCGTTTATCCCTGAATAAAACGCAACTCCAATAGTTACTATAACCAATATAGATATGAATTGACCCTTAGCCTCTTTTATATCTCTGATAAGCTTTTTCAGCAAGATTCCCATTACCATTCAATCCTTTCGGGCTGATCCGGATTATCATTAACGATTACCGATTCAACAGCTCCGCTTCTGAGTTTTATAACCCTGTCAGCCACTGCCGCAATAGCAGAATTATGAGTAATAACAATGGTTGTTTTTTTGGTATTTCTGTTTATATCATGCAAAAGCTTTAGCACCAGTTTGCCTGTCTTGGAATCCAAGGCTCCGGTAGGTTCATCACACAAAAGCATAAGCGGATTTTTTACAATTGCCCTCGCAATTGCCACTCTCTGCTGTTCTCCTCCTGAAAGCTGTGCCGGAAAGTTATTGTTTCTTTCGCTTAAGCCTACATTTTCCATAACCTCTTTCGGATTTAGAGGCTTAACACTAACCTCCGTTACAAGCTCAACATTTTCTAATGCTGTGAGGTTAGGTATAAGATTATAAAATTGGAATACAAATCCTATGCTTCTTCGTCTGTAGTTAGTAAGCTCTTTTTCTGAATATTTAGCTATATCCTTACCATCCACCCACACCTCACCTGATGTTGGTTTGTCCATTCCTCCGATTATATTGAGCACCGTACTCTTACCTGAACCGCTGGGTCCAAGCACAACTACAAACTCACCATTAGCAATTTCAAAGTCAATTCCATCGCAAGCTCTTACAGCAACTTCACCCATCTTATATTCTTTTATAAGGTTTTTGACTGTTATAATATTATCGCTCATTATAATCCCCTTAACCCTTTGACCATCCGGTCAATTCTTGATAAAATTATAGCATTCTATCACCCAACTGGTCAATAGAGTACAAACTGCAGGCACATATTATAAAAGATTGCAGGAAGAAGGTTTTATTACATATTTTACTTGTAGACATACCTTAGCTATGAGCCTATAATACATACGAATTTTAAAACCACTACTAAGTGGTAAGCAAAAGCTTCAAAAAATACTATCAAGTAGCTTTTGTTGAAATGCTGGCTGAAAAGCAAACAATATTCCGGCATTTCAGAAAGGAGGAGCATTATGCTTAAGAAACTGGTTGTGGGTGGAATAGTCTCAATGTTTATGATGGTAGCAGCAATTCCTGGCTTTGCGGCATCAACATGTACGTCAGCAGGTTATGGAACTAAAAGCTGCCCAACTGTAAGCTGCAGCAAAAGTAATCCTCAGTTAGTAAAAGCTTTAAGCCAGCTTAAAGCAAAAAAATGCTGCAATACTAAGAACGCACAAGCATTGCTGCAAAAATATTTAGGAAGCAATTGCTCTGTAAAGAGCTGTTCAACAAACAACAATTGCGTGACAATTCGTTGTTCTAACGGTAAATGCTACAGAATTTACTGCCCAAGCGGCAGCTGCCCAACAAGTAATTGTGCATCTGGCAGCTGTAGATAGTCCGTTAGTACAGAAATAGCATAATTATGAGATTATTAATTAAAAAACAATTTAACCACCCAGAGCCCTGCAGACACGTTCCGCAGGGCTCTAAATCTTCCTTCTTATATTCATTTTGAAAACATCATCTCAAAAGATATCAACAGCATCAAGGCTCCAAAGCCTTTCTTTAAAACAGGCAGTGGTATATCATTTGCTAACCTTGCTCCTATAAACGAGCCAATAACTAAGAAAATACATATCCATATCCCTGCCTGTAAATTTACTTGCCCTCTTTTATAATACTCTATAAATGCCAAAAGCCCAATCGGTGGAAGCAAAACAGCAAGGGAAGTCCCTTGCGCTTTTAATTGACTGAACCCACATATGAACATTAGTGCAGGTACAATTATTATTCCTCCCCCAATTCCAAACATTCCGCTTAAAATTCCAGCAGCAACTCCAATTAAAATAAATAACATTATATCTGCCATCATATCCTCCAAACTGAAATATCTTTATTCTTAGTATGATACTTTTTCAAATAAAGATTTATGCAGACTGCAAACAGAAGGCAATTTATCAATATTTATATTTTATTATTGTTTGAATTATAGCTTTCAATATCCTTAACCAAATCCTTTACTCTTTGTGTCTCCCCTTTTTTTGCTATCAGAATAACATCATCAGTTTCAATAACAACAATATTCTCCAGCCCAACGCCTGCAATTATCCGGTTATTCCCTATCATTAAAGAGTTTGAACAATTATTTGTGATACAATCTCCTATTTTTGCATTCCCGTTTTCATCCTTATCCATCAAATCATAAATAGCATCCCATGAGCCAATATCACTCCAATATACATCAATAGGGATAGTAACTACCCTTGTAGATTTTTCTGCAATTGCATAATCAATAGATATACTTGGCATATATTTAAAATTTTGCAGCAGCTCTTGATATGAACTATTAAATAATCTATAGACTTCAGGCTGATAATCACCTAATTCTTCCACAAAAGTATCTATAGAAAAAGCATACATTCCTGAATTCCAGTAATAATTACCCTCGCGCAAATATTCCTTTGCCTTTTCTTTATCAGGCTTTTCAACGAAGCTCTCAACAACAAATCCTGATTCGCAGCATTTTCCGGTCTTTATATATCCATAACCTGTTTCAGGCTTATATGGCTTAACCCCAAATGTAATAATCCTATTCCTTCTTGCTGCCTCTACCGCTTGTTCAACCTTTTCAAGGAAACAGCTTTCCGGTCTTATTATGTGATCAGCCGGAGATATGAATAAGACCTCACTTGAATCAATACCTAATTCATCAAGGCAGTAACGTACAGTCAATGCAATAGCCGGCGCTGTATTTTGCGATACCGGTTCAACTAAAATATTAGCTTCTTCAGCATTACTTTCCTTCAATTCAGCCTTTATATTTTCAACATAGGCTTCATTTGTAACGATTATAATATTTTTCGGCTGGGTTATCTTCAAATATCTTTCTATTGTCTGTCCAATCAAAGATTTATCTGACCCTATCTTAAGAAATTGCTTCGGGTAATTTGGACGGGATAATGGAAACAGGCGGGTTCCCCCGCCTCCAGCAAGAATCACAACCTTCATTAAATTCACCTCTGCTTTACAGTCAGCTCAGATTATTGGTCAGCAATCAGCTCTTCTTGCTTCTGTAAATAGCCCAGTCCAGTATTCCAATTACGAACCCCAGTACAATGCTCACAGCCAGTGCCAAAAGTATATACCTCATGGTGAAGCGAACAAATGTGAATTTATATGCCAAAATTGAGAAATCAGTTACAGCCTTTAGTATGTCCACTACAAAAAGGTTTATCATCAGTATAGGAAGGTTGAATATCATACCTCCTGCCAGTCTCTGATAATTGTTGATATAACTCCTTCTACTAGTTAACTCCCATATCCATTCAGATAAAAATCCCGGCATTATGAGCGCAGCATATACAAAAAATAAATTCAATTTCTTACTCCTTTTTTTCTTTTTTATATATACTATTCATTTCTCCTGTTTAGGGTTACACCACCCCTCACCTCTAACTCTTCTCTCGAGTACGTTAGCAGAGAATTAGCAAACAGAGTATAACGCTCAAATTATTAGTAGCTATGGCAAAGCTCCTTTTATTCAAAATCTTTAAATTTCACCTTATTTTAAGCCAAAATTGCTTAATAAGTATAAGAATGAATTGGCTGTCATCTATAAAATATCTCTTGAATAATCTTTTTGGTTCATGCATAAATCTCCAAAACCACTCCAACCCTATTTTTTGCATAAATACAGGAGCTCTTTTAATATTACCTGCAGCAAAATCAAAGGCAGCACCAACTGCAATAGCTACCCTTACATTAAGCGCATGCAAATTTTTGTGTATCCATTTTTCCTGTTTGGGAGCACCAAAACCGACGAATAAAATATCAGGAGCCAGCTTATTAATCATTTTGCATATTTTTTCGTTTTCTTTCTCATTTTTTTCAAAACCTAATGGGGGAGCGTACGCACCAACGACATTTATCTTTGAAAAAGCTTTTTTAAGATTTGATACAGCCTGCTCGGCAACTCCTTCACCGGCTCCAAGAAAAAACAATCTATACCCCTTTTCCGCAGATATTTCACACAATTTAGGGAAAATATCGGAACCGGAAAGCTTTTC
>JBLMYQ010000040.1:0-9119 GCA_050258375.1 Deltaproteobacteria bacterium | reverse complement strand
TTATACTAAGTTAGCTCGTATAGATATGATACATCGCGGGGTGGAGCAGCACGGTAGCTCGTCGGGCTCATAACCCGAAGGTCAGAGGTTCAAATCCTCTCCCCGCAACCAATTATACGGCGGTGTAGCTCAGGTGGCTAGAGCATACGGTTCATACCCGTAGTGTCGGCGGTTCAAATCCACCCACCGCTACCATATTTAAGAAATAACCACCAAAGAAGGTGGTTTTTTAATTTTGTTTTCAGGTTTACCTTTTAAGATTTTATTTTTTTATATATAATGTCTATAAGTAAGGATTTTGAAATATTTTGAAATGCTTGGAACATTTGTGTAATAAAATGGTTATGCTTGTCATAAAGATTTTTATTCGCCAACCTAATGTGACAAACCTTAAACAAACGGCGCTATATAATCAACCTGCACATAAGAAAAAACCGTGGAGGGGATTATAATGTACCATATGATAAAATCATTTTTTAATGAAAGGATTGGAAAGGTGAACCAGCAAGAACCAGAGTATTCACCCAAAAACAAGGGCATAAAGCTTGGCTCAATAAGCATCCGTAGTTTAAGCTTGTGTTTTATTGCTTTCATGATGGGCCGAATCTCTCTGACAGGAGGAATTGTTCCCTTTGGTACCGCTTTCTTTTTAGCTGCATACAAAAAAGGTGTTTCTCCATATACCCTTGCGCTAGGCATTATTATTGGTACTCTTTCATGGTCCTGGAGCGCTGCGCTTCTTCTAAAATTTATTGCAACAGTAGCACTTTTTGGGATTCTTACAATTTTTGCAAAATGGTGCAGGGTTGGTGGCGAACTGATAAATCTTATAAAGGTTTTTGCCAGCGTTTTCCTTGTTAGCATTTTTCCATTGTTTTTTAATTTCTATCTTTATGATTTCATATTATCTGTATTTGAATCGGCAGTAACCGTAATGCTATATATTTTAATGAGAAAAGGCATCGACATTCTTCTTGCGGAAGAAGTTAAAAAGGTATTTTCCTTTGAAGAAGTAATAAGCCTTGGGTTTATTGGTGCTCTTACTATTGCAGGTATAAGAGATTTTAATATTTTAGGTGCAGAAATCAAAACCATTATATGTGTTTTGGTTGTTTTTATTTTTTCAAGAGCACACGGTGCCGGGTCTGGCGCCGCAACCGGTGTAATAATGGGTCTTGTCTCAAGTCTTACAGGTGCAGCCAACTTTAATGTAATAGGGTCTTACGCTTTCAGCGGATTTCTCTCTGGAATATTTAGAAAGCTTGGCAATATGGGCGTTATACTTGGTTTTATTACAGGAAATGCTTTGCTTGCATATTTTTTAAGTGGCTCTACTGACATATTAATCAACATCAGGGATATCATTTTATCCTCTCTTCTTCTTTATGCAGTTCCAATGAAATATGCAAACAGAGCAGCAAGCATTTTTGAAGATCATACAATCCCTTTAGATGACAATAACGAACCAATAACTATAAATCCTGCAGTTAATAAATTGCATGCGTTCTCAAGAGCTGTTGAAGAATTAGCAGTTACTTTTAATAATGTTCCTGCGCCTGAAAATACTCCCGGAGAGGTTGAGGTTTCTAATTTTTTTGATACTGTAGCAGACAGGGTCTGCAAAGATTGCAGCTTATGCTTGTACTGCTGGGACAGAAAGTTCCACAGTACATATCAATCAATGTTTTCTCTCCTTGAGGTTTTAGAAGCAAATGGTAAAATTACTCTTTCAGATATTCCTGATTGTTTCTCCCAAGACGCTTGCGCTCGACCGGATGAGCTTATAAATACACTTAACAGCCTTTACGAAATTTATCGTGTTAATCTTTTATGGAAAAAAAAGGTTCATGAGAGTCGCACCCTTGTTTTTCAACAGCTAGAAGGGGTCTCGCGCATGATATCAACTATTGCCAATGAAGTTGAATCTGAAACAAGCACAAAAAAAAATCTTCAGCTAAGAATATCAAGAACACTTGAGAAAAGTGGTTATGCAATCAGCGAAGTAAATCTTTCAACAGACCAGGATAGCAACACAGATATATTATTGATTCTTAACACCTGTGCAGGTATAAATAGGTGTAGAAGCGAGCTTCCGCAGTTGATCTCCGGCATCCTTGGGAAAAAAGTTATTCCTAAAGGATTTGTATGCAATCACGATTATGCGGGAGGAAGGTGTAAGATTACTTTTACCACCGGAGAAATTTACAGCGTTACTGTAGGCGTTTCAAGAATAAAAAAGGTAGCTAGCCCCATTTCTGGCGATAACTATACCTTTATGGAATTAAGAGATAAAAAATATGTACTTGGGTTAAGCGATGGAATGGGCTCAGGGAAAAGTGCTGCCAAAAACAGTAAGGTCGCTATGGATTTATTGGAAAAATTTTTAGAATCCGGATTTGATAAGGATATTGCAATAAAATTAATAAACTCTGTTTTGGTTTTAAAAACTGCCGCCGAATCATATGCTACATTAGATATTTCAGCAATAGATCTATACTCAGGCAATGTTGAATTTGTCAAAATCGGCTCTCCTCCTTCCTATATAAAAAAGAAAAATAAGGTTGAAACTATAAAAGGGGCTTCCCTCCCAGCCGGAATACTTGAAAATCTTGATCTGGACCTTTTCCACGGTAAAGTTTCTGCCGGAGATTTTATTATTATGGTTACAGATGGCGCTTCTGATTCAAGGTTTGATGATAGTGAATCAGCAGATTGGCTTGCAGATTTTATTGAAGAGATTGATACAGCAAATCCTCAGGAGTTTGCTGATATAATTTTAAATAAAGCCACCTCAAATTATGGCTCATATATAAATGATGATGTAACCGTCCTTGTAGCCAAGGTATGGGAAAGAGTTTAAGAAAAAATCTTTAAATTTAATGTTGACAGAGGTCACATTCTGTTGTAACATATATAAGCGAGCTCGGGCTGAGTGTCGCTGGATTAAAATCGGGCCATTAGCTCAGTTGGCAGAGCACGTGACTTTTAATCACGGTGTCCCGCGTTCGAATCGCGGATGGCTCACCATATTTGGCCCATTGGTCAAGCGGTTAAGACACCGCCCTTTCACGGCGGTAACAGGGGTTCAAGTCCCCTATGGGTCACCATAAATGCTGGTGTAGCTCAGCTGGTAGAGCAACTGACTTGTAATCAGTAGGTCGCGGGTTCAAATCCCATCACCAGCTCCACAAATTAAACCTTGAGAAATCAAGGTTTTTTTGTTGTGTAAAAAATAGTTGCTGATTTTTGTTTTGGGTGGGGTAAAAGTAACGTAAATGGTAATTATTGTTGCTTTTATGTTAATAAGATGATATTATTAAAGATAAGTCTACTTCAAAAAATCTAATATTTCACCGCTCCAAATTATGCAGGAGCGAATCGGTAGCATTATTAAAAATTAATTAATTTAAGGAGAGTGACATCATGGGAATGACTGAAAGTAAAAGACTGGCTGTTAATATGGTTGATATTATGCTCAGCTCCGGGTGCTCTTTGGAGGCTCTGGAAGAGGAAAAAATCAGACTGTTTTGTCGAACTAATATCATGCCAACCAAGAGATTTCCAGAAACTGGCTGGGATAGCATAGGGTTCCGGTTCGGAAAGGAATACGACGCAATGTTTACTGAAGCCTTTCTGCCCAAAGGATGGACGAAAGTTTATCGGGGTCATAAGAAAAGTGGACGAACCATTGAGCTTCGTGATAACCAAAATCGATTGAGGGGAGAAGTCCTATTCCGCCCGCGCGAGGCCGAATATGCTGCCGGTGCCGAGCTATATACCTTTTATTACATTGATAATCTCAAAAATGGCGACGAAACAGTTGCCTGTTTGAAGGATCAGACGGGGAAAATCCTTTACCAAGAAGATCCAATCAAACTCTCTCAAAAGGATTATGTTAAAGAAGTCAAAGAGGCACAAGAATATGTTAAGATTTGGGCTGAAGATAATCTGGGTTCCGAATGGAACAATCCTCTGAAGCACTGGGATTAATCACCTTTCGCGCTCCGTTAAAAATAAACTCCAATTATGGAGTTTATTTTTTTTTAAAAAAACCTTGATTTCTCAAAGTTTTTTGCTTTTCTATGGGGAAAAGCAGTGCTTGAATCTCCAGATAACGATTTTTCTGGAATATCAAACCCAAACGGTGTCATATAGTCTTGAGCCTTAGTTATAAGAGAAGACACGCCAACTACATTAAGAATCGAAGGATCCTTTTTAACTATTTCTGACAACCGATCCAGCGCATCACTAAATAAGTTAACCACTATTTCTCTCCTCTCCCCAGAATTTCCACTCCTAAGCGCTTCTTCAAAGCCTTTTTCGGCATATGCACGCTTGATATTAGCAGGAGAAGTCAATTTATCTGTAACAGAAGCCATTATATTTTTTACGGAATTCATTATCTCTTCTTTTGACTTTTTAGAATCTATCCCCTCAATCTCTAACATGACTTTTTGAATCTCTTCGCTGATTTCAGGTATTACGGAAAAATAGTTACTGATTTTGTTTTTTGGGGTGTAAAAGTAGCGAAATTCTTTACTTCTGGTAAGGAATGGTGATATAATTAAAGTATTAAACCTATTCTATTTTTTGCAACGCCGCCAATACATTCATCGAACTTTTTTCATAGTACTTACTCAAGCAGCGGCTTTATTAGTCTCAAAATTGAGATTAAATGATTTGCCAAAATTGACAAATCAAAGACGTATAAAGGATATTGCTAATACAAAAGAAAAGGAAAGGGGTTTTTAGAATGGCATCTTTGGAAGGACAGTTAACCTCCGAATATTTGTATGGTTTTGAGGGCTTCGAACCCAGTATTTCTGAAAATGAATATATTGGGCGTATAGGTAATTCGAAGTTGTTCATTACAGGATGGGCTCACTGCTATGACATCTGGTTTGGGGAATCTAAAGAAACCGCAAAATATGTGGGTCGAGTTTACGGCTCATATAAATTCACCTTCAAAATGGTTCCCTATGCTAACGGGGAAAAACGCAGACCTGAATTTTACAGAGAATTGAGGAAAATTAGAAAAGCAGATGTTAATACTTTTAATAAAAACCAAAACACCTGCACCTTAAAGATTGACAGAAGAAGAGGCACCATTCTTTTTCTTCTAAATCGGTAAGGAAGCTATGGAACCCATCAAAGGGTTCCTTTTCCTTTTAAAAATATAAAATACAAGAACCTCCTTTGGATAAAATCAATAGAATATAATTATTAGTTTTATGCTATAACTATATTTAAAGAATCATAAAGGAATAAAAGTGGTCTAATGAGTGGGTTCACAATCTCCATGCAAAAACCTTGATTTCTCAAGGTTTTTTTGCTGCGTAAAAATAGTTAGCGGAACTTTTGCAGGTTGGTCAGTAAAATCGCATGGTATACCAAAGTAACAGCTATATTTTTTCTAAATAATATTTTTAAATCTTCCTGATTAAGTAATGCAAATTGTAATAGGAGTAACTTTTTAGAAAAACACCGAATAAGATGTTACGTAAACAAGAATGGTGCTACTCTTTTAAACTATTTTTCTATTAAACAAGGAGGAAAAACATTATGAATAATACAGAAATACAATCAATTGTGATTCAACAAGGTCAAAGCGGCACGACTCTTACTGCAGACGTCTCAACAACAGCACACTGGCTTCGAAGATTCAATTGGACAATTGACAAAATTGTGACACCTGATACCTGGCTCCTGTTTTCTGGAGACAGCGGTATTTCCCAATACACTGTTGCAGTTACTAAAGACAGCGGTACCGACTCTGCTTATTTTGACGGTCAAGTTTGCGTAACTAATGGTGGAAGTATAGCTACTGAAAATTTAACAATTATCATTGAGCTTAGAAATGGTGGGGGCTCGCCCAACACCCTTATTGCAACATCCACTGTCAACATGGGTGTACACCCTGTTCTTGCGGCTGGTGAAACTTTTTGTTATTCATATAAGATTGATATTCCTTCTGCAAATATTCATGCAGGAGGCACATATAAAGTAACAGCAAATGTAACTATCACCAACCATTCAGGTCATCTAGGAGAGCTTTTCGGACCTTCACCAAGCGCTACTGCTAATTTACCTGCTACACCAAATTTGTTGAATGACTCAATTACTGTGACTGATACCAACGGTAAATCTTTTTTATTTAACCAAAGCGGTTCAGCACAATATACAGAAACTTTTACCTGTAATCAAGATGAGGGAACTCACGTCAATATTGCTTCCGCTCAAATAATCGGTCCTGATGGTCAATTGGTTACCATATTTGATACTGCATCTGTGACAGTTAAATGTTATGAGCTTGAAGTAACTAAAGATTCCAGTACTTCTCTAACCAGAATCTATAATTGGACAATTAACAAGGCAGCTGATCAGTTTGCTCTTACCCTTGCTCCCAACGAACAGTTTCTGATTAATTACTCTGTTGAGGTAAATCCTGTCTCCTCCACTGATAGTAACTTTGCCGTTAGTGGAAATATCGTGGTGCATAATCCCGCACCTTTTGGCGCTGTAATTAACAGCATTTCAGACTTGATTACAGGTATCGGCTCCGTTACCGTTAACTGTACTGTTTCCTTCCCATACACATTGCCTGCAGGGGGCAACTTAAACTGCACTTATACTGCCAGCTTGCCTGATGAAGCAACTCGTACCAATACAGCAGCTGCAACTCTTCAGAATTTTATTTACGACTTTGCTGGCACTTCAGTTGCTTCCGGAACCACCGACTTCTTGGGTTCTGCCTCTGTCAGCTTTGCTGCCGCAGCTGTAACTGAAGTTGACAAATGTGTAACTGTAATTGATGATTTTGCCGGAACCCTTGGTACAATTTGTAATATGACTAAAACATTTCTTTACAGCAGAAGCATTGGACCTTTTTCCTCCTGTGGTGACTATGCGGTTACCAATACCGCATCTTTTATAACAAACGATACCGGTTCAACAGGCAGCAGCAGTTGGACTGTAAATGTTCATGTGCCTTGCGCCGGCTGTACTTTGACCATTGGCTACTGGAAGACACATGCAGGCTTTGGTCCCCAGTCTGATATGGTAACTCCTCTCTTACCAGTATATCTCGGTACACCCGGAGGATCAAAAACCATATTGGTAAGCAACAACGTAATTGCTGTAAATATTCTGAATCAAAACGTTTATGGAGAACCATCAAACGGTATTACTAAGCTATACGCGCAGCTGCTTGGTGCCAAGCTGAATGCTGCTAATGGCGCTGACGATTCGGCTGTTTCCAGTATCATTTCTGCTGCAGATGCATTTTTAGTAACCCATAACTTTACAAATTGGGTTGGCTTGTCTAAGTCAGAAAAGCAAAAAGTGCTTGGTTGGGTAACCATACTTGATAACTATAATAATGGTTTGATTGGTCCAGGGCACTGCTCTCAATAGGCTTATATCGCAGGTTCAACTTCCACCATTCGTTCCAAACAAAAAACCTTGAGAAATTAGGGTTTTTTGTTGCGTAGAAATAGTTGCTGATTTTTGTTTTGAATAGTATAAAATCAACAAATTTCTTTACTTTTGGCAATATATGGTGATATAATAAGAAAGATACCATTTAATTTTTATAATAATATTTACGCTGAACACATTTGCCAAGCGAATGTTTAAGGATTAATTAAATCTTTATTCTTCGTGCAAACAAATGTTTTTTTGTTTTAAGCCTCATCTATGTCTAGATGGTAATTAAATTTGTTTAGGAGTGTTGAAAGTGAAAGGAATAAAAGAAAGAAGGCTAAGAAAATTTGCACAAAAAAAAGGGTTACAAATCAAAAATGTTACAGGCTCAAATGAAGTTGAAAAAAGGATGATTAAATTTGCTCTTCCAGCTGCAAAAATACTGGAAATAGCCAGCAAGGGTGGTAAACAATTTGTTATTTACTGGAAAGGAATTAAGTTTATTCTCATCAAAAATAAGGCTAATAAGTGGCAGCTTTCTATCTTCAGCCCATTCAAAATCAACCTGGCTGAGAAAAAGTCAAAAACATTTGAAACACCAGAAAATTTGACTGATTGGGATCTGACGCTTATCCTTATGGGCATCAATCAGACTCGAGTAAATCCTCTTTCCTGGCTTTTATACTGAGGCGGTTAACCCCGCCTTATTTTTTTATCCATACATTAGTATACATTAGTATATTTCCATTTTTAACATCCTGCCGCACTTATTCATAAAGTTGAATTATAAATATTGAAATTAATCCTAAACAAATATATAATGGAAGGAAATGTATAATATGTAACTATTTTTGTGTCATAGTAATTATTATGACAATTCGTAAAACATTAAAATCCTAAATTCTACCGGCATATTTATAATGGGAGGAGGATAGCGAACAATTTCGCAGTTAAGGTTTATCAATAAAAAGGAGGTGTAACCGATGCCAATAACAGATCAAGAATTAAATCGTCTTTACTATGCAGGCAAAAACCGGTTTCATGAATACTCAGTGGAAGAACTTAAATTATTGGCCCAGGATTTAATTTCTCAGAACATCACAATGCTTGGCGGTCCCTATCGCGCAAGAGGTTATTCTTATTCCAACATGACGTCATTGAACATATTCCAGATGACCACAGTTCTTCTCCGTGTTCTTGTACAAAAAATATGGAATGAGGGTGATAAACAGAGAGCAAATGAAATAATATTGGCAGCATTAAAACAAAATCCCGCCCGGAAGACTGAATTTGCAGGTCTTTTAAAAGATATGGATGGTGCCCTGACGGTCACTATTGACTGCAACTGCAAAAATGAGAGCCTCCTTAACCTTTTGCTGCAGACAGTGACTAATGTAATGATTGAATCAAATCCCGATGCCTGCTCCTTCTCCTTTGAGGTAAAGTAGCCTATGTCAAGTTATGATATCTATATATAGAAAAACCTTGAGAAATCAAGGTTTTTCTATTTGTTAATATTACTTTTAACAGGGCAAATGCACGAAGCAAAATACTGGAAAAGCAAAAGATAAAATTCTACTTAGACCCCTCTTTCTCCCCTAAAAAGGGGACGAAAAGTAGTTTTTCATAGAAAAATCTTCATAGAAATTACTATTCGCTCCCTATCAGGGAGGCTAGGAGGATCTGGATTTGGAATT
>JBLMYQ010000039.1:0-46717 GCA_050258375.1 Deltaproteobacteria bacterium | reverse complement strand
TTTTTAACAAAAAACCATCTAATAAAATTGATAAGACTGGAACAAAAAACTATTTATATTCCTTACCGCAACGGTTATAAAAATTTTTGCATATTCAATTTACAATTATACTATTAACTGGGTAAAAATGCAAAAGGTAATTTTTTTAAATAACTGATAATGAGTGCAATCTTTCGTACTTGCACTGATGATTTAATATCACATAACATGTATTATTAAGATTTATTTGAGGCTATTTTTTATGGACAATGACAGCATCATAAGGGAGTTGGTTGCATTATGGGAAAGGGAATACCCAAGGCAGTCAACCAAAAAAATACATAAATTTGATTGGGAGATTAAAGACATAGAGATTAAAGATATAAAAACCTTCATGCCCAGAAAGCTTTCAAAAGCAAAAAAATATATGGAATTAAAACAAAACGGTATAGAGTTCCCGCCAATTGTGGTAATACGGCAAAAGAAAAATCCAAACAGATATATTTTGATTGATGGATTTCATAGGATGTGGGCTTACAAAAAATTGGGAGTAGGCACGGTTACTGCCTATATAGGAACAAAAAAAGGGCAGCCAGAAATTTTCAGCAAAGAGGGGCTGTACAATTTATAAGGTATATAGTAGAATATAGAGGCTGAATATGGAGAGATGGCTGAGCTGGTCTAAGGCGCACGACTGGAAATCGTGTGTTCGGTTAACCCCGACCGAGGGTTCGAATCCCTCTCTCTCCGCCAAAAAATACGCATCCCATTTATGGGGGTGCGTATTTTTTAGTTTGAAACAGGAAGGAATTCGAACCCGAGAGGGCTTTTGCCGTTTAGAAAATGCACTGCATTTTTAGGCAAAAGGAAGGAGCGGGCCCCGCCAAAGCGGGTGGCGACGTGGGCAAACGCGAGCTTGCGCGCGGTTGGGAATCCCTCTCTCTCCGCCAAAGAAAAGGACTTTGCCTGATAGGGGGCAAGGTTCTTTTTTTCTGTTTTTAACCATTGATTTTTATTGATGGCTGCCTTGTACAGTAGCGATTATTTCAGGCTTGGCGTAGCAAATCCAGATGCATTGTAAATACAATTTTATTACTGTATAATGGAAGTTAAGAAGACTAAGGAGGATTATAGTTATATGAAAAAATCAAAATGGCTGATGCTAATATTAATTGTTTCATTAAGCATAAATGGAATTGTTTTTGCGCAATCGTCTGTCAGAGCAATAAAGGCATACATAAACGATCAAGTAAAAATGACGTTTAATGGGGAATTTTTTAAACCTACAGATGAGGATGGTACATTCCTTAATCCTATAATATATAACAATCGTTCCTATCTTCCGGTAAGAGCAATAGCAGAAAAGGCAGGACTAATTATTGGTTATGATAAAGATACAAATACGATTTCTATAAGTACAGAGAGTGATAGTAATAATGAAAATAATGATAATCTGACTATTGACGATATTTTAGCTAATGAGAACCATGCTCAAAGTGGAGATTGGATTTATTACCAGAACACTGAGGATGGATACAAATTGTATAAAATTAAAACAGATGGTACCAGCAAAACAAAATTAAACGATAAGCCTAGTTGGCGGATGTCTGTAGTTGGAGATTGGATTTATTATGCTGAGGATGAAGGGCATCAAGTATATAAGATAAAAATAGATGGAAGCAATAAAACCAAGATTGGCAATGTTAGAGCAATGTATTTAAATATTGTAGGGGATTGGATGTATTATGCACATGATGGAGAGGGTTATAAATTGTATAAAGCTAAAATAGATGGAACAGAAGAGACTTTACTCGATGATAATTGTTCGTGTGATATCTCGGTAATCGGAGAGTGGATTTATTATATAATGTATGATACTACTAATATTTCATCTAGTTCAGATATCAAATATTATTTATATAGAATCAAAACAGATGGAACCCAAAAGACTAAATTAGTTGATGGGGCAGTTACAAAGTATAAAATAAAGGACGGATGGATCTATTATGATGCTTTATTAGATAGTGATATTACTAGCTACAAAATGAAGCTGGACGGCACAGAAAAGACTCAGTATTAAATAATGTAAACAGGGTTCGAATCCCTCTCTCTCCGCCAAATAGAAGGACTACAGATTTTATGCTGTAGTCCTTTCTGAAATTTTATTCTTTTATTAAGGTGGTTATTTCTTGCAAAAGCTCAGCGGCTGTTTCATCTTTAACATGATGTACAGCATGATTAAAAATTTCCAGAATACCGCTGCCGTACCCTTGCAATAGCTTTATTCCACCCTCAATGCCCATGTCTGCTTTATCCATGTCGTTAGCGAATTTTGCTTCAGGAGTCTTCTTTTCTTCAAACTCTTCCCAAAGAGCAATAAAATAATCTCCGGCTGGAAAAGAACCAAACAGATATATCATAGCTGCTTTTTCCAACTCGTATTTTTGTTCTGAAGATATACCATCTGCCTTAGTTATATCTCCGACTAAGGATTCGGCTAAATCATGAACTATTATGAGCTCCAATACTCTTAAAAGATTAAGCTCTGGTCTATACATCTTAGCAATAATGAGACCATAAACAACTGCACCATAAGTGTGGTCCCCAATGGTTTCGCACTTCTCTTTGGGTACATTTCTTCCGTCTTCGAGCCACCCTTTATGATATACCTGCTTACCGTTAGCTAAACTAAAGAAAAGCTTGAGCAGTGGTGACACATCCTTTTCCGCCAAAAGAACGACGGGGCTTTCAGCCTTTGCTATTATTTCTGGTATCTTAATTTTAGAGTCCATCTATACCGCCTCCCTAAATTATTATGAAGACTAATGCATTTAATTTTAAAAATAAAGTAAAAAAAGTATATCAAAAAACAATATATAAGACAATATAATAAAAAATGCGTCCGCGGTATCTTAGCCAATAAAATTCAATAATTACTACTTAGTTCATAAAATCATATACTAGGCTATTATATCATGGACATTTTGTGCTATAATAAAAGAAAAAGAATTTTCGCCAAGAGTACATGAAAAATATAAACCAATCTATTTTTCACTTTCCTTTTAATTATTCATGGTATTTAAAAGCAATAAAATATGTTTTTTAAATGATTAAAAAGCAGATATGTTTTTAGTATTTGCTTTATAAGATTTTTAAAATAATTTAAAGAATATGAAACTAACGACAAAAAGAAAGGATAAATCTCTATGTTTAAAAAAATTATATGTATGCTTACAGTACTTACCTTATGCACAACCTCTATTTTTATAACCACTTCATACGGGCTTGATTTATGGTCTGAGTATAAGCTTGGGGTATCGAATTTAAACAAAAATAAGTGTCAACAAGCAATTAACAGCTTCAAAAAGGTTGAAAAGAGCTTCTTGTCAAGTAAGAACAACACTAATATTGCAATTCTTTATAAAAACCTCGGATTATCTAATGCAAAGCTAGGTAACTATGATTTGGCACAAAAATATTGGATGAAGGAAGCTGAATATTGGAAAAAGGTAGGTTATGAGCAAGATGCTATTGCTGCGGAACGAAAAGCAAATATGATTAGAAATGAAATAAGATTGTTTACATTAGTTGATGCTTCAGAGGCAGGCAGCAAGCTTTATCACGGAGTGAAATACGAGCCTGTTGTTGGAGCTATGCTTGGGGCATATGCCGCAGATGACTTGTCGGTTGAAAATCCGGCACAAAATAAATTTCATACGATTGAATACCCGATTATGACCGAAAAAGCTCATGCGGGTTATCTTTACTATTTTTCTTATGGAGATAGCTTGGATAGATTGAAAAAATATGCCCAAAAGCTTAAGCAGGTTGGAGGCATAATGCAAATTGGTGTGGAGCCTCTTGGCGGAATCGATAAGGTCAATGATGATGAATATTTGGAATACTTTGTTAGTGAAATAAAGAATCTTGACATTCCGGTATTTGTCAGGTTTGCAAATGAAATGAATGATCCTACATCCAAATGGTATTTTAAAGACCCTAATGTGTATATTGAGAAATATAGGCTTGTTGCTGATAAGGTTCACGCAGGAGCGCCTAATGCGGTTATGGTTTGGGCACCCTTGTATTTCCCGCCTCACAATATCACAAGATATTATCCGGGAGATAATTATGTTGATTGGGTAGGAGTAAGCCTTTACAGACAATACCACCCCGAACTTGACCCGCTTGGCAAGAATGTGGATAGAGCCAGATTTATTGATCAATTCAATACGATTTATAAGCTTTATGCGGATAAGAAACCGGTATTTGTATCTGAGGGTGGCGTTTCTTATCAAAATTCGGTGAATGGCAATGATATTACAAGCTTTGCTGCTAAAGAGCTTAGTGATTATTATACTTATATGCCTATTTTATATCCTAAATTAAAAGCAATTTTTTATTTTGACGAAAATGTAAAATCGAAATATACAAGGTATATGCTTTCTACAAATTCATCGCTTTTAGAGACTTATAAAAAAGGTATAAAGGATACCTTTTATCTTGGAAAAGTGGGTGAAAATGCCGCTTCTTATTATGAAGAGCTTCCACAGTATACTGTTAAGCCTTGTATAAATCCGATATATTCATATGTGAAATCTGCTGATCCTGATGTGTGTAGGGTGGCTTATAAAATAAACGGGCAATTTGCTGCGGCTTCAAATAGTGCCCCTTTTGAGGCGGATATTGATTTTGAGCCATATCAAGGGGGAAAAGTGAATATTATTGTAGAAGCTTACAATTCAAATAGCAAGCTAATTGCTAAAAAAATCTTTGAAGTAAAGGTTTCAGCAAAACAATAGAAATAATCTTTATTTTCATAGAAAGGACTGCAAATGAAATAACCTCTGCAGTCCTTTCTATATCTTAAGTTATTTTGTGGTGTCTCTGCAATCTTCTATTCTCCAGATTTACAAAGAGAATAAGCAATTAGCTAAATAAAATCAATCAATCAAGAAAAGTAATCCTAGCTCAAGAAGAATAATTCCAACTGCTATAAGTGTCAAACCAAGAAGAAGAACAGGGGAAATCGCTAATACTGCTGCCCCTAAAAGTATTAGAGTCAAGCCTAGTATGGTTAAAATGTGATATAAAAGCTTATGATGACAATGTAGCTTTGGATATAATTTTACTAATAAAAGAATAATAAGACCTAATGCTATAACTATGGAACCGATTACCCAAAGCGGTGGAATGAATATAACAGTTAATATTCCGGCAATTAATAAAATTACCCCAAGAAGTAATAGATATAAACGGATTTTCAATATAATCACCTCCCTGATAAAATAAAGGCTTTTATTATAATATATGAGAAAAAACCTACAGGGTTACATAAAGCATATAAAAATATGTCGATTAAAATAATCAAAAAAATTTGTGCAAATTTTAATAAAGTGGTAAAATAATAATGGAATTTTATATAAAAATGACGTTGGGGTGAAACATGGAAAGAAAACAAGTAATCATTGTTGAAGACTCCCTTATGATAAGAGATTTACTACAGAAAGCGTTAGAAAAGTGCGGATGCAATGTTTGTGCTGTTGCCAAAAATGGTAAAGAGGGAATCGAAATTTTTAAGGCGCATAGACCTGATATTGTGTTTATGGACTTGAATATGCCTATTATGGATGGTCCGGATGCGATAAAAAACATAAAAGAAATCAACCCCAATGCGA
This sequence comes from Deltaproteobacteria bacterium, assembly GCA_050258375.1. GTDB lineage: Bacteria > Bacillota > Clostridia > Acetivibrionales > UBA4821 > JBLMYQ01. The sequence continues at coordinate 41,060 of JBLMYQ010000039.1, read as the reverse complement.
AGATAGTTGTACTTAGTGCGATGGGCGATTATGAAATGATTGAGCAGGTAAAAGCCCTTGGTGTTTCATTTTTTATTAAAAAGCCTTTCGACATTCGTGATATCATATCGGTTTTAGCTTCAATAGCATAATTGTAAAATCAGGGTATAAAGCTTTTCAAATTTGATATGCAAGCCAAAAAAGAGGAGGACTAATGAATAAAGATTTTATTGATCCTTTTGTAAAAGGTATAAAAGAGGTTCTTAAAAAGATAGGCAACATTCAAGTAACATCAAATGGCGAAACATATGAAGAAAAAAATGAGATACAATCTAAAGGAGTTACATCAATAATATCTTATTCAGGTAAAACGAATGGAAGATTTCTAATCGATATGGATCCTGACACAGCTATTTCACTTACCCGTAAAATAAACGGTGGCAGGTATGATACAGTAAAAGAGCAAATGGTGCTTTCTACAATTTCAGAATTGAATAATATTATAGCGGGAGATGGTCTTACAGATATAAACAATAAGTTTTCAATGCGTTTAAGGCTTGGACCCCCTGTTGTTTTTGCAGCAGATGAGGCGCTGGTATGCCTTGATAAGATTCCTTCAGAATCTGTTAATATAAGTACTGATTGTGGAGACATAAGAATAAATATTGCTTTTGAAAGGAGTCCGGAAGTAAGTGGATGAGGAATATATAAATTCGTTTGTTGAAGCTGTATACACAATTTTACCAACGTTTGGAATTGAAGATTTAAAAATTACAAATCTTGAAGTAAAGGAAACCATGTTTTCTGATAAAGAAGTTACAGCAGTAGTTGGTCTGACCGGAAGTACAAGGGGGAATATTGCTTATTCCTTTACGACAGATTCAGCGAAAAAATTTGCATCTACAATGATGATGGGAATGCCTGTTGAAGAGGTTGATGAGGATGCCAGAAGCGCAATATCAGAATTATCCAACCTTATTACCGGAAGAGGCTGTAAAATACTTTCTAATAATGAAACATATACTGACTTTACAACACCAACCTTCATAATTGGCAAGAACATTTATTTTTTGATTAGTACGGTTAAGACATTGGCAATTAATGTTGAAACCAATATTGGTGAGATGCAGGTAAATATTGGCTTGGAGATATAAAAAGTTAAAGACTTTCTTCAAAAAGGAAAGTCTTTGTTTTTTATGGTAATAATATATTATATAAAATAGTTTATAAGGAGAGATAATTTTGAAGATTAGAAAAGCAGAGATATTTGCATTTTTATTGGTATTAATATCTTTTATGGCAGCTTTTTATTTTTATAATATCATGCCGGAGCGGCTTGCATCACATTGGAACATCAGGGGAGAGGCTGATGGGTACATGTCAAAATTCTGGGGATTATTTCTAATGCCGTTTATCTCCTTAGGTATGGTGATACTGCTTTTGATTTTGCCAAAAATTGACCCGTTGAAGAAGAATATTGAAGAATTCAGGAAATATTATGATTGGTTTGTAATTATCATTCTTCTTTTCTTTATATATATTTATAAGCTTACAATTCTTTGGAATCTTAATTATAGATTTAATATGGGGCAAATGCTTACACCGGCATTTGCAGGGCTTTTCTTTTATTCAGGAATACTGATGGAAAAAGCGAAAAGGAACTGGTTTATAGGAATTAAAACTCCATGGACGCTAAGCAGTGAAACAGTTTGGGAAAAAACGCATTATCTTGGAGGAAAGCTGTTTAAGATTTCAGCAATACTATGTCTTGTCGGGCTTGCTTTTCCTGATTATGCATTCTATTTTGTTATTGTGCCAATTATCCTTTCAGCGCTGTACGTTGTTTATTATTCTTATGCTGAGTATTCGAAAGAGCATAAATAAAGCCTTTATCTCCATATGTTCTCTATGTGCTTCTTTGCGCCTAGAGAATTTATTCTGCCATACTTTTCTAATACCTTTTGTCCTTTCTCTCCTTTTAGAAAAACTACTTCTCCGGGGCTTACAAATTTATTCCAATACTTTTGGAAAATTACAGCTCTTTCCTTAAGATTAAATACTGCAGGAAGAGGATGATAGCTCATAAGAACCGGAGGGCACTTATTAAGTCCATATCGAATCATATAAACAACTCTAAACAACGAAGTTTTAGGTACAGGAACCTCGTATCTTTCAACTGCATATCGTTGGTCTCCTATTGGAGATAGAATCTCTGACATAGAAGTTGAAAATAGGGTTGAATCATTTTCTGAAGCTTCCAGGTGAACCCTTATAGTGCCATCATCTCTTTCGTTAACGACAATTTTGTTATCATTAAGGGTTTTGTCTACAAGCTCACATTCCTTTAATGCGTTAAAAAGAGCTGTAGCAATATCTTTTATGGATGAAATAACAGAAAGGCTTAGAAATTTTTGATTACCATATCCAAAAAATGAAAAAAAGCTTCTAATAGCGTTTAAACCAAGGAGCGCTCCTATGCCACCAGTAAGGTATGCGGTTTCAATATATATTGGAACAAGATAGCTTAGTGAGCCAAGAAGAATCCCGCTTGCCACGGTAGAATATATTCCCGCTTTTAGTTTGCTTGCCAGAATACTTTGCTCTTCGCCATAAACACTTCCGGCTTTCATTATTATGGGATTCAGAATTTTTAATTCGCAGCAGCCCATATTTATATTCTCATATGGTTCACCAACTGCCCACTTTTCATAGGCTTTGTCTCTATTGTTGGCTTTCATAAGCATTCTTTCATTAATATTTGATATATCCTCTGATAGAAGGTGGGCTTCACACAAAGAAAGAGAACCATCCAAGTGGTTAATACCACATTGAATCTGACCGTCATCGCATATTCCATAAAAATTTTCGTGCTTTCGGAATAAACGATTTAAGTCATTGTAGCCTTTTTCGAGACCGGGAGCAATGCAGATAATATCCCAATTGTTAGCAACCTTTTTGGGCTCTGTTTCGCTCTTTCTAATGCTTCGCCCACGCAGCTGATTGACCGATGCGTAAGTCGTTACTGTAGACATGTCTATGAGGGTGTTTAGGCTTATACTATCCCATCCTTCTCCAAGCAGACCTCGTGTTCCTACTATACATTTTGTAATGCCTTGCTCAAAAATATATGTTGTAAAAAGGACTGCGGTTCGTGAGCACCAATCTTTTCCGGTGCCTATAATTGAACAGAATGTTCCTGATATTGCAGAGTCGACTGAAAGGTTGATATCAAAGGAGTTTTGTTTTGCCCATTCTTTGCTGAGATTTATAAAGGTTTGTGATAAATCCTCATCACAAAGAAGGTTGCCTCCGGTAACCATTACGGGGTCGAGCTTATCTATTTCCTGGTCTGATGTAAGCTCTTTTAAAATTCTTATTGCTCCGCCACTCTCTTCATCAAGAAGATTTTCCATTTTCTTAAGAGAAAGTGCATTTGAAAACTCAAAATCTGTTATGATTGCAACTCGTATTTTATCACCCATAACCTTCATTTCATTTTTGAGTAACTGCTTTAAGGACTCTATCTTATTTTTACTGTAAGCAAGAATTCTATCTATTGGAGAACTGTATGCCCGGATGCCGTTTTCTGAAAGAACATAGCCGAGGCTTCGTAAAGCCTCTCTGATTTGTTCATACATTGCTTTGTCTTCTTCTTTTGAGCTTAATTTTAATAAATTCAAAGCATAATCTTCAATTAAGGCACACCAGTCATCCATAGTCATATCTGAATACATTACTTCGGTAACTGTGATTTCCCACGGCAGTTTACAATTGTTTTTCAGCAAGTATTTTACTCCTGCAATTGCAAAATTGGTTCGTGTTTTGAAAAACCTTGACCACTCCTGAGTTTCGCCTGTTACAAGCTTTCTATTGATTATACGATCAGATACCCAATAATAAAAATCAGAATTTTGAGAGTCAAAAGAAGAACTTATTTCTTCAAATTTTAAATGACTGTTTTTAATAAATTGAAATTCCTCCGGAAGGGGTAAACAAAAGTATGCTAAATCCTGATAAGGAGCAAGCATGCCTTCTTTAACAACTGCAGGTGTTGGGATTTGAAAATCTATATCACCGAGAAGTGTCTTATAGCACTCCATTTTTTCTTTATCATCGCTTATTGGAGGAGTAGCTGTTAAACCAATTAAATTGTCCACCTCTAATTTCTGTGCAATTGCTGACATAACTAATGCCCAGTAATTCTGCAAATGGTGGCATTCATCGAAAATCATGGTCTTTATACCGCTGTCCTTTAAATTCATGATAAGCTTTTTTGCATTTGGATGTAATATTTCAAACAAGTCAACAGCAGTATCCTTTAAATTTTCGTGTCTAAGCTTGTTAGTATATTTGGATAATTCTCTGGCATAATTTTCTGAATTTGAATCTTTCATTTTATAGATTCTGTCTAATGATTCTTCTACAGGAATTCCTGTCGATTTACTTAGCGCATCAGCCCAAAGATTTTCTGCAATTATTATTGCAGATTCATCGTTATTATCCGGAATGCTTAAGGATTGATATGTAAATACATTGAGAAATTTTAAATCGTTAGGATTTGAGCTTACAAGAGAACTTAATTCTATATTTGAGCCTTCAGGAATAAACATTTTTGCTTTGTCCATCCATTGCCCTTGAATAGCAGTGTTAGGGCACATTACTAAAGCGGGGGCTTTTAGCCTTATAGCCATCTCAATGCCGGCTATGGTTTTGCCTGAGCCCGGAGGTGAAACAACGTGATATTTATATCTAAAAGTTTTTTTTGCACTCAAAAGATTGTTAAATTTATCAAGAATCATGGTTTGATGCTTGCGAAAGGGATACTTGAATACAAGCGAGGCTAAGACTTCCAGATTCATTTTTGACCTCCGGATTGTTAATTTAGAGCTTGCTTTTATAGTTTTTATCAAGGACATTATTTAAAGCCAAAGCTTCATTTATTATTTCATCGGTATTTTCTACAAAAGACCTATCGGAATTAAGATTTAATTGAATGTTTAAAGATTTGAGCAAAGAAGCTATTTGAGTAAGTTTTTCTCTGCCGGTATTTATGAGTTCAGAGGATGTAGATTCTATAGTTGAAAGACTTCTTGACCCTTCTAAGCAATTGGCATAATTTTCTGCAAGCTGAAGATAAGTTTCTGTTAAAGCTAAAATCTTTATAACCAAAAGTGACTTTAAGCTTCCTTCAGAGCTGCTGATTTTTAAATTTTCAATTGAATTCTTTTTTATATTTATTACATCTATAAGCTCTTTACCAAGAACTCTGCGGCATTTATCAAATATCCTTTTAAAGATGGTGTCGCATGAATTGTTAAGGACCTCTATTTCTTTTGGGAAGGATGATTTTTTGAACCTTGATAATAATGCTTTAAAAAATGCCATGTTTTTTTCTCCTGATTTTTATAATACTAAAATTATAACACATTTTGTTCTATATCAAATTTAAATCAGAGAATTCAATGTTTATAACCTCGCTGATAGCACGATCATAATGAGGGTTTACAGGTTTTTGTATAAAATCATTAGAAAAATTTACAGGAAGACAAATTATAAATTCGGTTCCTTTGCCTGGTTTGCTTTTTGCCTTTATTGTTCCGCCATGCAGTTCTACAAGGGATTTTACCAGAGTCAGCCCAAGGCCACTTCCTTCATTCTTCCTGGTTAAAACGTTATCGACTTGTCTGAATCTTTCAAATATTATTTCAAGCTTCTCTGGAGGGATTCCTACACCGGTGTCTCTTACGCGGATTTCAATGTGTTCACCTTTGTCCTTTAAGGAAACAAATATTTTATTTCCTTCAGGAGTGAACTTTACTGCATTTGATAACAGGTTTAATAAAATTCTTTCCATTTTATCAATATCAACAGGCATTTCTTTAGATGTTACATTTGAAGAAAAGCGTAAAGAAAGCTTTTTTTGTAAAAAATAATCAGAAACTGACATTGTAATTTCTCTGACAAGAGAAACGATATCATGTTTTTGAAGGTAAAGAAGAAGATATCCTGAATCTATTCTGGTAACATCCAAAAGATTATTAATAAGCTTAACCAATCTGTTGCAATTTTGTTTCATGATAGCAAGATATTTTGCAGTCTTTAATCTATGCTCATCTAAATTTACTACATGTTCTGTAGTGCTTAATACTTGAAGAGCTCCCAGGATAACTGTTAAAGGAGTTCGAAATTCATGTGATACATTTGCAAAGAACTCTTCTTTCAACCGAGATACTTCCGCAAGCTTTCTGCTGTATACTATTGAGCTTGTTATTTCAAAAGCGCTGCAAATTATATGGGTTGTTTCTCCCGAGCTGTTCTGAATTGGAGTAGATATAGCAGTGAAATATCTCGTCTGACCATCAATATTTAAAGTAATGGTAGGAACGCTGTTCGGAATTTTTTTATTGGCGCCAAGATCTAAATAATATTTTTCAATATCAACAATCTTAAGGATATCTGAAATTATTTTTACGTTTTCATTTGAAATGTTATTTTTATTAATGTTTCTTTTAAGGATTGAACTAAAAAAGTAATTTGCTTGTTTATTTGAAAGAACGAATTTCAAGTCGGGATATGTCAGAATGTAAGTCGGAGCTTCAAGCTGATCAAGGGCACGGTCTATAAGATTCCATTGCTCTTCAATAAAGATACTTTGTTCCTGAAGTCTGGTGATATCACTAAATGTAATAAGACCAAACACAAAATTGTTATTTTTATCATACATTGGTTTTCCATTAAATAAAAAGACTTTCTTATCTTGGGTTTCATTTTTTATCTGGACAACAGCTAACTGATCTACAATAAGCTGACCTCTAAAAACTTTATTAATAGGATATTGCTCAATAGGAATTATATCTCCGTTCAATTCTTTTAAAGTGAAGAATTCTCTGGTCTGACCAATTTTTTCAACCATGTGGGGCACGTTCAATAATTTGAAGGCGGCTTTGTTCCAAATTAAATAGCTGCCATTTTTATCACAAAGAATTAACCCCTCAGACATGTTGTCAATTACAGCTTCAAGCTGGCTGGATTTTTCTTGAAATTTATTCAAAAGCTGTTGGAAATTTTTTCTTGCAAGAACGTGCTCGGTAATTTCATTACGAATTGATATACTTCCAATGATTTTACCTTTTTTGTAACAGGGAGTAATGCTGACATTCCACCAGCTTGGCTGATTTGTTTGAGGATTTTTATACATGAACTCATTTATTTTTATTGTTTCGCCAGTTTCAATTGCTTTAAAATGAAGAGCATAAATATCTTCGGAACGAGGCATGAGCTCCCTGATGCTTTTATTCATAATTTCCTCCAGTGAATTTACTCCATAATACTCAAGAGAATGCTTGTTGGCATAATTAATTTTTAAATCCTTTCCTACCTTCTTAAACAGTGTTACACAGGTTGCGGCTTCAGTAATTACGGTACGGCATAGTGAGTTAAGATCATTACAAGTCAAAAAAGATTTGCCAATTTGGCACTTAATTCTATCTGCATATACATTCGATATCATTTTATTAGCTTCTTTAAGTTGATTTTTAAGCATGTTTCTAAATTCTAAAGACAACTTTTTTACTGTTGGAGAAGAAACACCTGCTTTTAAAGCATCTACTCTGGCTGGAGTAGAATTAGAATATAAGGAGGAACGGGGAACGCCGATAGACATATATCCTATAATGCTGCGTTTATACTTTATAGGAATTACAAATATATCAAGACCACAAGAGCAGCGCAGTCTTATTGTGCAAGCTTTTTCTTGCGCTTTTACTGGAAGCTTGGGCATTTGGCAGCAGCATAGACTTTGATTACAGGATGAATTTATTTCATCTTTTTTTAAACAGGAACAAATGAATGAAGGATGAACTTCAAAGGATAATAATGAGCCATCTCTTTCATATATGCTAACAAAGGTTTTAGAAGACTGAACCAGTATTTTTTGCACAGATATTAAAAAATCCTTATCAAGTATTTCTCTAAGATAAAACATGCAAATCCTCCAACAAGTATAATTATATTTATAAGCATTGGTTTTTTAGAAACAGGTGTACTTGCTAATTATTATAAAATTTTCCAGAAAAAAATACAATAAAATAATTCTACAATATTCGAGCAAGGGAAAAGTATAAAAAATATTAAAAATATAAAAATAAACATTGACGAAGCAGAATGTTATTGCTAAAATATGTATAATTATAAACTGAAAAGCTATGAAGGAAAACAAGTTGCATCCTGTAACTTTCAGAGAGCGCATGTGAGGTGAAAATGTGCAGATGGAATGCAAGAATAACTCATTCCTGAGCTGAAGTTTCGAAGTAATGTAGAAACTTCCGGGTATTCCCGTTACAGAAGAGCCTATAATAAGGGTTCCTAAAGGAGCCAAAGTAGGGTGGTACCACGTAGATTACCCCTTCGTCCCTATATATTCGTATATATGCATGGACGAAGGGTTTTCATTTATTTCAGAAGCTTTATAATCGGCATACTACGTTGTCAGCCATCATCAGTAAAATGCTCACATATAAAAAATATGCTCCGCTTTTACTGACTAGTCTTCCTAGTATTACTTGCTTCTAAAGCTTCTGGGCAAATAAGAGTTAAGACTACCCAGCAAATATAGCAATTTTTATAAAGAGGTGATTAAAATGGAAATGACTGGGGCGAGAGCTATAATTAAAGCTCTTGAAATGGAAAATGTAGATATAATATTTGGATATCCGGGGGCAGCTATCTGTCCGGTGTATGATGAATTGCCCGATTCTAAAATCAGACACATCCTGGTAAGGCAAGAGCAAGGCGCAGCCCACATGGCAAGCGGTTATTGGCGTGTTACCGGAAAAACCGGGGTTTGTATTACTACTTCAGGACCAGGGGCTACAAATCTTATAACAGGAATAGCAACAGCTTATATGGATTCTGTTCCTATGGTTGCGATAACTGGGCAGGTATCTTCGGAGCTTATAGGAAAGGATGTTTTTCAAGAGGTGGATATAACCGGAGCTACAGCGCCATTTTGCAAGCACAGTTATTTGGTCAAAAAAGTAGAAGACCTTCCACGAATAATTAAAGAAGCATTTCATATTGCGTCAACAGGAAGGCCGGGACCGGTTATTATTGATGTTCCAATAGATATCCAATTAAAGGATTTTGATTTCGAATATCCTCAAAGTGTTGATATTAGAGGTTACAAGCCTAATTTTAAAGGGCATTCACTTCAGATAAAGAAAATTATAGATGCACTTGAAAAAGCCAAAAGACCTATGATATGCGCTGGCGGAGGAGTGCTTGCGGCAAATGCGGCAGAGGAGCTTAAACTTTTTGCTGAAAAAGCCTCGGTCCCTGTTGCAAATACATTGATGGGAAAAGGGAGCATGCCATTTAGTCATGAGCTTTATCTTGGAATGATAGGTTCACACGGGATATATGCTGCCAACAGGGCTATGGTAAAAGCGGATTTTCTTCTTATACTTGGTGCCAGAGCAGGCGATAGAGCAATGGGTACAAATTATGAGTTTGCAAAGGATACTGTTGTAGTTCATATAGATATAGACCCTGCTGAGATAGGCAAGAATATAGGAGTTGATATACCTGTAGTTGGTGATGTTAAATTAATTCTGAATGAATTAATAAGGCTCATTGCACAGCGCAGGAACGATGAATGGATAAGCCAAATAAATGAATGGAAAAACGAAAAACCTCTGAGAGATATAATGAGAGATATAAATGGAGGGAATGGAGAATATGTTAAGCCTCAATATGTTTTGACCAAGCTTTCCGAATTGGCAGGAGAAAATGCGGTAGTTGCTACTGAGGTTGGGCAAAATCAGATATGGGCTGCAAATTATTATAAAACTATAAAGGCTAATACTTTTATAACTTCTGGCGGCTTGGGAACAATGGGCTATGGGCTTCCTGCCGCAATAGGGGCGAAATTTGGCAAGCCTGACACCACAGTTATAGTAATTGCCGGAGATGGAAGCTTCCAGATGGATATGCAGGAGCTTGGAACCATAAAGCAGAATAATCTTGGTATTAAAATAGTTTTGTTTAATAATCAAAGATTAGGAATGGTCAGGGAGCTTCAGAAAATAAAATATCGTGAAAGGTACTCCCAGGTTGAGCTTAATGCTAATCCCGACTTTGTGAAGCTGGTTTCAGCATATGGATTCAATGGAATTAAAGTAGAAACCAATGATGGTGTTGAAGAAGCATTAAAGGAAATGCTGAAGAGTGACAGCACATTTATTGTAGAATTTATGGTTAATCCTGAAGAAGACACGTTGTAGTTAGTGTAAAGTTTAAAAGGTAAAGTGTAAAATTAATTTACCAATCTAGTATCCTTATCTATAGAGGGAAGAAGTAATATTTTTATGAAGAAGAGTTAAGACGTCTCTATTTTAAGAGGGTAGATAAGAATAAATTATACCCAGAGCAAGTGATTATTAAGGAGGTGTAAATATGCCTAGACGCATACTTTCTGTGCTGGTAGAGAATCATGCCGGTGTTCTTTCAAGGGTTTCCGGCTTATTCAGCCGAAGAGGCTTTAATATTGAAAGCCTTGCAGTAGGAATCACTGAAGACCCTGCGGTATCAAGAATGACAATAATGGTTGACGGAGATGATTATCTGGTTGAACAGATAAGCAAACAGCTTAACAAGCTTATAGATATAATTAAAGTAAGGCAGCTTGATGAAAAAGAATCAATAATCAGGGAGCTTGTTTTGCTGAAAGTAACTGCAACGGCTGAAACCCGTTCTGAAATAATACAGATTGTTGATATTTTTAGGGGAAACATAATAGATGTTTCAAAAAATTCATTAACAATAGAAATAACAGGAGATGAAAACAAAATTAATGCCTTCATTGATATGGTAAGATGCTTTGGGATTAAGGAAATGGTTAAGACGGGAAGCGTTTCAATAGAAAGAGGAAATAAAATTATTAAAGCAAACAATAATGAGGAGGAATAGCTCATCCCCTAACTCCTCTCTTAAAATAGAGAGGGAGAATATTAAAAATGAAAGGAAAGGGAATTTATTATGAAAATGTATTATGATTCAGATTGTAATCTTGAACTGCTTAAAGGAAAAACTATTGCGATAATTGGATATGGAAGTCAGGGGCATGCTCATGCGCAAAATCTTAGAGATAGCGGAGTAAAAGTTATAATTGGTCTTAGAAATCCTTCTTCAAAAACCGCAGAAGCGGCTCGGAATGCTGGGTTTGAAGTGCTTCAGAACGCTGAGGCAGCAAAGGCAGGGGATATGATAATGTTTACATTTCCTGATCAGGACCAGCCTGAAACATATAAGAAAGATATAGAAAGCAATCTTGCGCCGGGTAAGGTTTTAATGTTTGCACATGGCTTCAGTATACATTTTAATCAGATTGTGCCGCCTGATTTTGTTGATGTAATAATGGTTGCACCCAAAGGTCCGGGGCATACGGTCAGAAGTCAGTATACAGAGGGAAGAGGAGTTCCGAGTCTGATAGCAATATATCAAGATTCTTCGGGAAGAGCTAAGGAATATGCATTGGCATATGCTGCAGGAATCGGAGCAGGCAGAGCCGGAATTTTAGAAACAACCTTTAAGGAAGAAACCGAAACAGACTTGTTTGGTGAGCAGGCGGTTCTTTGTGGAGGAGTAACCGAGCTTATAAAAGCAGGTTTTGATACACTTGTTGAAGCAGGATATCAGCCGGAGATTGCATACTTTGAATGCTGCCACGAATTAAAGCTGATAGTTGACCTGATAAATTCAGGAGGACTAAGCTTTATGAGATACTCAATAAGTGATACAGCTGAATATGGTGATTATGTAACAGGTAAAAGAATTATAACTGATGAAACCAGAAAAGAAATGAAGGACGTACTCTTAGAAATACAAAATGGAACATTTGCAAAGAAATGGATATTAGAAAACAAGGCGAATAAACCATCATTTTTAGCAATGAGAAGAATGGAATCAGAGCATCAGATTGAGAAGGTAGGAACAGAGCTTCGTAAAATGATGAGCTGGCTTAAAAAAGTGTAAAATTTAAAGTGTAAAGTGTAAAGTTAAAGTCTCAAAATTAAAAAGGGCAACCTTTAGATGCCCTAATATATAAACAGTATTATTTGAAACTTAAAGGAGATGTTATGGTGAGAGGGATTAAAATTTTTGATACCACATTAAGAGATGGAGAACAAACACCAGGTGTAAATTTGAATGTTAAAGAAAAGCTGGAAATAGCAAAGCAGCTTGCGGTTTTGAAGGTTGATATAATGGAAGCCGGTTTCCCGATTGCCTCTCCCGGTGATTTTGAAGCGGTTAAAACAATAGCTCAGAATATAAAATGCGTAACAATCTGCGGGCTTAGCCGTGCACTTGAAAAGGATATAGATAAAGCATGGGAAGCATTGCAGTATGCTGAAAGTCCAAGAATACATGTGTTTCTTGCAACCTCAGATATTCATATGAAGTATAAATTGAAAATGACACCCGATGAGGTTGTTGAAAGGGCTGTCAACATGGTTAAATATGCCAAAAAATTCTGTCCTGATATAGAGTTTTCTGCGGAAGATGCGGGAAGAAGTGATCCGGTTTTCTTATACAGGATTTTCACAGAAGTAATCAAAGCAGGAGCAACTGTCTTAAATGTGCCTGATACTGTTGGTTATACTATGCCCAGGGAGTTTGGAGCCCTTATAAAAGGAATTCGGGAAAATGTTATAGATATTGAAAAAGTAGATATTAGTGTTCACTGCCATAATGATTTAGGATTATCGGTAGCAAACAGCCTGGCTGCTATTGAAAATGGAGCAACTCAAATTGAATGTACAATAAATGGTCTGGGAGAGCGAGCTGGAAATGCTGCTGTGGAAGAACTGATAATGTCACTTGCTACAAGAAAAGATTATTATAATATCGATTTCAACATTGATACCACACAAATAAGTAAAACGAGCAGACTTGTTTCAACAATGACGGGTATTAACTGCCAGCCTAACAAAGCAGTTGTCGGAGCGAATGCCTTTGCACATGAATCGGGAATTCACCAGCATGGGGTGCTTTCGGAAAAGAGTACTTATGAGATAATGACTCCTGAATCTATAGGGTTAACTCAAAACAAAATGGTTCTTGGCAAGCTTTCCGGCAAGCATGCATTGGAAGACAGATTGAAGGATTTGGGGTATAACTTAACTCCTGAAGAGATTGCAGAAGCTTTTGAAAAATTCAAACAGCTTGCTGATAGAAAAAAGGAAGTGTCAGACAGGGATATTGAGGCGCTTATTCAAGATAAATCAACCAGTATTCCTCAAATTTACGAATTGGATAGCTTTCAAATCAACAGCGGAAAGAGGCTGATTGCTACGGCAGTAATTTCTCTCAAAAAAGATGACCAAATAATTACAGAGGCTGCTACAGGTGACGGACCGGTTGATGCTGCATTTAATACGGTTGAAAGAATTACCGGAATGCAATTGAAGCTTGAAGATTACAACCTAAGAGCTGTAACAGAGGGAAAGGATGCGCTCGGAGAAGTAAAAGTAAAAATTTCAATGGGAGAAAAGATGGCTGCAGGACGCGGGATAAGTACAGATATTATAGAAGCAAGCATACTTGCATATCTAAATGCCATAAATAAAATGATTAATCAATATGGTGAATAATTTTAATAATAAACATAATAAGGAGGATGCTCATTGTCTAAAGTTTTTATATATGATTCAACATTAAGGGATGGAGCCCAGGCGCAAGGAATTTCGTTTTCAGTTGAGGATAAATTAAAAATCGTATCTAAGCTTGATAAACTTGGAATTAATTATATAGAAGCAGGAAATCCTGGTTCGAACCCTAAAGATATTGAATTCTTTGAACGTATAAAGAAAATAGAACTGAAAAATGCCAGGCTTGCGGCATTTGGAAGCACAAGAAGAGCAGGAATAATAGCTGAAGAGGATGCGAATGTCCAGTCACTGTTAAAGGCTGAAACTCCTATTGTTACAATATTCGGAAAAGCGTGGGATTTTCACGTTCTGGAGGTTTTAAGAACTACTCTTGATGAAAATATTAATATGATTAAAGATACAATAAGGTTTTTTAAAGACAAAGGGAAAGAAGTAATATTTGATGCAGAGCATTTTTTTGATGGATACAGGGTCAATCCTGAGTATGCTATGAAAGTTCTTAAAGCTGCTGATGAAAGTGGAGCAGAGTGCTTGGTTTTATGCGATACAAATGGTGGAACTTTTCCTGACAGAATATTTGAGATAACGAAATTTGTTAAAGATTCATTTAAGGAAACTGATATAGGTATTCACTGTCATAATGATACCGGAATGGCTGATGCTAATTCTGTTATGGCGGTAAAAGCTGGGGCTGCCCAGGTTCAAGGAACAATAAACGGATTTGGTGAAAGATGTGGCAATGCTAATCTTATAACCATTATTTCGAATTTACAGCTTAAAATGGGCTGCGATTGTATACTTGAAGAAAATATTGAAAAAATCACAACCACAGCAAGGTTTATCAGTGAAATTGCAAATATAATGCACAATGAAAGAGCTCCATATGTAGGCAGCTGTGCATTTGCGCACAAGGGGGGCATGCATATTGATGCTGTAATGAAAAATACGGCATCCTTTGAGCATATTGACCCTTCAATAGTAGGGAATGAAAGAAAGGTTCTGATGTCAGAGGTTTCAGGAAGAAGCACTATAATTTCAGCTATTAGAGAGGTTGATGCTGGAATAAACAAAGACTCTCCTGAAGCTAAGAAGATTATAGATAAGCTTAAGCAATTGGAGCATGAAGGATATCAGTTTGAAGGAGCCGAAAGCTCATTTGAATTGGTTATAAGAAAAGAGCTTGGTAAATATAAGAACTTCTTTGAATTAGAAGACTTTAAGGTAATTGATACAGACCCTGATAAAAATGACTTAAGTGCTTCGGCGATTATAAAAATCAAGGTTGGAGACATTACAGAAATTACTGCTGCAGAAGGCGATGGTCCTGTAAATGCACTTGATAAGGCTCTTAGAAAGGCTTTGGAAGTTTTTTATCCTGAGATTGTAAAAATGCATTTGACAGACTTTAAAGTAAGGGTTCTTGATTCAGGAGCAGCAACTGCCGCAAAAGTAAGGGTTTTGATTGAATCTACCGATGGAGAAAATTCGTGGAGTACAGTGGGAGTATCTACAAATATTATAAATGCAAGCTGGAAAGCGTTGGTCGATTCTGTCGAATATATGCTGCTTAAAAGCCAGTGCTAAGAAGGAGGGAGTCAAAGATGGGAATGACAATGACACAAAAAATATTTGCTGCTCACTCTGGAATAGAAAACATAAAACCAGGGGATTTGATAATGGTAAAAGTCGATATGGTTCTCGGCAATGATATTACAACACCTGTAGCCATAAAGGAATTTGAAAAAACTGGCAAGGCTGATGTTTTTGACAAGACAAAAATTGCAATTGTTCCGGACCATTTTACACCTAATAAGGATATTAAGTCTGCTGAGCAGTGCAAGATGGTTAGAGAATTTGCAAAGAGACAAGAAATTGTAAACTATTTTGAAATAGGCCAAATGGGAATTGAGCATGCATTGCTTCCTGAAAAAGGTCTTGTGGTAGCAGGAGATGTTGTTATTGGTGCGGATTCGCATACTTGTACCTATGGGGCTCTCGGAGCTTTTTCAACGGGGGTTGGCTCAACAGATATGGCAGCAGCTATGGCAGCGGGTGAAACGTGGTTCAAGGTTCCTGAAGCAATAAAGTTTATTTTAAAAGGCAAGCTTCCGAAATGGGTCAGCGGCAAGGATGTAATTTTGCATATAATCGGAAAAATCGGTGTTGATGGTGCTCTTTATAAGTCAATGGAATTTACAGGAGAGGGATTAAGCGAGCTTTCTATGGATGACAGATTTGCTATGGCTAATATGGCAATTGAAGCTGGGGCTAAAAATGGTATATTTGAGGTAGACCAAAAAACTATTGAGTATATTAAAGAGCATTCAGGACGGGAATATACGGTTTATAAAGCTGATGAGGATGCAAAATATCTGGAGACATATGAAATAGACCTCAACCAGATTAAGCCTACGGTGGCATTCCCACATTTACCTGAAAATACACGTACAATTGATAATGTTGGTAATATAAAAATAGATCAGGTAATCATAGGTTCATGCACAAATGGCAGAATTGAAGACATGAGGATTTCTGCTGAGATATTAAAAGGAAGGAAGGTTGCAAATGGAGTTCGGTGCATAATAATTCCTGCAACGCAGAAAATATACCTCGAAGCAATTAAAGAAGGATTGGTTGAAATATTTATTAATGCAGGTGCGGCTGTAAGCACACCGACATGCGGCCCTTGCCTTGGCGGACATATGGGAATATTGGCAAAGGGTGAAAGAGCTGTAGCTACAACAAATAGGAATTTTGTTGGAAGAATGGGTCATCCCGAAAGTGAAGTTTACCTTGCCAGTCCGGCTGTTGCGGCAGCTTCAGCGGTATTAGGCAGAATCGCAGGACCAGAGGAACTGTAATTTTAAAAAGGAGGACATTTTAATGCAAAAAGTCCATGGAAAAGTTATAAAATACGGTGACAATGTTGACACCGATGTAATAATTCCTGCAAGGTATTTGAATACATCAGACCCGCAGGAGCTTGCGCAGCACTGCATGGAGGATATTGACAAAGAATTTGTTAACAAGATTAAGTCGGGAGATGTGATGGTAGCTGGCAAAAATTTTGGATGCGGTTCTTCAAGGGAGCATGCTCCAATTGCTATAAAAGCTTCCGGAATTTCATGTGTTATAGCTGGAACATTTGCGAGAATTTTTTACAGAAATTCAATTAATATTGGCCTTCCAATAATTGAATGTGATGAAGCGGCAAATGATTTGTCAAACGGAGATTCGGTAGAGATTGATTTTGAAACCGGAGAAATAAGAAATACTACCAGGAATAAAAATTATCAGGCAGCTGCTTTCCCTAGTTTTATGCAGGCAATTATGTCAGCTGACGGATTAATAAACTATATAAAAAATAAATAGATAAGCAAGAAGAGCCTTTACATAAAATTATTTTATGCTAAAATAATTTTATATTGTTTTTAGTACTTAATAAAGGAGGCTTTTTGGTGTCCTCATATGATATTGATAGAGGAAGCTGCGGTATTATAAAAGACTATAATGCCGATACCAGCGCTGTTAAAGAAATGAAGACCGGACAGAAGGTTCGCGTCAAGCATTTTAATATTTCAGATTATGCAATAACCGAAATAATTGAAGTTTATGAAGGTGGTTTTAAAATAAAAATCACTCCTAAACTTTTAAGATGTAACGTGTTTGATGGAGATAATATTACCGTTATTTTAGAAAAT
Source organism: Deltaproteobacteria bacterium (assembly GCA_050258375.1). Taxonomy (GTDB): domain Bacteria; phylum Bacillota; class Clostridia; order Acetivibrionales; family UBA4821; genus JBLMYQ01. Next base: position 23,713 of record JBLMYQ010000039.1, on the reverse strand, counting down.
AACGAAAACGAAGAATGTCTTATTGATGGTGTTGTTGACAAAGCGCAAGCAGAGTTCCCTGCATTTTTTTCTATTAGGTGCATAAAGGAAAGAAGATTTAATAACTGCAGAAAAAGCCGCAGATATCAGATTGATGCATGCTGCAATATAATAGATGAGGGCGTCTCGAGCTTTGGCAATGTCAAGAATATTAGCTTTAATGGATGCAGAATAATGACAAAGGCAAAAATAAATAACCGTAAAAATTTTAAAATGGAAATATTCATTAAAGGTGATAAAAAGGCTTTGATTGAAGTTGGTGTCGTAAGAGTAAAAGAGCATATGAGCTATAATGAATATGGGCTAGTTGTTTTGAATATGGATGAAGAATCCAAAGTGATTATTAGAGAAGAGATTGATGATATTATAAGGCTTGAAAAAGAATTTTTTTAAACAAAAAGAAAAAGACTTGACGAAGCTGATTATCTATGGTAAAGTATTCATGCTTCTCGTTGGGTCTTTTTTTTTATGCATTAAACAGCAATTTGCTTTTTATATAAAAATTTTGGTATTAGACAAATGGATGGAGGTGTGCGCAAATGAGAGTAAGAATGACAATGGCATGTACCGAATGCAAGCAGAGAAATTATGATACAAACAAAAACAAGAAAAACGATCCTGACCGTATTGAATTGAAAAAATTCTGCAAATTTTGTCGTAAACATACGCCACACAAGGAAACAAAATAATTATCTTGTGAGAAGGTTTACGCGGAACATTTTGGGAAATCCTATTAATCTAGGAGCGAATCCAAAAATAATTAAGTGCGGGTGATAAATATGGCAGATAATAGTTCGGCCGAAAAGGCAAAATCAGCAGGAGTGAAGAAATATTATAAGGACACCATTGCGGAATTAAAAAAGGTTATATGGCCTAGCAGACAACAAACAATCAACAATACTGTTGCTGTATTGGGGTCTGTTGTGGTAATAGGGATGCTGATCTGGGTTTTTGACCTAATCCTTGGTTTTGGTTATGGACAAATCTTTGGCATCAAATAATCTAAAGGGGTATATATAATATGTCCGAGAATTCAAGATGGTATGTAGTTCATACTTATTCAGGGTATGAAAACAAAGTAAAAGCTAATTTAGAGAAGATAATTGAAAATAGAGGACTACAGGAATTAATACTTGATATAGTTGTACCAATGGAAGAGCAGATAGAAATTAAGGAGGGCAGAAAGAAGGTCTCCTTAAGGAAAGTTTTTCCGGGGTATGTTCTAATTAAGATGATTATGACAGATGAATCCTGGTATGTTGTTAGAAATACGAGAGGTGTTACGGGATTTGTTGGACCTGGCTCAAAGCCTGTGCCACTGTCAGAAGAAGAAATAAAGACAATGGGAGTTGAAGAGGTAATACCTACGGTTGACTATGAAGTCGGAGACAATGTAAGGGTTATTTCGGGACCATTGGAAAGCTTTATAGGTGTTGTTGAAGAAATAAATATGGAAAAGAAAAAAGTTAGGGTTTCTGTTTCAATGTTTGGAAGAGAGACTCCGGTAGAGCTTGAATTATTACAAATACAAAAGCTGTAGGCTCTAAAAGCGAGATAAACGTCGCATTACTGCAATATTTAGGAGGATATAAACATGGCAAAGAAAGTTACTGGATATGTAAAGCTTCAAATTCCTGCGGGTAAGGCTACTCCGGCACCACCGGTTGGTCCGGCACTTGGTCCTCATGGAATAAACATAATGGCTTTTGTTAAGGAATTCAATGAAAAAACAGCAAAGGATGCAGGTCTTATAATTCCTGTTGTTCTTACAGTTTATGCAGACAAGTCATTTTCGTTTATAACAAAAACACCACCTGTTGCAGTTCTTTTAAAGAAAGCTGCAAAAATCGAAAGTGGTTCTGCAAAACCTCACAAAGAAAAGGTAGCAAAGGTATCTAAGGATATTGTTCGCCAGATTGCAGAACAGAAAATGGTTGATTTGAATGCAAACACTATTGAAGCAGCTATGAGCATGGTTGCAGGAACTGCAAGAAGTATGGGAATAGTAGTAGAAGAGTAAAAAAGTGTAAAGTGTAGAATGTAAAGTTTAAAGTTAAAGTCTTTTTGATTTTTAACTTTAAACTATAAACTTTAAACTATAAACGTGGGAGGGTTAACCCCCGCTATTTTACCACAAGGAGGAAAAGTATAATGAAAAGAGGAAAGAAGTATCAGGAAAGCGAAAAGCTTTTACAAGATGTAAAAATCTTAGAACCAGTTGAAGCGTTTGAACTTGTTAAGAAAACTGCTAAAGCAAAGTTTGACGAAACAATTGAAGTGCATGTAAAATTGGGAGTTGATTCCAGACATGCAGACCAGCAGGTTAGAGGTGCAGTTGTTCTTCCTCACGGAACAGGGAAAAAAGTAAGGGTTCTTGTTTTTGCAAAGGGAGATAAGGCTAAAGAAGCTGAAACAGGTGGCGCTGACTATGTTGGAGCAGAAGAGTTGGTTACAAAAATACAGAATGAGAACTGGTTTGACTTTGACGTTGTAGTTGCAACTCCTGATATGATGGGTGTGGTTGGAAAATTAGGTAAGGTTTTGGGACCAAAGGGACTTATGCCGAATCCTAAAGCTGGAACAGTTACAATGGATGTTGCAAAAGCTATAGCAGATATAAAAGCCGGTAAAATTGAGTACAGATTAGATAAGACAAACATTATCCATTGTCCTATTGGAAAAGCATCTTTTGAGGAAGTAAAGCTTAGAGAAAATTTCAGAACCCTTATGGAAGCAGTTATTAAGGCAAAACCTTCAGCTGCAAAGGGTCAGTATCTTAAGAGCGTATCAATATCTTCAACAATGGGACCTGGAATAAAGATAAACACAACAAAGGTATTAGATTAAAAGCAAACCCTCATTCTCTCTTTTCTCACTATAGGGAGAAACGAAAAGAAGTTCAGTGAGAATAAAAAATTAGCTAAAAATGAATAAGAATCCATAGACAGTAGGTGTCGCATGACTTAATTTCCTACCGAGGAAGAAATTTATTAGTTTTTATACTAGTAGTGTATTCAACCCTCATGTCTATGGCGTGAGGGTTTTAATATTTTAAGAACACTTGCTAGTTCTCTAGGCTTTTCGGTCTGGGGTTAGGGAGTGAGTTAAAGGAGGTGAATTATTAGTGCCGAGTGAAAAAATCTTGAATGCAAAAAAAGCTGATGTACAAGAGCTTAGCGATAAGATAAAGAAGGCCCAGTCTTTTGTAATTGCAGATTATAGAGGAATAACAGTTGAAGAGGTTACAAATCTCAGAAACGACCTTCGTAAGGCAAAGGTTGAATACAAAGTTATTAAAAATACCCTTACAAGATTTGCAGCAAAGGAAAATGGGTTAGAAGAGCTTGTTTCTTACCTTGAAGGACCAACAGCAATTGCTATAAGCTATGATGATATTGTTGCACCAGCAAAAATACTCAGTGAGTATGCAAAAAAGAATGACAGATTTAAGCTTAAAGCAGGATATGTTGAGGGAAAGGTTCTTAACATTGAAGAGATTAAACAGCTTGCAAGCATTCCGCCGAAAGAAGTTCTTATATCAAAACTTCTTGGAAGCTTCAATGCACCTATTACAGGCTTCGTAAATGTATTGAATGGAAATATAAGAGGTCTTGTAGTTGCACTTAATGCAATAGCTGAAAAGCAAGCTGCAAAAGCTTAAATTAGTGTAAAGTGTAAAGTTAAAAATTGAAACAAAAATCGAAACATAAAATTGTCAGAAGCGAGTAGATTAAGGAAGGCAAGCGCGAAGAAGCGGAGCATATATGATATGTGAGCATTCTGAGAGTGAAGACTGACGTAGATATACGAAGCTTATCACAATTTTAAAAAATATTAATTAAATGGAGGAATATATATTATGGCAAGCGAAAAAGTAACAAAACTTATTGAGGAAGTAAAAAAACTTACAGTTCTTGAATTATCAGAAATGGTAAAGGCTTTAGAAGAAGAATTTGGCGTATCAGCAGCAGCTCCTGTAGCAGTAGCAGCAGCTCCTGTAGCAGCTGCAGCAGTAGAATCAGAACAAACAGAATTTGCTGTAGTTCTTAAAGATGCTGGAGCAGAAAAAATCAAAGTTATCAAAGTTGTTAGAGAATTAACAGGTCTTGGACTTAAGGAAGCAAAAGACCTTGTTGATGGAGCGCCACAGACAGTAAAAGAAAATGTTTCAAAGGAAGAAGCTGCATCAATTAAAGAAAAACTTGCAGAAGCTGGAGCTACAGTTGAAGTTAAATAAGAATAACTAAAGAATCAAAAGACTCCTCCCCGAATAGAATTACTATGAAGGGGGGAGTTTTTTTGTTTGATCCTGTTTTTGGGGAAAAACTTTCGGAGGTGTTAAGAGAAAAGCAAAAGCTTTCGTTGTATTATAAGAAGCTTCTTTTGGTTGTAAAAAAAGAGTTGGATAAAGAACAGATTAGCAGTATTGTTGAGGAAGAATTAAAGCATATGAGTATACTAAAAAATATCATCAATAAAATGTTTGAAGGTCAGATAAATGTTGAAAATCAAATCGATTTAGAAAAAGGAATGCAGATTAAGCTGTTAGAAAAAATAATTTACTTAGAAATAAAGGTTATAAAAACAATTAAAGATATATTAACATCAGTGCAGGATATTAGAATAAAAAATGGGCTATACTATATCCTGGCAGATGATCAAAGGCATATAGATACAATTGTTTTTTTGTATTCCAAATATACGTAAAAATATTGACTGGAGCTATTGGCTATGCTAATATTAATTACAGCTTAAGGCATTGAGATATTCTTTATACCTTAAGGTAAATAAATGAATAATAAAGAAGACCTTATCAAGAGAGGTGGAGGGAATGGGCCCGATGAAACCCGGCAACCAAGCGCAAGCTCAGGTGCCAATTCCTACAGAGTAAAATCTGGTAGATGAGGTGATTATATTATAGTCGCCTCTTCCTGTGAAGGGGTATTAATTTTTTAAGGAGGAATTTTAAATGAATAAAAAATTGTTTACTTCAGAATCTGTTACTGAAGGTCATCCGGACAAGATGTGTGATCAAATATCAGATGCAGTACTTGATGCAATATATGAGCAGGATCCATATGCAAGGGTTGCATGTGAAACCAGTACAACCACAGGGCTTGTGTTGGTAATGGGGGAAATTACAACTCATTGTTATGTGGATATACCCAAAATAGTCAGAAATACAATCAGAGAGATTGGATATGACCGTGCCAAATATGGATTTGACTGTGATACATGTGCAGTAATTACAACAATTGACGAACAATCTGCTGATATTGCTATGGGAGTTGATAAGGCTCTTGAGACCAAAAAGGGAGAAACAGAAGAGGATTTTGCTGCTATAGGAGCTGGAGATCAAGGCATGATGTTTGGTTTTGCATGTGATGAAACACCTGAGCTAATGCCAATGCCTATTTCTTTAGCACATAAGATGGCCAGAAGACTTACAGAGGTAAGAAAGAATCATACGCTTCCTTATCTTCGACCGGATGGAAAGACCCAAGTAACTGTAGAGTATATAGATGGAAAACCAGCAAGAATTGATGCTATTGTTGTATCGACGCAGCATGGACCAGAAATTGAGCATAGTGTTATCGAAAAGGATATAATTGAACAAGTAATTTATCCAATTGTTCCTGCCGGATTGATTGATAAAGAAACAAAGTTCTACATTAATCCAACCGGAAGGTTTGTAATTGGTGGACCTCAGGGAGATTCAGGGCTTACAGGAAGAAAGATAATAGTTGATACTTATGGTGGATATGCAAGGCATGGAGGAGGAGCGTTTTCCGGAAAAGATCCAACGAAGGTTGACAGGTCGGCTGCTTATGCAGCAAGATATGTAGCCAAAAACATTGTTGCATCAGGACTTGCTAAGCGTTGTGAAATACAAATTGCATATGCAATAGGTGTTGCAAATCCTGTTTCAATAATGGTAGATACAGCCGGGACAGGAGAAATTGCTGATGACAAAATCCAAGAGGTAGTTAGAAAAGTATTTGACCTTCGCCCTGCAGCGATAATACACAACCTGAGTCTGAGAAGACCGATTTACAAGCAAACAGCAGCATATGGGCATTTTGGAAGAGACGATCTTGATCTTCCGTGGGAAAAGGTAGACAAAGCAGAAGAGATAAAAAAAGAAGCAGAAAAATACAGATAAAATATATAAAAAAGAAAGAAAGCTTCATTTGAAGCTTTCTTTCTTTTTTATATATTATTTATTATATCAACTATAAACAAATCTTGATTAGCTGAAAGATCTATAACGTAGGGCGCAAAAACAGGAGGTCCATCTTTTCTGGAAATAATCCGAAGCTTTGGTCTTAAACCCATAGCACCGACATGGTCTGATTCAGTAACACTGCCTATTTCTCCTGTGTTGAGAATAACCATGGTGCCTTCTGGATATATGGTTATGTTGTTGATAAATGTCTTTGCAAGGGTAGGGTCAAACATAATTCCTGCATTTGAAATTACAAATTCTGCAGCTTCATGAGGTAAGGATTTCTTTTTATAGCATCTATTAGCGGTAATGGCATCATAAACATCTGCAATGGTTACAATTCTTGAAAGAAGATCAATTTGATTATCTCTAAGACCTGAAGGATAACCGGTGCCATTCCATTTTTCATGGTGCTGGCAGGCAATGTTGGCAATTCTCTTACTTAATCCTTGGGTGTTCTGGATTATTTCAAATCCATATATTGAATGAAGCTTCATAGTCATAAATTCATCATCAGTAAGCTTCCCCGGTTTATTAAGTATGCTTAGAGGAACTCTGCATTTACCTATGTCATGAAGAATAGAACCCATTCCAAGCTCTGTTAATTCTTCATCAGAAAGCCCAAGGTGTTTTCCGGTTATGACCGAGAAGACACAGACATCAACACAATGATGGAAGGTATAGTTATCTATATCCTTCATACCTGTGAGCTGAGTGAATACAGATTCATTATTTATTACTCGTCCTACAATATCATCAACTGTATCCTTTACTGGTGCAACTTCAAGTGCGCCGCCTTCTGTAACAGTTGTTAATACATCTTTCATTGTTGAGAAGGCTTCGTTATATACTTCTTGTTCGCCCCGGTCTTCAAGGATTATTAATGGAGCCTCTTCGTCAATATAGACATATAATATGCCCAGCGAATTCAGCTTTTCAATATATCTTTGCTGCATGGAAAAACCCTTCAAAAGCAAGAGCCTTCCATCTTCATGATTATAGACATCCTTAGCCAAAGTCATGCCGGGTTTTAGTTCTGCAACTGGAATTTTTCTCATAAAGCTACCTCCAACCATTAATAAATAGGAAAAAGTTTATTTTGTAACAGATTGGAACTCTAATGCATACCATGAATCCAGAGGTGAAAAAAATGATTATGCAAGTAATTATTTGGATTTTAGCACTCTATGGCTTAATAGAAATAATAATTGAAGCTTATAGAGCTGTTTTTGTTTTAAACAATGTAAAGGATATGTACATACTTATAGCCGTTAAAAACCAAGAAGAAAACATTGAGGGTGTTGTGCGCTCAATAGTATTTAAAAACCTTTACAACAGAAACGATGAAATCTTTAATAATATAATAATTGCTGATATGGGTTCAACAGATAATACCGTAAAGATTCTCGAAAAACTATGCAGCGAATACGAATGCCTAAAAGTAATTGATTGCAGTGAAGCCAATGATGCCATAAGAAAAATATTTAAAGACAATAATCTTTTACAAATAAAATAAAATACTTTCTATAAAATATTTTACCATAAAATCGTATACAAGAAAATGACATGATTATATATTTTTTAATTTATTTTTTTATATAATATTTTTATTGTATAATCATTATTGAACATACTGGGTTTTTGATTGGAGAAAACAAATGGACATGCTTCAAGGTGAGGTTGAACAGATTATATATAGAAATGAAACAAACGGGTATACCGTATGCTGTATACGATGCAATGATTGTACAGTTACAGTCATAGGCAGTCTCTTTAATGTTTCAGTTGGTGAAACGATAAAGGTTGGTGGAAGCTGGACTAAGCATCCAAGCTATGGAGAACAATTTAAAGCAGATTTTTTTGAGCGGGAACTTCCCAAAACAGAGGATGCAATGGTGAAATTTCTAGGTTCCGGAATTATAAAAGGAATGAGAGAAGCTACAGCAAAAAAGATTATTAAAAAGTTTGGAGAAGAATCACTGGATGTATTAAAAAATCAGCCCGAAAGACTTTCTGAGCTTAAAGGAATTAGCCTTGCCAAGGCACTTGAAATAGGACAAGCCTTTGCAGACTATGGGCAATTGTGGGAAGTACTGATTTTTCTACAAAAATTTGGTGTTACTCCTACCTTTTCAAATAGAATTTATGCTTGCTACGGTGGAGACACCATAGAGCGAATAAAGGATAATCCGTATAGATTAGTTGATGAAATTCCAGGAATCGGTTTCAAAACAGCAGACCGAATTGCCATGCATATTGGTATAGACCCTGTCTCAGCCGAAAGAGCTAAAGCTTGTATAAAGTATGTGCTTCTAAAATCAGCTGTGGAAAGTGGTCATACGTTTTTGCCGGAAGAAAAGCTGGTCGAATCAGTCTTTTCTTTTTTAGGGACCGATGAGGCAATTGTCAAAGAAGCACTTGAATTTCTTTCGAGAAACGGAGATATTGCACTGGAGATAGACGAAAAGGGAATAAAAGTGTTTTTAAAAATTCTTCATAATGCAGAAAGCAATATTGCTAAAAAGATAGTGGATTTATCATCTGTTGATTTTGATGAGACCTACAAGGTTGTAGAAAGATACCTTGCAGAAATTGAAAAGGAGGAAGGCTTTGTTCTGGTAGAAGAGCAAAGAACAGCAGTAATTGAGTCTATTATAAATGGAGTAATTGTAATAACTGGCGGACCGGGAACAGGTAAAACAACAATTGTTAAGACGATTGTAAAAATATTTGAAAAAATGAAAATGAGTTATGCATTAGCGGCGCCAACCGGAAGGGCTGCTAAAAGGTTATCAGAAGCGACAGGGAAGGAAACCAAAACAATTCATAGATTGCTTGAAATCGGAGGAAAAGGTGAAGGTGCAGAAACCCTGCTTTCGATGAAGAGAAACACTGCGGTAATTCTTGAAGATGCAGTAGTAATTGATGAGGCTTCAATGGTAGACATTATCCTTATGAATCAATTATTGGAGGCTATTCCCAGAGGAACGCGGCTTATAATAGTCGGAGACGCTGATCAGCTGCCTGCAGTAGGACCGGGAAATGTTTTAAAGGACCTTATTTCAAGCAGTGCATTAAAGGTTGTCAAACTCAAAGAAATATTCAGGCAGGCAAGTGAAAGCATGATTGTCGTAAATGCACATAGGATTAATAGTGGCTGCTATCCCGAATATAATAATACTGGCGGAGATTTTTTCCTGGTTAGGAGCGGCGAGGAGGAAAAAATACTACAAAACATCATTTCTGTTTGTGCTGAAAGGCTTAAAAAGGTTAAGGGCTATGACTTTTTTAAGGATATTCAAGTATTATCTCCTACAAAAAAAGGAGTACTCGGAATCAAAAACCTAAATATCAGCCTCCAAAAAGTCCTTAATCCTAATTCAAAAAACAAAAATGAAAAAAGCTATTCTGAAATTGTTTTTAGAGAAGGCGATAAAGTCATGCAAACAAAAAACAATTATGATCTTGCCTGGAGAAAGGCTGATGATTCTGGAGAGTACGGCTTTGGGATTTTTAACGGAGACATTGGAATAATATCTGAGATTGATAACAGTCAGGGGATTATTACAGTTGCTTATGACGAAAGGCTTGTTGAATATTCTCCTGATATTTTGGATGAGCTGGAGCTTGCGTATGCTGTAACAGTTCATAAGAGTCAGGGCAGTGAATTCCCGGTTGTTGTAATGCCGGTTTATAAAGGAACGCATCTCCTTACAAACAGAAATTTATTATATACGGCTGTTACCCGTGCTAAAGAAATGGTTGTGCTTGTTGGGAAGGAAGAAAGTATTAAGTATATGGTGGATAATTGTTTTCATGCAAGAAGATACTCTGCTTTATCAGGTAAAATTACTCAAAATATGTTGCTTTAAAGAAAGGATAGAAAGTGGATAAAGCAAGCACTGAAATCTTTAATAATTGCTTAAAAGCAATTCAAACAGGAATAAACTTGGTACTTAATCTTTTTTTTCCGCCAAGATGCAGCTTTTGTTCGAATATTATGGACTGGTCAAGCAGAAATGAAGAGGTTGTTTGTCCGGATTGCTTAGTGCAAACATCTTTTGTTGATACGCAAAGCTGTATTCATTGTGGAAAGAGTTTGGAAAAACAAAGCAGCTGTTCTTGTGGATTAGACAGCCAGAAGCTTTATTATGACAAGGTCTACAGCGCTTGCGAATATGAAGGGATAACCAGGGAGGGGCTTCTGGATTTCAAGTTTTCAGGGAGAAAAGAACTTGCAAGAGTGTTTGCATGGTTTATAATAAAGAAGTTACAAATGACAAATGAAAAAACTTTTGATATAATTATAAGTGTACCAATACATAAGACAAGCTTTAAAGAAAGAAGATATAATCAGTCGGAACTGATTGCAGAGCACATAGCGAAGTATTATTCCAAGCAGTTGGTAAAAAATAATCTTATAAAAACGAAAGAAACTCTTATGCAATCAAAGTTGAATAAAAATGATAGAAGTCAAAATATAAAGGATGCATTTGAGGTAGTTTTAAAGGATGAGGTTAAAGGAAAGAACATCTTACTTATAGATGATATATTGACAACGGGCGCCACGGTTAATGAATGCAGCAAGGTGTTGAAGCAAAATGGTGCAAAGCAGATTATTGTTGCTACAGTGGCTACAGGCAAAGTGCTAAATAATTAACCTTTAAAAGGGGAGATGAAAATGGAGATAAAAAATTGCAAAAGATGTGGAAGGATGTATTCTTATCTTTCGGGGATGCCAATATGCGAGCAATGCAAACAAAAGGATGAGGATGACTTTCAAGCAGTTAAAAAATATATTTATGAGCATAAAGGAGCTTCCATGAAAGAGGTCTCAGAGGCTTGCGAGGTCAGCATTGAAAAAATTACCCGATTTCTTAGAGATGGAAGATTGGAAATAAGAGAAGACACAAATATAGTTCTTGAATGTGAAAGCTGTGGGAATCCAATTAAAAGCGGCAGATTCTGTCAGGAATGCTCAAAGAAGCTGGAAAGAGATCTTTCAAGAGCTGGTAACAGTGCTACTAATAGCGGTTTAGCCAAGGAAAAAGATGAAGAGGAAAATAAGCCGAAAGGTGGAGGAATGAGATACCTCAAATCATAGCTTGAAATATAAGAAATATGGAGCATTATATATTGAAATTGCTTTAGGGTTTAAAAGGAGCAATTTCTTTTTTCTTAAAAAATTTTATAAACATTAATAAAAACTATAAACTTTTTAAATATTAATCCGATAAATATAATGAGCGAAATAAAAAACAGCATTAAATTCATATAAATTTTGGGGTGGTTATTATGAAAATCTGGGGAAACATACCACAAATACAAGAAATATACAACAAAAACAAAACAACTTCAAAGGTTGAAAAATCTTCAGGGGTATCTTCAAAGAAGGATGTTGTTTCTATATCTAATGAGGGTAAGGATTTTCAAGCTGCTTTGAAAGCAGCCAGAGAAGCTCCGGATATAAGAACTGACAGGGTTGAAGAAATTAAAAAGAAGATGCAGGAAGATAAATACGAAGTAAGCTCTGCAGATGTGGCAGATAAGATTGTTGACTCTATTTTGAACAAGATAATTTAAATTTGTTCTAAGGATAGAATAATATTTTATGGATGAATTGCGGGATGAAAATCCCGCATGTCCTTTAATATAAGGGTTTTTAAAGGCATAAGCAGCAAGGAGGGATAGTGTTGAAACAGGAGATTGTTGAAAATTTTATTCAGATGCTTGAAGCTGAACACAAAATTTATGAAGAAATATTAAAATTATCAAAAGACAAAACACAAATTATTATTGAAGGAAAAGTATCTGAGCTTGACCATATAGTTAAATTGGAACAAGCCTTTGTATTGCAAATATCTAAGGTTGAAAAGAGCAGAAATGAATTTTTCTTAAAGTTCAGCCAGGAAATTAATCTTAATAAGAAAACCTGGAATGTTACTGAATTAAAAAAAATTGCTTCGCCTGAACAGGTTAAGAGGCTGGAAAAATATCAGCAAGGTATGACCGGTATTTTATCTGAATTAGCCCAAGTCAATCAGCTCAATTCAAAGTTAATTTCTAATTCTCTTGAATTTATTGAGTTTTCATTAAATATAATGTCAAGTGCTGATATTGCAAGCAATAACTATGGAAATAATGGTGATACACTCAATAAAGAAAAAAAGAACCGGTTTGATATCAGATTGTAAAGGTGGTAGCGTATGTCTGGTTTCTCTAGTTATGAAATAGCACGCTCTGGCCTTTTTGCAAGTGAAAGGGCTCTCTATGTTACAGGGCACAATATCTCGAATGTGAACACTACCGGGTTTTCCAGGCAGCAGGCTATAATTGCGTCATCAACTCCGGATAACTCAGGTAAGTTTCCACAGGGATTGGGTGCAACCATTGAGCAAATAAGACAGATTAGAAACACCTTTATTGACAATGTTTATAGAGCAGAAAATGAGCTTTTGGGATATCAAGAGACAAGGCTTAAAACAATTAATGATATTGAATCAATTTTAGGCGAACCTATGACAGATGGACTACAAAGTGTTTTAAATCAATTTTGGGATAGCTGGAACGAGCTTTCAAAAAATCCGGAAAGCTTAACGGTTAGGGCCCTTGTCAGGCAGCGTGCAAATGCTCTGGTAGAGCAATTTAATCATACCGGAGAACAGCTGAATAAGCTTCAGGAGGATTTAAGCTCTGAAATAGGAGTAAGAGTGAATGAGCTTAACAATCTTTCAAGTAAAATCGCTGACCTGAATATTAAAATATTAAAAACTGAAAACAGTGGCGATATGGCAAACGACTTGAGGGATGAAAGAGCTACTTATATAGATAGATTGTCCAAGCTTGTAAACATTGGAGTGTCAGAAAGACAAGATGGAATGGTTGATATTGATATCGCAGGACGTTCTTTAGTTTCTCACGGAGAGGCAAGCAAAATATATTCAGGAGAGAACAAGGTCGGGAGTGTTTTTAATGCGCCTCGTTGGGAATTGGGAAACCAGCTTGTTGATATAAGAAGTGGAATTCTAAAAGGCTTATTGGAAGCAAGAGGAGAATCGGTAGTTGGAACTATTGACAGTGTTACGAACGGAAGCCCGAGTGTTAAAACAGATATAACATTTGCTGTTGATTTATCGAATGATACCTTTGGTACAACCAACTTACAATATATTAAAGATCATATAGGGGAATTTATTGACAGGCTAGAAAATAAGGGAATTGATTATCGTTTCAATCTTATAACCTTTGGAGGGGCTCCCGGAGCTGATGTACCACAGCAATTTACTAACAGAGCAAGCTTTGAAGCTGCAATTGCAGGATTGACTACAAGAAGCACGTCAACAGACAATGACTTCTTTTCAGTGATAAACCGTTTGCAAAATGATGTTACATACAGAAATGAATCAAACAGATACCTTATGGTGTTTACAAATGAAACTGTACAGGGAGATGGGGTAAATGTTACTGCTCCAGCTCTTCAGACTCAAATAAATAATCTTAATCAATTAGGCATAAAAACATTTGTTGCCTCTAATACTTCATATATGAATGATACAAATCCTGAGCCGGGGTGGCAGACTATTTCTGATGAAACAGGCGGGAAAATGTATGACCTTGCAGCTGCAAATTTTGATACTATGGGAATAGACATAGGTACTGATGTAAATGCAGAAATCAGTACTTTGCCGGTATCAAAAGATATAATTCCTGATATAAAAAGAAGGTTAAATGCGTTAATTAATATCATAGTAAGGGAAGTCAACAGCCTCCATAAAACCGGGCGGGACATTGATGGAAATGCAGGTCAAGACTTTTTTCTCAAAATAAATGATGATTTTGCCCTGCAAATGGGGAATATCAAAATAAATCCAATATTTAATGACCTTGATAGAATTGCTGCTGCAAAAATGGCAGCGCAGGGAGATAATGCACTGGCGCAGGAAATTGTTTCTTTAAGACATGCCAGCCTGTTCGGAGATATTGAGGAAAGCCAAAACGGTGATGACTTTTACAGGTCGGTAATACTTACTATTGGAAACTTGGGGACAGAAGCGCAAAGAATTACAGATGGACAAACAAAGCTGCTTCAATCAGCTGAAAATCAAAGAACTGCAATATCCGGTGTATCTATGGATGAAGAAATGTCAAACATGATTAAATTCCAATATTCGTATAATGCTGCAACAAAAATGGTTTCTCTTATAGATGAGTGCTTTGAACATATAATTAATAAGCTGGGAACGCAAGGAAGATAACTCACCCCCCAACCCCCTCTCTTAAAATAGAGGGGGAATATAAGTTAACAGCGTAAAGTGTATCCGGTGACAACCGCTAGATTATGTTAAGGCAAAACCTAAAATGCCGATATATATTATATAACATTTCATGTAAAAGTCGTAGTAAGAGAAGGAGGAAGAAAATGAGGGCATCCTTTTTTGGTCTGAATATTTCAATGACAGGATTGTATGCGAGCCAGAGAGCTCTTGATATTACTAACCATAATATATCTAATGTTAATACGCCGGGATACTCAAGGCAAACGGTGAACCAAAGAGCGGATACACCTATTGCAATGAGCGATGGGACCGGAATGGTTGGAAATGGGGCCCGTGTGCTTGGTTCAGAAAGAGTAAGGGATGAATATTTGGATTTCAAATACTGGAGCGAGAATGTATCTTATGGGGAATGGGGAACAAAGGAAACTCTGTTGTCTGAAATTGAAGCTGTTTTTAATGAGCCGTCAGACAGTGGATTTAATAGTGTTTTGAATGACTTTTTTTCAGCGATACATGAATTGTCAAAGGATCCGAGCAGTCTAGCAACAAGAGCGTTGGTAAAGGAAAAGGGAATAACGCTTACTAATTATTTTAACAGTACTGCTACACATTTGGAAAAGATTCAGTCAGATATAAATTATTCGGTAAAATCCAAGGTTGATGAAATAAATTCAATAAGCGAACAGATTCGTTCCTTAAATGAGCAGATATATAAATATGAGCTTCAGGGAGATACGGCAGGAGATTTGAGGGACCAAAGGGCTGTTCTGGTAGATAAGCTTTCCAAGCTTGCAAAGATAAATGCACAAGAGGTAAATGTGGGAAAGCTTGCTAATGGTAAGGACGATATCAGATTCCAGATAGTAGTAAACGGAAAGTTTCTGGTTGATAATTTTCGCAGCTATAAAATTACATACAGGCAGGATAGTGCAAAAAATAATCCGGAAGATATTCCCGGCATATACAATTTATACTGGAATGATGGGACGCCATTTGACCCTGAAGGTGGAGAGCTTAAGGGTTATCTGGATGTAAGAGATGCAGCCGGAGATGCAAAAAATGAGTTTAAGGGAGTTCCTTATTATCAAAGAAAAATGAATGAATTTGTTAGAACATTTGCAAAGGCATTTAACGAAGGTTTTATTGATTACAACGGAAACGGTAATATTGATACAGAAGATACAGATGGGGACGGGATTCTTGATGCCGGAGAAGATACTGATTTAGATGGAATTCTTGATGTCGGAGAGAATAGAACAGGGCATGCTGATGGTTACGGATTAAACAGTGTATCAGGGGACCCTCTTCCGGGAATCAGATTCTTTACATTAAATGACCAAACATCGGCGGGTTTTGTAGGAACTGCTGTTCTTCCCAATGATATAAATAATTTATACAATAATATTACTGCCAAGAACATGACATTGTCTAAAGATATACAAGACAGTGTAAATGATATTTTTACGTCAACTAAGGCAGGAGAAAGTGGAAATGGACAGGTTCTCTTAAGCATAATTGAGTTTCGGCATGATTCTAAGGTTTTTAATGAAGGAACGCCGGAAGATTTTATGAGATCATTAATTTCAAATTTGGGTATTGATTCACAGCAGTCCGGAAGAATGAGCCTTAATCAGGAGACCATTGTTAAGCAGATTGATAACAGAAGAAGCTCTAACTCAGGGGTTTCATTAGATGAAGAAATGGCAAACATGGTAAAATACCAGCACGCATATAATGCAGCGGCAAGGATGATTACAACATTAAGTTCAATTTATGACACGTTAATAAATAGAATGGGACGTTTCTAGCTAACAGCTAAATTGTAGGAGGTAAAAGACTATGAGAATTACAAATAATATGCTTGTTAACAATATGATGTACAACATGGGAAACAATCTGCAAAGACTAGACCGTGTTCAGCAGCAGCTGGCTACGGGGAAGAAAATTGCAACACCCTCTGATGATCCGATTGTTGCATCAAGAGCATTGAAGATGAGAACTGACGTTGCTGAGATAACGCAATATGGCAAAAATGTTGAGGATGCCTCTTCATGGATGAGTATAACAGAATCAACATTAACAAATATGAATGATATTTTACAAAGAGCAAGAGAACTTGCTGTTGAAGGAGCAAATGGAACGCTTTCTTCTGAAGATACAAGGTCGATTTCTACCGAAATAAAGCAGCTTCGCAACCAGTTTATTCAATTATCGAATACCACTTACGCAGGAAGATATGTTTTTTCGGGATTTAAAACAGATCAAAAGCTTGTAGACGAAAACACAGGGTTTTATAATGTGGAGGTAATAAAGTCAGGAGCAAACAAGGAAGATATCAAATATGAAATTGGAATAGGCGATAAGATGAATATAAATGTATTAGGAAGTGAAGTCTTAGGAGGAGTAGGCACAGTCGGAACAACTCCAAAGGTTATTCAGGACTTTGATAATTTTATTAGCGCACTTAACAGTAATGATTCAGGAAACATAAGAAAAGCAATTGATAATGTAGATGAAAATATTGATAATATTCTTATGATAAAATCTGATATTGGAGCTAGAACCAACAGGTTAGACCTGACAAAGAGCAGGCTTTCTGCTGATGAAACTAACTTTACAAAGCTTATGAGCCAAAATGAGGATGCTGACATGGCAGAAGTAATCATGAAGCTTAAAAGTGAAGAAAATGTTTATAATGCTTCACTTTCAGGTGGGGCAAGAATAATACAACCCACATTGGTAGATTTCCTGAAATAAAGTTGAGCGCAAAAAAGTAAGAAGGAAACAAAAAGGCGAGACTGACTAGACTAGGGTTAAAATGTCCAACAGCAAAATACAAGGATGTGAATATATGAATGTTCTAAGGATAGAGCAAACTTACGCAAAGATAGGCATAGAAACATATAATTCGAAGGCTGAAATGAATTCCAAGGCTAACAGGCTTAAAATGCAGCAATCCTTTGCGCAGGTTCAAATACAAAAAGAGCTGCCCAAGGTGTTGATTGACCAGCATGACTGTTTTGCTACATCAGGATTAAAAAATAATGAGGAAATATTGGCAGAAGCGGCTGCGGCTGCTAATCAGCAAGCTGCAGAGTATACTATACGTAAGGCTCAGGATGGAGACCAAATGACTAACATCCGATATCGCGGAAACGTTATTGCTGATATTGCAAGGAGAGATAGCTTTGAACAGCATGAGTTTAATATTGATAACATACCTAAAGCAAGACCAAGAATAGAGGTTCAGGGATATCTGAAAGTTAATTTTAATGAAGGTGAGGTTTCAAACACCGTTGAAGAGGGATATTTGAATATAAATTTTTCTGAGCCCAGAATAAATATGTACCTTATGCAAAAACCTTCTTTGCAAATTCAATATATTGGCAGTAATGTAGATGTAAAAGTATAATATTTATATACAGATAGAAGGATTTTCATTGAATAAAAAAGGATTTTTTTATATAATCTAATTAAGCAGAAAAAGGATATGAAAATATCCTTTTTCTGCTTAATAGGCAGCAAAGGAGAGGATGAAGATGAAGGAACTCATTTCAAAGATGTGGAAGCTCAATAGGGCTATAGTCAGCAGAGGATATGACAAAGCACTTGAATACATAAAAAAAGAAATTAACATTACGGTTCTTAAGTATGAGAGCGGAAAAGAATTCCTAACATGGAAGATTCCTAAAAAATGGGATGTAGGAGAAGCTTATGTGATTGACCTTGATACAGGAGAAAAGGTAATAGATATTCAGAATAACATCCTTCATGTAGTAGTAGGCTCTCTTCCTTTTGAAGCAGAGATAAACAAGGATAAACTAATGAGGCATGTACATTATGATAAAAGAAGACCGGAATACATTCCTTGCGTATATAAATATTATGATCAACTGGATTGGGGCTTTTGCTGTAACAAAGAACAATATGAAAGATTACAAAAGGGTGAAAGATATAAGGTAGTAATAAAAAGCAGCTATTCGGACGGAGAGTTGAAGATAGGAGAGTATACTGTAAAAGGAAAGACTCCGTATACGGTTTATATTCTTTGCCATCTGGATGGACCGGGGCAGGCAAATGATAATCTTTCCGGGGTAGCTGTATCAATTGAGATAGCCAAGAAGCTTTCGGCAATGAACCCATATTATACTTATAAATTTTTATATCTGCCGGGAACCATTGGTCCTATGGCTTATCTTGCTTCTAATCCGGGAATGATAAATGAAGCAATAGGCGCGGTAGTTCTTGAAATGCTGGGAAATGACCGGGAGCTTACTCTGCAATATTCATGCGAAGAAGACGAGTATTTAGACAGAATCATATATAATGTTCTGGCGCAAAGCGGGAAGCCTTTTAGTGAGAGACCTTTCAACAAAATATTTTACAGTGGAGAAAGGGTTTTTAATTCTCCCGGAGTTGATATTCCTACCTGCTCACTTTCGAGAGTAGATAATAAAAACGATGTGCTTCCTTTTTATGAATATAGAACAAGTGGGGATACACCGGAAAAGATTTCTGAAGAAAATCTTCAAGAGGCGCTTGAAACAGTTATGAAAGTAATAGATATTCTGGAAAAAGATTTTATTCCTATTAGAAACTATATTGGAATACCGTTTTTATCAAAATATGGTTTGTGGACTGAATGGAAAGACAATCCTGCGCACAGAATAATGATTAACAGTATACTATTTAAATTGGATAATGCTACAAGTGTTTTTGAGATTGCAGACGAGCTTTCACTGGATTTTAAAGATGTATATAAGATTGTAGATAAAATGGTTGAAATCAGCTTGTTAAACAAAAAGACTGTATATTAATATGCTTAACCGCTATCTTGTTACTAATTAAAAGGAGGAAATAATAATGGTATTAAAGACAAAGCACTTTGGAAATGTTGAAATAAACGAGGAAGATATAATTGCTTTTGAAAAAGGTATGCCTGGCTTTGAAAGCAATAAAAGATTTGTAATACTTCATAAGATTGAAGAAGATAACCCGTTTAAGTGGCTTCAATCTGTGGATGATGGGAAAGTAGCTTTTGTTGTTATAAATCCACAGGTTTTTAAAGATCATTATGAAGTAAAAATAGATCAGGCTGCTTCAGAGGAATTGGATATTCAAGATATGAAGGATATTATTGTATATAGTATTGTTACAATACCTGAAGAGGTTTCCAAAATGACAGCAAATCTTAAGGCACCAGTGATTATAAATGCTAAAAAGAATAAAGGATGTCAGATTATTCTTGAGGATGAAAGATATGAGTTCAGACATTTGCTGCTGGATGAATTCAAGAAGATGGGAGGAAAATAAAATGCTTGTACTGACTAGAAAAAGAAATGAGTCAATTATTATTAATGATGATATAGAAATTACAGTTATAGATATTCAAAATGATCAGGTAAGGATAGGAATTACAGCGCCAAAGGATGTATCTATATATAGGAAAGAATTATATACCCAGATTCTTGAGGAAAATAAAAAGGCAGTAGAGAGCAAAGAAGTTTCTCTTGATGAATTGAAGAAAAAGCTTGAAGGATAAAATATCTGAAATTAAATTGCATAAAGCTTGAAGTTGGGAACAGGTATACCTGTTCCTTTTTTGCGAAAGGTAGTATTAAATATTCAAACAGCAGCTATCATTTTTTTTACATCAATTTTTATACCGTTCAGCTTAATAATATAATATTTTTATCAAAATATTATATTATTTATCGGAATTAGTCTGTTTTTATCTAAAAAAATTCAAGGAGGTGTTCATAGCTTGCTTTAATTTTGTTTAAAAGATATTTTACAGAAGATATACCCCCTAAAATATAAATATTTTAGGGGGTATATAAATTATGAAAAGTTTAAGCAAAAAAATGGGTTCAGGAATTAAAATATTAATAATTTTTTCTTTCTTTATTTTATTAACTACGTTTACGGTAAGTGCAGAAACGTATACAAATAATGTTATACCTGCAATGACATCAGCTACAACTCCAACTGGGGAAGTGACTGCCAGTGGTACCAATTGTGACGATGCTTTTCCTTGGAAAGCTTTTGACAGAGAAATTACATATTTCTCAGAAACAGGCTATCATGGCTGGGTTTTGCAAGCTACAACAGGATGGATTCAGTACCATTTCCCAACTGCAAAAACTATAACAAAGTATAGAATTTATCATGGTATAGGGGGGCTAGCACGATAGCTCCTGCTGCTCCTAAGAATTGGACATTTGAAGGCTCAAATGATGGCACCAACTGGGCAATTTTAGATACTATAGTTAATAATACTGCATGTGATTCATACAATTGGAATAATAATTGTAATGATTCTTATGGCATTAAAGATTATACTTTTACAAATAATACGGCATATATATACTATAGATTTAATATAACTGCAAATAATGGACATTCTTTATATATTGCAATAAACGATATTGAAATGATGGAAACTATTGCACCTCCTTCTTCCCCAACTTTATCAGCAGCAACTAGTAACACACAAATTAGCCTATCATGGAATACTGTTGCAGGTGCAGCAAGCTACAAGCTTAAAAGAGCTAGTACGGCTGGAGGACCATATACTACTATTGCCGAAAATGTTACAAGCGCAGCTTATACTGATACAGGATTAACAAACGGTACTACATATTATTATGTAGTTACAGCAGTTAATTCTGCCGGAGAAAGTACAAACTCAAATGAAGCATCTGCAACACCGCAAGCGCCAGGAGGAAATAAAGCCATCCTCGTAATTACAATGACAAATGGAATGGAAAAAGAATATGATTTAGCCATATCAGAGGTTAATGCATTTATCAGTTGGTATGATGGAAAGGCAAGTGGTACAGGGAAGGCATATTATACAATCAGTAAAACATTTAATAAAGGGCCATTCTTAAGCAGGAAAGATAATATAGTCTTTGATAAGATAATGACTTTTGAGGTAAATGAATACAATGAATAGGATAATAAACTAAGATTTAGAAAAGAACAGGTATTTACCTGTTCCTTTTTTTATGGGCTTTAGCCATTCCTTGAAGCTGTCATAATAAAAGACTAAGCTTTTTACGCAATTCTGCCGAAAAAGTATATTAGTTTAAAATATTTAGCTGAGAGGTATTCATTATGAAAAACCACTATTTGGTACCGGATTATGCAATGCAATTTAATTGCTCGATGTGTTCACGATGCTGTAGAATATGGGATATTATATTTGATGATGCAACTATGAAAGATTATAAGAAAATTGCTCAAAATGATAATGCTTTTAGTGATAATTTTAAAAAATTAAAAGAGAATGATAATGGTACAGGACATGTTGTTATTCCTGATGAGTACAGCGACTTAAATATTGAACAGCTCGTTGAGGCTGTTTTAACAAGAGGAAACGAGAATTTGGCTGACGAGGAGTTTAAGGATCCAAATAAAGCATGTTGTTTTCTTAATGATAAAGGGTTATGCTCAATTCAAGCAAAGTATGGTGCCGATAGTCTTTCTGACACATGTAAAAAATATCCACGAAATATTTTCCTCACCGAAAGAGGTTCTGAAATAGGATTATACTATTCATGCCCGACGGCGGCCGAATTATTAAAAAACCGAGAGCCAATTGAATTTTACGAGAATCCAGAGGACTTTGAGTTTTTAAATTTAAAAGGTAAATGCAATCAAATTGGTGATGCTAAGGAAAGAAAAAAGATAGGAAAACAGAACTACTATGAAATTGAAAGCCTTTTGATTGATATAATGCAAACAAGGGAGATGGATATTAACACGAGATTGATTTTGTCTGGAGTTGTCCTTGAAAAAGGGAGTACTTTTGACGAAGAAGACTTAGAAAAATGTATGGAAATAGCGGTTCAAGAAATAATACAGCAGTCTAAAAATAAAAAATACGTAGTTGAAAATATGCTGCTCTTGATTAAAGAAGCTATGGATGAAAGAATTACTTTGAGACCTGTTCCAAACTATAAAATGTGCGAGCTTCTTCGCTCGGGATATATTGACCTGAAGCTTATAAATGATTATGAGATTACTGATGATATGTTTAATAAATTCATTGATGGATACAACAAATTTTATAAGCCTTTTGAAAAAGATATCAGTCATGTATTTGAAAATTATTTTGTGAATTATATCTTTAGTAAAAACTTTTTTACAAGATCGTATAAAGATGCATATAGCTTAATGATTCTCTTTTATTCAATAATAAGGTTTTTTACAGTATGTAAATGTATGGCTGAGGAACGGGAAGCAACAGAGGATATTCTTGTAGAGATAATTAATACGGTTGAAAGGGCGATGGGACATATAGCTTATTATCATGATGTTTTAATAGACACACTAAATGGGCTGAAAGATATTAGAACAATAATTTATTTATAATATATAAATTGCTATAAATCTGCTTTCACTAGGGCAAAGCGGGTTTCATTGTTGACGATATTTTAAAATACGAAAAACCAAGAAAAATTAAGCAAAAGCATTGATGTTGTTCAAAAAATGCCAATAAAACCATTTAACAGTTTATTATAAAGAAATTTTGCCATTTTTCGAGCTAATAAATGCTAAGAATTGACCGATATATTATATGTAAGGGATAAATGTCTTAATGCAAAATCATGGCGCCGATTTTTAAGAGATGTGAAGCCCTTATATCAAGGAAGAAAAATCAAATAAAATTTCAAGGAGGAAAAAACCATGAGAATTAATCACAATATTGCATCTTTAAATTCCTACAGGCAGTTAACTGCTAACAACGCTTTATCAGCAAAATCTCTTGAAAAGTTATCATCAGGACAAAGAATCAACAAAGCTGGAGACGATGCAGCAGGATTGGCAATCAGTGAAAAGATGAGAGCTCAAATCAGAGGCTTGGATCAAGCAACAAGAAATGCACAAGATGGCATTTCACTTATCCAAACTGCAGAAGGTGCATTGAATGAAACCCACTCAATACTCCAAAGAATGAGAGAGCTTGCAGTTCAAGCATCAAGCGATACACTTACAGATACCGACAGAACAGCAGTTACATCAGAAATAACACAGCTTACAAACGAAATTGACAGAATAGCAAACACAACCAAATTCAATGGTAAGCAGTTACTTGATGGTTCTTTCGGATTACAGGTTCTTGCAAGTACTTCAACAGTATTTACAAGTGTATCTGTACTGTCAG
>JBLMYQ010000038.1:0-42543 GCA_050258375.1 Deltaproteobacteria bacterium | reverse complement strand
TATAATTTAACTCTCCAAGCAAATATACTATCATTTCCGGCTCCATACTGTCACTTCTGTTAAAATCTTCAGTTTCATATGCTTTTTCAAAAAAATCTATCGCTCCTTTAATAAATTTAAGCTCTTGATTTTTATCTTTGTTCAATCGATAAAGCCAGCATATTTTAAGGCATATTTTCGCTAAATAACTAGGTTTTATTTCTATTATTTGTCCAGAAATAATAGCTAATTTAAAGGTTTCTACAGCATTCAAAATATCCCTTTTACCAGTATAGTCAATCTTATTCCACTGAAGTGCAAACACCTTGATAAAGTTATCTATATTAACCGGACTTAGTTTTTTATTAAAACCATCAGAAAATGAAAAGCCGCAATTGGGGCAAACATTTATATCATAAAAATACGGATTCGGTCCATCAAAGTATTTACAAAAGTCTGTGTCTTTATTTATAACTTTAATTTTCTTTTCATGTACTTTTTTTGTTTTAAAATTTATTTCACAAATAGGGCATGTACAATTATGATTGTAAAGAATTTCTTCCATTTTTTCTCCTTAATAAAACGTCGTTAAATTACTGTAATTTCTTTGCTTGAGGAAGTGAGATTTTCATATCCGTTTTCGGTTATTAAAACCAAATCCTCTATTCTTACTCCTCCAATGCCTTCAACGTATATCCCCGGTTCGACCGTGACAACCATTCCCGCTTCAAGAATTCTTTCACTTTTGGTTGATAATGCAGGGTCTTCATGAATTTCAAGTCCAACAGAATGTCCAAGCCCATGCCCGAAGTTTTCTCCATAACCGTATTTTGATATTATATCTCTTGCTATCTGGTCAACATCCTTACATGGGACCCCCGGTTTTAGTACCTTCAAAGCTGCTTCTTGCGCTTCCAATACTATCTTATAGATGTCTTTCATTTTTTGATGTGGCTCTCCAACAAATATTGTTCTTGTCATATCAGAGCAATACCCATCGTAAATACATCCAAAATCTATAGTAATAGTATCTCCATCTTCAATTATTTTTGAGCTGGCAACCCCATGTGGCATTGAGCTTCTTGTACCTGATGCAACAATTGTTTCAAAGGAAAGCTCTGATGCACCCAATTTCTTCATAAAGTAATCAATTTCAAGCGCAATCTCTTTTTCCGTTATTCCTATTTTTATATAATTTAATATATGCTCAAATGTTTTATCTGCAATTTGTGCTGCCTTTTTTATCTTTTTAATTTCTTGTCTATCCTTAATTTCTCTTATTTTCTCAACAGAATTTATAACCGGAACAAGCTTTACCCCTTTTATGTTTTTCTCACAATCAGCATATTGGCGATAGGTTATATAATTTTCTTCAAACCCTAACTCCGAAATATTAATCTGCTGTAAAATATCTTGCAGCACTTCATAAATGTTTTTACCCTGGTTTACTATTTCATAATCCGGACATTGCTTCTTCGCCTGTTCAATATATCTTGAATCTGTTATTAATATCTTTTTTTCTTTTCCTATTATAAGATACCCATTTGTCCCGGTAAAACCCGATAAATAATATCTGTTATAGCGACTTGTTATAATAATCCCGCCCACGTTATAGCCAGCAAGGTTTTCTCTAAGCTTACTAATCCTTTCTTCCATGACTTCCTCCTATAATGAAGAATATCTTACCTTTTAATCACTGCTGCCTGATCGATATTATTTCTTACTAACCAATACCGCCGCATGCAGTCCAAGTATATAAGAATCAGAACCAAATCCGGATATTTGCCCAATACATACCGGCGCAATAACTGATTTGCTTCTGAATTCTTCTCTTGCATAGATATTTGAAAGATGAATTTCTACAGCCGGAATTCCTACTGATTTTATCGCATCTCTTATGGCTATGCTGTAATGTGTATAAGCTCCGGGATTAATTATAATTACATCATAGGAACTCATTGCCCTATGTATTTCATCAATTATTCCTCCCTCATGGTTTGATTGAAAAAAATCAACTTCAACCTCAAGCTTTTTAGCTTCATCCTTTATTTTTGCAATAATATCATCTAATGTTTCTGCTCCATATATATCGGGCTCTCTTTTTCCTAGAAGATTAAGATTGGGACCGTTTATAAACAGAAAATTCATAATACAATTTTCTCCTTTTCTGTATCATATATTTTTTTTAATTTTAAAGCATCCTCTGCCATTGTTCCTCTTGATTCACTTATTATCACAGGTTCAAGATTGCATCGTGCAATAACACGCGCAAGAAATATGAATTCCGGACCAAATTGTGTATCTTCTAAAGTCCAGTGTTTTTTCTCACCACCTTGAGTAAACTCTATTCTACTAAAATGGCAATGAAAATGTTTTAGCTTTTCCTGACCCAACTTATTTTTAATATTATCAAATATCTTTTCATAATCTTCACAGCTATTTACTTTCCCTCTTGATCTTGCATATAAATGCCCAAAATCAAGCGTTGGAATTATTCTTTCATTAATAGTACAAAGCTCTATTATCTCCTCGACATCTCCGAGTTGATTTATTTTGCCCATGGTTTCAGGACAAATATTAATTTCATCCAGTCCCATATTAGCTGCTTCATCTACAATATTTTCAAGGGTTTTCCTGGCAGCGTTAAATGCTCCGCACCTATCTATCCCAGCGCATGAACCGGGATGGACAACTACTCTTTTTGCACCCATAAGCTTAGCAACAGCGAGTGTATCCAGTACATACTTTATTGAATTCTGCTTTTTTACTTCATCAATGCTTGAAAGATTAATAAAGTATGGTGCATGAATACTCAAAAAAATATTATGCTCTTTTGCCTTTTGACCAAGCACCACCGCTTTTTCAGGAGATATATTTATACCCTTACTGCACTGATATTCATAAGCACTAAGTCCCATCCCTGCAATCCATTCAGGTGCTTCGAGAGAAGACTTGAATCCCTGCTCATAAAATGCTTCCGAGTTTCCTGACGGTCCAAATCTAATCATAAAATTTTTATCCTCTTTATATCTTTTTATTATATAACTATGATTAACGCCCAGGAAGATACTCCTTAGGCGTTAGCAATCTGTTTGTTATACCCGGCAACTGTTTTTAAAAATTTCTACTGCTTTTTCTGCAGCTTCTTCAATACTCAATTCCGAAACGTCTATTTCAAAATCATTATTCTCGTAGTAAGGCTTTCTTTGTTCAAGCAGCTCAATAATTCGGTTCATAGGATTTTCATAATTAAGAAGAGGCCGGCTTTTATCCTTTGATACATTTCTGAATATTACCTCAGGTCTTGCTTTAAGGAGAATTATAATTCCGTTTTTACGAAGGTTCTTAATGTTTTCAGTATTCAAAACAACTCCGCCGCCAGTTGATATTACCATTCCTGTTTTTAATGAATACTCTTTAATCATTTGACTTTCAATCTTCCTGAAATATTCTTCCCCAAAGCTTGCAAAAATATCTGATATTGACATGCTAGCAGTATGCTCAATTTCTTTATCAACATCAACAAATTTAAGATTCAGTTCCAGGGCAGCCTGCTTAGCAACAGAAGATTTTCCTGTCCCCATAAACCCTGTGAACACAAGATTCGGCACAGCATTATTCATGTCTTGGCGACCTTTTAACCAGTACAGCTGCTTTAGTTATTGCAGCAATAACATCAACCTCAAACTGTTGCCTTAATGTATTTATTTTTGAGTAAAGCTCTCCCTTTTCAGTAACTATATATTTTGCAGGCAGCTGATTCAAAGCAATTGCTGCAATATCCATTCTGCATTTTTCACAATTACAAACATTCAAATCTTTTAAAATTTCATCAAAAAATCCATAAACAACTTCTTCCATATAATTCTTGATATTGAGTTCCTTCTGTGCCATAGTGCCAGACCTCCTTTTTAGTTTGAAGTATATAAATATATTCTTTAAAATTATCTAAAATCCTGCCTTTAGATAAAATATTCTTCCAAATCAGCAATTAATCCCAAGCCGACATCTGTTGGCACAACAACATCATGCCATATTTCAAACGCACAAACGCCTTGATATACAAGCATTCCAAGACCACTTACAGTTTTGCATAAATTTGCTTCTGCAGTACAAAGGAATTTAGTTTTGAGAGGATTGTAAACCATATCAAAAACCACAGGCTTATTGGCAAATATCGCTTCAGAATCTATCGGGCACATATCTATATCAGGCCACATCCCAACAGGCGTAGAATTTACAAGTATATCACAATCGTAAGCATATTTATCAATAGAATCTTGTGATATATCATAGTTTACAGCAACATTGGCAATTTTTTGATTAATCATTTCAGAAAGTTTCTTTGCCTTATCCTGCGTTCTGTTTAGTATTGCTATTCTTTTTGCGCCCTTTTGTGCAAGCTTGACAACAGCTGCCCTTGCTGCTCCTCCAGCGCCCAGAACAACTACGTTTTTATTTTTTATCTGCACCCCTTGGCTTTCAAGCGCTCTGACAAAGCCTAATCCGTCTGTATTATATCCGTAAAGCTTATTTTTATTAATTTTAACTGTATTAACCGCACCCATTAACAGCGCTTCATCGGAAGCTTCATCAATAAGCTTTAATATATCAGTCTTGTAAGGAATTGTAATATTAAATCCTTTTACCCCAAGAGCCCTAAATGCATCAATAACCTTCTGCAAATCTCCCTGATTTACTTTGAATGGTAGATAAACTGCAGAAACATTCATTATTTCACACAATTTATTCTGGAAAACCGGTGACAGGCTGTGCTCTACCGGATTTCCAACAAGCCCTGTAATACAAGTTTTTGCATTGATTTTTTGATGAATCATATTTTAATCCTCATTATATTTATATTTTATCCCCTGCTCTTTTGTTTCCAAATCATCTTCTTTTCTTTTTGGCTGTATGTACTTAACCTTGATTTTCTTAAAATATATCTTTCAAAAGGTCTTTTCATCCTTACGAACAAATAATCCTTTTCACAAATTGGTCTTACATATACAGTAAGCATATTAAGTCTATTTCCGCCATAAATATCAGTAAATATCTGATCTCCGATAACTGCAGTCTGTTGAGGTGTAACACCCATTATTGTTATTGCAGAAAGAAATGCTTTACCGCAAGGCTTACATGCGTTATGAATTGAATTTATTCCTAGTATCCTGCCAACTTTTTCCACCCGATATCTTTTGTTGTTTGAAACCAGACAGATTTGGATGCCATTCCTTTTCAAGAGACCAAGCCATGCTTTGACATTTTCGCTAGGCTCCATCTTCCATTCGCATATTGTATTATCAATATCAAGTATGACAGCTTTAATATTATTCTGTCTTAAATCGTCCATACTTATATCTTCTACTTTGTGTACTTCCATATCAGGGAAAAATCTTTCAATCACTTATAACTCCTCCAAGTCATTATCTTATATTGTTTTTTAATATTTATTCTTTTTATGAACTCTACTTTGTGGTAGAATTAATATACAGTAATTTGTTGTTGAAGCAGCTTCATCATAAAACCAGTGCTTTCTAATATCTAAAATGTGCATTCTAAGGGGTGTATACTAAAATGGAATTAAATAAATGTGCAAAATGTGGTAAATTATTTCCTTCTAATGAAGATTTATGTTCCAACTGTCTTTCTCAGGACCTTCAAGATCTTGAAACTGTTAGAAAATTTCTCCTTGATAACCCTAAAGTAAATACTATTGAGGAAATATGCAATGAAACAGGTGTAACAAAAAAGGATGTCCTGAGGTATATTAGTAAAGGCCGCTTTGATGACATTACCCACCTTGGAGAATTCTTCACCTGTATTTATTGCAAAAAGCCAATAAAACGAGGCAGATATTGTGACGATTGTCTCTCAAAATTTCATAAAATTAAAGATGAGCTTTCTCCCAAAACCTAAAGAAGCTTTTCTAGCATATTTGAACTATATTTTCATAGCTCTTTAAGTTTCTGATTGTATCAAATACTTTTTCAATTTTTGCCTTATTAATATAATCCTCTGATAATTCTATCGCCTTTCTTAAGCATTCTATGCACTTCCCATATTCCTTACATACCACATATATTTTGGCTAGTTGATAATATGATTTGTGGTACTCTGAATTATACTCAACAGCCTTCCTGAAATATTGTTCAGCCCCTTTAATATCCTCTTTTTGTGCCCTAATTAAGCCAATATTATAATAAGCATCGCTTGATTTGGGATTCATTTTAATTATTTTCCTATACAACTCTTCCGCCTGATCGTATTTTTTCTGGTACTCAAGCGTTATTGCAAGATTGAAATACAATTCTATATTTGAGGGATTATACTGCAAAGCTTTCAGGTAATTTTCCACTGCTCGGTCATATCTTTCAAGTGAACACAGCAGCAGCGAGAGATTGTTTGAAGCATCATAGAAGTCAGGCTTTATATCAAGTGTATTCTCATATGCCATAACAGCTTCTTCTTGCATATCCATTTCATCAAGAATTACTCCCAGATTGTATAAAGCCTTATAATCGTTTGGATTAATCTCAATAGCCCTTTTATATGCACTTAAAGCAAGCATTTTCTGTCCATTCGCATAGTATGCATTCCCAAGGTTGTAATGGACTTCAGCTATATCCGTAGAAATCTTACAAACAAGTTCAAACATTTGAATTGCTTCATTATTTCTATTATCACCTAACAGCTTAATACCAATGTTAAGATATCCTTGATAAAAATCAGGCTGCAGTACATTAGCTCTGTCATAATATTCTTTAGCTTTGTCATAATTTTTTACAGTACAGCTTAAATTGCCAGCCTTTCTTTGCATTTCAAAATCCTCAGGATAAATTTCAGCTAGATTCTGATACATTTCTGCAGCTTCAGTATTATTGCCAAGCGCTTCGTAAATAATGGACAAAGGCTTATAAATATTAATCCAGTTATCCTTTTGGACTCCAGCTTTTTTAAACATCTCTACACTTTTTTCATATTTTCCCTGACAAGCAAGGCACACTGCTATATTAAAAACAACCTCATAATCCTCAACCTTTTTTAATGCACTTTTTATCCTTTTCGCAGCTGTTTTATGGCTAGCCTCCTGATCGCTGCCTGTATTAATCGGCTGGTTAACCACAAGGTTCATTTCAGCAGCTGCATTATAGAAATTTATAGCTTTCTGATATTCTTTAAGATGATAATATATATTACCCATATTGAATAACAGCGCCGGATTATCTCCGCACTGCTTTTGGATTGTATGGTATTTTTCAAAGGCCTTTCTCCAAGCTTTAAGTTCAACAAATTGCTCGGCTTCTGCAAACCCTTCCTTAACCGAGTGCGGAATCTCTTGAGTAAAGCTATATCCTCTTAAAAGGATATCAGCCGTTTTTTCAGGAACTATTGTCATTTTGCAGCCTAACCCGTATTTATCCTTGCTTCCATCTTCAATCATGAGACTTTCATCAATTTTATTATTAGACTCTTTAACAAATATTTTTAAAATCGCCTGATAAAATTCCTTAATTTTGCCTTCTTTATTTATAAAGTAAAAATAGAAGAATATAATTCCAGGTATTACTATACCCAAAATTGTCATAAGCACTTCCATAAACAAATTGGGATTTACACTATTCATGAGGATTTCAAGGCTTAAAACCAACGCAAAAAATTGTCCGGTCAACATGATTAGAAGTGCTGTTTTTTGTAAAATCAGGTATCGATTGAAAGTAAATATAATAAGTAATAGTATCACAGCATTAAATAATAACTTTTCAGCACTCATAACGTACCCCCGCAAATAAGAAAACTATATGGTTCAAATCATTTTAACATATTGTTTTATGGAAATCAATCTGAGAAAGCTAGTTGGGGCACATTTTCTAAATTTGGGTGCATAATTCTTTTTGAGGAAACATCTTTCAAAAGCATTGTAAAAACAAGTTAGGCTTTCTAAAGTGAAAAGACCCCTCTATCTCCCCTTCAAAAGGGGACGAAAAGTATACCATTGAAGGAACCTGAGTATGAATAATAAGGACTTAAAGAAAAGAGGATTAGTTGGAAATGATTATATCTTGCGTTATAATCCAAAGTATTTGAATCTTATGGCCTTAGGGTTGTCAGGGTTAAAAATGAAGATGTAATTTATAATTTTGAAGATGTTTGCAAAAAGATAAATGAGGCTTGTATTGAATTTCCTACATAGGGTTACTTTTCGCTCCCTTTTGAAGGGAGGAAAGGAGGGTCTTTGTACATAACAGAGAATATGCGCCCATTTGATTTCTAAAATTCTTTAAAAACGCTTTTAATAAAATGTTTTGTATTATCTATAGCTTGCAGAATTCCTTTAGTATCAAGCTCTTGTCTTTTACCGAAAAAATCTATTCTGTACTTTCCATTGCCTTTATCATTAACAGCAAATATAGAAGCTTTATCTTTCCTTCCCGTTAAGCTGTTAAACCCTGAATCAGCAGTAAGTAAACCTAATCCTAATAAAAATATGAACCCCAGGAAGCATATCAGAATAAGCAATCTTCCTGACAGCTTTATTTTCTTATTTTTTTCTTGCTTCTCCAAGCCTGTCCCTCCTGTAAATTATGCATTGCAAATAATCATTTAAATACTTTGCTCTTATACAGTATTAGTTTTTCCTGTTAAAACAAATTGATACAATAACTATTTAGTTTTAAATGTTTCAGAAATTACTTGGGCAAGATATTTCATACTTCTTTCTGCTTCACTTATAGTATTTCCGGTTCCCCCAACTTCAACTATTAATGCGCCGGGGGCTGAATGCTGATTAAATCTTTCCTTACGCAAATCAATTTCCCGACAAAGACCAGGATATATCTTATTGGCCTTATCTTGAAGCTTAACAGCTAATTTAAGATTTTCCCTCCAGCCTTTATGCTCAAGCCCCATCTCATTTGTTCCTACAACAAACATGATTTTCGCCGCATCATAACCATTAATTTTTTCTGCAGCCCTAAGGGTACCTTCTTTTTCTCCGTAGGCATCCCTATGTATATCAAAAACAATCTTTGCCTGTGCGTATTTTTTTAAATCCTTCAATGTCGTTTTCAATGACCTAGAATATGCTCCCAAATACTCCGGATAATCGTGTATAGTAACATCCTGAAAAGCATTTACTTTGTAAATGCTTAGCTGCTTTTTAAGCGCTAGTCCAACCCGAGTTACATTTCCACTTGCCAAAGTGGTCCTATAGCTGTCATTTATATTTGTTTTACTCTTGTTTTCAGGCATATATGCCTCTGTTGTATGGGTATGTAGTATTACCACTGAGGTATCTTTTTTAGAGAGTTTAAACGAAATAGGCTCCGACAACATCCTACTTATGTCAATTTTATAGTTTGTATGGTTTCTTATAATTATTCCCCGTTCTTTTACCAAAACCGTTTTGGAATAAATCTTAGCTTCCTTGTTCTCATTATCTTCCGCTTCATCCTTTTTATTTAGATTTTCTTTTAAACCATTTGCTGTTTTCTGGTTATTATCAATTTCACTTGAATTAAAAGGATACAGTAATAAAACAGGATATTTTCCCTGCAATATCTTCTCAAAGCTAAAAATCCTCAAGCCTCCATTATTAAGTCCTTTTTCCAGCTTTTTTTTACTATTTAAATCAGGATTAAAAACAGGAACAGAATAAAAAATAACCTTTTCAAGTGTTTTAAGGTTGGTAGTTCTAACAAATCTTATACTTTCAGATTCCAAATACTTAATTGAATCAAAAAAGAATGTAATATATATCACAATAATTATCAAGGATAATCCCAACCATAAAAGAATATGCAGCAATGACCTTTTATGATGTTTTGCGGATGAAACCCTGAGCACTGTTATATTAGGCATATTTAATCCTTAAAAAAACCAGAGAATCTTCTCTGGTTTCTAATTTATATTATTAAATTATATTTATTTTAATATATTCTTAGAACAAAACATAATTTTGCAGTAATATTACCTCAACCTCTTCTCCTCTCTTTATCCCTTCATCAGAAGCTCTGATTTTTACAAATCCGTTTCCATTCATCATTGAAGTAATAAAGCCTTTTGTGTGTAAAATCGGTGCTGCTGTGAAACCATTATCATTCCTATCAATAGTTACAAGCAGATACCTTTCTTTCCCAATTGGAGATTCATAATTTTCAGTACATACTGCTTTAATACTAAAGCTTCTTTCTTGTGATTTATTCAGCCAAAGCATTAAAGGCCTGACTAAAATATGGAGAATTAAAAGAACAGAAATAGGATTGCCAGGGAGTCCTATAATCGCCTTATTTTCATATTTTGCAATAATAGTATCTCTTCCCGGTTCCATTGCAATCTTATTTGTAATGATTTCACCACCATTAATTCTCTTTATTACGTTATATGTCTTATCCATTGTTCCATGCGAGCTTCCACCAGTTATTATTATAATATCTGCCGTTTCAAGACTATCGGTAATAATCTCCTCCATTTTTCTGGAATCATCTCCGGCAATCCCCATATTTATTGGCACTACACCAAATGATTTTAGTGCATCGCATATCATATGCGAATTTATATCTCTTACCTTGCCGGGCTTTATATCACTGGAATAAGCCTTAACAAGCTCTTCACCGGTTGAGATTACCGCCGCCTTTAGCTTTTTAAACACATTTATATGACCAATACCAGCACCTGCAAGCGCCCCTATTTCCCTTACACCTATTCTGGTTCCAGTTTTGATAAGGATTCCGCCAGCTTTCAAATCATCACCTTTTCTTATGACATTCTCCCATCTGTCAACGAATTTGTTAATTAATACTTGACCAGGTCCGGTTAATTCAATATCATCAGGAGAAACTACCGCATCAGCATTTGGTGGTATCATTGCCCCTGAAGAAATATATACGCACTCATTAGGTCCAAGCTCTATTTTACACTCTTGCCCTATTTCACTCTGTCCAACCTGATTAAAAATCATTTTGCTTTCTTCACCCAAACCAAATGTATCTCCTGATATGAGTGCATAACCATCAATAAGTGCCCTGTCAAAGCATGGTGTATCTTCATTTAAAATTATATCCTCAGCTGCATATCTACCAAATAAATGCTCCAAACCAACCTTCTCTATTTCTAAAGAAATATTTCCAAAGTTCTTTTGGAGATTACCCAAAACATCATAAACGGTATTTAACGAAAACTGTTCCATTTGCATTGCCTCCTGTCATTAGTCTTTAATATTGGTAATTATATCAATTTAAAACAAAAAAGAGAAGTCCTTCGAATTCTCTTTTTTGTTTACAGCTCTTAACGATTATAACCGCTCTCATTTTTAGCCATCTCAATTATAGTTTGCTTTGCACAATTCCCAAAATTTTTAGCAGCTTCTTTTGCCTTTGATGCACATTCTCTGGTTCTGCTTGTGTTTCCTTGTTCAATTGACTTTTGTGTTTCCTTATTCCCCATAACAAAATTTCCATTATCATCTATTGAGAGTTCACCTATATCATGATTATTTTTTTCTAGCGCAAGCTTTACATGAGGCTTGCTAAGGTGCTCAACAAATTTTTTCAAATTATCCTGTGGCTCTTTATCTTGAGTTCCCTTACTAATAGCATCAAGATTACCATTTATCTTTAAAAATTTAGTTTTACTATTAACATCTGCAAGTACTAAAAAATATTCATTTCCTTGTTTTTTCCCATTCACTTCTTCTTTTCCCTCAAATGTTTTATAAAGTGCACATGCCTTGCTTCTGCTGAGTGGAGCTTCTGCTTCTTTTTCAAGCATTTCAAAACCGCCATTTTTGGTTAATCCATTAAATTGTTTTCCTAAAATAATCTGATCAATAGATTCTTTTGCTTTATCATACAAGCCCTCAGCCTTTTCAATTGTTCCAATACACTTATTGGGGAAATTCGCTATTTTTTTAACTGTTTTGCTTGATTCAATCCTTTTTATAAATTCAGTAATTCTTCCTTTTTGGAACTCAAAATATTCTTTTCCTCTTTTGACTCCTTTAAGGAAAAAGTTTTTTGTTTTATTTGCCATACTATTTTCCTGTTTCATCATTTCACTATACATGTTTAACGCAACTAAATCATAAAAGTCATGTTCTTCTTTTGCCAGTATTTCTGGAATCATTTCTTCCAGCTTTTCTTTAATTGATTTCCCTTTTAAAACCTCTTGTATTTTTTGTTCATTACTTTTGTTGGCTATTCCATCATTACCAGGTGCCTCTTGCTCAGATATTTCCTGGTTAGATATCTCTTTATTAGATACTTCTTGTCCAGATATCTCTTGGTGAGAAGCCTCTTTCTTATCTTCACCAAACTCAACACCAAAGCTTTTCATCATTGCTTTGATTTCAGGATCAATATCAGCCATTTCCCTGAAATGCTCCGGATTTCTTTCAATAATTATTTTTTGTTTTTCAGGTTCAATAGATTTTAAATACTCAGCTTGTCCTCTTAATTTTTTTTCTTCATCCTCATCCCTAGACTTATATATAGTTTCTATATTATCACCAAATTCAATATTTAACCCTTGCATAAATGTTTTAATTTCAGGGTCAACATCAGCAACCTTTTTAAAATACTCAGGGTTATTTCTTATAAGTCTTTCTCGCCTTTCAGGCTCAAGCGATTTTAAGTATTGGGCTTCTCCCTGTAATTTTATTCTTTCATTTTCATCCATGCTATATACCTTCCAGAATGACGCTGCTTTTCTGAAAGTGCCCCCCTTCCAATTTTTTTTACCGGACATCATCTATTAAAATTATATCATATTCTGGTATGATTTGTCATTCGTTATAATATATAAAATTATTTTTTAACTTTTGTGCAAAATATACAAAACTCCCTGCCTAATTCTCTCAATCTCTTTTGAGAAATATTAGACAGGGAGTTAAAGTTTTATTTTATGATTTATTGCTCCGGATAGTTTTCTCTTCCTTCATAATGTGTATGAAGGAGTTCATGTGCTTTGTGCCCTCCCGGTTCACCCAGAAAATCTTCATACAGCTTTTTAACTGCAGGATTTTCATGTGACTTTCTTAATGGTAAACTTCTGTCTTCTTCATAAATTGCTTTAGCTCTTTCAGCCTTCAAGTTGATTTTTGCAAGGTCTTTGGATGAGCGAATCGGCTGTCCTCCGCCGGTTACACATCCGCCAGGGCATGCCATAACCTCAACAAAGTGATAGCTTTCTTCACCATTTTTTATTTTCTCCATAAGCTTTCTTGCATTCCCTAGTCCATGAGCCACCGCAGCCTTAACTTTCAGGTCACCTATTTGTATTTCAGCTTCTTTGATTCCTTCTGTACCTCTAACCGCTTCATATTCAATATTTTCTGCAGGTTTCCCTGTAAGAACCTCAGCAACTGTTCTCAAAGCTGCTTCCATAACCCCGCCTGTTGCTCCAAAGATTACTGCTGCCCCGGTAGCTTCTCCCATAGGATCATCAAACTTCTCATCCGGCAGGGTTTTTAAATCTACTCCTGCTTCTTTTAGCATCCTTGCAAGCTCTCTGGTTGTGAGTACTACATCTACATCTTTGAAGCCAGTAGCAGACATTTCCGGTCTTCTTGCTTCAAACTTTTTAGCAGTACACGGCATTATAGATACTACAAATATTTTAGCAGGGTCAATATCCGCCTTTTCAGCATAATAGGATTTAATCAATGCACCAAACATTTCATGAGGCGATTTACAGGTTGAAAGATTTTCGAGTAAATCAGGATAATTGTGTTCAGCAAACTTTATCCACCCTGGGCTGCATGAAGTAATAAGAGGCAGCTTGCCACCCTTTTGAATTCTATTAATAAGTTCGGTTCCTTCTTCCATTATTGTAATGTCAGCAGCCGTATCGGTATCAAAAACCTTATCAAAACCAAGCTTTTTAAGTCCGGCAATCATTTTTCCGGTTACACTTGTTCCAATTGGCATTTCAAACTCTTCACCCAGTGCAACCCTGACTGCTGGTGCAGTTTGTACTACAACATGCAAATCAGGATTTGAAATTGCATCCCAAACCTTCTGTGTATCATCTTTTTCCCTTAAGGCTCCAACCGGGCAGGCTACAATACATTGTCCACACATTACACAAGGAACTTCGTCCATGTGTTTTTCGAATGCAGGAGAAACAATTGTATCAAATCCTCTTTCTACTGTATCAATAACACCTACTGTCTGAACATTTTTGCAAACGTTTACACATCTGCGGCATAAGATACATTTATTTGGGTCTCTTACTATAGATGGCGAAACGTTGTCTAAATCACGCTTTTTCATTTTTCCATCATATCTGATTTCTTGGATGTTCAGCTGGTCTGAAAGCTTTTGAAGCTCACAATTCCTATTTCTTACACAAGTTAAGCATTGTCTGTCATGGTTTGAAAGTATAAGCTCAAGGGTAATCTTCCTTGATTCCCTTACAGCAGGAGTATTCGTTTTGATTTCGAGCCCTTCTGAAACGGGATAAACACAAGCAGCTTGTAACCCTCTTGCACCTTTTATTTCAACTACGCACATCCTGCATGCACCTATTTCGTTAACCCCTTTGAGGTAACACAAGGTTGGTATATCAATATTGGCTTCTCTTGCAGCATCAAGCACAGAATAGCTTTTTGGCACCTGTAGGCTTTGACCGTCTATGGTTATATTGACCATTTCTTCCATATCTCTCATCCCTTCTTATCAAAAACGTATAAACTTCGGATAACTGTGTCAGACTTCGTCATTCGGTACTCACGTACAATAAGTACGCTCCACTCCTCATTCCTTGTCTTTTTTGTTCTCCTTATTTCTGACGTTTCTTCTTATTTATTATTCAAATTCTCTGGGCGAGCCAATGTCTCGCCCCTACTCTACACTATTTGCTTATCACTTTAAATGGGCACTTTGTCGTGCAAACACCACATTTAATACATTTTTCCTTATTAATTACATATGCCTTGCCTTTTTCTCCGGTAATAGCTCCAACAGGACAATTCTTTCCACAAATACCACAGCTCTTACACTTATCAGGGTCAATCTTATATGCTAAAAGTGCCTTACATTCTCCAGCCGGACATCTTTTTTCTCTGATATGGGCATCATATTCATCTCTGAAATACTTTATTGTACTTAATACAGGATTTGGTGCAGTCTGCCCAAGTCCGCAAAGAGCCGAAACCCTTATACTTTTTGCAAGGTTTTCAAGCTTTTCTATATCTCCTTCTTCACCTTTCCCTTCTGTAATTCTTTCAAGTATTTCATACATCCTTTTAGTTCCTATTCTACATGGCGGACATTTTCCGCAAGATTCGTCAACTGTAAAACCTAAGAAAAATTTTGCAATGTCAACCATACAGTTGTCTTCATCCATTACTATAAGTCCACCCGAACCCATCATCGAACCGATTTGGACTAATGAATCATAGTCTATAGGTGTATCCAGGCACTGAGCCGGAATACAACCGCCTGAAGGTCCGCCTGTCTGAGCAGCCTTAAAAGCTTTTCCTCCCGGGATTCCTCCACCAATATCATAAAGGATTTCTCTCAGGGTAGTACCCATAGGAATTTCAACAAGTCCGGTGTTATTAATTTTACCCCCTACAGCAAAAACCTTTGTTCCCTTGCTCTTTTCAGTACCTATTGCTGAAAACCATTCATATCCGTTTATTATTATTTGAGGAACATTAGCATAAGTTTCAACATTATTCAAAATAGTCGGCTTTTGCCATAGTCCTTTATTTGCAGGGAATGGAGGTCTTGGTCTTGGCTCTCCTCTTTTGCCTTCTATTGAAGTCATCAGTGCTGTTTCTTCTCCACATACAAATGCCCCTGCACCTAGTCTTAGCTCAAGGTCAAAATCAAAATTCTTACCTAAAATATTTTTGCCTAATAATCCGTATTCTTTCGCCTGCTCTATAGCTATTCCCAAGCGTTTAACCGCAATAGGATATTCTGCTCTGACGTAAATATATCCCTGGTTCGAACCAATTGCATAACCGGCGATTGCCATTGCTTCCAATACAGCATGCGGGTCTCCCTCCAGAACACTTCTGTCCATAAATGCCCCGGGGTCTCCTTCGTCTGCATTACAGCACACATATTTTTGGTCTCCTTGTGCTTTTGCTGCAAAATCCCACTTCATTCCAGTAGGAAATCCAGCTCCACCACGACCTCTGAGACCTGATTTTTTAATTATATCTATAACCTGTTCCGGTGAATATTCGTTCAATACTTTTTCAATAGCCTTATATCCATCTCTTGCAAGATATTCGTCAATATTTTCCGGATCAATTATTCCACAATTTCTGAGTGCTATTCTGGTTTGCTTCTTAAAAAATTCAGCATCATTAATTGATTCAAGTTCAGGAATACCTTCTCCTTCTTTGCCGCCAACCGTATAATCCGAACAAACCCTTCCATTTGCAATATGTTCCTCAACTACTTTCTTTGCTTTTTCCGCAGTCATTTTAACATATGTGACCTTCTGTTTTCCAGGAGCATATACCTCAACAATAGGTTCAAGCCTGCATACTCCAATACACCCGCTTTGTTTCACACACACATTTGATAATCCTTTTTCTTTTACCCCTTTTGTAATTTCCTCTAAAACAGGCTTTGCACCGGCAGCAATTCCGCATGTAGCCATACCTACAATTACTCTTGTTTCATTTTTATTACTATCAACATTAATATCCTTTATTGTTTCTTCTCTGATTTTATTCAATTCTTCTATTGACTTCACTTTTTACACCCCCATTTTCTTAATTTGATTAACTCACCCTTCTATCTTCCTTCTCTATTGTAAGCAATATAGATGGAAGTAATAGTAATTTCTACGAAGAATATTCTAATCCCCCCTATTTTAATTAGAAAAGAGAAGGACCAGGGGTGAGTTGTTCTATCTTTTGAGTTTAGTACTTCTTTAAAATTTCTTCTATCTTGTCTGGTACAAGTTGACCATAAACGTCATCATTAATCATCATTACTGGAGCCAAGCCGCACGCACCAATGCATCTTACTGCTTCAAGTGAGAACTTGCCATCCTTTGTACTCTTCCCAACTTCAATTCCAAGCTTTTCGCTAAGCTTCTCTAAAATCTTTCCGGAACCTTTTACATAGCATGCAGTTCCCAGACATACTTGAATCTTATATTGTCCCTTAGGTGCTGTTATAAAATTCGAATAAAAAGTAACAACTCCATATACCTCAGCTAAAGGTATATTCAAGCCTTCAGACACTATTTTCTGAACCTTCAAAGGCAAATATCCGTAAATTTCTTGAGCCTCATGAAGTATAGGAATCAATGCCCCTTTTGTGTCCTTATGCTTTTCTATTGCTTTCTTAATCTTGCATATCTTTTGTACTTCTCCCTCATCTATGCCGCTGTTGCAGCAGCATCCATTGTTACACATATTATACCTCCTTTGCGAAAAAAGATTTATTTATCTATAATTGTTATTCTATAAAAAACCCATAGCCATTATACCCATTTTTATATTTTATATCAATAGACCAAAAAAAAGAAGCCTTTCGGCTTCTCTTCTATAATCTATACAATATGTCAAAGAATTCAGGGAAAGCAACGTCAATACATTGCGGTTTTCTTATCATGGTCTCTCCCTCTGCTGCAAGACCTGCTATTGCAAGCGCCATTGCTATTCTCTCATCGTTATAACTTTCAACCACTGTTCCTTTAAGATTTTTTCCACCTTCTATGATTATTCCTTCCGGTGTCTCAGTAATCTTTGCTCCCATCTTGGAAAGCTCAAGCGATACTGCCTTTATTCTGTTTGTTTCCTTTTGCATTATCTCAGGTGCTTCTTTTAATATAGTAGTACCATTAGCTTTTGCAGCTATTAATGCCATTATAGGCACTTCATCTATCATTCTGGCTACTTCATCCGGCTCTACTGTGACACCCTGCAAATCAGAATACTTTGCATAAATGTCTCCAACAGTCGCACTATCAACTGTCCTTATATTTGTAATTTCAATATTAGCACCCATTCTTTTTAGTACATCAAATATTGTCATTCTAGTTTCGTTAATTCCAACATCCTTTACTAATATCTCTGAATTTGGAATCATTAGTCCTGCTGCCAGGAAGTATACCGCACAAGAAACATCTCCAGGTATGTGAACCTTCTGAGCAAACAGTTCCGGTATTTTAGCACTTCTGACTGTATTTCCATCAATTTTTATATTTGCACCAAATGCATTCAGCATTTTTTCAGTGTGATCTCTGGATCTTATTCTTTCAGTTATTACTGTTTCACCTTCTGCAAAAAGACTTGCAAATAGAAGAGTAGATTTAACCTGAGTTCCTGAATTGGGGAAATCAAATGTTGTTCCTGTAAGATGGCTCGCGTTTATAAGGAATGGAACATAATTTCCTTCTTCCTTTCCTATGATATTTGCTCCCATTGCTCTAAGATGCTTTACTACTTTACCCATTGGTCTTTTATGTGCTCTGTCATCTCCAGATATTACTGAATTGAATCTCTGACCTGCCATTATTCCTAGCATCAACCTTATGGTTGTTCCTGAGTTACCAGTATTCAAAGGATGTAAACATGGCTTTAAGCCATTTAATCCTCTTCCGTATACCTTAACTCGACTTTTAGGAAGTATTTCAATTCCTACTTGCATCTTTCTGAAGCACTCAATTGTAGCTAAGCAATCCTCATTTAACAGAAATCCATCAAATTCAGATACTCCTTCAGCAAGAGCTCCAACCATTATTGCCCTATGAGAAATTGACTTGTCACCAGGGACATACAATTCTCCTTTGACAACATTTTTTTGTTCTACGACCATCCAAGTTTCCCCCTCTTTTTATCAGAAAATAAGCTGCAAATAATTAATATTTTTTGTATTTTATAAATACTTTTTTTATACTTTATTTGATATATATCCATTTTCTTTTAATGTTCTACATGCTTCTTCTGTACTCTCAACATCAGACAGGCTAATTCTTAGACATCCTTGTTCGTTTTCTCTGCTGTTAACAACATTTATATTCTTTATATTAATATTTCTTTCACTCAAAAGTGTTGCAATTCTTGCTATTTCTCCCGGTCTATCTTTAATATCAACAGTTATATCATTTAATGGCTGTATTAGTCCAATATTCTTCGAAGAAAAGGTTTCTCTGTAATCTCTGGCATTCTCAAAATATTTATATATTGAAGTAATATCATCATGTATAAGCCAATCTTTGAATTGATTGATAATCTCCTCAAAGCTGTCTAATATTTTAATAATATTATCTTTATTATTTACAACAATGTTCTTCCACATTTCAGGGTTAGAAGAAGAAATTCTGGTTATATCTTTAAATCCTCCAGCAGCAAGAGTCCGCATATAATTCTCTTTTCCGTCAAACTTATTAACTGTATTTACAATAGCTGCTGAAATTACATGTGGAAAATGACTTATTGCACCAGTAATCAAATCATGTTCCCTACTATCAATAATAACAGGAATTGCTCCAATTTCAATTATAATTTCTTCCAGTACTTTTACTGCTGTTTCTGTAGAATGTTCAGATGGTGTCAGAATATAATATGCATTTTCGAACATATGGCTTCTGCTTGCTTCGAATCCTACTTTTTCGGAACCGCACATTGGATGTCCGCCAACAAAAACAAACTTTCCATTAAGCGCTTCTATTTCATTAACTATGTTGCCCTTTATACTTCCGGTATCGGTAATTATGCAGTTATTTTTAACGAATTTATTTAATTCTTTCACACATTCTTTTATTTTATTTACCGGTGTACAAATAAAGACAATATCTGCATTGCTAACACTATTGTTTATTTTCAGGGAAGCAGTATCAAGTATCCCTTGTTTTAATGCAGTATCAAGTACCTTTTCATCTGTATCAATTCCAATAACTGTATTTACTGATGAAATCTTGCGGATAGCCTTTGCAAGCGAGCCCCCTATTAGACCTAATCCAACAATAGCAATAGCCTTATTTTCCATATTCAAATTCTCTTTCAAGTATTGATGCCATTTTGCTAATATCCTTGCATAGTGTATCAAACAACTCCGGCGTCAACTGCTGTGCCGCATCTGAAAGTGCATGCCTGGGGTCAGGATGAACCTCGACAATAAGACCATCCGCTCCTGCTGCAATTGCTGCTTTAGCTAAAGGCGAAACGTAATCAACCTTGCCGGCTGCATGACTTGGGTCAACTATTATAGGTAAATGACTATGCCTTTTTACAACAGGTACTGCACTTAGATCCAATGTATTTCTGGTAGCTGTTTCAAATGTTCTTATTCCTCTTTCGCATAGAATTACATTGTTGTTGCCTTCGCTAACAATATATTCTGCTGCATTAAGCCATTCTTCTATAGTTGTAGCCGGTCCCCTTTTAAGCACAACCGGCTTGCCGGATTTACCAACTTCTTTTAGAAGCTGAAAGTTTTGTACATTTCTTGCACCAATCTGAAAAGCATCAACATATTTATCTGCAACCTCCAAAGTTTTTTCGCTTATAACCTCACTTACAATAAGCAAATCATTTTCTTTGGCTGCATCATATATCATTTTAAGACCATCTTCCTCCAGCCCTTGGAAAGCATAAGGAGAAGTTCTTGGCTTGAAAGCACCCCCACGCAAAAACTTTGCCCCAGATTTTCTGACAGCTTTTGCTGTATCATGGATTTGCTGTTCACTTTCAACAGCACAAGGTCCAGCCATGATAACAATCTCTTTTCCTCCTACTTTAATACCCTTAATATCAATAACGGACGGTTCAGGTCTAAAGCTTTTGCTAACAAGCTTATAAGATTCGACTATAGGTACAAGCTTATCAACCCCCGGCATTAAATCCAAGGGTATTTCATTTAATCGCTTTTTATCACCAATTACCCCGATAATTGTAATCAGGTCACCTTTGGATACATGTGCCCCTAGCCCTATGGTTTTAAGAACCTTTACAATCTCATCAACCTGTTCATCTGATGAACCTGGTTTCATTACTATAATCATTTCATTCTTCTCCTAAAAATTAAAATCCTTTATATTTTAATAATATCGGTATAATTATTATTCGTTTATATTTAAGCCGCTTAGAAATACATGTATTCCAAGCCCCGTACAATGTTTCGCTTAATTTTACAATTTATATTATTAATTGTCAATATAACTTGAAATGATGCAAAACAAGAATAAATCTCCGAAAAATTCGGAGATTTATAGTCTATTCATTAACATCAAAAGCATTTTCTATTATAGTTATAAGTTGCCTGATATTTCCTTCAAGCTTATTAACATGAGAATTGAATCCTTTTTCC
Source organism: Deltaproteobacteria bacterium (assembly GCA_050258375.1). Lineage (GTDB taxonomy): Bacteria > Bacillota > Clostridia > Acetivibrionales > UBA4821 > JBLMYQ01. The sequence goes on along the minus strand of JBLMYQ010000038.1, from coordinate 21,280 downwards.
CTATAGTTGATAACCATCTTGGAAGAATACCCTATGATATATACTTCCCGGTACCGATCAATAGCCCTAAGCTTTTGAACCAATTCATATCCATTCATAAAGGGCATATTGAGGTCTGTAATAATAAGGTCATAGGGGTTTTCCGCCACTTCAACAATTTCAATTGCTTCTTTGCCATTTTTGGCATTATCAATCTGATATTCATTAAATACCTTTCTTAATATGTCTGTAAGTGCATCTCTAATCCTTTCACTGTCATCTACTATAAGCAATCTTTTCCTTTCCATCTTTAAACCTCCTTTTTTTATAACCTTCTCGCACCCAAATAAAAATAGGGCTTTTTCCATCTTCACCTTTTCATGTGAAACAACCTTATACTAAATTTAGCATAAAAATAGAACATATATCTTGTTTTTTATATTTTATACTATTTATGGTAAAAAATTCAAGAAAAAGTCTCCAGATTTCTCCGGAGACCAAAACCTTGATTACCAATTACCGATATTCAATTCTTTAATTACATTTTCCAGCGCGGCATAATTCGATTTTCTTACGTATCCTGTAAACCCTCGTTCCTTATAATCTGCAAGGTCTTTGAAAGAAAAGCCCACAATCGGATCAGCATATGCTGTGTCTTTCAGAAGTTTCACCAGCTCTATTCCATCCATGTATGGAATAGTAATATCCAGAATGATTAGATTGTAGTAGCCGTTCTCCTGGATTTTCATCAAAGCCACCGAACCATTCTCGGCAATATCAAACTCAACCTTTTTGTTTTCCAAAACCTCGATAACAGACGTAATTATACCTGATATACTCCCTTCATCAGCATCAACGATAAGTACTCTTATACTCATTTCTCATTCTCCTCTCCTTCTTTTTACTCTCGACCAGCTTCTATAAGCTCCCCTCCCACAAAATTTTTTTGTATGGTACGACCTCCCCAAGGGATAGACACAAAAAATATATATGCTTTAAATATACAACAAGATGATTAAAAATACAAAGAAAAAAATAGAACTGCTCAAAGTCAGTCCTACTTCTATCTGGTTTTAACAGTAAATCATTTTTATGCTCCTGTTTCTTCAATAATAGGTTCACTTTTTCCGCTCACAATCTCCATCTTTATAACAGAAACTTCATATGCAACCTTTATTATTGTTTCATTACCTTCCAGGGTTTTCTGATAGCTCCTACTCTGAACCCTTCCCCAAATCTTTATATTCTCGCCTACTTTTATATTTTCTGAATACTTGGCATTTCTTCCCCATGCAATACAAGGTATGTAATCAGACTTGTTATACTGTCTGTTTACCGCCAGAAGAATGTCACATATTTCTCTTCCAAAAGGAGTTGTTCTATAAATAGGTTTTTTGCATACATAACCATTGAGAAAAATCTGGTTTGAGTTTTTTATTTTGGCTATGTCTTCAACCGGTTTGATATCTCTTGCAAAAACAGTCAACATCAACTTATTCGATTCATTATTATAACTATTGTAAGATCTGAATTGCCCTTCAACTTCAAAGAATGCCCCTTCTTCAAATTGAATATTCTGAATCAATCTTTCAGATATAGTTATAGGCAGAATATCGTTAACATCACTCAATCTAGGCACATCAAGCATGAAATTATAAAATCCTTCTCCATATACCTCATGACTGAAATTTAATTTTGAAACTACTTTTCCTACAATCGTAACCGTGTTGTTTTCAGTAGTTATTGCACCACCGACCAAAACCTTCACTCTCCTCTCTAGTTCATAACCAGCACCGTTCATCTACTGTAATTCATATTCTAAAAATATCTTATTTAGAAGTGATTTTTAATTGAAATTTTATATGTCTTAAATTCTTTGTTTACTTTTTTATAATTAATGTTTATATTTTATCCACTATTACCCCATTTTAAAAACTTTTACCTGTATTTTACCATAATTAACATAACTTCGTCAAATATTATGTAAAGCAAAAGCAGAGAGATCTAAAAACCCCTCTGCTTAATAATAAGTACTCTTAAATATCCTTCTTGCTTTATCTTCTATCTCAAACTATCTCAAACCTCCTGCAAGCATTACCATTTTTTGATGGTCTGGGTCTATTTGATTATCTTTGTGCCTGAGCCCGTTAAGGAAATACAAGTCAAAATGTCCATCCATCTTGTTTCCTGATATCCTGTCATAATTAGGACCATATCCGTAGCCATCGCTTCTATTATATACATTTTGTAAGAATGGCTGACCGTCAACCCCAGAATGTGGCATTCCAGCAATTGATACCGCAAATCTTCTACCTTCCACCTCAAGTATGAATGACCTTCTTGTCCAACTCCATACCCCGCCAAACACCTGTTTCATAGTCTGCGTATCTGCAGTTGTAAGCGTTTCAGTATCCGAGTGACTGCTTCCCATTGTTCTTTGGATATTAAAGCTAAGCCCGGTTTGAACATCGGTTACTTTCGCCTTTTTAGTTATTGGAAATATGTACTGTGCCTCTGAAAACCAGTCAAGCATTTCTCCGGAGTTACCATCAACAACAGCTTTAAGCCCAATTGTATGAACGGGAACTTTTAACACCTGATTTATCCTAAGATAAGAACTGGTAGTCAGCCCATTAGCCGATGCAAGCTCCTGCACAGGTACGCCTACTTTCTCTGATATGCTCCATAATGTATCTCCGGCAGATACATTATAGACAGAGTAGCTTACAGTATCATTTGATGTATCAACTGAAATTTTATTCTGAAAGAATGTACTTTGAGAAGTTGTATCCAATATATCCTGAGTAACCTTTACTACAGTATAATATATATACCCATTGCCCTTTGGCGAAATAACTTTATACCACAGCCCTTGCTTCCCGACAACATATACTTTTGAGCCGGAAGCTAAATAACCTACATCACTAAAGCCAAATCCAGGTCCGCTTTTTATGGTCGCATTTCCCGTAACTGCATCATAATTTGTAGAAAATGGCACTGCCGTCTTTACTATCAACATTTGTCCAACGTAAATCGAATCAGATTTTAATTTGTTTAGTGCTTTGATTTCTAAAATAGGAGTACCAAACATTTGGGATATCTTCCATAGGAAATCGCCGCTTGAAACCTTATAGATTATCTGACCATTTTCAGCCTTAAACACAAGAACCCTGCCATTTTTATCAATAACCATCAATCCAAGCTGTTCAAGGAATTTCACCGGCATCATCAGCCTATTATCAATTACCCTCATGGCTCCAGCCATTTTCACAAGCTTTCCATTAATACCGGCAATATCGTTATCAAGCTTTAGTTCAATCTCATTCTGAGAAAAACTAAGAGAGTATGCCAGGCTTTTAATATCAAAGCTCCCTTGCAGCCCAACCGCCTGACTCATTTCAGCTATAGGTACATATATATTGCCATCTGCATTAACCGGCTTGGTATCCCAGCTAATCGGGCAATTATTAAGCGTTACATCAACTGTAGGATATGTAGAAGCTAAACCTTGATAAGGAAGTATAAATAAGAATAGAAGTACAATGAGAAAACCACAGTATTTTAATTTTCGATTCATTTGTATTCCTCCTAATATGGTTTGTGAGTATGATAAAAAATCTGAAACAGGTCTTAATTTAATTATAGTTAAGTTATTATGTCTACTTAAGACCTGTTTTGTAAGGCTTGAGCGCGTAAGAACCAATCTTGTTTTTGCATAAAAATGTACTACCTACGGGAAAAACAGACTATCAGAAAAGCAGGGACCAAATCCTAGAATAGAAAGAATCTTTTGCGTCTATATAATCATTTTACCACTGTCTTCATACATATAAAACGTTTAAAAATAGGCATTTATGCTTTTTTATTCCTAAAAATCATGGTATCAATCACTTAAATAATTTCTATAATTCTTATAACTTTAAGACTTGACAAACTCATCCTTCAAATCTATAATAGTAAAAGTCAGCAGAAGTGCGGGTGTAGTTCAATGGTAGAACATTAGCCTTCCAAGCTAATTGCGTGGGTTCGATTCCCATCACCCGCTCCAAAGATTAAGCAGTCCATATGGACTGCTTAATCTTTTTTCATATGTACTAAAACCGTCTTATTCACCAGAGCTCTTCTTTAGCTCCCGTCTTTTATCCATACAATCTGTATAAATAAAGATATTTTTATCTATATATTAAATTTAAAAAAGGAAATTTGGAAACAATAGAGAATATTAACTAGGGAAAATTTGCACTTATTAATTTTTCGAAGCTAGTGTTAAGAACAAAAATTAACACCTTGAATACAGCTTCTTATTGTGCACTTTACGATTCCGGCTAAAAATCAAAAGGAGGTTTCATAATGAAAGACTACTCAACCAGCGATATCAGAAACGTCTGCCTTACATCTCATGGTGGCGCAGGTAAAACTACCCTGACCGAAGCAATACTTTTCAACGCAGGGGCAATCGACAGGATGGGAAAGGTCATGGATGGAAACACTACAAGCGACTTCGACCCGGAAGAAATTAAAAGGCAAATATCAGTTTCAACAACTCTTGCACCCTGTGAATGGAAGAATCACAAAATTAATTTAATTGACACTCCCGGATACTTTGATTTCGTCGGCGAATTAAAGCAAGGAATCAGGGTTGCTGATGCAGCACTTATTTTGGTTTCAGCAAAAAGCGGAGTTTCTGTTGGTACTGAAAAAGCTTGGGATTATGCAGATGAACTTAAAATACCAAAGATGATATTTATTAATAAAATAGATGATGAAAATGCAAACTTTACTGCTGCAGTAGAAAAAATCAGAACCACTTTTGGAACCAGCGTCGTTCCTATACAAGCACCTTATTCTGAGGGAAATGTTGTAAAAGGCTATGTTGATCTTGTTGAAATGAAAGCCTACAAGTATGAAGGTGGAAAATCGGTTGAAACTGCACTTACCGATGCAATGAAAAGTTCAGTTTCAGCATACCGTGATATGCTGATTGAAGCTGTTGCAGAAGCAGAAGAAGAACTAATGGATAAATTTTTCAATGGTGAAGAGTTTACTAAAGAAGAGCTTCATCGTGGCTTACGCAAAGGTATTGCCGAGGTTGGAACTGTTCCGGTATTATGCGGTTCAGCATTACAAAATATGGGCGTTCAGCCTTTAATGGACGCAATTGCTGATCTTCTTCCTGCTCCGGATTACAAAGGTCAATTTAAAGGAAAGAAACCGGGTTCAGAAGAAGAAATAACAAGAAAAATCAGTGCTGAAGAACCTGTATCAGCTTTAATATTTAAAACAATTGCAGACCCCTACGTAGGAAAGATAAGTCTTTTCAAGGTATATTCCGGTATACTTAAGCCAGATTCGACTGTTCTGAATATCAGAACCGGGAAATCTGAAAAATTAGCTCAGATATTTACTTTGAGAGGAAAGAAACAGGTTCCTGTCGATAAAGCTGTTGCCGGAGATATTGTTGCTGTTGCTAAACTTCAGTTTTCAAATACAGGAGATACTCTTTGCGATCAGACTAAACAAATTGAAATTGAAGGAATTTCATTTCCTGCTCCTTCTATTTCTATGGGAATTGAGCCAAAAGCCAAAGGAGATGAAGAAAAAATCGGTTCAGGTCTTCAAAAGCTTCTTGAAGAAGACCCCACCTTTAAAATTGAGAACAATGCAGAAATGAAGCAGCTGTTAATCTCCGGAATAGGCGAGCAGCATCTTGATGTTATAGTAAGTAAGCTGAAGACCAAATTCGGTGTATCTGTCAACCTTACAGATCCTAGGGTTCCGTATAGAGAAACCATTCGCAAAAAGGTTAAAATCGAAGGCAAGCACAAAAAACAAAGCGGTGGCCACGGTCAGTTTGGTCACGTCTGGATTGAATTTGAACCAGGACCAACTGAGGATTTAACCTTTGAAGAAAAAATCTTCGGAGGAGCTGTTCCAAGACAATATTTCCCTGCTGTTGAAAAAGGCTTAAGAGAAGCAATAACCAAAGGCGTTCTTGCCGCCTATCCGGTTGTAAACCTTAAGGCTACCCTCGTTGACGGTTCTTTCCATCCGGTTGATTCTTCTGAAATGGCGTTCAAGGTTGCTGCATCTCTTGCATATAAAAAAGGAATGGTTGAAGCTTCACCGACTTTACTAGAACCTATTGCAACTGTTGAAGTTTATATACCTGATTCATATATGGGCGATATAGTTGGTGATTTGAATAAGAGACGTGGAAGGATTATGGGTATGAATCCTCAGGAAAAAGGAATCCAGCAGGTTGTTGCTGAAGTTCCTATGGCTGAAATATTTAAATATGCAACCGATTTACGTTCGCTCACACAAGGCAGAGGAAGCTTTTCAATGAAGTTTGAGCGATATGAGGAAGCTCCTTCTAACATAGCATCAAAAGTAATCGAAGAAGCAAAGAAACATATGAAGGAAGAAGAAGAAGAAGATTAATAAAATTAATGAAGCCCCGATTCATAACGGGGCTTCATTAATTTTATGACCGTAATACAAAAGCAAAGTTCGGCTGACTGTTCGGGGTTGGGAAAATTGTATCTACCTTCAGGAGATAATTATGGGAATTAAACCAGGCAACGTCTGAAATATTGAACTCGCGAGAAAACTCTTTCCCGAGCTCAATTACTGTACATATCCAGCCCTCGGTAGTAATGTCCTCTTCTTTCCCAATTAATACGACCTGTCTTTCTGCCAGAGGAAGCTCCCCAATAAGGACAGCTCTTGGGCTCTCACGGAAATATATGGGGGTACCTCCAACAACACCAATGAAAATCGACTTTTGCTCAGATGCCGCTTCCGTCATTTTACACATCCCCCTTCTTCTGAAAGATAAATAACTTGAATATGTCTGAAATTTCACCGACTTGCTTTACTTCCATAAACTCGTTTTCAGCGTTAAATTCTGATACGTGTGTAGGATCAAAATTGTAGCAAGTTTCCTTACCGTAGCTAACTGCTTCACAAGGGAAGCCCCCGCTGATAAAAACCAGCTGCGAGTCTCGCTCAATCAATAGTCCTGAGTTACCTTTAGGCATACCTTCTTGAATAAGTACCATTTCCTTCTCCTTCAGCAGATAAATGGCCCTCTTCCCTATGTGTCCTACAAGTACTGCTTTGACTTCTGAAAATTTTTCAGCTTGTACCATTTTTTACGTCCCCCTTCTTTTTTTGTGATTTCGATAATAAGCTATAGAAAGGCTTGAAATTTATTTTACTAATATCTTAAACATTTTACATATTTTATACGTTTTTTTCAATAGATATTTGAACTTTTAGGTCAGCCTCTTTTTTATCTTTATTCCTCTTCTTTATGAAAGTCAAAGCTTTATTTCTTTTTAGGCGGCTCTTTTCCAGACAACCCACACGAGAAATTGGACGAATTCAGGACTATAATCGGATCATATATCAAACTCAATTGAATAATAAGACGATTTATTAAGGCATAATTTTCAAAAAGCTCCTCTAAAGTGTTTATATCTATGACGCTTGGGCAGCCTTTATCTGCCAGTATAGATATTTGTCCATTCTTTTGCAGCTCCTGAATATCATGCCGAAATATTGTTGAGACTCTTAAAAAAGATTCATACCTCTCTGATAAAGCTTCTATAATCCGATTTCTGTCATTATCCGCCAGTTCTTTATCAGCCTCGGTTTTTTCTTTTTCCCGATTAAAAGCCTCCCCAATTGGTTTTAAGGCGCTGTTAACTCCGCAAATCGCCTCTTTGTCAACTTCCTGCCTGTATTTTACAAGCTCCGGTGAAATTGGATAAATATTATGTAGGATTAATACCTCCAAGAGCATCAGCATAAAATAGACCTTGGAATCTGCAGCGTTTTTCCTCAGATTGTTTAGTTCCTCCAAAAACAAATCCAGGTCTTGGTCTTGCATTTCCGCCTTCATTCCGTCGTCATCTAATAATTTAATACTGAAGTCCTCCAAAAAAGTGGAGTCTGCCAAAGCCGGTGCAGCTACTTTCAAGCTTTCAACAAGTTTTAATACATCTTTAATGTTATGCAGTATCGCCATAACTTTCCCTCCTCTAAAATTTTTTATTGGAATTGCTTTTCTAACCAATACGGCAGAAATTATATATTTAATTGTTTAGATTCTAATTGATAATATAAAAATTGTTAACTTTTGTCAATTATCCAGACTGAAAAATGATTTGCTTTTTTCTCTTGAATCTTTGTCTCTTTACATATATAATTAGTTTCGTCATAAAAATGGGTGATTAGCTCAGTTGGTTAGAGTACCACGTTGACATCGTGGGGGTCGATGGTTCGAGCCCATTATCACCCACCAAAAGGAACTGGTGATTTGCGCGAATGTTGGACACTTTTTGCGCGAATCACGGACATTTTACACGAATGTTGGACACATAGGTCCACAAACGTTGATATTTCAAGGAAGGATGCCTGATAAGGTATCCTTCCTTTGTTATGTATTGATATTACTGAGTTTCAATGCCCTATCTTCATTGAAGCTCAGTAATATCAACGTGGGAGAGCAAATCAATTAATTACCAATGAAATTTTAAACTTGTAGGCTGTATAATTCTATATGAGATATTGAATATTTTAAAGGAAGAGGTCATTATGAAATCTCAAATTGCTCTGTCAACGGAATATAATTGGGAAAACACTTTACCTGTAGTATCCATGCCGTTTACAGGAGAAAGTCTACTCGGATATCTACTTAGGCTTGATCATATAAACCGCTTCACCCCTGGAACGCTATTAAAAAGTTGCATAAAAAAGAATCATCATATTGATCTAAAAAGTGAAAATATTTTGAATCTGGCAGAAAAACACTTGGATATACCTTCTCTTTCTAAGCTAATTAATGTGCCCTCAGAAAAAATAACAAGCATGATGATTAGTGAAATTCGTAAAAAAATATACAAAAGTGATAGAGATACCTTGTTTAATTACGACAAGATAAAAGTTTGTCCTGAATGTATTAAAGAGAAAAGAATACCATTAGTACATCTGCTAAAAAACACTAATTTTTGTTTAAAACATAACCTCCTCCTGGTATCTAAATGTCGAGCATGTGATCAGCCAATAAACATATTCAATAGCTTCGAGCCTTTAAGCTGTTCGAATCATCAAAGTGGACATGCAATTAAATGCGGTAATAGTGATTACTCTGAGCATATATACGAATTATTTATTCAAAATGCATACAACAGTTATATCTTGGATGACATCCCACTAATAAAAACTGACAAACCTATATTAGAAGCATTAAAACAAGCAATTACTTTATTATCAACTGTAAAAAAAGAAGCAATAAAATATATTAAGAATTACTTTTCAAAAGAACTTGGCAGAATTGTTGAAAATCCACAAGACATATCGGTTTTCAACACAAGCTATAATCTTGATAATATTATTAATCTATTATATCAATTTGGTATTAATCCCCATACTTTTTCTAACATTACTGCTATAAAACCTATTTATGATATTACGTTTTTACGTCTCGGGCTTGTTAGAAATGAATATGAATGCATAAACTCAAAGGATCCTAATATTATAAAAGAAATTCCAAGTTTAAACCTTGTTAGCTCTGCTTGCCAATATCCTACAATATTTTCTTTTAACAATTGTTTATACTGTACAAGCACCTGCATTAATGGAAAATTAAATATTGACATTGGTCTCTTTGATATAAAAATTAATTTTACTCTTAATTTTTCCTCAAAATGCAACTTTTTCATATTACATATATAAATATTTAACTCTATAAGTAAGAAATACTATTATTAATAAATATAACTAGAGGTTTCTTATGAATAAAGGTTTATCTATCTTTAATTTAGCAAGAGAGACAATTAAGGGCTGGTTTCCAACTTCAAAGGGAATGGAAAATGCATGTATACCATTTATCGGGACAAACGAAGAGAAGTTCTTATACTATGCAGAATATAACCCTGAAATATTAACTATTGAGAGAGCCGATATTGGCGAAGATTTTTCTCAAAAGTATAATATACATCGATCGGTTTTAATCCCCATAATCATACCTTACGAATGGAATGGAAAAAGCTATAAATATTTCCCTGACTTTTTATTAACGCTCAAATCAGGAGAAGTAATTGTCGTTGAAGTAGGCTCAATTGAAGAAAAAGAGAAAGAAAAATCTTTATCTAAAGCAATGGCAGCAATAGATTATTGCAAAAATAGAGGGTGGGAATACTGGTTAATCGTAAGTAATAATATACTTACTGAAAAAAGGAAAAACAACTATACCAACCTAAAATCTTTTGATAAACCCATGTATATAAAACAAGAAATTCAAAATAAAATTAGTTCTCTCTTTAAGACTAATAATTTAGAACTAACCATTAATTATTTTATTAATGATCTTTGTCAACTGTATACTGTAGAAGAAATTGTAATGTCGCTAATGGAATTAATGAATCATGCTGCTAAAGAAGGAAGGTTAGTATTTGACTTCGATAATAACGAAATAACAAAAGAAAGTTCTTTTAAAATACTAGAAGAAGCAGAGCTTTCCATAGTACCAAAAAGGATTAATGTCCCATATGAACAAATAATCGAAAAGTTTAATAATAGTTTAGGGCCTGACGAAGAAACTCAAGAAGAAAGTACTAAAATCACTTGCTTTGATGTTGAACAATTACCATCGGATAAGAAAGAAGAGTTTTTTAGAAAAAGAGCTGCGGTATTAGAAGCAATATCTTTTAAAAGAGAAGGCTCTATGAAAAATATCGCCCAAAAGTATGACCTGAAGCGTTCGAGTCTATATAGATTTATTGATAATTACATTAAATATGGGGATTCCTCTCTTTTTCCCTATTCTAGTTATAATGGTCGTCAATCTTTCATTCGAGAAGAGGTAAAGGGAATCATTAAAAAGATAGCAACAAAGAGACGTGATTGGGGAGCAATGCAAATTTTTGAATCAGATGAATTAAAAAAAGCTGTTATTTCTTTATCTAAGCAAAAAAATGAATTAATAAGCATACCCTCCTATCATCAAATTTACAGATATCTTAAAAACCTTAACGAAGAAGATGATGCATTCCCTTTAACTCCACGAGAAAGATCGAAAAAAGGCAAGGTTTCTACCTTAGGGGCATGGGTAAGATCAATATCAAGCTATATGGATCATGTTCAAGTAGATGCTCATTGGTTAGATATTAAAATTGTTACACAGGATAAACAGAATATAGCCGGTAAGCTTTGGGCCGTAGTATTAATTGATGTTAAAACTGCTATGATAGTTGGTTACTCTCTTTCTTTAAAAGCCCCTATGGAAGAAGATTATATGATGGCACTCAAAGTCTGTATTGAATCTAAATACAAAATTACTAGTCAATATAACTGTGAAAATTCATGGCCAGGTAGTGGCATACCAAGAAGAATACTTAGTGATAATGGTAAAATTTTTGTTTCAAAAAGAGCAACAGATGTTTTAGTAAAGAGATTTGGAATAATTGAAGAAATAGCACCTCCTTATGTTCCGGACATAAAAGGAAGTATAGAAGCTCTATTTACATGGGTAGTTAATCGTCTAACTTCAAGACTTCCCGGTTTTACAAAAAATCGTGATCCCAAAGAAGTTAACAAAGAGGCGCTTCAAACTGGAATCACTTTTGAAGACTTTGAAGAACTGTTCGTCAAGGCAATTGTTGATGGGTATAATCAGGAATGGGATGACCTTCGTGGACATACTAGATTTAACCTCTGGATAGCTGAAGAAAGAGACAAGGGTTCTTTGGTTCCGACATGGCTAGGAAGCAAAGATGAACTTAAGCTATTACTGATGAAAGAGGAACAGAATCGCAAAGTCGATAGGCATGGAATATCTTTTCTGGGTAGGTATTATCAACAGAAATCTATGCTTAATGCGCTTTTGAATCAACATGTAAGTATTAGATATGACAAGAGGGATATTTCAGTAATATATGTATATTTGCAAGATGGAAGATATTTTTGTGAAGCATACTGCCAAGAACTTATGGGTAAGCGACGTAGTGTGTGGGAAGATCAAATTTTAAGGCGAGAAAAGAAAGCGCAAAAGAAATTTTACAACCTCAAAGCAAGAGCAAATACAAATAACAATATTAGTAATGTTAAGAATAAGAAACCTAAAAAGCTTAAAGAAAAAGAAGCTCAATTTATTGAGCAAGCCAGAATATTTGACAAGCAAGATATCCATACAGAAAATGTAAATGAGGTTCTATCTAGCACTAGAATCAAAAATATAGGAAAAGAAGCAATTGAACCTCAAGCTTTTAACATAACTGAATTTAGTTTTAAAAAACCAAAAATCAGAAGAATTTAGAGTGAGATGTTTCTATGAGTAAGAATATTAAGAAAACGCAATCAGAATCAGACATTGAAAAAAAATTAAATATTGAAATTCAAAATTTTGAAATAGATGCAAGGCTTACTGAAATATATAAGCATTGCTTTATAGAAACTCCTTTTGCAGAAAGATTTCAAAGTTTTATTAATGATGTCAGACTTAAAAAGAAGTGGGCAATTGTTGGCGCGTACGCCAGGAATGGGAAAAGCTGGTGTATAAAGGATTTAGTTAAAAATAGCGGTGCTGTAAAAGAATATAATGGGAAAACATGGGTACCAGTTATTGCAATTAGGTCACCAGAAAGTTCAACTCCAACGGATATGATTTCTTCACTATGTAGATGCTTCGGTAAACTGCCTCAATCAAATACATCTGCCCTGAAAAAATGGCTAATTGAGAATATTCCCCATCTTGGAGTAGAACAAATAATCATTGATGATGCCCATGAATTAAACCTTAATCACTTGAGGTTTATAAAATGGCTTACCGATACACTTGAGTTAGAAAAGAATTATTATTTGAGTATTGTATTATCAAGTATTCTTGGAGCAAGTGGCTGTATTAGTATACTACAAAAGATTCAGCAATATAGACATGAAGAATGGATGGAACAAGTTTACGAAAGATTCTCCTTATCTAGGGAAGTTCAAGGTCTTAGCCCTAATGAGGTTGCCCAAGTGCTCAATGCTTATGAAGAAATATATAAGCCTTTTTTGCCCGAAATTAAGCTAATGAAATATACAAATAATATATTTGGATGGTTGACTAGCACAGAATTGGATATTCATAATTCCGAGAGAGTTGCAATGGAACATCTTTCAAAGCTCATATACGAAGCTGTAAGGCTTGCTTGTATAGAATTCAAGATGAAAGATATACCTATCACTCTACTTTATCACGCTTTCAACGTTAATTTATTAAATAGAGATAGACTTTATTCAACTGAAAACGTTCCAGTATACAAACCAAGCCCACAAAAAAGCGATAAGAACATTATATAATCAGCTTATTTTCCGTCTTTTATATATCCGCCTTAGAAAAGAATTAGATTCATTAGGTTGAAGTTCATCTTGCCATTCTTTAAAGTCCTCCCTCTGTTTTTCAGCATATTCTTCTAAAATTGTTATTAATCCTAATCTATCAGTAAAATATGCCTTGCCAATTGGAATACCTGCAATTTTAAAGCAGCCTGTAAGTGTAATAGGAATTCTTTTATTTATCATTTCTTTACATGTGCTTATTAAATCATTTTGCCATTTCTCAATTCTAGCCCGAGCAAGTTCTATATCATATTGGCGTAATCCTGGATTATGATCATAGCTTTGTACGATATTATTACCAATAAATCTTGTGCCGCACGTTTGGCAATATTGTTCTATCAAAACCTCACCAGAATACTGCTTCTTCTTGCCAAGAAATCTAACATTAGTGTTTAAATTAAAGTCTTTACAGTAAATATTAGGACAGCCTTGATTATTACCTTGAACTTCTTGTTCATTAAAGTCATTAACTATTCTATTTGAATTAACAGGAACTTTAATATCTCTGAATTGCTTTGGCGTATAGTTCAGTCCATGTAAAATATCTACTATCTTTGTTAAAGATAAATTTGAAATTCCATGACCATTGTACATTTTGTACGCTTCTTGTCCAAATTCGCAACTAAACTTTTTACGATAAATTCCCTGTTTATAGGATATACTCTGAAATCTATTCTCTAATCCTTGAGCTAGCTCCTCATTTTTATGGACTAAATCTATATTGCTGTAAATCATACTTGAATAAGCATTATATAAGTACTTTTGTTTAGCATATATTGAGCTTTTCTTATCCACCCAAATACTTTGCAAATAGTCTAAAGGAATATTACATATTGGACAGTAATAAGGCAAGTTAGCCGCTGAAAATAATTGTATTGTATTTCCGCAAATACACCTTTCGATCAACATTAAATTATGCGTAGGGCAGAGCTTGATTTTAGACAAAGAGAACAGTAAAGGTATATTTTTCTCTAAAATACATTGTGGGCAAATCTTAAATGATGAAGAATATCCCAATAAACTTGGATATACTTTTTCAGTTCTAAAAATACGGGTTAATACAGGTGCAAATGTTAGGTTGACAATGCATTCATAGTCTACGTTAACAAGTTTAGCTAGTAAGTTTAAATCAAAGGAAGAGCCTAAAATAAAAAGGCCAGGTCTGTTAAATGAAGTTTGACCTGTCTCATGCTTTTTTACCATATTTAGAACACAACCAGCATTAAAGTTATTTGCTGCATCTAACCTTAATAGAAAACCATGCAAGCTTTCACCTTTTGTTGGTTTAAGTACATTTGGTAGTGTATTCGACCAATATTTTAAGTTATCTAGTATGGTTATGTTTCTTTGATATACAACTTTAATCACTCTACTACTTATATTCCTATCTTACTTTTGCTTTATATAACTAGTTATAAAGATTAGTCTATTTATTATTACTATTTATTATTATTAAATAATTCTTTCCATAATATACCGCATTATGATAAAATATAAAGTAGAAAATTTGTGTACAAGTATCTTAGCTAATAACCTTGCTAAATGTGCAGGGTTATTATCCTGATGTGTGAGGTGTAGCTTCAAATGGGTTCTTCAGTAATGTATGAAAGAATAGATTATTTTAATCAATATGGTCCTGTCATGCAATTTGAAAAAAATAAAGATGAGAATATTCATCGTTGGTATCCATTTGTAGAAGGATATTCAAAAGAATTTATCCGTTCAATAATTAATGAATTAGATTACACTCCTCTTTCTTGTTTGGATCCATTTGCCGGAAGTGGCACAACTCCACTTGAATTACAAAAGCTAGGGATAAAATGCTATTCTTTTGAGGTTTGTCCTTTTATGCATGATCTCTCCGTTTCAAAAATGAGGACTGACTATACATTAAAAGGTCTTAATAATAATCTAAATACATTATTAGAAAAAATTGAAGATTCACCCGATAATATTGACTCAATTTTGTCCCTTCCAGAAGGCAAATGGATAGTAGAAAGAGAAGGAATAGATAGATGGAATTTTAATAGAGAAGTTCTTAAGGGAATATTTGATTTAAAACATGCTATTAGCATGATAAAAGACACTAAATATAGAGATTTGTTTAAAATTGCACTCGCATCCATTTTACTAAAAGTGAGTAACTTATATAGAAATGGCAAGTGCTTGTCATATAAACCCAAGTGGAAAGAAAAAGTAAATTATACTAGGAATGATGTGCATTCTTTGTTTTTTGATAGATTAAATAACATTTTTATTCCTGATATAAAGAAACTAGAAAAATACAAAAAGCAAGGGAATCTATTCTCGAACAGTAAATACTGTTATTTTGGAGATGCAAGAAAGAACATAATAAACCTTGATGATGAAAGTATTGATTTAGTAATTACTTCTCCACCGTATTTAAATTCTAGAGATTATACAGATAGTTATATAGTAGAACTGAAAATGTTAGACTACTTGAATAACTATAGTTCTATGCCTGAATATCGTTCAAGAACCCTTCGTTCACATGTTCAAGTAAAGTGGCCAGAAACTGAACCGTTAAATATCTACTTACTTCGTAATGCAATTAAAAAAATAACTAAACAAAAACAAGAATTTTGGAACGAAAGCATATTAGATATGATAAGTGGATATTTTCAGGACATGGATTTATTATTTACCCATTTCAGTCGAATTCTTACTCATAATGGTCACATATTTTTCAATGTAGCTAACTCTGCTTACTTTGGAGTAGAAATAAAAGTAGCCGAAATAATTGCTGAAATAGCTACATCCAAAGGCTTGCAAGTAGAAGAAATCCGAAATGCACGTTACATAAACCCTAGTAGCCAACAAAAGAAATCCGTTTCTAAACTGATTGAAAGTGTCCTAGTTATCTCAAAACCATAGAATTCATATTCTCTATTCTACTGTTAAATTAAACAAAATGTATATTATTAAGCAATATGCTTTTGTGCAATTTTAAATTCATCAATTCTTACAAGAAAATCAATATACATTTTTTGATCTTCATTAATAAATCCATAATCTTCTAAGTTTATTACTGCCTTACTGTCTCTAGCATCAAAAGTAACAATATATCCACATTTAAAATTCTCACCATTAATCTTAACCAGTTTTTCAATTGCCTCTATTGCATTTGATATAAACTTCTTCATATGTTCCTCATTATGCTTTTCAGCTATCATTGTTAAGCATTCACTTATACTTACACCAAGCCATGAAATATTTATAAAGTATATCTCCCCATCAACCTCTGTAAAAGCATCAATAACCTGAGTAGAATTAGTTATCGGTACATTAGCTGTAAATGAATGCTTAAGATTTTTGTTTAAGTATTTAATTAAGTTCTCCTTCATAATTTTTTCCGGCTTATTTTTTAAAATATTTGAATATTTGGTATCTTTCAATGCTTCAAGGTTGTTTTCAAAGAAAATATCATTAACCGTAGGTAAATATTGATTTTTATATAATTCTAAGATATCTCTTATTTCCCCAATACTCTTTCTTTTCGAATACATTGCCAAATCTTTTTCATCAAAGAATACATTCGCCCCATATATTTCAGTTCCATTATTAAAAATACAAACACCATCTTCATTAATATAAAAGACACAATAATTATTGCTTGATACATGTTGTGAATGAAACTTTAGATCATATAAAAACTTTTCACAGTGTATGATTTCCATATTATCATTTACCAATATCTTATTGTTACATTTATTCAATTCCGCATCAATAAGTTTGAAAAATTCCTGATATTCTTTAAATTTAAGTTTCTCTAAATTCTCTTTGCTTATGCACAAAATAAAGACTCTTTCTTTAATAGAAGCCCATAATTTGTCAATATATTGGAATTTAAGAATCTTAAACTGAGAAATATTAATTATATCAGTAGTAACTTGTCCCATAATACTATCTGATCTATCTTTAATAAAATTATCAAACTCAGGACTTTCTATAAACATTCTAACAAGCATTATGCCTCTTCTCCTTTTAGTATAGTGCTAAATACATACTCGAAATATAATTCCAAATATTTTTTGGGTTCAACTTTAATTTTTTTTAAATCAGCAATACTTTTTTCAAAGGCATTTCTAAACTGAATTAGAACATTGAATGTCTCATTTCCTTTATCCAAATTTATTTCTGGAACATTTGTTTGGAGCTTATCTTCATATTCAGGATCTCTATAAACAAAATCATAGATTTTTTCCTCTCCATAAATACCTAAAATATATATTACAATTTTTATCCAATCTCTTTTACTAAGGCTATCTGATGTTTCGTTTTGCTCTGCAACTTGCCTTCCTATCCATTCATATAAGCCTGTTTCCTCATCCTTTGTTATGTATTCATTCGAAAGAAGGAATGCTAATGAAGCCTCCAAAGAATCGCAGTACGGTCCTCTGATATCCGTGGAAAAATTATAATCTTTTGAAAAAGGGTTATCTTTATCCTCATAAACAAAGTTATAAAGTACTGAACTCAAATATAAAATCCGACTTAATGTATTTTCTCTAATACCATTCCATTTTAAGTCAGAAGCATTTTTAAATATTGAAGATATATCATCATTAATTCTGTATAGAGTTTGATTTTGCATTAATCTTCTCTCCAATCTTTTTTGATATTTCAATAAGCTTACTGCTGTTATCTTGGATATTTGAAGGTTTGCCAACCTCCAACAAATTAATATAGCTTATCCGTTTTGCATTATTAATTATGTATTGCAAAAATTCACTATTATTCAAATTCGAGGTTAATATTAATGAATTAGGAAGATCTAAATACTTAAGAAATATATTTGCAGCATTTATTTCATATGATATATCTAAACTACTATCTGGAGTTTCACATATAAAAAATGATGGAGTAGTATAAAAAAACCTCATAATACTCATACGAAAAGAGTGATCAATAAAAAAGCGTTGTGATTCGGATAGTTCTTCTTCGAATATTCTCCGTTTTTCATCAATAACTGGTATGCATCTTTTTTTCCCACTACCATCAGCATCTAAGTAAGCCAAATAGCAGGGCATTTGCAAATAATTATTCGCAAAGCTTGAGAATATTTTTGATAATTCAGAATTTATTTTTTTTCTACTTTCATCAATTTCTTCAAGGATCTTAGTTGCTTTCTCTTTAAATCTTTGGCTCTTCTCACCCAAGTCGATCTTTTCTAATTCAAGTTCCTTCATTTGTTTATTTATTGTTTCAACCGTATTCAATAAAACTAATTCTCCCTCTTGATTAGGCTTAATATCTTTTATGCTATATTCTAAATTCCTTAATTTGGATTTGTACTCAAATAGCTCAGCATTAGCTTTATCAAAACTTGTATCATATTTATTCAGTTCTCTCTCTAGATTATATATATCTTTCTCGATATTTTGCTTAATTGCAAATAATCTATCTAATTCCCCTTTTAAAGTTTTTATTTTATCAGTATCAGCAGTATTCTCTCCAATATCCTTTCTGCAAAGAATACACTTATTTTCGTCTGAAATGATTAATTTAAGATTAACTTTTTCTAATTTTTTATTACATAATGGACACAACTTATTTAGTCGTACATTTTTAAGAAAATGATGATAATTTGGATGTAATGTTGCCCATGTTTTTTCGTATACTTTTAATTCTTCAGCTTGAACTTTAGATTCTAATTCCTGTATTCTTTTACTTACTTTGTTTCTTTCTGCATGTTTTGCTTTTAAAGTAATTTCATTTTTTTTCCGTTCGTCTTGAATTTTTTTAAGAGTATTTTCTTTCTTACTAACTAATATAGTTAAATCATTAATCTGTTTTCTTACCTTAATAATGCTTGACTTTGATTTGTCGCTATTTTCCTTAATAATATTATCTAATACTAATTTTACCGCCCTTATATCTTCTGATTTATGCCTAGATAAACTGTCATAATACTTACCCTCATGTTTTGCTTTTTCAAACTCTTCATCTAGCCAAGGTTCATTAAAGTATTTACTAGCCAATCTTCCTTGTGAATCGGAGTTCCAAAGTAAAGTTTTTCTATCCTCTCCGAAAAACAAAATTTCATTTATAAAGAATATAAAATCTTCAAATGAATGTAATCCCGCCGAAAGTTCTATTTTTTTCTCATATTCATACTGAAGATATCCTTTTTTTTCTTCATTATCACTAAGTTTTTCATACTCCTCTTGCTTCATAACTTTTCCATCTAGTTTGTATCTATTACCATCTTCTGTTATGTATACCTCTTCTAAAACTATATCATTTAGACCCCTGGTAACTTCATACGTTGTATTGTTTATTTTAAACGCAAGCGTAATCTTTGCGTTTGAATTATTTTCATATTCCTGATTCATTCTATTCTTAAAAAAGTCTCTAGAATACTGAGTCCTTTTTTCTATTTTTCTACCATCGTAAACTCTAATATCAACATCTTTTTTATAAAGACCAATAAGACCATATTTAATCAGAAAAACAAAGGTAGTCTTTCCAACCCCATTACCTCCAATAATCAAATTTAATCCTTCAATAAAATCAAATTTAAAATCAGGTTTATTTAAATAGAGTGAATAATTTTTTACTTCCAAACTCTTTAGTGTAGGTAAATATATCTTATGCATATTTATTTCTCCTCAAAAATATTAAAGAAATAATTGATACAAACATATTTATAGGTCTTACATATTAATCCCATTATCTATACTCTTCTTTTCCAATTTATTTATTATATTCGGGACAATGGTTTCACTAAAGCCTGCAATAATTGCAAAAGAAAAGATAATATATTTTGAAGACCCTAGATTAGCATTTGCAAGAAATATATTTGATTTCAATAACAAAAATATAAATAAACTTGCTATCATAGCAATAACAACTCTAATAAATCCCGAGATTACATTCATAAGAAATCCCGAATCAAAATCAATATCCAATTTATTTATATTAATTGATATTGATAAAAAACCTCCCAAACTACCTAATCCGACACTAAACCATCCCAATAGACATACCTTCCAAAATGGATCATTTAAATTTTTATAAACAAACATCAAAACAACAGATAATACCAAATTTATTAATATCAGAATTAAAGCACCTAATAAATATTGTATTCTACCTTCTATCTTTTTAAGTTTTAATATTTTGTTTTCTAAGCCATTTAATATCTCAATAGCTTTTTGTATCTCCCCTTGGGCTGCTTCCCCAATGGCATTCGAGATTTGTTCAGTAATAAAAGTATATTTATTTTTTTCGTTATAGAATAATCCATTTAACCGTGCTATATAATCAGATATCTTGGAATAGTTACTTTGAGCATCTTCTGTACCATCAAAATAAATATCATCTACATTTTCACAGCAATAAATAACATATTTCCCTTTTTGCCTGGAATATATCTTAGTAATTCTTTCTCCTACCCTATTTTTTTCTCCTACTTTATACTCATCAAAAAACAATTGATTTAATAGCATAAATCTGCTCCACAAGTATTTTATTAGTAAATATTGATCATGTATCGACTAAATAATTATAACAATTTATGGTATTTTTTGCAATAACATAACAATAGTATACATTATTTTTAAATATAAAAAACAATGTATATTTCTGCAAAATATAGTGCTTGTAGATATGATTTTTAAATAAATTTAAAAAATATTTTTATATTTAGGTACTATCGTCTTTGGTAATGGATGTCCGACATTTGCGTAAAAAATGATTACACGAATGTTGAACAGCAAAAAATAAAAGGCTATTTTAAGCCTTTTAAAAATTTAGTATTGTCCAACATTCGCGCAAATCACCAGAACACAGAACTAAGTTCTGTGTTCCTTTATATATATTGATGTATCACTCCACATCGAATTCTTTTCCCAGAATTGCCCGCCGGCTGTGTTCTGTAATCATCCGGATT
>JBLMYQ010000037.1:0-2524 GCA_050258375.1 Deltaproteobacteria bacterium | reverse complement strand
GGCTGGTAATGCGTATCGACTCCATGAACTGTAGTTTATATGCTAATATTTCCAGGGAAGAAGTAAAATTACTTGATGAGAAACCAATGCATAAAACCCTTGCATTCGGATAATAAGACTTAATACAACTATAACTATTCAATTATTAATTCATTATACTTGTCACAACCTACAAATTGTGAAAGTTTTATAATAGTTGCAGTTAAAAGTGGTTATTATTTACTACAGATAGTATAAATCCAATTAATTTCTTAAGATTTCAAAAGGCCTTTAAACAGAAAATCTTCTGTTGATAGCTCTTTATGGGCATGAAATCAAATATTACCATAAGTAAACTTATAATGATAAAAAAACTTATCACTTTCTTTACCGAAGGTAACAAGCGTAGTGTAGAAGCAAAAAAAAATGTTCTTGGATCATTAGTTATAAAAATTTTAAGCATTGCCATCAGTCTGGTAATGGTTCCTATTACAATTCATTATATTAATCCAACACAATATGGGATATGGCTGACCTTAAGTTCGATGGTTGCCTGGATAAGCTTCTTTGATATCGGTTTCACCCAAGGTCTTCGTAATCGCTTTACTGAGGCCAGAGCTGCTGGGAATACAGATTTAGCAAGAACATATGTAAGTACGGCCTACTTTTATATTGGAATAATATTCTTTTGTATCTGGATATTATTGATGATTATAAACCGGTTTATTGATTGGGGAAAAGTACTTAATATCGATCAAAAAACTGCCCAGGAGGTTATTATAATGGCATACATTATAATTTCGTACTTCTGCTTCCAGTTTATTTTCAAGATAATAAATACCATTTTAATAGCGGACCAAAAGCCAGCGCAAGCAGTCTTGCTTGATCTTTTGGGGCAGTTCTTCTCATTGATTGCCATCTTTATATTGACAAAAGTTACTGCCGGTTCTCTTATTAATTTGACTTTGGCTTTAGGTATCGCCCCTACCCTTGTGGTCATTATTGGCAATATTTATTTTTTTAAAACAAAATACAAAGCGTTTATTCCATCCCTTCAATATGTGAAAAACAAATATGCAAAAGATATCATGACATTGGGAGTTAAGTTCTTTGTTTTACAAATAGCTGCCATCGTTCAATATCAAACCATATTATTTCTCATAGCCCATTATTTTGATCCCCTCCAGGTAACTTCCTACAATATTGCCTATAAATATTTTGGGATATTGCAGATGGGCTTCCTGATTCTTGTTACCCCTTTATGGAGTAGTGTGACAGATGCCTATAGTTCAGGTGATATTGACTGGATTCGAAACGCGGTAAAAAAATATCTGCTTGTATTAATACCATTTATTTTACTGGGAGCTGTGATGCTCACTGTCGCAACTCCGATTTATAATCTTTGGTTAGGTGAAAATGTAGTAAAAGTGCCTTTTACAATTTCATTGCTTTGTTATATTTTTATTTCAACCACTCTGTTTGCTTATATCTTTGTATTCGTAATCAATGGAATCGGAGCATTGCAGATACAGTTTTATTCATCTATAATAACGGCTGTAGGTTTTGTAATTCTATCCATGATTTTAATAAAAAGCTTTCATCTTGGGGTTGAATCCATCTTGATATCCTCAATTATTTCTAATCTGTTCGGCTTTGTAATTGCACCTATTCAATACTATCAAATTATAGTAAAGAGAAGGCAACAAGGTATATGGGTAAAGTAATATCTCCATTTGCAATTGCTCGAATATCACAATGACCAATATGAAGAATATCATGCTGTTTTATTTAAGAAATTACTTCTATGGTGGAACCTACTCATTTTTATGGATTTCAATCATCGTTTATTCCATAGGCTTTTTATTATACATTTCTGAGCATTTTATTAGTCAATTGTCTTTGCTAATAATGGTCTTAGGACTTATTGGAATCGGATATTCACTTATTAGACTTATAAAAGTAAGTATATCAAACGCATATCTTAGGGTGATATTTATATTATTCATGTTATGGCAGTTATATACTATTTCAAGAGGCATCCAGGAGTTTAACTTTACGATGTTACTGAATTTGCTTTTTGCCCCGTATTATTTTCTACATTATTTTGTTCCTCTTGTCATACTGATCCCTGCCAATATATTTTTTGCAAAAAGAACCTTCAACTTATTTATTATCCTGGCCCTATTATTATTTGTCGTCTTTATAATGTTTTCAAATGAAATGCTCCATACCAATCTTAACTTTTCAGAGCAGAGCATTTGGACATTAGGTACCGGTGGCGGTTTTATATTATTGACATGGAATTATCACAATAATAAAAGAAGACTCATTGCATTTCTGGCGGTATTGCTTTCGCTTTTTATAGCAACGGTAATGGCACGAAGAAATATCATGCTTACGTTTAGCAATTATCTTTTATTTTCTATTCTCATTATACTTTTTAATTCAAGCCATTCGGTAAAAACAAAATTTCAAACAATAGCGGCTGTGCTATTAATAGCAGTCATTGCTTTCAATTTCTTTTTGATGTATGAGGATAAATTGT
>JBLMYQ010000036.1:0-9257 GCA_050258375.1 Deltaproteobacteria bacterium | reverse complement strand
ACAACCTTTGAAGAAACCGGGCTGACAAACGACACGGCGTATTATTATGTCGTAAATGCTGTTAATTCAAAAGGAGAAAGTGCAAATTCCAATGAAGCTTGTGTTATTCCAAGCGCAGGTGAGACATCAATAATTCTTTATCCTACAGCAGATGCATATATCCGTGATGGTCAGTACGGTGATACTAATTATGGAAAAGCTGAAAATCTCGATGTTAATTATACTCCGGGCAGGACAGGCAAAAATTGCCAGACATATCTCATGTATGATTTATCTGGTATAAAAAGCACTCCAAAAACCGCTGAATTTGTAGTTTCTGGAAGAAATATAACTAATACTAAGCGGATTGAGGTTGATATATATAAGGTGACTGATGATACATGGAAGGAAGACGTAATAACATGGAACAATTCTCCGACTTGTGGGTGGACCTATGAGATATTTTATGTTGACAGCACATATAAAACCAGCGTTGCTGATATTACTACATTTACCAATGAAGAGTATAAGGGAGATAAGAAGCTAAGCGTACTTCTTGATGCCGGTACGACAAAAAGCACTGCATCGCTGTGCAGCAGGGAAGGAAAGGATACTCCGTTTTTGAGGATTACTTATTAGACCGGAGGTAATAATGGGAAAGAATTGTAAAGGCTTTACCCTTCTTGAGGTTATGATTACCATAGGCATATTCAGTTTAGTAATGGGCTATTTTATGGTATACTATACTCATGAAATAAAGCAGTATTATTCAAAAGAGAATGAACTTGAGCTTAAACAGGATGCGAGGATAGCACTTGACCGCGTTGTTACAAAGATAAGAAGCAACTCCGGATTAAGGCTTGAATCGGAGGCTGACAAAACGGTTAACAGCATTATCAATGAGGATGATGTTGTTATTATAAATACAGTACAAAATCAAGCCAATGGCGAAATAAACTTTTCTTATGACAGCGCTAAAGGATATGGAGAGCTTAGAGATTCTGGGCGCAATAAGATTGTTGGCAACATCAGCGAATTTTCAATTAAGATAGCTTCCGATAATGATCAGATATTAATAATAAAAATTGCATGTAAAAATGGTAAAAGCGATAAAAAGAAGGAATATACTACCGCGGTCAGGCTTCACTAGTTGAGAATAATGGGGGATAAACATTGCAGAAAAATGGTCAAAAAGGTGCAATATTATTGTTTGTTGTAATAATTGTAGCCATAATTGGGATACTTTATACTTCTATTTATACTTTAATCAATTCAGAAAGAAAAATCCATCAAACAGTTGAATATCGCATGAAGGCATATTATATTGCTGAAAGTGGAATTGAAAGGGCAGCAGCAATAATAAAGGCAAGCGATGATGAAGATATTCCTGAGGAGCTCCCCGCCCTCGACAATCCGTTTGCAGAGCAATATACTGAGGAGCATAGAATAGAGGTTACAATAGAAAAAAATGCCCCAACTTACAAAATTACATCCCGTGGGAAATTTAAAAATACAGTAAGGATAATAGAAGAAGAGATATTCAAAAAGGATGATACCTTTAATGTACAATACTGGAAGGAAATAAACTAAAGAGGGAGATATTTATGGCAGGCTCATGGGAATTATGCATAAGCATACAGGAAAGCACATATAAGTTTGCATTGTGCCGTTATAATAAAAAGACTAAAAAGATTGAAGTTTCAAAAGCGGTTCAATTAGACGTACCTGCCGAATTTGCAAACGCTAAGGAGCATGCGGGCAGGGAGGCAATTGCAGGACTGGTGAAGAAGACTTTGGCGAGCAATAATATAAAGCAAAAAACTTACAATCTCTGTATTTCAGACAGAGGGATTATAACCCGCGTGGTTAAGCTTCCAAGCATGGAGTTCAAGGATTTGAAAAACTTTATGAAGCTAAGTATTCAACAGTATTTTCCTATTAAACCGGAAGAATACTTGTTTGATTATAAAATTCAGGAAATTAACGAAAAAGATGAAAAGGCATATTATAATGTGCTTCTTGTTGCCATACCCAAAAGCACAGTCGAATATTATGCCGGAATGTTTCTTAAATGCAAAATGAAGCCCAAGGTAATAAGTATTTATTCAGATGCAGTAACCAATCTTTTTGTAAAATTAGTTGGAAATGATTGCGCTATAATGGATATGACATATGATCAAACAGAATTTTTAATGCTTGAGGGAAAGAATCTTTTCATAAATTCCATAATCAATTATGCAATTCCAAAGCCGGAAGACAGTATTGATGAAGCAGCGTATCTTGGTAATCTTCAGGTTGAAGAGCTTGGCGAGGATTTTGATATGGCTGCTGAAACCCTGAAAAATTATCTTAACTTTTTCTCGACAAGGCATCACGGCAAAATAATTGAAGAGGTTTACTTTATTGGCAGAGGTGCGATGCTTAAAGAGGCTATCAATTTTATACAGGAAAATCTAAGTATAAAGGTATTGACCGGAGAAGCATTAGCCAATAAATTCTCCTTTAGCGCTATGCCTGTAAAAAATAAAAAGCAATTCCATCCGGAAAGGTTTTTTGGCTGCTTTGGGTTGTTGATGAGAGGGGTGGACAAATGAAAAAGAAAAATAAAAATAAACAAATTAATAAGAATATAAACTTTGTTCCTGAATTTATGATAAGAGAAAAAAATGCAATTAAAAGATTATTTATTGTTGGTATTGCTACGGCAGTATTTACGTTGGTTTCCTTCGGAGTATACTTTGTTCCGGAGCTAAAGATATTTACATTAACAGAACAAATAAAAAATGCTGATAAGGAAATTGAATTTTATAAGGACGTTGAAGTGCTTTATAAAAAACTGAACGACACGGAAAAAAAGCTTAAGGAAAAGAAGAAAATAATTCAGGAAATAAGCAAGAATGATATTGATGTTGCTGCACTTATGGATAAGCTTATTTCTGCAGAGCCTCAAGGAGTTCAGATGACCTATATGAGTATTACAGATAAAATGGAAGTAGCTGTTTCTTATGTAATCAATAATCCGATAGAGGCAAATTCACTTGTAGAAAATTTAGTGAAACTAAATATTTTTGAACAGGTAAATATGCCGGATATCCCTATAGTCGATAGAAAAACAGACATCAGCTTCAGGCTGAAGCTGATAGACTCGAAAATCAAAAAGTAATTAGACTTTGGGAGAAACGGAGGATAAAAATATGAGTAAGGAAAAACTACAGAAAATAATCCTATTTGTACTTATTCTTGCCGGGGTAAGCTATGCGGTTTATAAATACTATATTTCTATTTCAAATGAAAACATACAAAAATATAGCTTAGAATACAATGAAAAAAATAAAAAGGTAAAAAACCTTGAAAGATGGAGCAAGAAAAGAGAAGAAGCTGAAAGAAAAATTGAGGCTTATGAAAGCGAGCTTATTAAGGTTGAAGAGCTGCTTCCCTCAAAGAGCCAAGGAAGTGAAATTACAATGGATATATATAAAATGATAAAAAGCAGTACAATAAAAACCGATAACGTGGACCTCAGCTTTCCAAAGGAAAACGAAAAATATGCTATTACAAGGGTTTCAATTAATACCAGTGGCTCACTCGATGAAATAAAAGAAGTTCTTAACTATTTTAAGGGCTTTAAAAAGAAGCTTATAGTAAAGAATTTTAGCGTCCAGGCAACACCTCAAAATTATACTGCAAAAATTGATTTTGATTTATACAGTATGAAAGAATAAGATTTGCCGGAGTTTCGAGAAAGAAGGAAAATGAAAGAGGCATGCTAGACAAAGGAAAAATTGAAAAATATATATTTATTATTATTACGATTTGTGGAATTGGGTATGCATATTATACCTATGTTTTCTGCGGACAAATTGGCGTTTTGCAGGATTTGGAAAAAGAGTTTAAAGCTAAGAATAGTAAAATTACTGAATTACAAAACGTAAAAAAGAATATTGTAAAATCAGAAAAAAAGCTTGCTGATATGGAAAGTGAGCTTTTGAAAATCGACCGGCAGATTCCAAATGCAGGTCGGCTAAGTCAATTTAATATGGAAATATACTATTACATAAAGGCACACAATTTAAAGATTTCCAATATTGAAGCCAAGACTAAAGACACATCCCAGAAGAATTATGGTAAACAGCCTATTGAAATAAGCGTAGCGGGAAAAAAGCAAGACATACTTGATTTGATTGATTATTTTAAGGAATCACCAATAAAAACAAAAATAACAGAATTCACAGCAAATGTCATGGATGTGGAGGACTTAACGGTTAATATCAAGCTTAATACGTTTTTTTCGTTAAAAAAGGGAAATAATGAATAATTCCTTTTTTTATTTTAATTATTTACTAAAATTTTTGTATATACACCAAAGCCATATTTCTCATCTCGTATATATGTATCCTTCTTTGCTTTTAAAAGTATAAAACCAACCATCATAATATCTCCGGCGGCTCCCGAAATATTTGTCAGCATACATATAACTATATAGTAGAGAAATTGCGGAAAAAACAATAATACAGCAAGAGCTGCTATCGTGCCAGTTATCAAAGGCAGGACAAGAGTAAAAATAAAATTTTTTGAAGAATAATACAAACCCGATTTTTCCATGCAGTATGGGCAGAGCCACTTTATTCCATATGAAACCTGACCGCCGCTCAGTCTATATCCAATCCCGTGACTGTATTCATGCAAAATTACCTGTGAAAATACCCAGATATATGATATCCATAGATTAGAATTAGCCAGAAGCCTTTCGTAAAATATATCAGTTGAATATTTGGAGTAAAAGTATAAAAAAATGTAAAAGCCTATTATAAAAACTATGCCTGCAACAATGTTTAAAATTATAGTAATAAACCAGTTAAGCCTGAATTCATCTACAAGCTTGTAATCCAAAAAAATCAACTCCTGAATATAAATATTTACAAGTATATCCAGGGGTTGATTTTTTTATGTATTTCAAAATATATTTTAATTAAATTTTATACATTTCTTCCCGAAGAGATATTATTTCTTCACTTTCCAAGTATTCGTCATAAGTCATCTGCCTGTCAATCAATCCTTTTGGAGTAATCTCAATTACTCTGTTAGCAATTGTTTGGACAAATTGATGGTCATGTGATGTAAATAATATTGTTCCTTTATAATTGATTAATCCATTATTCAAGGCTGTAATGGATTCCAAATCAAGGTGATTTGTTGGTTCATCCAGGATTAGAACATTGGCACTGCTGAGCATCATTCTTGAAAGCATACAGCGAACCTTTTCGCCTCCAGAAAGAACCTTTGCTTCTTTAAGCGATTCTTCTCCTGAAAAAAGCATTCTGCCTAAGAAGCCTCTTATATATGTTTCTGTTTGCTCCTTGGAAAATTGACGCATCCAATCAACCAAATTCAAATCTACATTATCAAAATATTCTGTATTATCCTTTGGAAAATATGCCTGGGATGTAGTTACCCCCCACTTATAGTCTCCTCTGTCTGGGGTAATTTCTTCCATAAGAATCTGAAACAACGTGGTTTTTGCGAGACCATTTAGTCCAACAAAAGCAATCTTATCACCCTTATTTACTATAAAGCTAATGTCATCTAATACTTTTTCTCCATCAATATCTTTACATATATTATTTATCATTAACAAGTCATTTCCTGCTTCTCTCTCCGGCTTGAATTCAATGAAGGGATACTTGCGTGATGAGGGCTTTATGTCTTCCAGAGTAAGCTTATCCAAAAGCTTTTTACGAGAGGTAGCTTGCTTGGATTTAGAGGCGTTAGCGCTAAACCTTTGAATGAATGCTTGTAGTTCGGCGATTTTTGCTTCGGTTTTCTTGTTTAAATCTCTTGATTGTTGAAGGGCAAGCTGACTAGATTCATACCAGAAATCATAATTACCTGTATAAAGCTGGATTTTACCATAATCAATATCTGCTATATGTGTGCATACCTTGTTTAAAAAGTGCCTGTCATGGGATACAACAATCACGGTGTTTTCAAAGTTATAAAGAAAGCTTTCAAGCCATGTAATAGATGCAAGGTCCAGATGGTTTGTAGGTTCGTCCAATAATAGAATGTCAGGGTTGCCAAATAATGCTTGAGCCAGAAGGACCCTTACCTTTTGGTTCCCGTCTAACTCCTTCATGGCTTTTTCATGAAGCTCTTCGGTTATTCCTAATCCGTTTAAAAGCATTGCTGCCTGGGTTTCGGCTTCCCAGCCATTAAGCTCACAAAATTCTCCTTCTAATTCAGAAATTCTTATGCCATCCTTTTCAGAAAAATCTGTTTTGGAATACAGAGCATCTTTTTCTACCATTATTTCATAAAGCCTGCGGTGACCCATAATAACTGTTTTTAATACTTCAAATTCATCAAATTCAAAGTGGTTTTGCTTCAAGACTGCCAGCCTTTCTCCCGGTGTAATGAATATTTCGCCGTTGTTGGCTTCAACTTCTCCAGAGAGGATTTTCAGAAAGGTTGATTTGCCTGAGCCATTTGCACCAATTAAGCCATAACAGTTTCCTGAAGTGAATTTAATATTTACATCTTCAAATAATAAGCGTCCGCCATATCTGAGAGAGATTCCATTTGTGCTAATCAAAGAGATACCATCCTTTATAAATTTATTTTTAACAACAACTTGTGTATTATATCACAGAATAAAAATGTGTACAGTCTTTTATTTTACAGTTGATAAACAAAAAGAAAACACTCTCCATGTAATTGGAGAGTGTAAAAAAGGAAAATTATACATTTGGGCTTTCGGCAAAAATAGGCTCAATGACAGTTACCGAAGTGAAAGCGGTGTTGCCGCGAATCTGTAGTTTGCCAAGAGAGTATCCGTGCAGCTTAGCAAACTCGCAAAGAGTGTTAAATTCTTCGTAAATGGCATCTTGGTCGGGCTCATTATTAGCAAACTTGAAGGTAAGGGGCTTGCCTGTTTCGGCAGCGAGTTTGATGGCTTCTAGTTTTGCTTGCAGCGCTTTTTCAAATTCGCGCAATTTTTCTGTCTGAATTGCATACCATTCATGCCAGTAGATATGTTTGCCTGCCGGTAAAGGAATCGGATTTTCGATGGAGTAATCTTTGGGGTGGAGTATGCCAAAATTGTGGCATACCACGTCAGTTAAGTGATCCCGGGTTTCCTGAAAAACCGCAACCGAATTAGCACGCTCAGGGATATCCGAAAACTTTTCAATCATTGCTGAGCAAAACGCAATGTATTTGAAATGCTCATATTCAGTTTCAGGTGCTTTTATTAACGACTCCAGCATTTTCTTTCCTCCTCTCAATATATTAAGAGAATTTTCCAAAAGCCTCCTTTCTTCATTTGCTGAAAGAATCATTTGATTGTATATTTTTGACAATAATTAAAAATATTTTAGCACATATTAATTTTGAGAGCAATAGTAGAAATGTAATTGTACAGGGCAAACGCACGAAGCAAAATACTGGAAAAATAAAAGATAAAATTCTACTTAGACCCCTCTTTCTCCCCTAAAAAGGGGATGAAAAGTAGTTTTTCATAGAAAAATCTTCATAGACATTACTATTCGCTCCCTATCAGGGAGGCTAGGAGGGTCTGGATTTGGAATTATTTGTATTCATGCGTTTTTCCTGATGTAATTGGGCGCATTTTCTAAATTTTAAAAATATTAATTCGCACCCATTGTACAGGACAAATTCTTTAGAAGATTAATATAAAGAATCCCTCCGAATTAATCGGCGGGATTCTTAGAGGTCTTTTTTTTGTTGTTTAAAATAGCGTGGCACATATTTTTAATATTTTCTCTATAGAAGCCTGGAAGAGGTGCAGCTTCTAAATTATCCAAGACGTCTTGGGGCTTGCCGCAGAAGCATTCTATCATCACGCAATCTACACAGCTGCAGTAAAACATTCCCAGCTCTTTTGCGGTTATGCCCTGCTCTCTGATATATTTGGGATTAATAATTACTTGGTCTGCCTCCACGCATTTTGCAACAAAAAACTCTGATTTATCAATCTTTTCCACGTCCTTACCCCCTAAAAAATTTTTGAGGTTGCAATAAACAATCAGCAAACATTGCTAAATATAAAAAAGTATAAATATAAATATTATTATACAATATCTAAAAGAAAAAATAAATTATTTAATCTTTAAAATAATAAAAAAATAGAACCTTAAAAGCTTAAGGTTCTATAAAGCAGTAATGGGCTTAAATTTTTTCTTTAAAATAATAGAGAAAAATTGTGCATACTATAGCAATAAAGGCAAGGCAAACAAAGGTTTCGACTAAAAATCTGGCCAATAACAGTGCATGAAATACATCGAATATAAGGTTTCCGGCAATATTTCCTACAAATATTCCAACTAGAGTAATAATTAAAATCAACCAAAGTCTTTTGTTTTTTAATAAATGCATAGACGTCCCTCCTTTTATTTGGAGTAACACAAAGTAAAAATGAGTGCCAATAAAAAAGCTCTCTGCTAGATAAAAGAACCAATCATTCCAAACAACCTTGCAAGACATTAGTCTTGTAACACTCAAAATTTTGTTTGTGCTTTTGTTGACTAATTATATATTTTATAGAACAAATTGACAATGCCGTATTAAAGGTTAAATTGTATTTATAATAAAACAGAAATATAATTTATTGTTTATTATTAAAAATTTTAGTATATTTAAAATAAATAAAAATATTATAGTTAACAGCAATTTCAGGAAATACAAGCTTTTTAAATCAAGAGTTTAAATATAAAATCTTATAAAAAGGAAGTAATTTTTTTGAGGAATAAGAAACGGCATAATAAAAAATTGAATGAAATTATAAGCTGGCTTGTAAGGATATTACTAATCCTTGCATTTGCATCAAGTATAGCAAGAAAAGATTATGAAGGAATATTTTTAATAGTATTGACGTTTATATTAACCTTTTATCCTACTATTTTAGAAAAACAATTTAGAGTATATTTGCCTTCATCCTTTCAGATAGTAATTACGTTGTTTATCTTTGCTGCGCAGTACCTCGGCGAGCTAAAGGCCTTTTATTATAAGTTCTGGTGGTGGGATATAATGCTTCATACCACTTCAGGGCTAATATTGGGAATAATAGGTTTTATGATTGTCTACTTATTAAATGAGCATTATGATACAAATGTTCAGCTTAGTCCGTTCTTTATAGTGCTTTTTGCATTATGCTTTGCAATAACCATTGGCGTTGTATGGGAAATTTATGAATTCGGTATGGATAGATTGTTTGGCTTTAATATGCAAAAATTCAGAAATCCCGGCGAAGATGGATTAGTCGA
>JBLMYQ010000035.1:0-44486 GCA_050258375.1 Deltaproteobacteria bacterium | reverse complement strand
ATATGATGAAGAACGTACAAAAGTATTTGAATCTTATGGTCTTAGGGTTGTCAGAGTTAAAAATCAAGATGTAATTTATAATTTTGAAGATGTTTGCAAAAAGATAAATGAGGCTTGTATTAAATTTTCTACATAGAGTTACTTTTCGCTCCCTTTTGAAGGGAGGAAAGGAGGGTCTTTATACCCTAACAGAGAATATGCGCCCATATAAACTAGAAAACAAGAATCCAGACCTCCCTATCCCTCCTAAAAAAAGAGGCGAATAGTACTTTCTATAGTGCAACGAAGTCAGACGCAGTTTATTGAGCTTCCTTTAGTACATTACAGCATTATCCCTATAATCCTTGATTATATCCTGTCTCATATAATCAATAAATCTGATAATCATTACAGCGACCTCTCCCTTTGTCATATTCTTACCGGGATTGAAGTTGCCAAAAGAATCTCCTTTTATGATTCCCAGCTTTTCGGCTATATAAGCAGAGCTGCGAGCCCACGAAGGGATGGAATCATTATCCTTAAAGGATGTTACTGCAACCGGTCCCGGCGCCCTATCCTCAAGCCCGAGCGCCCTGACGATAAGCGCAACTGCTTCCGCTCTTGTAATTGCACTCTGCGGACCAAAGCTCATCTCGCTTACACCATCAATTATTTCTTTTTCGTAAGCTTTCATTATATAAGGATAATATGGATAGTCTATAGGCACATCATTAAAGACCTGTACCAGTTGATTCTTTTTCCCTGTAGTTTTCTTTTTTGCAGCAGTATTGCCTGCCGGGTCAAAAACTGCTTGTGCAGACGCAATTTCTTCATCAGTCATAAGCCTTCCTGCCATAACCATT
Organism: Deltaproteobacteria bacterium; assembly: GCA_050258375.1. Taxonomy (GTDB): domain Bacteria; phylum Bacillota; class Clostridia; order Acetivibrionales; family UBA4821; genus JBLMYQ01. Next base: position 43,644 of record JBLMYQ010000035.1, on the reverse strand, counting down.
ACTCTCGCAAATTCTCTTCTTGTCATATAATCATTTGGTTTAAAGTCTGATGTATCTTCCTTAAATATTTCCAAGGCATATGCAAGCTTGATATCATTTTCAGCCCAATGCCCCTTTATTTTTCGCAATACCGGCGCAACAAGCCTGGTTATCTGGGGAAAAGTATCAAACTTCAGCGTGTCCTGAGCTTTCACAATGTAATCAGTAGGCTTTCCCTTTGAATCAAATTCAGGAAACTCAGAAGAATACTGAAGTAAGCTGACATTGTTTTGCGTTTGGACATACCCTCCTTCAAAGCTTATAGCTTCAGGCTTATTACTTTCATAACTTATCTTTTTACTGGTAGTCATTGAAACTCCCATATTAACTGTACCAGACCAATTCAATCCGCCAGCCGCCCCCTGAACGACATATTCAATATTTTGGGCTTCTGTTCCGCTCCAATACTGATTGTATCCATATACCTCGCCTTTTGTCGTTACCTTTACAGTACCTGAAGATGTACCAGTGCCTGCTGAAACATTGTAGGTCTTTTCTCCCATAAATTCTCCGGCAAAGTACTGTGCCAAAGGCTTTTCATCAACAATAGTGCTCTTAGAAAAGCTGTATTTTTTCAATGTATAAGTAACCTTATCAATCTTTATGGATTCTATGGGTGTACCCTTTATTGACACCTGCTTCTGAACCTGCCCTGCATCCTTCTTATTAACCGCTACATTATAAACGACAGTTCTGCTTGCAACAACCTTTTCATCTGTATTTTTCAGGTTGGAATATATGTATGTCCACGTTTCCGCTGTGTCCTTTATTGTTTTTTTGACTGTAAGGTCTCCTTGCACAACTATAGGCTTTCCGGTTACAAAAATAATCTCCTTATAGTCATATTTTTTGTCAACTGCAACACCGGAAGATATCCCTCCCTCATAGCCGCAGTCTCCCTCTGCCGCCCATACAGAAAACGGATTATATATAATCAAAAACAATAGTATTAATCCAAAAAGCTTACCTTTTAAAGTATTAATCATAAAGCTCACCTTCCCAAGTTATTTCTCTACCAATATCAAATATGCGTCACCCGCTGTAGTTTGTTCTTTTTTCAATATTCTAACAAGATCTCCGGCTTTTATATCTTCAGGCTTAATAATATTGTTATCCTTTATTATAACTGTATTGGATAATATTTTAACAGTGATATTATTAGCTGCTTCCCACTGCATTTTATTTGCATTGTAAAGAGACGCTTTTACAAGGGCTATACTTCCCGAACCCGCAGATGCTACCTCTCCTCTGGCATTAAATGCTCCGTATGGTGCATTGCTTATAAGCAGGGCTTCGGTTTCATCTGCAACAATATATACCGGACTGCCTGTCCAGTTAGAAGCATAAACGAAATCTCTTACATTATCTACTCCTTCACTGCTGAAAACACGTGTATTATAGCTTATATCAAAGGTTTTGGGCGAATTGGTGAATTCCCATGTAAGACCATCAAGTATTGAATATGAATCAAGTGTAAGATTTTTGTTTGTATTTATATATCCTATTTTGCCTCTAAAAATATTTACCGGATTTTCGTCTTGCTTTTTAACTGAAAATAAAATTTTAGCTTCTTCCGGCTTTGAGTCATCAGCATCATTAGTAACAACGTAAATCGAATCTCCCTTGGTCAGGCTTCTTCCGCTTGTCAGCCTTCCGTCTTTAACAGCAATTGTAGAGTCATCATATTTTAATGAGCCGGTTAAAGAATCAAGCTTTATTGTGCCAGCACCTGCTGTTGCTGAGAATATAGTATCATCATAAAAGGCTTCGCGCGCAGACAAATCCTTAAAGGTAATCATAACTGCCGCTTCCTGCCCTCCAAAATCCTTTCTGGCTGCAAGGTAAACAGGTTTGTTTATATACAGCTTTCCTGTTTCTTCAAGACTCAACGTATTTAATCCATTAAATATTTTTATTTTATCATCCGCCTTTAAATTGAGAAATCCTACTTCGGAAATTCTTTCAAACCTTCCCTTATTGAATTTTTCAGGATGTTTGAGCCTTATTGTCTGTGTCAGCACATCAGCGCTGGCAATCTCGCCCTTATATATGCTGCTGATATTTTGAGCGGCTGTTTTAAGGGTTATCTCTTTTATTTTTGTAACATCCGGTGTTTTTTGCAGAAGCATTCTGACATAATCGCCTTCATTAATATCAGAAAGCGGTACAACCTTTCTGTCAGATATGATGATTACATTCGGGTCCAAGCTTAGAACCTGCTGTGAGCCATCATCATATTCCACTCCAACTGAAGATGCTTGCTTTGAAATAATCCGTCCGTAAGCGTTCTCATAATTATCTACAGCACTTATAAGTATAATTTCATTATTCTCATTACTCTTGAGACAAACCGCATCTCCTGCCTGCACATCCTTTGCAGCCGCAGGTATACCATTTCTTGTTACTTCGACAGCTTCAGGCTTGTAATTATATATTCTCAATAAATCCTGACTCCTTGCCCCTGATTCTTCATACAACGAAATATACCTTAATTCAGGATTGTTTTCCTCAACAATTCCCGAAACATCTCCTACTTCTTGTCCGGCAGTTTGAAGACTAGCATCAATTTTTGTTACAACATCATTTTCTACAGTAATTACAACTGCCTTATCCTTTTTAATGTCTTCAAGCATGACAACCTTGCCGTTATCCAGAATTACTGCATTTCCGCTTACACTGTATGTAATAATGCCATTACCGTTATTGATTGAGATTGTCCTTCCCGCATTATCAACACTGTCAACAAATCCCTTTATTCTCTTTGCTTGCAGTGCTGAGGTCCTTACATTTACAAACCTTACTTCATTATCGGGATTTACTACATAATCCAATTGGTCGTTTGGCTGCAGCGCCTGCGCAGTAGAAAGCTTGCCATCTTTGTATACCACCAATTCCAGCTCCTCTGTAGTCTGCTTTCCGGGACTATATTCTTCTCCCTTGGAATTCGCTTTTGTCAGTAATGTCTGTGTAATAATATTATATAGTTTGCCATCTTCTCCTCTTATCGCAAATCTATTGGCAGCAGTTCCGCCTCCCAGCTTTGGATCGCTGTCAAAATAAATGCTTTCAACGTATCCGCTTTTTTTCTCATATCCTCTTGTTTTTAATACAATAGGCTCCATATTTTTCATAATTCTTGCCATCTGCTCTCTTTGGACTGAGCCCAGCGGATCAAAGTATCCTCCTGCTTTTCCATTCATTATGTTATTTCTTAGTATTGCTTCAATATATGGTACTTTTACAGGTTCACTCTTTGACCAATCTTTAAAGCTGTTGAATATATTCTGCTGCCCGTAAACCGGGTCAAGCTTCATTGCTTTTGCCACCCAATAAGCAACCTCTTGCCTTTGTGCAGGGTCAGTTCTGACAAATTTATTCTTGGTTCCCGGTTTAGGTTGGAATCTCTGTATTGCAGTCTGGAAATCCCCTTGCTTTATTAAACCATCATTTAAGGCTAATTGGAGATAACCATCAGCCCACATTTTTACAGCATCATTCTTTTTAGTATTGATTCCTCTTTTCGCATCGAGCGCCTCTGCCGCCTTCTGGGCATCAGCTTCCCTTCCCAGCATTCTATATATCAGGGCAATCGCTTCCTCTTTACTCAGCGCCTGTTTCGGTCTGAAATTGCTGTCTCCATACCCCTTTACAGCTTCGAGCGCCGCTGTTTCATAAACAGCGTCCTTTGCCCAATAATTTGCCGGCAGTGAGCCAACATCTTTAAAATTGATATTTTCTATGATTTGCCGCGCATTATTTATGCCGCTGTAAACCTTTTCAGGTGTTTCTGCTTCCGCGAAAGGCGTTATCGGTAAAGTAACCGCCGAAATGAAGGTTATAAAAGAAAAGAATTTGATAAATCCAGGTTTGATCCTGTTCATGAATCATGCTCCTTTATTAATTTTAGCCTAAAAAAGTATAAAAATATCCGATAAGTATATCGGATATTTTTCTTTAAATATTAATAGATTCCTGCTTATGGAGTATTACAATATTATTTATACTTCATTAAAATAATATTATTTTTATAGTTTTATATATTATTCAACACTCATCAGTATATTAACAGGAATCGTCAGAAACGAGTAAGGCTAGAAAGTCAAGCATGTAAAAGCGGAGCATATATCTGATATGTGAGCATTTTACATGCGATGACTGACAACGCATTGCGACGTTTATCACGATTCCGTCTACATCCTTTCTGGGGCAGATATCGCCAACATCCCCAGTACATTCCTTATTACTATCCTTACACAATCCACAAGCACAAGCCTTGCTTTGAGTATCTCCTCTGCTTCTCCTTTAATTCTGTGAACATTATAAAAAGAATGAAACAGTGAAGCCAATTCAAATAAATACCTTGTTAATCTGCTTGGTTCCAAATCACGTGCGGATAAAACAATTTCTTCAGGTAAATCTATCAGCTTTCTGATTAGCTCAGTTTCTTCCTGAGTAGATAGCAGGGCTGCATTTATTTCTGATACCTCAGGCAATTTTACTCCTTCTTCCTGAAGGATTCTTATAATACTGCAAATTCTGGCATGTGCATACTGAATATAGAAAACCGGATTTTCATTTGATTGTGCGACTGCAAGGTCAAGGTCAAAATCCATATGCGTTTCTGCTTGTTTATTATTAAAGAAGAATCTTGCAGAATCACGTCCAACCTCTTCTATCAAATCCTCAACAGATATAACCGTTCCTTTTCTTTTAGACATTCTTGCAACCTCGCCATTTCTCAACAAACGAACTAACTGGAACAAAACAACATCAAGCTTGTCAGGGTTTATGCCGCAAGCCGCAACCCCCGCTTTCACTCTCGCAACATGCCCATGATGGTCTGCTCCCCAAAGATTTATAACCCTATCAAAATTCCGGGTCAGGAATTTATTTCTATGATAAGCAATATCCGCAGCAAAATATGTAGGAATACCATTAGCCCTTATCAGAACATCATCCTTGTCCAAGCCAAAATCGGTAGCCTTAAACCAAATAGCACCTTCTTTTTCATAGGTATGACCATTTTTAGCCATTAATTCAATGGTTTCTTTAACTTGTCCACTGTCATGCAATGACTTCTCTGAAAACCATACATCAAATTCAACACCATAGCTGGAAAGACCATTTTTTATCCTCTCCAGATTCTTCTTCAATGCATATTCTGCAAAAGCCTTCTTTCTTTCATCCGAAGGACTTTCAAGGTATTTTTCACCGTTTATTTCAATAAACGCCTTCATATGCTCAATTATATCCTCACCCTGATACCCGTTTTCCGGAAAAACTGCAGCGTCTTCCCCTTTGATAAGCTGTATATACCTTGCTTCCAGCGATTGCCCCAATAATTCAATCTGATTTCCGGCATCATTTACATAAAATTCTCTGGTTACATCGCATCCAACAGCCTCCAAAACAGCAGCGATACAATCTCCCAACGCTCCTCCTCTGGCGTTTCCCATGTGCAAAGGACCTGTCGGGTTAGCACTTACAAATTCGACCATCACCTTTTGTCCTTTTGCATAATCCGACTTTCCGTAATTTTCATTTTCCTTAACTATGGCAGGCAAAACTTCATAAATCCATTCGTTATTAATATAAAAATTTATAAAACCGGCACCGGCCGTCTTAATCTCTTTGATATATGTACCTGAAATATCTGCATTTGAAACAATATAATCAGCAATTTGCCTTGGAGGCATTTTTGCCGTTCTTGCAAGCTGCATAGCAATATTGGTTGAAAAGTCACCATTTGCTTTTTCTTTTGGCACTTCTATAAATATATGCTCAGGCAAGTCGATTTGGGGCAAAAGGTTAAGCTCACACGCTTTTGCTATTGAGCCTTTGATTGTTTCAATTACTTGCTCCCTTATCTTCTTTATCAAATTAACACTCATCACTATCAACCTCTCTAATTATCATATGAAAATCATTTGTTCCTGCATCAGCATTATCAATTTCAAGATGGTAGTCTATTTTCAGTTCTCCGCCATGTTCATTCACATTAATAAACATGGTGTTTGTAAAAACGCCAATTGTAAATGCGCCATGAGCTGTATCATAATGAGAAACATGTCTCTGACCCTTTTCAAAAATCAACTGGGAGTTTACAGACCCTTCTCTGGTAAGAATAACAATCTCCGGCGAAATAGCAACCGTAGTAACAGTTCCATCCATTCCGGTAATCCTTGTCTCTTTATAGACAGCTGTATATCCGTTTCCTTCATTATAAAACTTCCCTTCAGTAACAAGCTCAATGGGGTTACCCTCCCCGTTTGAACCAGTCTGCGTACCAACAACAGAAATAATTACTTCCTTTTCTTTTTTCATAACCCACCCAGCTACCCTTTCCAATTAAAATAAATATTATAGATGAGGCTTATCCCTGCTTACGTTTTCCCTGAGCCAATCCTTATAAAGATTCAAGGGCCTGTCCTTTCCTCCTGAAAAGTAGAATTCTACAGGCAAATCATCAAAATCTCTAATTTTACAATTTTCTTGATATAAGCCTTCTGAAATCAGTACTCTTTTTAATTGCCTTGCAGTTCCTTCATTTCCGTCAACAACATTAATTTTATTGTCAAAAAAGTCTCTTACAGCCTTCTTAATAAAAATGTAGTGAGTACAGCCTAACACAATATCGGTTATTTTTTCAATATCTTTATCTGAGAATTTTTCATCCAGATAACCGTGTATTCTATCTCCCTCCCATTCTCCGGCTTCTATTATCTCAACAAGACCGGAGCAGGCAATCGGAATCACCTTCGCTTTAGGAGATAAATTTTCCATAAGATCATTAAACTTTTTTTCTTTAATCGTTAAGGCTGTAGCCATTACAGCAATAGCTCCTCCATCGCCTTTATCAACAGCAAGCTTTAAAGCAGGCTCCATTCCAATCACAGGAATACTTAATCTTTTTCTAAGCTGCTTTATTGAGGCACTTGTCGCAGTATTACATGCTACAACAAGTGCTTTTATGCCTTTTTGTATTAAGAAATCAGCCGCATTTAATGAGTATTTTAAAATAGTATCTGAATCCTTCGTACCATAAGGTGCGTTCTCTGTATCACCAAAATAAATAAATTTCTGATTTGGAAGGATTTTTATAATATCCGATAAAACAGTTATTCCTCCAATTCCAGAATCAAAAACACCTATTGGAATGTTATTCATACGTATCTCCTTTTATCTTTTCAAGCTATTGATAATTGAATTGGCTAAAATGCCTTTCAACAGCCAGCCTTATTAATTTATCAAGCAATTCCTTGTATCCAATTCCCGAAACCTCAAAAAGCTTTGGAAACATACTTATCTTTGTAAATCCGGGTATAGTGTTAATTTCATTTATGAATATTTCACCTGTTTTTTTATGTAAAAAGAAATCCAATCTGCTCATACCATTACACCCAAGAGCTTTAAATGCTTTTATTGCATATTCTCTTATTTTGTCTGATGTTCTCTGGTCTATTGCTGCAGGTATTATTATCTGCGAAGTTTCATCATTATATTTGGAATCATAATCATAAAATTCTCTCGATGGCACAACCTCCCCAACAACAGAAGCAATCGGAGATTCATTCCCAATTACAGAGCATTCCAGCTCTCTTGCATCAATAAACTCTTCAACTATCACCTTACTGTCATACTTTAAAGCTTCATTTATGGCTTCAATAAATTCCTCCCTGCCATGAACCTTGCTTACCCCTATCGATGAACCACCATTGGCAGGCTTCACAAAGCAAGGATAACCCAATCTTTCTTCAGCTCTTCCAATAAATATGTAAACTGCTTCAGTAATGCCTTCCTGCTTGAAAACCATATATTTTGCCTGTGGAATCCCTTCATGCTCAAAAATTATTTTGCTTAAAGCCTTGTCTATTCCTATAGCTGACCCGGCAACTCCCGGGCCGATATAAGGCTTATTTATTATCTCAAGGAGCCCTTGTATACATCCATCCTCGCCAAAAATCCCATGAAGAACAGGAAAAACAACATCCGCCTGCACTGCTAAATATTCAACCACCTCAAAGCCTGAAGTGCTTACACTTTCTTCCCATGTACCATCTTCTATACATTCAATTGGGCCATCATATAATCCCCACATTCCCTCCTTTGTTATTCCCACAGTTATTATATCATATTTATCCCTTTGCAGATTCCTTATAACCGAGGCAGCAGAAACTCTGGAAACATCATGTTCGGAAGATTTACCTCCAAAAATCACTGCTATTTTAAGCTTTTCCTCCATGTTTATCAATCTCCTTAGCCATTTATTGCGGACCTTTTAAAGCCCTTCTCTGAAACTATATTTATTTTGTTTATAAATAATTTATTCTTAGCGAATGAACTTAAATCCTATAATCTATTACTAATTCTCCTCTACCGAGTTCGAGAGAGGAGTCAGAGGTGCGGGTTGAAATTTTATGTCAACTTGACTTTTTGCGAATAACCACTATAATTTTTTATATAGGCATCATTAAGAAATGGTTTTCGGGGAGGAATATTTTTGTCTTTGAAACGCTATCGCGTCGGTATTATGGTAATTATATTTTTATTCATTCTTGATATAATGTTACCTTTCATACTTACCTATGTATCGCACCACTCCTCTTATGGAATAAAATCTAACGAAATTTTTGAGAATAATTTTAGATTTGGAGAAAAGGTAGACAAGCTTGTTTTAGATGCATTTGTTTATCATATAAAAAAGCAGGATGGCTATAAGGTTGTTTTTATAGGGGATTCTGTAATTGCAGGCGCTATGGTTAAAAGCAATTCAGATACTATTCCTGCTTTTTTTCAGGCGTTAGCTTCCGATAAGCTTTCAGGTAAAAAAATCAGAGTCTATAATCTTGCAATGCCCGGCAATCGCCCATCAGATATATATCTAACCCTGAAAAAGCTTTATGCAAGCAAGGCTGCAAACCTTATAATAATGGATATCAACTATGCATTTTATTCTAATGAGCTGTTAAAGGAAAATACTATAGCAAGACCTGATAACTTTTTCGATGTCATGGAATATGATTCTGCAGTCAAGCTGGGCTTAAAAGCATCCTTCACGGAAAACTGGATAAAAAATAATATTTTAAACAAATGGAATCTTTATAACATGCGCGAAGAGCTTTCATTCTATCTTTTTGGCAACAACCCCAGAGAAGAATTGACAAGCTTTGACCTGATAAATTATAAGACAATTAAAGAGCATCCTCTTTACCTGCCGCAGGTTGATTTGAAAAACAATCCGGATAAAATCTGGATACAGAATAAGCCTTTCTCAGTAAGCAAAATAAGCCATTGGAAAAATGCTTTTGATATAAAAGAAATGAATGAAAGCAATATAAGCTGGTGGTTTCTTCAGAGAACAAATTCTATTATAAAAGAAAACAATATTAGAACAGCTGCTTTTTTTACTCCTGTAAACAGCAAGCTTATAGAAGAATACAAATTGATACCAAATATAAATTTATACAATAACAATTATAAAATAATGAAAGACAGTCTAAATAATTCTGATATTCGCTGTTTTGATTATACCAACAGTATTAAATCCGATTATTTTTGCGATTTGTTTCATATGGCTGCAGCAGGCAACAAGCAGTTAGCTCTTACAATATTTAAAGATGTAGAAAAAATAATTAGGGAGGATATTGGACAGTGATTTTTAATACCTGGACCTTCGGTATTTTTCTTTTTGTTTTTTTCCTTGTATACTGGTTTGTTCTTAAGCCAGAATGGAGATCTATAGGTATTGTTATTGGAAGTATAATTTTTTATACAAGCTACTTTCCTGCATATACCCCTTTGATAATTGTACTTTCTTTGTTTGTATACGGAAGCGGTTTATTGATAGAAAAATATCGTACAGAGCATGGAAATCCAAGAATAAAGGATGCCTCGGTAATCTTGTGGTTATCTATTACCGGGTGTGTTCTTGTCCTGGGATATTTTAAATATTTGAAGCTTATCCTTTCAACAATTAATGATATGTTTTCTCTTGCTAGTTTGAATAAATCGTTTGCGATTCCCCAAATACTTGTTCCTCTAGGACTTTCATTTTTTATTTTTGAGTTTATTCATTATCTGGTGGACTGCTATCATGGAAGAATCAAGAAGCCAACCCTAATAGAATTCTTGTCCTTTGCCATGTTTTTTCCTACCCTTGTATCGGGTCCTATAAAAAGGTTTCAGCCTTTTTCAAAGCAATTACGGCAAGCTCCCAAGTTTAAGCCTGAATTTTTGACATATGGAGTCAAACGAATTATAATTGGATTAGCAAAAAAGATACTTATTGCAGATATTATAGGCTTTTATGCACTGCCCTTGATAAACTTTTCCAAAAACCCGGACGTTGGGACACTAGCCCTTTGGTTAGCAGCATATGCTTACGCAATTAAAATATATTTTGATTTTTCAGGTTATTCCGATATAGCAATTGGCTGTGCAAGATTGTTAGGCTTTGATGTGCCAGAAAACTTCAATAAGCCTTACCTCAAACAAAACATCGGCGCTTTTTGGCACAGTTGGCATATGTCCCTTTCGAGCTGGTTAAGAGATTATATCTATATGCCGATTGGTCAAAAGCTTATGCCAACCATAGGCAAAAAATCGCCTTTGCTGCTGGCAGCGATATGCCAATTTATTACGATGGGGATTTGCGGTCTTTGGCATGGAGCTTATTGGAATTTTGTTGTTTGGGGCTTGTTTCACGGCATGGGCTTAACTATACATAAAGCCTATTCAGATATGAATATTAAAATTAAACGTCAAAAAATATTAACCGGAAAAAGCCGTCTTCTTTTTGACAGCAACAGCAAGCTTAGACAAAATATAGATAATATCCTTTTGAAACCTTTTTATACGTTACTTACTTTTCATTTTGTTTGCATCGGCTGGGTATTCTTCGTGCTCAACATTAATGATTCTCTTAAAGTGATTAGTAAGATGCTTTTTATCAGTTAGAAGAAAGCTTCTAACGTCTTGCAGCAGCTTTCAACATTACGAAAAGAGGTTTTTGTTATGAAAAGCTTTATGATTGATGCTTTTAAAGCCTTATTATTTTGCTTGATAATTATTCTTTTAATCTTTTTAAGCATGAATTATTCATCAAGCTTTATTTATACAGATTTTTAAGGGGGAATACATACATGTCATTAGACCTAAATGTATTAAAAAGCTTTCTGTTAGAAAATATTATTTTTCAAAAGACCTCCATTGAGGCAGATGAACCGCTGTTTTCAACAGGCTTCATTGATTCATTCGGTACCCTTGACCTTATATTTTTCTTAAATACCCAATACGGAACATCTCTCGAATATTATGAATTTGTAGAAAACAACGTCGATAGTCTGAATGATATTGAAAAGCTTGTACAAAGCAAATTGCTGGCAAGCAAGCTTTAATAGGAGAAATATACAATGTGGAATTGGGATAGTGAATACCGAAGGTTTGGGTTAACAACCTGCAAATCGGGTCATTTTAATATCGGATACGAAATAACTGATAAAATATGTGAAAATGGATATGGTAACAGCACTGCAATAATATGCAGAAGTAAAACCGGCAGTGAACACTTCCTCACCTACGATTTTCTTTCCCGCCGCTCCTCCCAATTCGCAAATTTCTTAAAGGATTCAGGGGTTCTTGCCGGAGATCGTGTATTTGTGTATTCAGAAAGAAGTGCCGATTTTTATATTGCACTTTTAGGCATATTGAAACGTGGAGCAATTTTAGGAGTTTTATTTTCCTCATTTGGAGAGGATGCCATTGTAGATAGGTTGTCTGATTGTAAAGCCTCAACAATAATTGTCGAGGCTTCATTGCTTAATAAAGTGTTAAGTGCAAAAAGCAAATTGGACTCATTAAAAAATATTATCGTAATTGGTAAAGAATCAATTGAAAATCCTGCATCAGACGGAATAATTGATTTCTATCAGTATAAGGATTTCCCAGAAAGCTGCTCCTGCCGCGAAACTTTTGTGGACAGTCCTGCATTGATAAATTATACATCCGGTACTACCGGCAAGCCCAAAGGTGTAATTCATGTGCATGGTTTACTTGTAGGCAGCTATTCAACCAGTAAAAATATTCTGGGTTTACAGGAAAAAGATATTTACTTGTGTACGGCAGATACTGCCTGGATTACCGGAATATCCTACGGAGTCCTTGGACCTTTGTCAAATTTAGTAACTTCTGTGTCTTATGAAAGCTCTTATTCTCCGCAGGTAATTTTTAATCTTATACAGGAATATAGTGTAAACGTCTTATATACAGCACCCACACTGCTTAGAATGATGATGAACGAGAAGGAAGAAACCATAAGACGCTATAATTTTTCAACCTTAAGACATATTGCTTCGGTCGGAGAAGCTCTTAATCCAAAGGTAATCAGATGGGCAGAAGAATTCTTAGGGCTGCCTGTGCATGACACATGGTTTCAGACTGAAACAGGCTGTATAATGATTGCCAATTCAAAATCTACAAATATATTCCCTGGTTCTATGGGAAAAACAATTGAACCTGTTCAAGCAGAAATCCTTGATGATAATTATTTACCTGTTCCTGCTGAAACTGTGGGGCATCTGGCTATTAAACCACCTTGGCCGTCCATGTTTAAAGCTTACTGGAATGCAGAAGACGCTTACACTTCTAAATTTGTTAACGAATGGTATATGACAGGCGATAAAGCAAGCAAGGATATTAATGGTTATTTCTGGTTCACAGGAAGGAACGATGATATCATAAATACTGCCGGTCATCTTATAAGCCCTTTTGAGGTAGAGAGCACTCTTATTGAGCATTCTGCAGTAGCCGAAAGTGCTGTTGTAGGAATCCCTGATGAACTGCTTGGAGAAAAAATCGTTGCCTTTATAGTTTTAAAGCCGGATTTATTACCAACCCCTCAGTTAAAAATCGAACTGCGTTCTCATGTGCGGAAATTATTATCTCCCTTTGCAGTACCTCAAGAAATTGAGATAACAAAAGATATTCCAAAAACAAAAACAGGTAAAATAATCCGAAGAATTCTTAGAGAAGAATTCTTAAGAAAAAAGAATTAAAATAATTTAAATATAATAATTTTTATATTAAATGTTGAACTTAAAAATTTATGTTAAAATATTATAACGAAAGCTAACTTTTTGAAATTATAATAAAGGAGTTTGCCATGCCAAGATCAAATTTGCGTCTTTTTGTTATATTCCCAACAGAAAGCGGTATCTTTTTTGATACATTGAGAGAAGGAATGCAAAAAGCCGCCAAAGAGCTTGCACGACATAATGTTAAAATTGAATTTCTTGAAACCAAAAGCCATAACGCTTCTCGTCAGCTTCAAATCCTTGCTCATGCAATTGACCTCAAGCCTGACGGAATAGTTATTATTCCTGCAAGTGCAACGCAACTGAATTTTCTTATTGATGAAGCAACAGACAACGATATTCCCGTGGTAACAGTAGCCGACGATGCCCCTTACAGCAAAAGGCTTTTTTATGTAGGCGCAGATAATTATGCCTGTGGAAGATTATGCGGAGAGCTTATGGGCAACTTCCTATGCTCAGACGGAAATGTAATAATACTTTCAGGCAGTACTGAGCTGTATACTTTAAAGCAAAGAACTGCAGGCTTTAAAGATAAATTGAAAACCTCTTTCCCTAATATAAAAATCAGTAAGATAATTAGTTACGACGAAAGTGAAGAAGACCATTTTAGTCCTGTCATTAAAAAGCTTTCAAATCTTAATGATTATAATGGTATTTTCGTTACCTCTGCCCTCGGAACGCTTGCGCTAACAAACGCATTTGATAATATAGAGCTTCCGTCTCCCCTAAAGGTTATCGGGTTTGAACCAAATCAACTGACAGCCAAATACCTTATGCAGGGAAATTTCAGTGCACTAATTTTTCAGGACTCGTTCATGCAGGGATATCTTAGCTTGAAGATATTGTATGACTACCTTTCTCATGGCATCGTTCCTGAAAAAGACTGCGTAAACACAAGAATCGAAATAGTATTGAGAGAAAATATAGAAAAATTCATATAAATTAAGCCCTATAGGGTAAACACATGGATGCAAACAATTCCAAATATAGACCCTCCTATCCTCCCTATCAAGGGAGCGAACAGCACATTCTATAAAGATTTTCTCTAAAATAATACTTTTCGTCCCTTTTTAGGGGAGAAAGAGGGGTCTTATCTGGCTATTTGTTTTTATTTATTACATGGTTAGAATCCCATTAGGCGTATTAACTATCAGCAAAATCTGCTCTTCCCTTCCGGTTACCGCATTTACATACACTATGAAATCTCTTCCCTCAACCTTTCCTTTAAATTCATAAGTCAGTTTTTCAGCTCTGCTTGGCGTAGGAATTATTGCTAATCCTGACGAAAACACTTTGAGCTTTGGATTTATAATCTTTTTTGCCTGCTCCTGCGTTACTTTCGGAGCTGCTATTTTCCTTTCCTTGTGTGATGTAAGATATGCTTTGCTTTCAAAGCCTACTATTTCGCCATCATCAAGAGCAACCTTAACTTTAATTAAGTCAGGATAAACTGTAACTCCATTTTGCGAGTAAGCATAATTTATTGTTGCAATACCGTCTTCCTTCAAATAGTATGTTTCCTCCATACTTTTGAAGCCTCTGCTCTCAAGGAATTTTTTTGCTGCCACCTTTGCCTGATCAATCTTTACAGCCTCGCGGCCTATTTTCTTATTAAACATATATAAAAGTGGATGGCCACCTTTTTTCGTTATTTCAATGACAACACCATCCGTTCCTTCAGAATTATTTAATTTTACCTGAAAGTTGAAAGATTTTATTGTTCCTTCTGTTGTTCCCATTGGTTTTATTTCTTTTACCTTATCAGCCCCAATAAATTTAACCGCCACATTCTGCGCCTGCTTCTGATTAACCATGTCTCCCGTCAGCCCAACAGGCTGTTGGTTTCTAAGCCCGTCGGAAAACGGTCCGTCATAAATAAGGCTGGGAAATTCTTTAAAATCCTTTTCTAGATTTTCAAATTGTGTTGTAGTAAAATTTTTTGATGTCTTATTGAAAATCGGGGTTCCTTTTTTAACAAGTTCTCCCCATTTAATTCTGCCCTGACTTAGTTCTGCCTGCAGCTGATTCAGATTATTTGACATTTTTACAGAGTAATCATACAGCGTCTTCATATCATCCATCTGCTTCTGCGTAATTTTACTACCGTCAAGACTTTGCTTAACCAGTGAATACGAAAAATCGCTTACCTGAGTTAAAAATTTAACCGTATTATCAAGTGCGAGCTGGTTTATGGGAAGCTGCCCCAAATTTGCCTGCGCAAGGTTCGCCTGCCTCCAAACCTCTGAAAGATTTATTATTCCCTGCTCTTTTGTATTTGCAATCATTGATTTAGCCATGAGAGTTTCAACATTCTGGACATATTCAACCGTTTCAAAAAAAGCTCTATTATACTGATTTTCGGTTTTTTGATGAAATTCCATTTCGGTTTTTAGTTGGTACATCCCCCAAACCGCTACGAATCCTATTACTGTTATTACAATACTGTACATATGTCTATCGCTTAACCGTTTTTTGAAATCCAATAATTTTCCTCTGAATTTATTCAAACCATTCTCTTCCTTTCATTATCTATTTCCTCCTCTTTTAAGGATAGGGAGCAAGTTATTTAGCAAAGACATGTTTGCCTATTCTTGTAACCTGTGGTCTTCCCCAAATCCATTTGCTGGTCGCAGTAGAAGGATTAAAATAGTATATGCACCCTCCTGTCGGGTCCCATCCGTTCAAAGCATCTCTTGCGGCTTTATAGCTGCTTGTCGACCCTGAAATAGGCAGATTTATTTGTCCATCTGACACTGCAGTAAATGCTCCCGGCTGATAAATAACCCCCGGAACAGTCTTTGGAAATTTTGCATTTTCAGTACGATTTAATATAACCGCTCCGACAGCAACTTGTCCTACATACGGCTCTCCTCTTGCTTCTCCGTTTATTGCTCTTGCCATAAGACTTGCCATATCACTCTTCCCTGGACTCTTAACAGCAAAAGCCTCCTTGAATGTCTGCAAAATACCATTACCACAATCATACCTCTGATAAGTATCCTCTCCTGTAGATACAACATTCCAGTTCTCTACCGTCAGATTATTAATTACAATACAAACCGCAGCAGCAATTATAAATACAGCAATTATTTTGTACTTTTTCAAATAATCCCCTCCTTCTCCATATATCTTTTGTCTATAACCAAAAATTATTCTTAAAATAAAAATAACACGCAACTTTTTTGCGTGTTATCCAGCCTATTGACAAACTCCCCACTTAACCTTCCCTCTAATCCTATCTTCAAAATCTCTCAAAGCCTATCTATTTCTTCCCTCCAAAAGCCCATAGGATAAGAATATTATTAGCATATAGCTGCTTTGCGACTAAAGATGTATTTATTGCTGAAAATATATTCTGCATATCCTTGGATGAAGAAAAAATGGTTAAAACAGCAAACCCTATGTAAATAACAATTAATCCTTCAAGTATCCCGAATACGAAACCACCCGCCCTGTTTATTTGTGCAAATATCGGAAGGCTGGCAATTCCTTGTAATATACTTCTGGCAAAAATCAGTATAAAGCTTACAATAGCAAAAACAGCAATAATACTTATTAAATTCACTGCTACTATTGATAAGCTGGCACTAATGTTTTCAACAATACTCTGTTTCATCTGTCCTACCTGAACTGCAGCACCATTCATCACCATTTCTTCAATAGGCTTGGGCAAGCTCCATGATTCGATAATGCCAGTAACAGGATTTGGCTTGGCAAGCTGCTCAGGTGTAATAATTTTGTCGAGATTTTCGCCAATCATCTTTTTTAAAGTACTATCAAGATGCATAACAGAAATAAGAAGTTTTGATACATAAGGATATGCTTGAATTGATAAAAATGCCGAGACAAAAAATGATGCAACTTTAAATACAGAATAAACAAATCCTCTTGCATATCCAATAAGAGAATATGCAACAACTATACCAATTACCGCAAAATCAATCCAATTCATAAAAATTATCATTCCTTTCAGTAAACATTAATTATATCAACGCGGTCGGGATACATAACCGCTGCATGACTACTATCATAGCAAAGTTTTACTTCCTGGACTTCCTTCTTAGGATTGAACCGGCTTATTTCTGCACCCGAAGAATTTAAAAATATTATTTTATCTCCTGAATTGACAGCAATTATTTCACGGTCAGAATCAACATTTACTACTCTCCCAGGCATTTCATAAGCTCCAATTTGCTTCCCGCCGGGATTTAGAATCTTAAGGCTGTTTGCCATACTAAGAAACTTGTTGGTTTTCTCTATTAACACTATGTACTTTCCGCTTCCAGTATCTAAGCTTGTGACTTGGCCTTTTTCGAGCTCTTTAATTATTGTTTTACTGCAATCAGGCAGCTTAACATTTACTATTTTATCATCTAATACAAGTATTAAATCTTTGCCAATATAATTTAAGTTGGCAAATACCGAGCCTTCTTCAAAAAAGCTTGAGTATAGCTCTGTACCAATAGGTATTACACCTACTCCCGTAGAGACCTTTAATCCATTAACATCCATTTCACCAATTGCAGCATATTTGTTGTCTTGTGAAATCTGCAAATCAACAGCATAATTACTGGAATAATATCTGCTCATTCTCTTTATTCCGCGAGCATCGAACACTTCAACAATAAGCTTGGTCTTACTGCCTTTGTATATTACTCCTGAAAACCCTTTTTCGTTAACCGAAATAGAAGCTATTTCGCCATCAATAGATTTTTCCCACAGAAGGTTTTTCCCATTAAACAAATAAAGCATCTTTGAAACTGCATCTCCTACAATGAGATACTTTTCAGTTGCCTTAACCAATGGGTTTCCGAGAGACCTTTCGTCCCTCCACTCTTCTTTCCCTTTTAAATTATAATATTTTATTCCATTCGCATTAACGCAGACTATTCCTGATTTATATGGTAAATATACAGATTTTCCATCCGGATCAATCTGAATTGAGGAAATGCTCACAGCGCTTGTATTCATAACCCTTTTCTTAATTAAGTTAACTATACTTCTCCAGTCTGAATTGCCGCCATTCAAATAAACTAACAAGCCAATACAAACAGCAAACAGAATCAAAAGGGCAGCCAGCTTTGCTATCCCTCCCGGCCTTTCACTACTTTTTTTATCCGCATCCTTCAGATACAAATCCCTATCAGACCTCACCATATCCTCCACAGGCAATTATTATGATAGATATTCAATAAATGTCCATCAGTAATGTCAATTACATTTTAACATAATAAATAAAAATCTCCAAGTATCATACGCTTTTTAGATTGTCTTTTCCCCATCTATTTAAACTTAATATCCATCCGCAGATAACAATTATAACTTGAAAAAGTCCTAAATAACCAAAAATAGGATATAGCCATCCTATCATTCCCGCAAAGCTGAGAGCTGATAAAGGCAAAGATAATATACATATCAGAATTGCATTAACCTTATATCCGATAGGAATTATATCCGAAATTCTATTCAGAAAACAGTAGCCTGATGAAATAGAGGATGTAAACATAGCACATAAAAGAACGACTCCATATATCCATCCGGCAGGCACTTGAATATCCTTGATTATCCTTATTATCGGCATCTGAGAATTAACTGCTGAATTGAAAAAGCTGCTGGTAATAAAGTAAATAATCATTGCCATTGCAAACAAGGTACCAACACCAAAAAAAACTCCCCTTAAAATGGTTCCTTTTGAATCAATATATTCCCGAAGGTTAGATAAAATAGCAATAAGTATTATGCTGTTATAGCTTACATAGACCATTGATGAAGAAAACCAGTCATTTAGAATTTTTCTTCCCTGAGAAGCAGCTGCCGTTGTATCTGCAAAAACCCCGATATATATACCTATTAAAAATATTCCTGCAACAAGTATTGGTGCCAAAACGGCATTCACACTAACCACGCCTTTAACATCAAAAAGAAAAACCAGGCAGCATAAGCCAGCCATTAAGGAAGCCCCTGCAATAGCTTCTATACCAAAAAACTCCTTAAAAAAAGCCCCTGTTCCTGCAATCATGATAAAAAATCCTGAAAGCAGAAAAAGCATTACAATTACTTCGATTGCATATCCCCCGTATTTGCCTACCATAATATTTATATACTGTGAATATCCATCAATTTTATTAGTGAATATGTAATTTAATACCGAATAACAAACAATAAAAAACAGTATTCCGGCAAGAATAATTCCTTTGAACCCGCCATGCCGGAACACTGTGAAAAATTGAAGAATTTCCTGTCCAGAAGCAAACCCCGCTCCTGTAATCGTTCCAATAATTATGCAGCCAATCTTGAAGCTGTTTCTTGTACTTGTATTCATCTAATCACCTGTCAATTTGTATATCTATTTATTCTTATGACAGGGCTGTTAACGTTATGAAAATCTATTTTTTTATAAACTCCTCAAGCTTATTACGAACAAAATTCACGTCTCCTTTATAAACTGTAAAGACTTCCGTCGAACCCTCTTTCTCTGCGTATATGCTTTCTTCGTCCTTGTCCTGACCAACAATCAGCTTTAATGCAGGCTGTTTATCTACACCTATTGTAATAGTATAACTGTTATTTCTGCCAATAACAGTTTCTTTAGTATAAGACAGCGGATTAATAAATTCCTTCACTTTTAATGTAGACAATTTATCAATTATGTTCTCAATTTTTTTATTATCTCCTGCTTTTGCTGCCGCTGTTACAACATCCCAGCCGATATTATTTCTTTTGAATTGAAACAGCGTCTTTCCTTGTTTGCTTACAGATAAAAAAGCTACACTCTTCTTATTAAAATTAAAGATTGTTTTATCTCTGAATTCTCCTGCAGTTCGCAGAATATCTCCGGCTGTAAAATCATTTACACTATAAACTGCTGCACTGTCTGATGCCATCAAATAATATCCACTGCCTGTCGGAAGCTTACTGCCAAGCTTAAACTGAGCAGCTTTTCCGTCTTTAAGCTTTACAGTCAGTTCTGCTGCCGGAGCTTTCAATCCGTATATGTTCAAATCAGAAGGCTGGTTATTAATAATATCTGAAGCTTTAAAATTACATACATTCTTTACAAAGCCTGCAACAGATACTGAATCCAGCTTGTAATCTGCCGGAGCTGCCATTCTCCAATTGTTCGCAGCATTTACAATAGTGATTTCTCCGCTAAAATTTTTTATAGATATTTCTCTGATTTCTTCAGCCTTAAAGCTTTTTATAACAATACTGCTCTGAGGAACATTGAAATTGTTCTCATTTTTCTTTGGCACAAAAACATATGTGATAATTAATGCTATTAAAACCACAAAAAGAATTATCAAGTTCCTGTAAAATTTCACAGATGTTTCCTCCTCGTCCACATAAACACGCCAGCGACGATTACTGCTCCCGGCACAAATATTAAAAGACATATTATGGTGATTACTCTTTGTGTATTATTCATATTCAAAGGAGAATACAATGAAGGCACTGGTCTGATAGTAATATCTTCGGTTTCTCCTTTAGCCCATCCGAATATATTAAGAAAGAAGTCATAATTTCCGGGATTTTGTAGTGCGCTCAAGGAACAAACCGCGCTTGAGCCAACAACAACAAGCTTAGTGTTACCAATGCTTTTACCTGCTTTATCTTTTATTTCTTTGCTTGAAACAGCAGCCAAATTAAGCGGTCCCGGCAAATCTGTTTTTTCCTTTACAAGTGTTTTAGGAGAGCTTTCAGCTTTAGCCCATGAATTGTCAGAGGTTGTAAGCAGAGCTTCAACTGTATATCCATTTCTATTTGTCAGCTTCAGGCATCTTGAATATGGAATAATCATAGCAAGATTAGCAGAGACTATTGGCTCTGTAATTTTATGATTCTGAAATTTTGGCAATATCCATGCCGGAGACTGGCTGTAGCCATTCGAGTTGCCCTCTATAGCAACATTATCAAGGACTTCTATTCCGTATCCTTTTATGAAATCTTTTAGCTTTGATATATTCTGCTTATCATTAAGAGGACCAATAAAGAAAATACCCTTGCCGCCATTATTTAAGAATCTGTTCAATTCTGTAATCTCTTCAGGCATGAAATCTGATTTTGGTGAAACAACAAGAACCATATCTGCATTATCCGGTATTTTTTTCTCAGACAAAAGATTTATCGGGGTTACAATATAATTCTGTACCCTGAGCTCTTCCAATTGACCGGCAAACTCACTCGGAGCAGCTTCCCTGTGTCCCTGAATATAATAAATTGTCGGAACCCTATCCAAAGCCACAAATCTTAAGGCATTAGTAAATTTCTGTTCTCCCTGAAATTCCGGCAAGCCATATGAAGCAGCAATCATTTCATTATGATTTATTACTTTTACTCTTTTTGAAGATTCAAATACTACTGAAACCGGTGTCGGGTCATTCTCATAATCAAGATAAACCTCGCTGTATTTCTGAACCTTATCTGGATTTTTCAAGTTATCAATGTATTGAATTTTTAACCTTGGATTACTCTTTTTATAAGTTTCTAAAAGACGGGTTACCGACTGATCTTCTCTCCCCTTTACATAAAAAACATATACATTTATATCCTCTTTTAAGCTTGAAATCACATCCTTAGTCTGCTTTGAAAGTGAATATATTTTGTTTTGTGTCATATCAATTTTCCAGTCAACATTTTTAAGCAATAACGCAATAAGTATAAATACAGCTATAGCTATTATAGTCATCAAAACAGCATATGAACCATACTTCCAGCCTTTTTTCCTTTCCATGTAAATCACTCCTCACTCCAGCGTCTTTTTTCTATCATTCTTAATGTAAAAAACAGAAAAAGAATAATTAAGCTTACAAAAAATATTAATGCTCCGATATCAAAAAGTCCGGAAGAAAACTCATTATATTTCTTTAAAACAAGGAAGCTGTCTACAATTCCCTGACCGCTTTCCGAAAGATTCAATAATGCTTTAGCAGCCTCAAGAACCCAAACAATTAAAAGGAAGCAGAAACTTATTATTGCTGCTGTAATTTGATTTTTGCAGAAGGATGAAACAAAAAGTCCGATTGCTATAAAGACAGCCCCAACCAAAAAACATCCTACATATCCGGTAAAAATGATACTTGCATCAACCTTTGAAAAAAACGCAAGTATTATTGGATAAATAAGGGTAATTATTAATCCAACTAAAAACTCGAATATTGCTGCAAAATATTTTCCGGCAACTATTCCTGTTATGCTTACCGGAGATGTAAGAAGCAGCAAGTCTGTTCCGTTTTTTCTCTCTTCAGACAATAGTCTCATTGTCAGAATAGGAATAACAAAAATTAATGTGAACGTGATTGTATTTAAAGTATCTGCATAATTTACAACCGGTATAAGCGTTGGTGACTGCGGAATTATGGACATAGTAAAGAAAAAGCTCGAAATAAATAGAAATATACAAAGATAAACGTACGCTATGGGAGAAAGAAAGAATGATTTAATCTCCCGCTTAAATATTGCCCACATATTATTCCACCTCCTCTTTTTCAGTTGTTGTAAGCTGTAGGAATACCTGTTCAAGAGTCAATCCCTGCTTCTTCATTTGCAGTATTGGATATTTGTTTTCAGCCATTTTGAAAAATAATATCTTCCTTATATCTACGGATGATTCAGTTTCTATTATATAAACTAAAGCTTCTTGTTCCTCGGTTGAAGTAACATTTTTCACTCCTTCAATTTCTAAAATTGCTTTTATTACTTCCTCCAAAGGGCCTTCAATCTGTGCTTCAATTTTTGCTGTGCCCGAAAGATTGCTCGAGAGCTTTTCCGGAGAATCAATCGCAACAATCTCCCCCTTATTAATTATAACAACCCTCTCACATACTGCATTAATTTCAGGTAGTATATGCGAGCTCAAAATGATTGTATGATTCTTCCCCAGTTCCTTTATTAAATTTCTTATTTCAATTATTTGTTTTGGGTCAAGCCCTGCCGTAGGCTCATCAAGAATCAATACCTCCGGATCACCAAGCAATGCCTGAGCAATCCCTACTCTTTGCTTATACCCCTTTGAAAGATTATTTATTAACCTTTTTCTTACATCTGCAATCTTTGTAAGCTCCATAACCTTATCAATGCTGCCGGAGCGCTTTCCCTTAGGAATTTTCTTCAAATCAGCGGCAAAACAAAGATATTCCTCCACTGTCATTTCAGTATACAGCGGAGGAATTTCAGGTGCATATCCTATTATTTTTCTTACTTCACTAGAATCCTCAAGAATATCCATATCATTAATTTTTACCGTACCCTCTGATGGAGGCATATAGCCGGTTATGATATTCATTGTAGTTGTCTTCCCTGCACCATTTGGTCCCAAAAAACCCAGAATTTCACCTTTCTCAACTGAAAAGTTAAGATTATTAACTGCAGTAACATTCCCGAATTTTTTGCAAAGGTTTGTTACTTGAATCATTCTTATACCTCCTTTAATTTTAGTAAACAGCTGCCAATAAAAACCCGAAAAAATATATTTAAAGCTATATTACATTTGAAATCTCTCCAGAATTATACATTCGCTCAAGTAAAATTTCAAGCACGCATATTTGGAATTTTTGACGTGACTTATGTCACTTTTTGTTATATAATTATACTATAGGACTACTATTGACAGGAGGTTGTATATGGAGGAAAATAACTCTCAGACAATTCTTATTGTAGATGACGAAGAAATTATTACATATTCTTTATCTATGCATTTAAGTCTCTCCACAAACTTTAATGTAATTACTTCAAATGATCCGGTAAAAGCTTTGAAGGAAGTACAAAACAAAGATATCTCCCTTGTCATATCTGATTATCTTATGCCTGGAATGAATGGAATCGAATTTTTAACCGAAGTTAAGAAAATTAATGAAGATATAACTTTAATTTTGCTTACTGGTTATGCTGACAAGGAAAACGTCATCAAGGCTGTTAATCAGGTTGGTGTTTACTATTATATAGAAAAACCGTGGGACAATGACACCCTCATTAAGATTATCAGTAATGGTCTTGAAAAAGCTTCCCTTATAAAGCAATTGAAGAAGAAAGTTGAAGAAATTGAGAACTCACGAAATGAGATAAACCGCCTTTACCATATATTAGAAAAGGATTTCCGTGTGCAAGTGGAAAGCATTGAAAATGTTATGGTATCATTGGCTTACATTTTGGAAGCTAAAGATAAGTACACAGTTGGACATACCCAAAGAGTAAGCGAGTATGCCGTTAAACTTGCAATAAAAATAGGGCTGGATAGCGAAAGAATCGAAAAGCTTAGAATGGCAGGATTAATACATGATATCGGTAAAATAGGTGTACCCGAAGTAATTTTAAATAAACCCGGTAAGCTCAGCGAAGAGGAATTTGAGCTTGTAAAAGCCCATCCTGTAATCGGGGGCAATATTTGTAAACCCTTAGTAAATTTCAGCGATTTGTACGATATGATAAGGCATCACCACGAAAAGCTTAATGGAACAGGTTATCCTGACGGTCTTAAAGAAGATGAAATTTCTATTGAATCTCGTATCTTATCTGTAGCAGATGTTTTTGATGCTTTATATTCTGATAGACCTTATAGAAGTAAACTGCCGTTAGATAAAGTTATAGAAATTTTGAAGGAAGAATCAGACAAACGTAATCTTGACCCGAATTTGGTTGAATGCTTTATAGCAATGGTGAATGCTAAGGAAATACAAGTATAAAGATAGAAATTACAAAAGATAACTTTGTTATGAAAAAACTTGCCAAAAGCAAGTTTTTTTGGTTGTGTGTAAAATTTTTACATTAATATAGAAATTTTTAGAAAAATATGTTATAATTATAGTAGGATTGTTATATGTAGAAAGGGGAGTTAATAATGAGTAATTCTATAATGAATTTTAGTACATACAGCAAACTGTTTTCATCATCATTCGGAGCATCAAATACAAACCCAGCTACGAACCTTATCTACGGCAGCTTGGTTGCCAGTCGATATTCACAAAAATTTTCTACAGCTATGCAATCAACCATGTCTACAAATTTATCGTCTTTAAACTCTAGCACATATGAGCTTAAATCAGCCTCGCAAAATCTTATCGAAACAAATAAATCAAGTGCCTTTAATTCCAGAACGGTTTCTAGTGATAATACTGCAATCACAGGTACTGCTCAACAGGGTGCCAAAACCCAAACCTATAAGATTTCAGTATCTCAAACAGCACAAGCACAAGTAAACAAAGGTTCCTCCTTTTCCTCGGATAGTAAAACCACCTTGGAAGAAGGAACCCATTCTATAAAACTGTCTGCCAACGGTAAAGAAAGCACAATATCTTTTAATATTAAAGAAGGACAAACAAATAAAGAAGCTCTTTCAAGTATGGCTTCTGCAATCAATCAATCAAAAGCTGGTGTTACCGCTAAAGTTGTTACTGATGAAAAAACTAAGACAAGCTATTTGGAGGTTACAGGAAACGAAACAGGTGCAAAGAATAGCTTTTCTATAACCGATGTTTCCGGCAATACCGCAGAAGCAGCAGGTATAAACAAGGTTGAAGCAGCATCTCGTGATGCAATATATAAAATAGATGGCAAAGAATTCACAAGCAGCTCAAACAAGCTTTCTCTGGATAATGGCAAAGTAAATTTAACCCTTAATAAGGCTACCGAAAAAGAAGCAGTAGTAACAATAAAAGAAGATAAGGAAAAAATAGCAGACAGCATAGAAAAGTTTGCATCAAGCTTTAACAGCGTAATTGATAATTTAAACAATTCGGATTCTCTTATTGGTAAAGAAAAAGCTTTAAAAGATATTAAAAATTTAAGCTCATTTAATAAAAGTTCACTTTCAGAAATTGGAATTAACACCAACAGCGACGGAAGCCTTTCTGTTGATAGAAAAAAGCTTGAAGCTGCAATAGAAAAAGAGCCCTCAAAGGTAAAACGTTTATTTAATGGATTTGATGGCATTGCATCAAAAACAAAGAGCCTTTCAGATAGGCTCCTTGCAAGTTCATCGGTTGATACTGCCGGAAAAGCTTTTTATAACAGCAATATTGATTCCTTCTCTTATCTTAAAAATGCTAGTAAGAGTTCCTTTATGAGAAATCAGGCTGCAGGCTTATTTGTAAATATGCTTTTATAAGAATTTATTATTTCTTTTTATCAAAAAATGCTGGATTTGGGGGAACCATGGGTTCCCCTGAATATTTTTTAGAAGCAACTTTACCTTCTGTTATTCCTTTCATCTTCTTTGCGATTTCTTCCTTTTTTTCTGATAATTTATTAAAGTTCAATTTTTCTTGATTCCTTATTTCTTTAATATATTCTACAACATCCTGTATTTCCTTCTTCAATTCATCTAATTTCTCATTTTTACTTTTCATAACATCAGACAAATTTTTTACTTGCATCTGGTCCTTAATTTTACCAAAAGCAATTTCAAAATCAGTATCTAAAACATTTATTGTATCAATTATTTTTTGTTTTTCATTTATTAATTCATCTAATATAGCTAAATCCTCATTATTTATTACATCAGTTTGTTTTTTTGTATAATCCAGCATTTTCATTAAATAAATTTTTTTCTCTCTGGTTATCTTTAAAAGCTCATTAATAAAATCAGTTATTTCCATAATTATTCCTCTCACTTTTTGCTTTATTAATTCTATTATAATTAAATACCTTTTTTTGATTATTTACAATATTTATTACATTTTTTAATTAGAAAAAACCCCTTCTACAGGGGCTTTTCAAATTCTATTTCAATTTAGTATTCATTTAACCTCTGGCAGCTCTTGCTTCCTGAATTTTAGCAATCTTCATAGCCTGCTGCCATGTATCTCTAAATTCAGTTATAAGAAGTATGGCTTCACTTAAAGGCTCAGCTTCCTTTTTAAGATTAGCATCAACAAGTCTTGATAGTATGTAATCATATAACATTTTGAAATTATTTGATATTTCATACTTCATATCAAGTGTCTGGGATAGTTCGCTTATAATATCCTGTGCTCTGATTATGGAATTGTTTGCTGACTGATAATCTTTATCAATAATATACTGTTCACCCTGCATAATAAATTTGATTGCTCCATTGTAAAGCATTAAGGTAAGTTCTGCCGGAGTTGCAGTATATACCGAATCATGTTGATATTGCTTATAAGGATCTCTTGCTATCATAGTGCTCTCTCCCTTCAAAATGTTTGTATTTTAATGTCTAAATCAACTTCCACCGAACTGCTGTGATAACCATGAACTTTGAGAATTCATCTTGCTGAGTGCTGTTTCCATTGCAGTAAACTGATTATAATATCTAGTTTCAACCTGTGTTAATCTTTTATTTGCCTGCGTAATTCTGGTATCAAGTCTTGAAATCTCCTGTCCTATAGCACTAGTATCATAATATGCTAATGATGAAGCTGTACTACCTGCTTTACTGGTTATGTTCTTCATTGCTACATTGAGCTTATCATAAACCTTTGACATTATTCCTTTTCGGGAAGCATCATAACTAACTCCATTAGTTAAGCCTATCGTTCCAAGCGCATCATTAGCTTCACCCGAATTAAAAGTAAATGAATTTCCAGCAGGAGAATTAAATACAACCTTGTTATCACTGCTTAGTGATGCACTTATTGCCGTATAACCAAATTTCTCAGACAGCTTATCATTAATTTGCTTTATAAAGTTTACCTTACCATCACTTGTGCTTAAATCATATGAGCCTGCAAGTGTAATTGTCTGTGTTACCCCATTTATTTTTAGTTTGAAATCTTTATTATCAACATTTACAACTCCACTTAATGAACTCCCTTCAACATTCAAAGGGTTACTTGAAAAGAATGCCACTACCTCATCAGGATTTTCAGCTATAACCTGTTTTAATTTTGTTTCATCAATTTTTAGTTTGCCATTTTCTAAATATCCTCCGGTAGTAATCCCAAAATCCTTTAATTGATCAAAGTTAGTATTTAACCCCGGAATTGCATTACTCATAGCATATCTTAGATCTCGAACTACTCCTTGAATTATTGTGTCTCCATTTATAAGACCACTTTTCGCTTTTGCTTCCCACTGTTCTACCTGTGTATCAGTCATAGCTTCCTTTTGCTCATCAGTAAGAGGTAAATAATCCAAGTACCTTTTTTCACTTGTTTTCGCATTTAATTTATCTATTGTTTCATTGTATTTTGTAACGAAATTTTTAATTTTATTAAACACATCATCAACATTTTTACTAACTGTTACTGTTTTATATGCAGTTTCATCAACCTTGAGTAAATTGAAACTTATTCCTGAAATTGATATATTGTTTGAAGCTTTTTCAATTCCTATAGTTTCAACGCCCTTATTATCTTTAAAGTCTACAAGTGAATTTTGTCCTTGAACAGTAGCATTAAAACCTAACGCAGTAGAAAAATTGCTTCCCGTCCCATCTGTTAGTGCTATATCTTTTCCAGCACCTGAGCTTTTTCTTCTTATGTAAAAAATATCCTTAGCTGAATCATATCCCATTGTCACGTCTGCATTTTTATCAGCATTAACAGTAGTTATTAATGATTGAAGTGTTGCTGTTTTACTAACTTCAAAGTTACTTCCATTGATAGAAAATTTTAATTTATCGTCAGCGGCATCAAATGTCAATCCACCATTTTTAAATGTTAAATCCTTTAGCTGTGTTTCAAGATTAATATGTGCCTGTGCATTGTTCGAGAAATTCAGTTGTGTAAGTGCATCAGAGGTTGTTCCATTATTTAATATAATATTTGACTTATAAACTGAATTTGCAGCTTCAAATTTAATCTTAGTTCCATCAGCAATTGACGCTGTAATTTGATTAGCCCCAAAAGCATTATCAAGCTTACTTTGAATTCCTGCTCTTAATTGTTCAATAGTAGTATATTCTGCCTCTGAAGAAGTCCAAGAAATATGCTTTTGCTCCCCTTCAAAAGAAACATAAAAATCTTTTCCTCTAACGTCAAATTGAGTAACCTCTGCTGAACTCTTCAATTCAGCTGAAGTTGCAGTATTTGCTTTTTCACTTGTTGTTGCAAGTCTTCTAACCTTAATACTGTAAGTTCCTTCAACCGCATTACTTGTTGGAGTAGAAGATACAACTGCCGTATCTGAAGAGTTTGATGTAAAAGATTTATAAGCAGATGTTATTTTTAAATTAAAGGCTTCATTTTTAAGTGCCAGCAAGCTTGTATTAAGCTCTCTGTATGTGTCCTGCTGCCATCTGAATATTTGCTTTTTTTGTTTCAATTTATTAACAGGCGCTTGCTCAGCCTGCATTAATTTCTTTATTACACTTTCATAATCAAATCCAGAAGATAATCCGGTTAATCTATTTACAGCCATTTTAATTTCCTCCTTTTATCTTTTTTCGTCAACTATTATGCCTGCCATCTCCCACATTCGGGCTACCATGTCAAGAACTTTTTCCGGAGGAATTTCACGAATTACTTCTCCACTATCTTTATCTAAAACCTTTACCGATATTTCATGTGTCTTATCATGTATGGAAAATTTAAATTCAGTCCTTGCTCCCTCAATAGCTTTGTTTGCCTTTTCTATCGCCTCAATAATAACTTTTTCAGATATAGGCATAGTATTTTTCTCAGCCTGATTTATTTCGCTGACTTTTTTATTTTCCAGAGAAGAACTTTTTTCAATTTTATTTTCAACGTTTTCTTTGGGTTGTGCCGTTTCAACCTTACTAGGCATTGGATTCACAGCTATAGAATCAACCTTCATAAATATTTCCTCCTTGAAATAGATAAGATTCCTTATTATATATATCGGACAAACTATTTTAGAAATTAACGATTTTTTAATATTTTTGTAAATTTTATCTATATTTATTTTTTTTCATCAGCAAATCCGCAATCTCTAAATCAAGCTCTGTATCAATATCTATAGAAGATTCTGAATCCATTATATATGGAAACATATTTTCAGTTTCAAATCCTTTATACTGGTAAAGCTTTTCGGTCTTAGCAATATAAATTGCCCCATTTTCTCTATAACAATCAGGAAAATCTTGCCTTCTGGTCAATAATTTTTTGTCGTACTCAAAAACATCTTCCAAATATCCGTTTTCATTTATTTTTTTTAACCACCAGGGGGGGTGCTCTACTTTACATACAGAAACCAAGGATTCTGCATATGGTTGATTTTTCAGGAGAGTTTCTATAGCCTCATCAATATAATCTACTCTGTTTAATGGAGAAGTACATTGAAGTAATAAAACAAAATCAGGAATATAGCCTTGCTTTTTTAGTACATCAAGCATATTAAAAACAACATCCATTGAAGAAGCAGTATCACCAGCCAAATCCATTGGTCTTTCAATTACTTCTGCTCCAAAGGCTGCACTCGTTTGCAAAATCTCATTATCTTCCGTAGATACTATAGTTCTGTCAATGTACCTGGATTTTTTTGCCTCATCAATAATCCATCCTATAAGAGGTTTCCCGTTTATATTCCTTATGTTTTTTCTTTTAACACCCTTAGAACCTCCGCGTGCCGGAATTATGCACAATATCTTTTTATCCCAATTCATGCTTCTTCTTCTCCTTTAGAATTAGGCTCTTTGACATTAGAAATCTACTTAATCTCTATATTAAACCAGGTCTTCACTAATAGTCATATCTTTTACAGCATTGTGATATTCTGCCCATTGTCCAATATCAACCCAGCTTTTCCTACTGATTGGGTAAACACCAATCTTATAGCCTTTATCTTTTAATAGGTTAATTAATTCATTCATATCAAAAAATTTATCTTCCGGGATTTCTTTAATAATTTTAGTCTTTATTGCATACATACCAGTATTAACCAAAAAGTTATATTCCGGTTTTTCCTTTATTTCCACAAGATTTCCTCCATTGTTAATGGATAAAACCCCATAAGGCACTTGATAATACTGCATTGAAGCTACAATTGTCAAATCATTATTGCTGTTTTTGTGGAATTCAAGAATGCTGTCATATTCAGTTTTGATAATGACATCACAATTTGAGAGAAAGAAGTTTTCCTCATCAAATTCAGGTAGTAATTTTAATCCTCCTGCTGTTCCAAGTGGTTTTTCCTCCCAAATATATTTAATTTTATAATCCTTCTTTATATTATCAAAATATGACTTTATCATTTCACCCTTATAGTTCACAATTACATGAAATTTTTTAATATGGTACTTGGTAAAATTGTCTATTATAATCTCTAATATTGCTTTATCACCAACTGGTATCAATGGCTTTGGAAGTATTCTCGTAAAGGGATCAAGCCTTGTTCCTTTTCCTCCTGCCATAATAACTACTGGCACATTTAATTTAGTTTTTTTGATTTCAAACTTTTCAGTAAAAACATCATCCCAGAATAATATATTAATAATGACTTTATTTCTATTTACTACTGGTATTCCTTGTATCTTGGCTGTTAGCATGGTGCTTTTTACTTCTTCCATATCAACTTTCTCTTCAAAGAATGTTGGTTTTGGGTTGTATACCTTTTCAATACTTTCATTTAACTGACCATCTTTAATAATCCATCTTCTAATATCTCCATCAGTTATTGAGCCTAAAAGCTTATTTTTTTTATCAACAACAAAAAGCAGTCTGTGGCTTGTCTTATCCATTATATTCATAGCTTGTTTAACACTTATTTCTTTATGTACCAGTAAATCATGAAATATTTCTTCCATTTTTCTTTCCTTTCGTCTTAAAGACCTTATAATAAGAAATTCTATATTTTACCACCAGCCAACCCGTTGATTTGCATATTTAGTCACTAACTCCAGATACTGATTCATTTTGGGCATAAGGTCATGGTGTTGAGCAAGCATTTTTGCAGACCTTTCATCATTTTTTATTTTTTCAATTATTTTGTTTTTAACACTTTCTGCTTTCTCAATATCTCCCATGCCTTCATAACACTCCATAATGCAATACCATCCAACAATATGAAATGGATATGCTTTCACAATATCCTGATAAATATCAATTGCTTTTTCATACTTACCATTAACTTTATTTGGATTGTTAATAAAATTACATTCTAAATTTGCTCTATAATTAAGATTCTTTATTTCTTCTGCAGAAATTTCATCCGTATCAAATGCCCTCTCCTGAAAAAAGGATTTTGACCATAATTCTTCGTCATCTACAATATATCCTAAATCTACAAACTCCTTGTGCATTTCTGACCCTTTTAACGGAGAAGCAATGTTGAAAAGACACCAATCCGCCCCTAACCTTTTTGAGTATTCAATAGTCTCCTGCATTTGTGCTTTGGTTTCTTTAGGAAAACCTAAAATAAAATAACATCTAACCATTATTCCTTTATCTTTTAAATACTTTACAAGCTTGACTGCTTTTTTTAGATTACAATTCTTCTTAATAATATACCTTTGAACATACTCAGAACCAGATTCAATTGCAAGACTTACTATTTTTGTACCACTATCTATTAATGCATCCAATATCTCTTCATCCAGTGTATTAATAGCTAGTGCATTTGGAAATTGCAATTCAAAATCAGGAATATTAAGCGCTTTTAACTCAGATAATAATCGCAGTACTCTTTTTTTATTTACCGTAAACAAATCATCCTCAGGAATGAATAATGTAACTCCATATTTATGATGTAAAATCTTTACCTCTTCAATTACGTTTTCAACAGAACGATATCTCATTTTTCTTCCATGTGCGGAATGAGAAGCACAAAAAGTACATCTGTAGGCACATCCTCTTGTCGTTATAAAGGATGCTATTTTGCTTTCTTTTGCATCCCCTATATTCCTCTTTCTCCCAGTGGACGTAGTATATTTTCCCATATCGATAAGCTCCCAATCAGGAAACGGTATTAAATCCAAGTCCTCTATAAATTCACACAGTTCCAATTCCGCTGCTGAATTAATTTTGTTCTTGGAATATATACCTTTAACATTAATCTCCTGTAAAGATGAAAATTGTTTTATAAATTCAGCTAGTGCTACCTCCCCTTCACCTCTTGCTACATAACTTACATCTTCATTTTCCAGCAAGAGCTCAGTACAATTAGTTGCATGTACTCCGCCGACTATTACAACAGCATTTGGCCATATAGCTTTAAGCTTTTTTACCGCAAGTTTAAATAATGGATGAGATATAGAAAACAATAAGGAAAAAGCTATTATATCAGGTATGAAATCTATATCCTTTTTAGCAATTTCAAGAATATAATTATCTAGATTTCCAAAGGTTGATGCTTTATCAATATTAGCTACATAATCCAGAATCCCAACCTTTCCAACCTCACTGTTCTTTTTTATATATGAAGATAGATATAAAATTCCTAAAGGCATACTCATAAGTCCAGGTGTATCTACTGATAAACTATTGTTGGAAAAGCTAGCAATAATACTATCATATGGAATTGCAGGCAAACTTACAAATAAAAGATTTGGCTTCATAAACTCTTCTCCTTTTCAAAAATCCCTTTATTTATCTGCTTCAACAAAAAAATAACTCACCTTACATTTTCCGCCCATGTCAGTTCTTTCTATCGAATCAATTTTTATATTTTTAAAGCCTATTTCTGACCAAATAGCTTTTATTTCCTGTTGGTCAAAAAAATGAGCTGTTCCCCTATTCATCAAGCATCCTTCTGTAATATCCTTATACGTATTCTCTTCTATTTTTTCTCCTGTTCCATAGCCTGTTATTCCAATTTTAAATAATCCGGTAGAAAAGAATTTGCCGTCTTTTTTCAGTACTCTATAAAGCTCTTTTAAAATTCTTTTAATATTTTTAACAGTATTAGCATAAATCATTGCCGAGTCAATTATTCCATCAAAATACTCATTTTTATAATTTATATCCGCAGCATCGCAAACCATTAGCTCTGCCTCCAAGCCTTCTTCCAAAAGTCTCTTTCCCGCTTTATCAATAGCTGCTCCGGAACCATCAAAGGCATAAACATTAAAGCCCTCTCTGGCTAAAAACCATGTTATTGCCCCGGCACCACAACCTGCATCCAATAATTTTGTTTCCGCTCTATTCCTTTTATAAAAATTTCGGGCTACGAATCTTATCACTTCCTCAGAAGGGTATTTACCCCATTCTTGTTCCTGATGTATTTGTTCCCATATTTCATTAAAGCTTCCCAAATTACTTCCCCCTCGTTTCATATTGCAAGAATAGCTTAGCCTGTTGCTTATTCTCTTTTTCCCATTGTTCCATTAAATAACTATATTTTTCTGGATTGTGTATTCTTTTTCCTATATAAAATTCTGCTCTATCTTTGGAGAAGCTTGTTTTAAAGTGGAGCAGCCTATCATCTTCATCTTTTGACCTGCCTCCTCCAAGATGGAATTTCTTCAAACCCTTCCGGCAGCCAATCTTGATTGCTTCATATAGTAGTAAATTATTTGGTGCATATTCAAGATAATCTATATTGCTCCCGGACAGATGATAATTCAGATATTCTCCTTGGTACAAAAATACCGCTGCAGCTATAATCTTATTCTCAAGACTTGCTTCAAGCAAAAACAAATTACTGCTCATAGAGCTGCTCATTTCTTTATAATATTCTTGATTAAAAAAATAATATTGTCCGGCTCCTACTCTGTTCATTGTTGAA
Source organism: Deltaproteobacteria bacterium (assembly GCA_050258375.1). Lineage (GTDB taxonomy): Bacteria > Bacillota > Clostridia > Acetivibrionales > UBA4821 > JBLMYQ01. The sequence continues at coordinate 8,938 of JBLMYQ010000035.1, read as the reverse complement.
TTATACAAGTCTATAAAATTTGAAAAATCATTGCTGATTTTTATTTGAACCCCAGCCTTCTCAGCTTTTCTAATCATGTTTCTGTTTTTACTGGAAATAGAATCTCTCCATATACTTTCTATACCTTTAGTCAAATCTATATAAACAGTATTTCTATCTTTTTCTACAATAATATTTTTATTAAAAAACTTATAATTATCCATCAATGGATGAAATCTAATAAATTCAGCTACAACGTTATTGTTCAAACACCAGTTATGAAATATCTCTTCAAACTCTAACATGTTTTTTTCATTATAATTTTCTACAATTGGTCCTCCGTACCCATATGCTGATTCTATGTCATAATAATTTCTATCTAGATTATACCCTTCAATTTTTTTTAAAATAAATGGATATAATACTATCATCCCATTTGACCCTTTATACAAAGCTGCTTTAGCCTCACCATCGCCATTTATTTCATAGAGACTATAATACTCAGGTGTAAAATATATATCTTTATTTCTATTAGATATTATATTAAATTGATTTCTCCATTTAATTACATCAGCAACTACTTCCATCCCCATAGTTTTCTCCTAAATATCACTCCATTTTATTGATTCGTCCTTTAATAAATTCCTTTTAAGCCTTTTGCCTTCTAGAATGTATACGAATTTAGGCTCAATGCCATCTGCAGGTCTTTTATATTTCAGCATCTCCTTTGATAATATGGTTCCTTCATTTAAGTCACTAGCTGCCACAATGCTTCTTCTAACATCTTTCATTATGATTATTTCCCTCTCTGTGGGACGTTTAATGCCATCTCCTAAAAGCTTTTCAGTATTTCTAACAGCCTGAACATACTGTTTAAATTCTGAAGGAGGCATTGATGCTTTATGGTCAGGTCCTTTCATACATTTATCTAATGTAATATGTTTTTCAATAATTTCTGCTCCAAGAGCAACTGCCGCTATAGCAGCCTCATAACCAATCGTATGATCTGATAGCCCTACTGGTACTTTAAAAGCTTCTTTCAACGTGATCATTGCTTTTAAATTTACATCTTGTAATGGAGTTGGATAATCTGTAGTACAGTGCATCAACTGGACTTGTGTATTACCTGTAGAATATATTGCGTTTAATGCTTCTTCTACTTCTCCAATAGTGCTCATTCCAGTTGATAAAATTATTGGTTTACCTTTTCTTGCTATTTCTTTTAGAAATTCAAAATTTGTCACTTCAGTAGAGCCAATCTTTATCAACGGAACATCTATACTAACTAAAAAATCTAAGCTTTCAGTCCCATCAGGTGTAGAAATAAAAGTTATTCCTTTTTGCTTACAATATTTCTGTATTTCTTCAAAACAATTAAATGAAAGTTCCAATTCTTTTAACATTTCATATTGAGATTTCTCTTTTTGAAAATTTTCTTTTTGATATTGTGCCATATCTGCAAAGATTCCAGTAGATTCATATGCTTTAAATGTTTGAAACTTTATTGCATCAGCACCGCATTCAATAGCCATATCAACTAATCTTTTTGCTATTTCCAAGTCTGAATTATGATTAATTCCTGCTTCCGCAATTATAAAAACCTTATTCATTCTTTTTCTCCTCAGCAATAAATTTCTTTTCAATTAAATTTTTATCCAAAGAAATACTTTCGAACACTTTTACTATTTCTTTGCTAGTTTCACCATCAGAATAAAAACTTTTTGCTTCTGCAATCATCTTTCGAAATTCTTCGCTATAAAGAGCTTTCTGAATAGCTTTTCTAAATTCTTCAGCGTTGGCATTAACGTGAATAACATTCTGTGCTTTTAATCTACCCTTTTGCCTATCCCCATAGTCTATTACAGGCTTTTTAAAAATCGGACCTTCAATTAATCCACTTGATGAATTACCTAATATCAAATCACTTTCTTTCATCAAACTTAAATATTTTTCTCTTCCTAAACTCTTAAAAACTCTTACATTCTGAACCCGTCCAATTTTTTTGATTTCATTAATTATTCTTTCTCCATTTGTATCTGAGTTTGGATATGTTACCACAATGTTTACATCTTCGTATTCCTTTAAAACTTTAAAAAACAACTTGCTTTCTTGTTCCTCCTGCTCTCTAGAATTGAGAGTCGTTGGATGTAGTGTAGCTAAAAATGTTTTTTTATTAGAATCTATTTTCAGTTCTTTAAAAAGAATCTCTCTATCAATAAATATTGATTTTTTTATGTTTTCCAATCCAGGCTCCCCAACTTGGAAAATCCTCCAATTTTCTTCTCCCATTTTTCTTATATTATCTGCATATATGTCCCCGCCAGCGAAATGTATATGTGCAATTTTTGTAATAGCATGCCTAATCTGGTTGTCCATTGCACATTGTGTTATTTCTCCTCCTGAAATATGTGCAATCGGTATGCCAAAAGGAAGAGCTGCAGAAACAGCTGCCAATATTTCAAACCGGTCTCCCAGAACAAGAATAATATCAGGTTTTAGCTTATCATAAGTTTCAGCAAATCCAATGGTCCCTCTGCCCATTGAGCTTGCAACATCTAAAGGAGTATCTCCCGATAAAAGCATATCAACCTTTTTATCTATTATAAAGCCATCTCGTTCAATTACATTATAAGTGTTTCCAAACTTTTCAGACAAATGACTACCTGTTACAATCAACTGCAGTTGAAGTTTTTTAGCTTTAAGTATTTCTTTCATTGTCCAATATAAAAGGTCATATTCTGATCTGGCTCCAGTTATTACTGCAATTTTCCTTCTCATATACTCTCCTTTTAATCTCTTTAAAACTCTTTATAAGTATGGTAACAATCTTTACATAATGGAAGTTCTGCCATTCTCATCTGGTCAAGCAAATTTCGTATTTCATTAAGTTTTTTTGAATTCCATATTTCTTTCAAACTACTGCTCTTAACATTTCCAAGTAATAAAAAATTATCATAATCTCCACAACAAGCTGTAACATCACCATTCCAATTTACTGAAAGCTTTTGATACACCTCACTGCAAGGACTATACCTTCTTTCTATTGTCTCTTTTGGTAGATATTCTCTAATTGTATCTTGATATTCCTGTTTATTAAACTGTGAGAAGGTCGTTTTTCCAACTCCAACAGAATCAGTAATGCCTCCCCAAAAAGCTTTGAAACTTTCTATTTCTTCCTTTGTTTCATTAGTCATTGTTGATGAAATATGCACCCATGGTTTTTCTTTATTTTTTCTGTTTCTTATATCAATAATTTGCTTAATATTACTAATAAGCAAATCATATTTATCATTATATCTCATATCTTCGTAGCCCTGCTTTGTTGCACCTTGAAACGAAAATATCATACTATCCAAATTCAAATCAACCAGTTCTTCCGCCTTGTCTTTATCCAACAGTAATCCATTTGTAGTTAAATGAACAAAAATTTCTTTTTCCTTTGCTGTTCTAATAAATTCAAAAAGCTGTTTATGCATTAAATGCTCTCCGTATCTTATTAACCTTATAGCCGCTGAGTATTCTTTACACTCATCTACAACCTTTTTAAATATATTAAAATCCATAAATCCGGTTTCTCTTTGCATCATGTTACGTGGACACATCTTGCATCTTAAATTACAGTGGTTAGTAGGTTCTACATCAACTATAAAAGGGAAAGCTCTCAATGGAAGCTTTCGTGCATTTTCATATTCATAACTTCTATATATATCATTAAATGGATTTCCCATTTTTATAATCCCTCCTAATCAAACTGCAAATATATTCTACTTCTTCTTCCTTTAATCCAACTGAACTAGGTAGGTTAATTCCTTTTTCCACAACTTTGTTAGTTGTTTCCATTTCTCCCGCTTTGCTTTCTTTATAGGGCTTCATCTGATGAATAGCTGAAAAAAATGGTCTGCTCATAATTCCATTATCTTTAAGCTTTTTAATAAGATTATCTCTATTTATTTCATACTCTGAATTAATTAGAACCGAATACATCCACTGTGAATGCTTTACATTTTCCTTCTGGCACGGTAGTTGTACTCCACCAACATCCATTAATAATTTATCATATAATTTTGCATGCTGAATTTTTTTGCTTAAGTAATCATCTATTTTTTCCATCTGTGCTGCACCCATTGCTGCTAAAATGTTGGGCATTCTGTAATTATAGCCCACTTCTTCATGGTACATTCCACCGTTATCTAACCCAATTTTAGCTTGATTTGACAAATGCTTTGCCTTGTTCCCATAAACAACATTATTGGTAACAAGCATCCCTCCTGCTCCGGTAGTAATTAATTTATTGCCATTAAAGCTAAATGCTCCGAAGTGTCCCATTGTTCCAACCTTATGCCAAACACCGTCGCTAGTTCTGTATTCTGAGCCAAGCGCTTCGGTTGCATCTTCAATTATATAAAGATTGTATTTTTCTGCTAATTTCAATAAGGGTTCCATATCAACGACATTCCCATATATATGAACGGGTAAAAATGCCCTTGTCCTTGGAGTAATTAATTCTTCAACCTTTTCTACATCCATTACCCATGTATCCGGCGTTATGTCTATAAAAACAGGCTCAGCTCCTACATATTTTATAGGATTAACACTTGCTGCAAAAGTCATTGAAGGCACAATTACCTCATTCCCTTGTCCAACTCCCAGCACTTGTAATGCAAGGGTTATAGCTGATGTACCATTCATTGCAACAACCGCTGCTTTTGATTGAACATACCGCTTGAACTTTTCTTCAAATAAATCCACATAGCCTCCTACAGAAGAAACCCAATTGGTATCCAAACAATCTTTAATGTACTTCCACTCATTTCCTTCTATCAAAGGTTCACATAAAGGAATCATGTCTCACACCTTCTCATACGTTATAAATATCTGATTTATAGTAATTAAGATTATTTTTAAACCATTCTATTGTTTCTTCAAGACCTTTATCCAATGTATATTTAGGTTCCCATCCTACAAGCTCAAAAGCTTTTGTATTGTCTGCGCACAATCTGTTAACCTCACTTTTTTCAGGTCTTATTCTCTTTTCATCACTTATTACCTTAACATCTTTACCTATAATACCAATAATTTTTGATGCTAAATCCCCAATTGATATTTCTTTCCCTGAGCCTATATTAATAATCTCTCCAATAGCTGCATCCCTTTCAGCGATTTTAATAAAACCTTCTATCGTATCTTTTACATAATTCAAATCCCGCGTCGGAGAAACAGCCCCAAGCTTTATTTCTTCCATTCCGCTTAGTATCTGAGTGATTATTGTCGGGATAACCGCTCTTGCAGATTGTCTCGGACCATATGTATTAAAAGGTCTGATAATTGCAACAGGCAGGTTAAATGAACGGAAATAGCTCTCCGCCATCATATCTGCGCCTATCTTACTTGCCGAATAAGGAGATTGCCCATGAAGAGGATGTTTTTCATCAATAGGAACATATTGCGCCGTACCATATGTTTCACTTGTTGATGTATGAACAATTTTTTCAACTCCAGCATCCCTGCATGCTTGTAAGACATTTAGCGTGCCCTTTATATTTGTATCAACATAAGAACAAGGTGCATAGTACGAATAAGGAATTGCTATAAGAGCTGCAAGATGAAATACAATATCAGTATCCCTTACTGCCTGCCTTATGCAGTTTTCATCTCTGACATCTCCTGTAACTATGTTTATATGTTTTTTTACTTCGGGAGCAATAGTATCAAGCCATCCCCAAGTATTAAATGAATTATAAAGTACCAGCGCTCTAACCTTTGCTCCCAACTCTACAAGCCTCTCAGTCAGATGACTTCCGATAAATCCTTCAGAACCAGTAACCAGTACCTCTTTACTTTTCCAATTCATTAGGTTCTCCTTTTTAATTTATTAAAAACTCATATTCATTTTAACAAATTTTTCTATATTTACGGATTCTGGATATTTATCTATTTTCTCTTTTAAAAACATTTGTAATTGATTTAATGTTGTAAGTACAAGATTTATTGTATCTTTTGATATTAATAAAAAATCATATTGTATCATGACATTCTTCCATACATTTTCATTTGATAGCCCAAGGCCAAGATTGTTTACCTCGTAAACTGTGCTTGAGAATAATCCTTGAAAAAATAGCATAGAAAGCTCTTCCCCAAGCATAAATCTAAACAGCTTGTCTGCTTTTACTAATTGTTCGCATATTTTTTTATTTTCCTCTGGCTTCATATCTTTGTAATTTTTCTCATGCTTTTTAATCACTTGTGTCAGACCCTTCCAGCATTCTTTTGATATATCCAGCATGTTATTAAAATATTTTATTTTTTCATCAAAAGAATTTAAAAGATGGTTAAGAGCTTCAATATTATCAGCCTTTTCAAAAACAGGAACAATCTTATCTAACCTTTCAATTTTTTCATGACTTATATATTTATCAATAACATCTCTTAAAGTCATAATTTTTGTACCTTTAATATAAGCTCCACCTTCAGTGGCATCTATAAATAATTTACCTTTTGAACCTGCTATAATGTTTTCGAACCACACAAGAAAGTTTTTCCATATCACTGTAGATTTTATGGGATTCCCATTATAATCCTCAACATATATTATATCTTGTTCCGTTGTAACACTGACGGTTAATTCTTTAACTGATTCTTCTATATCTATGCCATGCGTATCTCCTTGTTTTGAATAAGCTAAATCCTGTCCGACAAGGATTATGGGGTTTGCTCCTACTGCAATTGCAAACCCTAGTGCAACATGCGCTACGCTGCTGCCCATAAATATTTCTCCCTTTTTGACGCTTCTGTTTATCCACATATTTATCGGCTCTGTACTTCGATAGCAAATTACTTTTTTATTGTTTTTAAATTCTTCAAACACCTGTGACTCAACAAGAGGAGGAACTACAAGAACAGCTTCCTTCGGTATGTCAAATTCTCTATTTTTGTAGAAATAATCATAAACGCCTATTCTTTCAATTGAAAAAATAGCATCAGGTATAATATTCCTTTTTAAGAGCCCCTTAAGAGATGCTTCACAAGTAAGAATAAGTGCTTTACCTTCAGCCTCTTTGAGAAGATCAATATTTTTATCCAAAGATGGTCCTGCTGAAACAATTATGGCTGGTTTTCCCTTATATTTATCTCTAACATCATCAATTCCGGGATTATTTATAGCTTCATCAATATTTTTAAAATTTTGGATTAGTCCGATTAAAGTATCCGTAGCACTATTCCCTAATGATTGCCATGAATTAAAAACATTTTTAACCATATTAACAGATATTTCCTTTATTAGTCCCGGAAATAGCCTTTCAAAATATCCAAGATTCAGAAATTGAATATTCGAAGCAAGAAAAAAATAATTTGCATGTTTCATAAGATTTAAAAAGTATAAATACACCTGTTCCTCAGTAAGCTGAAACAAAAAAGAAAATCTTGAATCTTGTAAAACTTCTGAAAGGTCAACATTTTTCATTGCATTTTCAAATACATCCATGCTGTTTTCAATTACAATAACACAAGAACCAGAAGTCATTCTCTTTCTTATTTCATTTAAATGGTATCCTAATCCTATTCCAAAAACAACAAAAAGGCAGTTCTTGCTAAAATTGAGGGAATCAGCTTGGGTTGATGCTTCCTGAATAGGATTGTAAGAGCTATGCATAAATATTCCGGAATCTGTTTCATCTTTCTTAACCTTTGCTGTCAATATTCCTATTTTTGAATCTATATTTTCAATTATTACACTTGGATATCCTTTTGATTTATTCTCTTCCGGCTCAACAAATACAGCAAAACCATTTTCTCTTGCTTGCATATTTTTTTCGTATATATTCATACTTTAATCCCCTGTAATTTATATTTATAATCCTATTTTAATTTTTTATTGCTTCAAGCTTTGGTATTATTTCAAACTCCAAGAGGTCAGAAATCAAAACTCCGTCTTTATTTAACAAGGCTTGATTTATTTGCATAAGCTCCGCATTCATATCGGATACTAATCTTCCAGTATTACTATCATCAGCTTTCTTTTCCACCAGTTGTACAATAAGCTCCTGCATATTCTCTATAAACTCTATTATCTTCTTATAGCCCAGTCCTTGGTCTGCAATTCTAAAGGCTTTTACGCAATCGTTTGCATTACTCAGTATTTTATTAATAATCTCATTATTCATAGTAATAATCCTCTCTGCATCTTTATTTTTCTTATGTTTTTTTTAGTATATCACCCTAAAAATACATTATCAATGCATAATACCTGATAAAAAACCCGGCTGAATATTTACAGCCGGGTTTTTATTAATCATATATTATTTTAGAAGCTGTAAAACTCCCTGAGGCTGTTGATTTGCCTGTGCAAGCATTGCTGTTGCAGCCTGTTGAAGGATGTTATTCTTTGTAAATTCCATCATTTCCTTTGCCATATCTGCATCTCTTATACGTGATTCAGATGCTGTCAGGTTCTCTTGAGATGCTCCAAGGTTGTTGATTGTATGTTCTATTCTGTTCTGGTATGCACCAAGGTCAGACCTTGCAACATTAACCTTGTCTATAGCAGAATCTATAGAATCTATAGCTGCAAGTGCATGGTCATGTGTGTCAACTTGAAGAGCATTAACTCCCAAATCAGAACCCTTCATGCTACTGATTGATACACTCAAATCTTCACTTGTTGCTGTTGATCCGTTTGAACCAATCTTGAACTTAGCTGAAGCTGCTGTTGACGTTATAACAGTCTTACTATCCAAAGCCGTTGTTGATGCAAGTGCGTTGACTTTTACTTTAACACCTAAAGCACCAAAATCTATAGTTCCTGTGAAGTTTGCTGTTACTGTAGTAACTACTATCTTGTTACCTGAACCATCTATCAAGGATATACTTCCAGCAGCAGCTGCCGATACATTATATGTTGCATTAGTCTTTGCTCCTGCTACGTCTACTGACAGTACAGATACACTTGTAAATACTGTTG
>JBLMYQ010000034.1:0-128122 GCA_050258375.1 Deltaproteobacteria bacterium | reverse complement strand
TAGGCTTGAAAATTTTGAAGAAACAAAAAAATGGTTTAATATTGGTTTGACGAAATACGGAAAAAGCGTATCGGCCAAAAAACAAACGATTGAGGCGATGCGTGATAGGTGGCTTGAAATTAAGGCGGAGATTTCCAAATAAAAGTGTCTTATATAAAAATTTATGGCGCCTGCTGCTATCTTTAATTTTTTTCTTGAAAAATATTCTAATATAAATTAATATAGTGTAGGAAATACAGTTGGCAGAATTATTTTTTAATTGTAATTATACTTTTGGAGGGATAAATTAATGATTTCAGCTGGGGAATTTAGAAATGGAGTGACATTTGAACTTGATGGACAGGTTTTTAGAATTGTTGAATTTCAGCATGTAAAACCGGGTAAAGGTGCAGCGTTTGTAAGGACAAAGCTTAAAAACGTTATTACTGGGGGTGTAGTTGAAAGAACATTTAATCCTTCGGAAAAGATGCCTAAGGCTCAAATAGAAAGAAGAGATATGCAATATCTATATAATGATGGCGGATTATATTATTTTATGGATACAGAATCATATGAGCAGATTCCACTTAATATGGAACAGTTTGGGGATGCACTAAAATTTGTAAAAGAGAATATGATGGTTAAGATACTTTCATATAAAGGCAATGTGTTTGGAGTTGAACCACCAACATTTGTTGAACTGGAGATTACTCATACAGAACCAGGGTTTAAAGGGGATACTGCAACAGGTGGAAATAAGCCTGCAACAGTTGAAACAGGGGCAGTAATCCAAGTTCCATTATTTGTAGAAATCGGAAATGTAATAAAAATAGATACACGTACAGAAACTTATATTGAAAGAGTTTAATAAGAACAAGAATTTTAAGGAGGAAAAAATAATGTCAGTTTTAAAGGAAAAAGTAGCTTATCTTAGAGGAATGGTAAATGGATTAAATCTTGAAGATGGTAAGGATCAAGGCAAGATAATAAATGCAATAATTGATGCTTTAGATGTTTTTTCAGATGAGTTTGCCAGACTTGAAGAAATGCATATGGATATGCAGGAACAGGTTGATATAATTGATGAGGATTTAGGAGCATTAGAAGAAGAAATTTATGAAGAAGATTATCAGGAATTTTTTGAGAACAGCGAAATAGAAGCAATTTGTCCGCACTGTGATAAAACAGTAGTATTTTTAGAACAAGAAATAAGTGAAGATGATGAAGTTGAATGTCCTCACTGCCACAAGACCTTTGAAATAGAATGGGAATGTGGTGAAGATTGCGGATGCGGATGCGGTGAATGTGACCACGAATAATAATGATTATTATTTTGCAACTCCTTGAATATATTTTAATAAATATATTCAAGGAGTTTTTTATATGGAAGGACCTTTTTGGGAGTATAGATATCTCTTTGTCTTAGGGCTGCTTATTTTTATTTTTTATCAGTTTGAATGGCAAAGGTCAAGGGCTATTCTTTATGCACTGATGCTAAAAGCAAAAAGGGCATATATAAAAAAAGTATTTTTGACAGGAAAAGAGCAGGAAGATTGGGTGGTGAAAAGAGCAATGCAAATACTGCCAGTCTCAGTAAGAGTTTTCCTTAGTAATAATATCCTACGCTCTATTATACATGAAATGTATCAGACTCTTGACACGTTTAGTATTGATGAAGAGCAAGAAGGGTTTTCATCAGGGAATAAGGCTTAGAAAAGCCCTGCAATTATCAATTGCAGGGCTTTTGATTAGAACATCTTCTTCCTCTGGAGCAAGAATATTGATATGACGCATAGTACAAAGGAAATAATTAAAATTATATTAAAAGCATGAGGGGAACTTGCAAGGGGATTTGTAACGTTCATGCCAAAAAAGCTGGAAACCATAGTTGGTATTGCAATTATAATAGTCATTGATGTAAGGAATTTCATAACTATATTAACATTATTAGATATTATTGATGCAAAAGCATCCATCATTCCGCTTAAGATACTACTATATATATTACACATTTCTATGGCCTGTTTATTTTCTATGATAACATCCTCAAGAAGCTCAGTATCATCCGGATATTTTTTTATATAATCAAGCTTCAGCATTTTTTCAAGCACTATTTCATTTGCTTTAAGAGAAGTTGAAAAATATACAAGACTCTTTTCAAGCTTCAGCAGCTGCAGAAGCTCCTTATTTCTCATGGATTCCTGAAGCTCATGCTCGATTCTGCTGGTGATTTTGTCAATGTGTCTCAGATATATCAAGTACAAGGTAGCATTTCTATACAAAAGCTGGAATAGGAATCTGCTTTTGAAATAGGTAAAAAAGGTTTTTACTCTGCTGTTTTTAAAATCCTTTATAACCGGATTTTCTTTAAGGCATATTGTTACTATGCTTTCGTTAGTATATATTATGCCTAAAGGAATTGTATAATAAACATTCACATTTTCTTCTTTTTCAATAACGGGTGTATCAACAAGAATTATTGTTTGACCGCTTTCATACTCAATTCTGGAGCGTTCTTCTTCATCCAAGGGGGCATGCAGATATTCAACGTCAATATTTAATGCATCACTTACTTTTTTAATTTCTTCAGGGGTAGGGGCTATCAAGTTTACCCAAATACCATCTTCAAAATGATCAAGCTCTTCTAATTTGTCATTTATTGTTTTAAAAATTTCCAACATTTTTTGCACCTTCTTTCACATTATTTCGCTGCAAAAAGTTACTGTTATTCTGCAAATTTCATTAAAGGAGATAGAAACATGATAAATAACCCTTTTGCACTAAGGTTTAAAATTGAAATATTACTGCCAGGGTCACAATCCATGCTAACCACCTCCTTGATATATTTCTGAGAATAAAAAACTTCCTGCAACGGGCGAAGGAAGGCGAGAAAAACAAATATGTTACCTTCACTCGTTTAGTTTTAGCACTATAGGGCTTTGGATTTAATCCAGCTGCATTAAGTAAAACCTTATTCCGATAGTACTTGTTCACCCTTTGGCATCTCTCGATGTTCCAGGGTAGCAGCATTTATCCGTATAGTAACCTCACCTAACAAAGATATTTGTATGATACTCATTATATACTCAACTTTACATAATTACAACAAAAAATGTTAGAATTAACTCAAATATAACTATTTTAGAGTGATATTTATCAAAAACATTAATAAATAAAGATTATTATCTGTTTTATTCAAATTAATAACTATTAGGATGAATTGTTCAGTATTTTGAAAAATTACCTAACGTATTATCTTTTCTTAAATTTATATCTTAAATGGATTGGTATATTAACATTTGAGTTAATTATAGAAAAGATTATTATTACGCTTCCTACCAATGTAAATGGAGTAAGAGCATTTTGGCATACTAAATGAGAAATAATAATACCAAAGACTGGAGTGGTTGAAAAGATTATGCCTGTGTGAAGAGGAGAGATATATTTCTGCCCATATGTTTGTAGAAAAAAAGCAACTCCTGAACAAAATATTCCTGAAAATAAAAGAGCGAAAATACTCATAGATGAAACTGGCAGGGCAATTTTTTCGGTAAATACGGAAAAAATCAGGCATATGGCTGAAGCAGCATAAAGCTCGACGATTGATATCAATATGGGTACATACTTTTTAACAAGGTTGCCTGTAATGATTGTTTGTATGGAAAAAAATGCAGCAGCGAAAATGGTTAGAATAACCCCAATATTAAATTCAAATGAAATTCCATTATGATTTATAAATATCAACCCTACAAATGCACATACAAGGCTTAAGGCATCATTTAATGTCAAGCGGGTCTTTGAGAGAAAAAAACAGAATATTGGGATGAAGATAGTTTCGAAGCTTATAAGTAATCCTGATTTCATAGGTGTAATATATCTTAGTCCTAAAATTTCGAATATTGATCCTGATGCTAAAAAAATAGCTGTAAATAAAGAAAAAAAGACGATGTTTTTATTTATAAATTTAATTTTTTTTCTAAAAACAAAAGTCAGAATAATTCCACCTGTTAAATAACTAATTCCAAGAAAATAAAGGGGAGGAAGGCTATTTAGACCTAATTTGCTAACGCTAGGCGTACACCCCCATAAAAAACTTGCTGTTAATAGAGCTAGTATTCCCTTAAATGAATTATTCACAAAACAGCATCCTTTCAACAGAGTATATTTAACATACTAAATATTCGATATATCATGAAAAATTCCTTTGATAAGTGCAAAAATTCGACAGTATCTTAAATATTTAATTCTTCTAAGTAAGGTTTATTTTTTGGACATAATAGCTAATGAATTTAAATTATGATAGGAGAACTTTCAAATGAGAATATTCACAGATAATATTGATATAATCTTCAGAAATTTAACAGCAATTACTGTTTTATTTATATTGGCACGGTTCATGGGCAAAAAACAGATTGCTCAGCTCAGCTTTTTTGATTATGTAGTAGGAATTTCAATAGGCTCTATAGCTGCAGGTTTTTCTATTGACCCCAGAATATCTTATCAGAATGGAATAATAAGCCTGATTATTTGGTCACTTCTTTCGATTATTGTAGCATACCTGTCTTTGAAAAATTTAAAAGCCAGAAAATTATTAGAGGGTGTTTCTACAATCCTTATAGAAAATGGTAAGATTATAGAGGAAAATTTGCGGAAAGAAAGATTCAATATTGATGATTTAACTGAAGAATTAAGGATGAAGGGAGCTTTCAATATTGCTGATGTTGAATTTGCAATACTTGAAACCAGTGGTAGAATAAGCGTAAAATTAAAATCTCAAAAACAGCCATTAACGCCTTCTGACATGGGAATACAAACAAATTATCAAGGATTGAGCATTAATTTGATAGTTGATGGTGAAATAATAGAGAAAAATCTTATATTTGTGAATTTAGATAAAAAATGGCTTAAAAGCGAGTTGGATAAAAAAGGCATAAATTCTGTGAAAGAGGTTTTATTAGCGTCTTTGGATACTGAGGGGAATCTATATATATCTTTGAAAAATAAAACTTAATAAGATTTTATTTGTATGATGTATTTTAATATTCTATAATATAGAAAAGATTAGCAAAAAAAGGGAGAGTGATTTATTTGAAACGGTTAAGTGTTTTACTGGGCATAATACTAATGGCATCAGTATTTGCTGTAGGATGTACAAAGGTAGCAAATACTCCAATAGAAAACAAGCCACAGGCAAAAGCAGTTATTCATATAGCAGGTCTCCAAGGACCGACATCAATAGGTATGATTAAAATGTTTGAAGAAAAACCTTCTTTAGGTGCGAATCTGCAATCGGATTATCAAATTATAAAAACTCCGGATATTTTAGTCTCAAAGCTGATTTCAAAAGAAATAGATATTGCAACAGTACCAACAAATCTTGCCGCAAAAATATATAATAAAGGTATAGATTATAAGCTGGCGGCTATGAATACGTGGGGAGTATTGTATCTTGTAGGAAGCGAGAAAAACATAAAAAGCTGGAAAGCTCTTAAGGGAAAAACAATTTATTCAGTTGGTAAAGGGACAATCCCTGATATAGCAGCAAGGTATTTACTTGATAAAAATGGACTTGCTCCGGAAAAGGATGTGACTATTAATTATACCCTTGCGCAGGTCGAACTTGCACAGGCAATAATAGCAGGGAAAGTAAAACTTGCAATTCTTCCTGAGCCTTTTGTAACAATGGTTAGCACTAAAAATCCACAAGTAAAAATTATTTTTGATATACAAAAAGAGTGGGATAAAGCGAGTGGAAGTACCGGAGCTTTTGCTCAGACATGCTTGCTTGTAAAGGGGCAGCTTGGTGATAAAAATTCTGCAGTTGTGGATAAATTTCTTAAAGAATATAAAAAATCTATTGAGTGGGTAAATTCAAATCAAGCAGAAGCGGGCAAGCTTGTTGAAAAAAATGGCGTAGGGATTAAGTCCAAAGTTGCTGAGCTTGCAATTCCGCGCTGTAATATAAGGTATGAGGATGCAAAAACGGCAAAATCTAAAATTGAAAGCTTCTTTAAAATAATTCTTGAATATTCACCTAAAGATATCGGAGGCAAAATTCCTGATGAAGGCTTCTACTATAAAAAATAGTATATTAACCTTTATTTCATTCATTCTGATTATAGTATTATGGAAGCTTGCTTCTTTATTGGTGGGTTCTGAGATAATAATTCCATCTCCGGAATCCACCTTTAATAGTCTTGCTTCAATAGTTGCATCAGAAAGCTTTTTGAGAATTATTTTTGAAACTATAGTAAGGGTACTTGAGGCTTTTTTGATAGCCTGTATTGCAGGAATTGTGGTGGGATTAATTACGGGCTTTAGTAAAATAATAGACTCTCTTTTCAAGCCATTTCTTGTTATTATAATGTCTACACCGGTTATTTCTTTCATTCTTATTGCACTTATTTGGTTTAAGTCGGGAGAAATACCTATATTTGTAGCATTTTTAGTTATTTTCCCTATTATAACTACTAACGTAAGTGAAGGAATTAAAAATATAGATTTAAAGCTTGTACAGATGACAAAAGCTTATAGGATAAAGAGAATAAGAGTTTTAACGGAAGTTTATCTGCCATCAATATTATCTTATTTGGTTGCCGGTATATCAACCGCAGTTGGAATCGGATGGAAGGTGGTTATTACAACTGAAGTTTTGAGTCAGCCTAAGTTTTCGATAGGAACAAGCCTGGATACTGCGAAGGTTTACCTTGAGACCTCAAATGTTTTTGCATGGACCATTATAGCAATTCTATTAAGCTTTTTCTTTGAGAAGCTTGTAAGACTAGTAGAATCACAAATATTCAAGTGGAGATAAAATAATGAGCCTTAATGTCCAAAACCTTAAAAAAAAATTTGGAAATTTGATAGTTTTTAATGATTTCAGCCTTCAGATATCAGAAGGTAAGATTACGTGTATTCTCGGACCGTCAGGTTGTGGTAAAACTACGCTTCTTAATATAATTGGAGGCTTGGAACCGCTTGATTCCGGTAAACTTGAAGGCTTTGAAAATAAGATTATCTCTCATATTTTTCAAGAGCCCAGATTAATAAGGTGGAAAACCGTCTGGGATAATGTAGACTTTGTGATTAAGGATATTCGTACAAAAGATGAAAGAAGGGCTTTAATAACAAAATATCTTGAGATGGTTGGGCTTAAGGATTTTAAGGATTATTATACTGATAAGCTTAGTGGAGGGATGCAGCAGAGAACAGCAATAGCAAGGGCTTTTGTTTATCCGGCTGACCTTATTATAATGGATGAACCATTCAAGGGTCTTGATTTGAAGCTTAAGATATCAGTCATGGAAGCGTTTGTTAAGCTGTGGCAGGAGGATAAGAGAACCGCAATTTTTGTAACCCATGATATTGATGAAGCGCTTTATATGGGAGATGAAATATATGTCTTAAGCAGCTTACCGGCACAGATTAGAAAGACGTATTCAAATGAGATACCCAGAGAAGGAAGAAGGTTTCGTGACAGCCGAAATGTTGAAGCTGAAGGAAAATTTTTTGAATTGATTACCAGCTGAAGTTTCGTGATTTATTGTGGATATTTACTTATAAGGAAATGAATAATATAATAAAATAAGAAAGTTAATTACAAAAGATAAGGATGGCACTAATGGCTTTAAAGACTAAAAAGAGAACAACTGCTTATTATCTTAAAAGATGTATAGAATCCATGCCTGTTAGCGGAAAGGATGTTTGTCCCTGGTGTAGGGTCGAACCTTCTGCAATAATTGCATGTTATGCTAAAAATGGCACGACGTTATTCTTGAAAAAGTGCAGTACATGTGGGAGTTTTATAAAAATCTATAGAAGAAGCAGTGATATTTAATTACTTAGGAATATGAATAATGCTTGCAGCTGCAGGCATTTATTTTTAACCCGCTCCTAATAGAGTGGAACTAGAGCTATTATAATATGGGAGATATGATATGACGACAAAGATAATTTTTGTAAGGCACGGAGAGGCTAAGGGGAATTTTGAAAGAGTATTTCACGGGCAAACAGATTCTGATTTGACTGAGAAAGGGCATAAGCAGGCTCAAAAGACAGCAGAGAGACTAAAAAGTGAGGAAATTGATGTTATATATTCAAGTCCTTTGAAAAGAGCATTTCAAACAGCCCAATATATTGCTGGGACTAAGAATATAGAAGATATTATTGCTAATGATGGTCTTATGGAAATTAACGGCGGTAAATGGGAAAATATCAGGTGGGAAGAGCTGCCGGATAAGTTTCCTGAAGAATATTATAACTGGGAACACTGCCCGCATTTACACTGTATGCCGGCAGGAGAAAGTATGAAACAGGCATATGACCGTATTGTAGATGCAGTAATTAATATTGTTAATGAAAATAAAGGCAGGAGCATTTGTATCGTAACCCATGGAACTGTTTTGCGTGCGCTGATATGTCATATTAAAAGCAAACCTCTTGAAGACTTGATAACTGTTTCATGGTGCGATAACACCGCCATTACTATTGTTGAATTTGTTGATAATGCTTTTAAAGTAATTCTTGAGGGTGATAATTCTCATCTTGGGAATGAGTTAAGTACGTTTGCTACTCAAGATTGGTGGCAAGATAAGTAAAATATTGGATTGACATATTTGAAGCCAATAAGGTAGAATAATAAAAATTACTGCACTTCAATTTAATTTTCATAAATAGTTTTTTAATATAATATTGTTTTTAGGGGGAATTAATTTGGCAACTTTTTTAAATGAACCTTCAAGAACCTTTAGTGAGTATCTTTTATTACCAAATCTTACAACACGAAAATGCACACCGGATAATATTGACATGAAAACTCCAATAGTAAAATACAGAAAAGGCAAGGAGGAGCCGGAGTTCAATATTAATATTCCTATCTGCTCTGCGGTTATGCAATCGGTATCTGATCATAATATGGCAATAGCCTTGGCTAGATGTGGAGGAATATCGTTCATTTTTGGTTCGCAGGGAATAGAAGAGCAAGCCGAAATGGTAACAAGAGTAAAGAAATATAAAGCTGGATTTGTTGTTAGTGATACAAATCTTAAACCTGATGATACCCTTGCCGATGTTATAAGATTAAAGAATAAATCGGGTCATTCAACAATGCCTGTAACGGAAAACGGTACACCAAAGGGGAAATTGCTTGGAATAGTAACAAGCAGAGACTACAGAATGAGCAGGACTTCGATGGATGCAAAGGTGAAAGAATTTATGACACCATTTTCCGAGCTGATTTATGGTACTGATGACATAAGTCTTAGTGAAGCAAATGATATGATTTGGGAGCATAAGCTTAATTGTATGCCTATAATAGATAAAAATCAGAACTTAAAATATCTCGTGTTTAGAAAAGACTACAATGAGCACAAAGAAAATCCGAATGAGCTTTTGGATAAGAATAAAAGATTAATTGCCGGAGCAGGTATAAACACCAGAGATTATAGGGAGAGGGTGCCTGCGTTAGTTAGGGCAGGAGTTGATATGCTCTGTATTGATTCCTCTGATGGTTTTTCTGAATGGCAGGCTGAGACCATACAATACATTAAAAAGGAATTCAACAATGAAGTGAAAGTCGGAGCTGGTAACGTGGTTGACAAAGAAGGATTCCTTTATCTTGCAGAGGCTGGCGCTGATTTTGTCAAGGTTGGTATTGGTGGAGGTTCAATTTGTATAACCAGAGAGCAAAAGGGAATTGGGAGAGGGCAGGCAAGTTCAGTTATAGAGGTTTCGGCTGCAAGAGATGAATATTTTAAGAAAACCGGATTTTATATTCCAATTTGTTCAGATGGTGGAATAGTTCACGATTATCATATAACCCTTGCGCTCGCAATGGGAGCAGATTTTGTAATGCTAGGCAGATATTTTGCAAGATTTGACGAGAGTCCAACCAGAAAAATAAAGATTGGGGGAAATTTCGTCAAGGAATATTGGGGAGAAGGTTCAAACAGGGCAAGAAACTGGCAGAGGTATGATGATGGAGGAGAAGCTGCCGAAATGATATTCGAAGAAGGTGTTGACAGCTATGTACCGTATGCAGGAAAGCTCAAGGACAATGTGGATGTGACAATAAGCAAGATAAAATCGACCATGAGCAACTGTGGTTCAAGGACAATTGAAGAGCTTCATCAGAATGCAAGAATTACGCTGGTTTCAGCAACAAGTCTTGTAGAAGGCGGAGCGCATGATGTAATACTGAAGGAAAAAAATATGTACAGTGAATAAAGAGAAGTTACATCCAGAGCAAAAAGAAAGGGGGCAACGAAAATTTCGTTGCCCCCTTTTGGGAAGGTATCTCTGTTATGCTGACTTGTTTTTTAGAGCGCGAAAATTGCAACGCCTATTAAGAAGAGTACAAAGCCAGTAATCCTTGTAACTGAACCTGAGGTAGGTGAGCCTATTAGGAATAAACCGAGACCAGCAATTATTGCTCCGAGAATCATTCCTATTACGTTATTTGGGAAAGACTGAACCTCAACTTCTGCTTGATCAACTGCATTTACTTCATTTGCCATAAAAAATCCTCCTTTTGTTTTTTTAGAACATTACCCGGGGTGTTCTAATCCATAGTATGAGTTTACATAATATAGTGTTACAATTTTTATTGATTTGGTGTATTAGTCTGTAATGATGTAGATAATCCATGAATGAATTTTTCAGTTGCATTCAGGAGGGTTGAAGCTTCCAGATTGCCCATTGATGAAGTAATTTTTGATGCAGAAGAGGTGCTTGATGCTGGAGGTTCATTGATACTGTCAAAAACAACTGCAACTCCATCAGCAATTACTTCAATAACGCGTGCTGCTATTTTAGCGGCCTTTGTATATTTTTTTATATCGTTTTCTGATGTAACTGGTGAAGGCTTTTCTTCCTTGACAGAAAGCTGTATTAATTGGTTTTCTAACTGATAGATGTGCTCTGCCAGCAAATCAAGCTTGTTTTCTATACCTTTCATTTCTTTAATTTCATTTGTTGTACTCATATTTTGAACACGCTCCTTTAATAGTAATCCAATAAAATTGGTCACTTTAATTTATGAAATTAGTAGACATAATGTGAAAAACTTAATTTAAATAGGTTCAAAAATGAATAGGTCAACATAATATTGTAGTATAAATTAAAAAGGAGCTGGTATTATTGGATATAAATAAGCTGACAGAATTTGCAAAGGGATTGGACTTGAAGGAACTGCAGGATATAAAAAATTCTATGGATAGAGAAAAAGTGGTTGAGTCTGCGCTGGGAATGATAGAAAATCTTAAAGGCTCAATGCCGGAGCAGGAACAGCAGGCTGTAAACAGATTCATTGAAGCATTAATGAAAAAATGATTAGCTGAACAAGGTATATTATTTAAAGTATTAATATACGGCAGGTATTTGTGAGTTAGTTTTTATAAAGTAAGGGCATTGGATGATTTTCTAATGCTCTTATTATTTGACTTTCTTAAATTATTAATGTATAAAATATTTGTAATATTTATTTGGTGGGGTGGTACATAATGATGCTAAAGTATTTTCTACCGACAAAGGTTCTTTTAGGCAGCAATTGCATTAAAGAAAATGCAGCTTTGTTAAATTCTTTTGGGCAAAAGGCTCTTCTGGTTACAGGTAAAAAATCAGCAAAAATAAATGGGTCGCAAAAGGATGTTGAGGATGCATTGACCACTGCAAAAATTGGTTTTGCTGTTTATGATAACGTTGAAAGCAACCCTACTGTGGATAATGTCATGGAAGGTGCAGAGGCTGCACGAAAAGAAAAAGTTGATTTTGTAATAGGAATAGGTGGAGGTTCACCTTTGGATGCCGCGAAGGCAATTGCTATTTTAGCTAAAAATGAAATTGATGAAACTGAATTATTTAAAAATAACTTTAAAAACCCGGTTCTGCCAATTGTGGCTGTTCCTACAACAGCAGGGACGGGAAGCGAGGTTACGCCATATTCGATTATTACTGATACTAAAACTCAAAATAAATTAAACGTCTCAAATGAGATGATATTCCCCAAAATCGCATTTCTTGATGCTCGTTATACCGATAAGCTTCCCAAAGGTACAACTATAAACACAGCTGTTGATGCACTTTCACATGCAGTAGAAGGTTATTTATCAAAACGGGCGGTTCCTATTAGCGATATGCTGGCAAAAGAGGCTGCAAGGTTCTTGGGGCAAGGCTTAAAAGAATTGCTAGAAGACAGCATGAGCTTAGAATTAAGAGAGAAGCTCATTTATGCATCTTGTTTGGCTGGAATGGTTATTGCACATACAGGTTCAACAATTCTGCACCCTATGGGCTATCCATTGACGATTTTTAAGAATATTGATCATGGTAGAGCTAATGGACTTTTAATGCATGAATATCTTAAATTTATTAACCAGGAAAACCAAAAAAGAGTTGGAGAAATATTAGATTCCCTTGGATTACAAAATCTTGATGAGCTTAAGATTCTTCTGGATAAGCTTTTAAATGTGAGAGAAGCTGTTACAGAAGATGAAATAAAGCGTTTTACTTCAATTGCTATTAAAGCTAAGAATATGCAAAATACATTAAAACAGCTTAGTGAGAAAGATATGGATAATATTTATCGCGAAAGCTTAAAGTAGTAAAAAAACAGCCCTGACATAAGTCAGGGCTGTTTAATATCTGGTGCCGAAGGTCGGGGTCGAACCGACATGGTATCGCTACCACTGGATTTTGAGTATAAAAAGGCATGTATTATTTGGTATTATCTCCTATTATATTGTATTAAATAAAATCTCTTAAACCTGGGTAAATCAAGTTCTGGATAGTATTTTAAATTAAATGAAAGGCAAATGAGTTAATATAACTATATTGCAGAAAATTTATCAGAAAATTAGGAGCTTTTTAGAAGTTTTTTTACTTGGTTTTAAATATTAGAACTTAAATAAACTTTTTAAAGTTTTTATGAGATGTTGATAAAAATATGGCAATTTAGAAATATTGCACATTTTTTAAAAATATTGATAAATAAATGACTTTAAAATATAATTGAGCTATAGTTATAGAGTTAAGTTTATTTTTGTGGAGGACGAAATAAATGAAAAAGTTCTTGATTTTATTTATATTTTTTAGCATGCTATTAGTTAGTTGTTCATCAAATAACCAGCAAAAAGCTCAGAATCCAAATAATCAACCTGTAAAAAAGAATATTCAAGCTAAATCAGATGAAGGCAAAATCGATAAACCTGTATCAAAAGTTAATGGTGAATCTCTATCAAATATAAAGTCTGACAAAAGTTCAGATTCTACAGTTTACCAAACTTACGAAAATGAAAAATACCGTTACAAAGTCGATTGTCCCAAAGGATGGAAGATAACGGACCAGAACAAGGGCTCTTATGTAATTTTACATGATGATTCTAAAGACTTTAATAATATGGTGAATATTTCTGCAATAGAAATGGGAAATCAACATTGTACATTAGAAACATTAGGAAAGGAAACTTATAATCAAATAAAAGCTAATAAAAAATTATCAAGGAAACAAATAAAACTTATAACAAATACCATTTTCGCAAATAATCCTTTTAATATAATTTCATTAGATTTTTCAGCATTTAAAATGTTCGAATATATTACTATAAAGAACAACAATGCATATTTTATAGTTTATATGGATATGGGTGGGGCTTCAGATATTCCAAAAATAATTAATACATTCAGATTTACTAATTAGTCTACTTGAGGACTCTGCCGAAACAATTGTTGTAAAAACCAATCAGATCAAAAGAATGAATAAAATATATTCAAAAAATATAAAAGGATACAGTTAAATTCTGTATCCTTTACTTTATGGTGCCGAAGGTCGGGGTCGAACCGACACGGTATCACTACCACTGGATTTTGAGTCCAGCACGTCTGCCAATTCCATCACTTCGGCTTGTGCTTAATTATATTAGCATAAAATATAATACAAATCAAGGTCTGTTTTTTTGCTCCTAAGGTAGAATGGATAAAAAATCTATAATATAATGTTATCAGATAATAAGATATAAGCTGGAGGAGTATATGGGCTTTATTAATATAAAATATGAGCAATTTAAAGATTACATAAAGGGTAAAAATACTGCTGTAATAGGTATTGGTGTAAGCAATACACCACTTGCCAAATTTCTTTTGAAGCTTGGGGCAAAGGTAACTGCTTTTGACAAAAATTCAAAAGAACAGCTTGGGGATTTCTACAAAGAACTGAAAGACCTGGATGTTAATTTTTGTTTGGGAGAAGATTATCTTAAAAATCTTAAGGGTTTTGATGTAATTTTCAAAACGCCTGTAATAAGATATGATTTGCCGGAGCTTATTGAAGCTCAGAAACAAGGAGCAGTAATTACATCTGAAATGGAGGTTTTTCTTGATATCTGCCCTTCACGGATATTTGGAGTAACTGGAAGTGATGGGAAGACAACTACCACAACTCTAATCTATAAGATTCTATCACAAGAAGGTTATAAATGCTGGCTTGGAGGCAATATTGGAACACCGCTTCTCGATAAAATCGAAGAAATTAGTCCTACTGATATGGTGGTTTTGGAGCTGAGCAGTTTTCAGCTTCATACATCTAAAATAAGTCCGCAAACTGCTGTAATAACAAATCTTGCTCCAAACCACCTTGATATACACAAATCAATGGAAGAGTATATAGATGCAAAGAAAAACATATATCTGTATCAGAAGACCGGAGACAGGCTTGTTCTAAACTTTGATAATGAAATAACCAGAGAAATGGCAAATGAGGCAAAGGGAGAAGTTGTGCTGTTTAGCAGGTTTTCAGAGATTGAAGGCGTGTGTATGAGTAAAGATAGTATAGTTATAAATAAAAATGGAAAAGTTACACAAATAATGGGTATAAATGAAATACTGATTCCGGGGATTCATAATGTTGAGAATTATCTTACTGCAATTGCAGCAATTTATGATATTGTGAGTGCCGAAAGCATAAGAGCTGTTGCGAAGACATTTGCTGGGGTTGCGCACAGGATTGAACTGGTAAGAGAATATAAGGGCGTAAAGTACTACAATGATTCTATTGCAAGCAGCCCAACAAGAACAATTGCAGGATTAAATGCTTTTAAGCAAAAAGTTATCCTTATTGCAGGTGGCTATGACAAAAAAATACCGTATGATACTATGGGAGCAGCAATTATTGATAAGGTCAAAAGACTAATACTGATTGGTCAGACAGGACACAAGATAAAGCAAGCGTACTTGGATGAATGCAAAAATCGTAATATACAGCCGAAGATACCTGTGCTTGAGGGGAGTACACTTGAAGAGGCAGTGAAAATAGCGTATAATGAAAGTATAGAGGGAGATATCGTAATTCTATCTCCGGCAAGTGCAAGTTTCGATATGTTTCGTAACTTTGAAGAAAGAGGCATAATATTTAAGGAAGTAGTAAGCTTATTGTGAGGGTATTACTATGGATATTTTGGATAGTTTTTTAGGAATGCCATGGAATGATTTGATTGAATTACTAAAAGCTGCAATAGTAATGTTGTATTCAAAATATCTTTTTATGACTATTGTAGTTTATATATTCTTTATAATTGCAGTTGTTGTAACAGATGTTACCGACATGCTTATACCATATCTATTTTATTTTACAGTTGTATTTATGTTACTTGCAAGACCGATTGTAGGGATTTTTTCATATGTTGACTGGTTCTTAAAGAGCTGTGGAATTACGCTGCCAAGCTTTTTTGCTTAGCTTAGTTTGCGGATAATACATTAATATAGTCTACACGAGAGTCAATATTATATTTAAAGCTGCATTCTTCAGACTTAAGAGCTTTTATAGAATCAATTACCTCATTAGTGATTTTTTCTCCATAAAACAGAATTGGAGTTTCAGAACCAATAGGTACTATGGTTTCTCCGGAGATTTGGCCTTGTGCTTGTCCCAGAGAAACCTTTATTTTATTGCTGTAAAATGCTTCTCTTGGACAGACTGATATATCTGGCTGGAGGCTTGGATTTATTTCTGATACTCTTGTGCTTTTCTTGTTTTCTTTTATAATCTTTAAAAGGCAATTTGCGAAATGTTCAAGATGGCTTTTGGTATGGTTGACTGTCAAATGTATCACTATATTGTGAAGGTCGCAAAAATTCAAGCTTAAATTGTATTTTTCTTTTAACAAGCCTCTAATCTTATAACCTGAAATACCTGTATCTGAAATATTTATCAGCAGTTTTGTTTCATCAAAATGTGTATAGCTTTTTGAGACAAAGAATTGCTTATCAGGAGCAAAAACTCCGGGAATGGAATTAAGTTTTTTTCTTATAAATACAGCTAATTCAATAACGTTGTTTATAATTGTATTTCCATATTGAGCTGATTCCTGCCTTGCTGCATCAAGAGAAGCCATCAGAATGTAAGACGGACTTGAGGTTGATAGTAGATTGACTGATTCTCTAATATTTAATGAATTAAAGGATTTTGAGCCAATTAATAGGATGGCAGCTTGCGGCATTGATAAGCCTGCTGAGTCCATCCCCACAACAGCTAGAGCAGATTGCGAGGCTATTGAAGTAAATTTTTTATCATCACAAAGATAAAAGAAGGCTCCGAAGGTTTCATCCGCAAGAACGGGAATATTAAAGCTGTTAGTTAATTCTATAATTGAAGCAAGATTGGAGCATATTCCATAACAATTGGGATTGTTAATTATTAATAATTTGAACTTATTTTTTTCTGTTATAACACTTTTAAGATGCAAGTCTTTGATATCACCCCAAATTGATAAATCTTCAAAAAACGAAGGCATAACATATTCAGGAAAAGCCCCGCTCAGCACAAGACCATTGTAGACTGAGAGATTTGAATTTCTGGGAATCAAGACTTTTTCATCTGATTTGCAAATTTGCATAAGTACAGCTTGCAAAGCTAATCTTGTACCATTTACCACAAAAATAGATGAGCTTACATCAAACAAATTTGCACACAGCTTTTCAGATTCAAGGATAACTCCTATAGGATTGCATAGATTATCCAGATCGGGAGTTTCGGTAAGGTCTATGCCAAGGAGATTTTCTCCGGTATATTCTGTAAGCTGCTTTATTCCCAAGCCGTATTTGTGACCGGGTACGTGAAATGGAATAATATTTGATTCAGAATGTTTTTTTAATTGAGTAAATAAAGGGGTGCTATTTTGATTCATTTTTTATTTCCTTAATAAAAATTTACTGTGTTATTGTATAAAAGATAATAAAGTATTGCAAGAAAAAACAAAAGCGATTGTTATACTCTCCAGCCATGCACGAGTGCATGTTCATTAAGATGTTCTATGTTCCCTCCACAACGTTCTTCAAATTTAGAAAATACGCCCGATTTACAAAAGATATATTCAGAAATAAAATGAATTTGCATGAAGGTAACGACTGGGGGTAGTTATAAGCATATATGAAAAATGACGGTGCTTACTATATAAACCAATGACTTTAGAATTCTTGACTATGCTGAAATAAACATGGTATAATCGTTTCAATATACATAATACATATATGAATTTCAAGGCTTCCTATGAAGATTTTTTGAGGAGGTGGACGATAGAATATAACTTTTATTAAAGTAAATTAAGAGCGAAAGAAGGGGGAAAATGGACGTTATTAAAAATGATTATGGAATTCTGGCCGTACATACCACGGAAGAACTTGAAGTGCAAGGATTGATAACTGAACAGGATGTGAGACAATATCCGAAATATTTTACCAACAATGTTGTAATAATTTTTGCGGATTTTGGGCAGGCACAAGTCTTTGCAAAAGATTTCCTGCTTTATCTTCCCAGAGTACATGAAATCTTTATAGTCCGTATAACTGAGTCACAAGATGCGGATGCTGCATTTGCCCGTTTACTGGGTGTGGAGAGCAGTGGTGAAGGTGAACTGAGGCAGTGGCTTGTGTTCGAAGAAGAAGGGTTTAAACAAGAAGTATTGCCATTGCTGGAAAGAATAGGTGTAATAAAAGCATAATATAAAACAAAGAGCAGAGATTTTAATCTCTGCTCTTTTGGTGGAGGGGGATGGATTCGGACCATCGAAGCTATCGCAACAGATTTACAGTCTGCCCCCTTTGGCCACTCGGGAACCCCTCCGTATATGGTGGGCCCTTAGGGATTCGAACCCCAGACCAACCGGTTATGAGCCGGCCGCTCTACCAACTGAGCTAAAGGCCCTTTTCTTGACGCAAGTTATAGTATAAGGCAATTGCACTTCTCTGTCAAGACTTATTATTTTAAAAAATTAGCTATTAATCGATCTAAGTTGATAGTTGACTATTAAGCCGAATCTCTCCAGAGCCTTTGAAAAACTCAGAAATACAAAAAGCGTCAGAAACTAGTAATGCAAGGAAGATAAGCTTGTAAAAGCGGAGCATATATCTAATATGTGAGCATTTTACAAGCGAAGGCTGGCACAGCAGTATGACGTTTATCATGCTTTTTGAGTGCTATACATTGAATCTGAACAATACCACATCTCCGTCTTGAAAAACATACTCCTTACCCTCCGAACGAACCAGCCCCTTTTCTTTGGCGGCTGCTATAGAGCCATGCTTTACAAGCTCATCAAAGGCTATTACTTCAGCACGAATAAAGCCTCTTTCAAAATCACTGTGGATTTTTCCTGCTGCTTGCGGAGCCTTTGTTCCTCTGGTAATTGTCCAAGCTCTGACTTCGGGAGCCCCGGCAGTTAGGAAGCTTATTAGACCTAACAGTTCATAGCCTGCCTGAACAAGCTTGTCCAAACCGGATTGTGATAATCCCAAATCTTCCAGAAATCCTTTGCGGTCTCCTTCATCAAGAGAAGCTATTTCTTCTTCAATGCTCGCACAAATTGAAATTACTTCGGAGCCTTCTTTTTTAGCGAAATCAGCCAGCTTATTGTAATGTTGATTTTGTTCGGGCTTTGCAACCTCATCTTCAGATATATTGGCAACATACAAAACAGGCTTTGAAGTTAATAAGAATACTGATTCTGCAATTTCCTTTTCTTCATCACTCATTGACATGGTACGAACTGGTTTGCCGCTCTCAAGAGTTTGCTTTATCTTATCAAGTGTTTCAAGCTCAGTTGCAAATTTCTTATCGCCTGATTTCATGGCTTTTTTAGTTCTGTCAATTCTTCTTTCAAGGGTTTCCATGTCAGAGAATATGAGTTCAAGATTGATGGTTTCAATATCACGAAGAGGCTCAACGCTGCCATCGACATGTACAATGTTTGAGCTTTCAAAGCAGCGTACAACATGAACTATTGCATCAACCTCCCTTATATGAGAAAGAAATTTATTACCAAGACCTTCGCCTTTGCTTGCACCCTTAACAAGTCCTGCGATGTCTACAAACTCAACGACAGCAGGTGTTACCTTTTCAGGCTTGTACATTTCTGTCAAAGCATTTAACCTTTCATCCGGAACACTTACCACACCGACGTTTGGCTCTATTGTGCAAAAAGGATAATTTGCGCATTCGGCTCCTGCTTTTGTTATTGCATTAAACAGGGTACTTTTACCCACGTTGGGAAGTCCAACTATTCCAAGCTTCATAATCATAACCTCACATAATCTAAGTGTGAATAGATTATACATTAATGGATTGTGAATTGACAATAAAAAGTTGTATTCAAAACCCCCTTCTCGTGGTATAATAATCACGTAAAGGCAGATATGGGTTTGAAATCCATATTACGGGTTGAATGAGAATTACTATATTATATTAATATTAACGGAGCTATGGTAATTTTGGTAAGAGGAACCGGTTATTTTTTTGTACTCCAAAAACGGTAATTTGCGTGCAAAAAAAGACGCTTTCTTTTGACCTTTCATTCTATTTGTCGCTTATAATTTAAAAAAATGGAGGATTCAAAGTGGTTTCAAAGAAAAATAAACTAAAGATAATTCCTATTGGAGGCTTAAATGAAATAGGGAAAAATATGACTGTATTTGAGTACGGAAATGACATAATTGTAGTTGATTGCGGTTTGGCTTTCCCGGAAGATGATATGCTGGGTATTGATTTGGTTATTCCTGATACCGCATATTTAGAAAAGAATCTTGACAAGATTCGCGGAATGATTATTACTCATGGACATGAAGACCATATAGGGGCGCTTCCTTATATCCTTAAAAACGTAAACGTGCCCGTTTATGGTACAAGGCTTACATTGGGCCTGGTAGAATATAAGCTGGAAGAGCATGCTATGCTTTCATCGGTTAAGCTTAACACTATTAAACCTGGGGATATTATAGAGCTTGGAATTTTTAAAATAGAATTTATACGTTCAAATCATAGTATTGCTGGTGCGGTAGCTCTTGCAATTTCTACGCCAATGGGAGTAATAGTTCATACAGGTGACTTTAAGGTAGATTATACACCTATAGATGGAGATGTAATTGACCTTACCAGGTTTGCTGAGCTCGGGAGAGCAGGAGTATTAGCAATGCTTGCCGATAGTACAAATGTCGAAAGACCTGGATATACTATGTCTGAAAGTACTGTAGGAGACTCCTTTGAAGAGCTGTTCATAAATTGCAATGAGAGAATAATAGTAGCTACCTTTGCTTCAAATATTCACAGAATACAACAGGTTATTAATGCAGCAGTAAAATTTCAAAGAAAAATTGCTATTTGCGGTAGAAGCATGGTTAATGTATTAAATGTAGCAATGAAGTTAGGATATATGGATGTTCCTGAAGGTATGCTTATTGACGTTGATGCAATTGATAGATACAAACCAAATCAAATTGTCATAATTACTACCGGAAGTCAGGGAGAGCCAATGTCAGCTCTTTCAAGGATTGCTTCTTCAGACCATAAAAAAATTGAAATAATGCCTGGTGATAGGGTTATAATATCTGCTTCGCCTATTCCGGGTAACGAAAAATTGATTTCCAGAGTAATAAATGAACTGTTTAAAAGAGGGGCAGATGTAATATATCACGGAATCATGGATATTCATGTGTCCGGACACGCATGCCAGGAAGAGCTCAAGCTGATACACACACTTGTAAAGCCAAGATACTTCATTCCGGTTCATGGAGAATACAGGCATCTTAGGCAGCATGCCCTGCTTGCAGAAAAGCTTGGTATGAATCCGGAAGATATTTTTTTAATGAATAATGGAAAGGTTCTTGAAGTTGGAATGGATAAAGCCCGGATAAATGGAAGTGTAACAGCTGGTAGAGTGCTTGTTGATGGCTTAGGAGTTGGAGATGTAGGAAATATTGTTTTAAGAGACAGAAAGCATCTTGCACAGGATGGGCTTATAGTTGTAGTTGTAACCCTTGACAGAGAAAAAGGCTCGGTTATTGCTGGACCTGATATAATTTCAAGAGGATTCGTATATGTTCGTGAATCTGAAAATCTTATTGACGAAATAAGGGTAGTAGTAAAAGCTAAGCTTGGAGAATGTGAGTCTAAGAAGGTAACCGATTGGGCAACAATCAAAAATGCAATTAAGGAAGGTTTGCGGAATTTCCTTTATGAAAGGACCAAAAGGAGTCCGATGATACTGCCAATAATAATGGAAATATAATTTATCACTTTTATTCAGTTCACGTAGTATAATAATTGTAAGATTTACTTATTAAAGGTTGTTTAAATGATCGAAATAAAAAAGGCAAATTCCGAAGATAACTGCAGCAACTTAAGTGCCATTGTGGAATTAAGTTGGGAGGATGAATGCGGCAGATCTATTTGCTTTGATTTTCCGATAAGTCTTGAGGTGTTTGTGATAGCACTGATTCTTGCTGAATGTGAAAGACAGGGAAATAATAATCAAAAATAAAAGAGCAAATTGATTGTTGCATAATAACATTATCTGTTTAGAAGCTATTGATAAGATTATTCAATAGCTTCTAAATTTTTATTCATGAACTCTTTTTATGGTATTTTTATTAAAAATATGCTAAAATGTAAGAAGATATCGTATTATTAAAACTAATTCGATGTAATATTAGCTGCGTAGTTAATACTTATATTTTAAGTAAGGAGAAATAGTACTAATGAAGAAAAAGCTTCTAAGGATACGTAAGAAAGTACATAATCATCCATTTTATAAAAAGTCCAAGCCTATTGTAATGGTTATTTTAGGTGCGCTTTTGGCTGCGATAGGTCTTGAGTTGTTTCTTATTCCCAACAATATTATAGATGGCGGAATAATTGGTATATCGATTATTTTCAGCTATTTATCAAAAATACCTCTTGGATTCTTTATTTTTCTTCTAAATCTTCCATTTCTTTTTATCGGATATAAGCAAATTGGGAAAACCTTTGCACTTATGACCTTGCTCGGAGTAGCGGCGCTCTCTGTGTTTACATATTTTCTGCGTTTCCAGAGCTCTGTTACACAAGACTTATTGTTATCAACTGCATTTGGAGGAATATTCCTTGGAATTGGTGTAGGCACAATAATACGTAATGGAGGCAGCTTGGACGGAACTGAAATAATATCAATTCTTATTAACAGGAAAATATCCTTTTCAGTAGGCGAAATAGTAATGTTTTTTAATATATTCATATTATTGAGTGCCGGCTTTGTGTTTGGCTGGGAAAGAGCAATGTACTCACTGTTGACTTATTTTATTGCATATAAAGCTATTGACTCAACCATAGAAGGCTTTGAACAAATGAAGGCTGTTACTATAATATCTTCAAAGCCTCGGGAGATACAAGAATCAATATATTCAAGATTAGGAAGGAATATTACTTTTCTTTATGGTAAAAGTGGATATACTGGTATTTATAAGGAAATTATCTACTGTGTTATATCAAGATTGGAATTGGCAAAACTAAAAAAAATAGTCCTTGATTTTGATCCTGATGCATTTATTGCCATTGAACATGTATCTGATGTGGTTGGCAGAAGATTTAAAAAGAAAAGCATACATTAGAACAAATAATGTATATTTAAAAATGTTTTTTTGTGGTAAAATATTAATTGAACAAACTATTAATAAAATTATAGGGAGGAGATGCGGACTATGGCTGAACAAGTAAAAGAAAATGCTGGTTCAATAAAAATTGCTAATGAGGTTGTTGCAATAATTGCCGGACTTGCAGCATCAGAAGTAAATGGTGTTGCAGGAATGTCTGGAGGTATTGCAGGAGATATCGTAGAAATCCTTAAAGGAAAGAATCTTTCTAAGGGTGTAAAGGTTGAAGTTGGAGAAAAAGAAACTGCCATAGACCTTTTTATTATTGTTGAATATGGAGTTAGAATTCCTGATATCGCATGGGAAATTCAAAATAAAGTAAAAAAAGCGGTTGAAAGTATGACGGGTCTTATAGCTGTAGAAGTAAACATCCATGTACAGGCAGTAAATTTTGAAAAAGAAATTAAAAAAGAACCTAAAGAGCCTAAAGAAGCTAAAGAGACCAAAGAGCAGAAAGAAAAAAATGAAGAAAAGCCAAAGCTTAAATAGTCAAGGAAAGCAATTTAAAATAAACCCATTTACAAAGGGTTTATTTTTTTTCTAAAATAATCTATAATATGTTTGAAGTAGATAAATAGAGGGGGTATATTTTTTGAAGATTATAGGGAAGTTTTTTCTTTCATTGTATGGCTTTGTTATGACTATTTTTTCAATAACATTGATTGTACTTCTGAGTATGATTTGGAGCAACGAAATATCATATGACTTTATTGAATCTCAACTTGAATATTACTTTACATATCCTATGGCATTTCCAATTGTAATCGCGGTCCTCTCAATAATATTTTTTATTAGTTTTATTCTTATATTCGTAGGAGTTTCTAAAAAAGAGCGCAGGGACCCTGTTGCTATTATTACGGAATCAGGTCAGATCTCTATTACTCTTGATTCCTTTGAGAGTATTGCTGTTTCTGCAATTAAAAAGATTCCTGAAGCAAAAGAATATTCTGTTAAGGTCAGCAACATAAAATCAAGCGTAAGTGTCGCTGTAAAAATTTTTGCTGTTCCGGATGCAAATATTCCTGAGCTGGGTAAAAACATACAGGCAAAGATTATAGAAGCTATTGAGTCAATTACGGGAGTTAAGGTTTTGAATGTTCGCATTAAGGTTGAGAATATATATAATAATACTAGCGTAAAAAGCAAAGTAGAATAGAGTTCCGGAGGTGAAACAATTGAATAAGGAGAAAATACTAGAATATTATGAAAATCATAAGGGCGAAGTTATTGGAGCTGGTTCGGGGCTAGTATTTGCAGTTTTAGTGTTAATTTTTGGTTTTTGGAGTATGTTGTTTGTTGCTTTCTGTTCAGTTGCAGGCTGGTATTTAGGTAAAAAAGCGTATGAAAATAATAATTTTTTTAAAGAAATTATTGCAAAAATTATTACTTTCTTAAAGGAAAGATAATCTAACGGCTGAATATATAAAAATAAAAACTGTAATAATACAAATTAAGTTAAATATATTGAGTTGATTTCAACTCAGTACATTAGGTGGAGGATTTGGAATGGGTCGTAGAACCGCAAGGGAACTTGCATTTAAGCTGTTGTTTCAAATGGAGCTTCAAAAAAGTGATATCAATGAACAAATTGAAGTGTTTTTTGAAGAGAATGAAGTTGAAGAAAAGCAAAAAAAATATATAATTGATGTTGTTAGAGGAACAAGGGAAGAAGTTGCTGAAATAGACAAAATGGTTGGAAAATATCTTAAGGGCTGGAAACTTGGCAGATTATCCAAGACTGATTTGTCAATATTGAGGCTGGCTGTTTATGAGATATTGAATAGGGAGGATATCCCTCAAAATGTATCAATAAATGAAGCGGTTGAGCTGGCAAAAGCGTATGGTTCTGAAGAATCAGCGGCTTTCATAAATGGAGTTTTAGGGCAAATTGTAAAAGAAAAACTTAAAAATGCCGGTAAAGAATAAAGGGCAGGTATTGAACCTGCTCTGATGTTGTTTTGTGAGGAATATATGAAAATACTTGAGGTGTCCCAGGTAAACAGATATATTAAAGAGCTCTTTTCCAGAGATTTGCTGCTGAATGGGATATGGATAAAAGGTGAAATATCAAACTTTAAGCATCATAGCTCCGGACACATGTACTTCACACTTAAGGATAATACCAGTACTCTTAAATGCGTTATGTTCCAAACTCAGGCTGCAAGGCTTAGGTTTGTACCTGCAAATGGTATGAAGATAATTGGTTTTGGAAGAATCAGCGTATTTGAAAGAGACGGACAATACCAGTTGTATTGTGAGGAATTGCAGCCGGATGGACTGGGAGCTTTATATGCAGCTTTTGAACAGTTAAAGCTAAAGCTGGAAAAAGAAGGAGTCTTTTCTGCTGTTAATAAAAAAAGTATACCATTTTTATCTGAACGCGTAGGGGTTGTTACTTCTCAAACAGGAGCTGTAATAAAGGACATAATAAACGTTGCTTCGAGAAGATTTCCAGGTATTCAGATAGTTCTTTTCCCTGTTTCAGTTCAAGGAACGACAGCAGCCGGGGAAGTTGCAAATGCTATTGAAGACTTTAATCGTACGGATAGCGTTGATGTAATAATTGTTGCAAGAGGTGGTGGGTCTCTTGAAGACCTTTGGGCTTTTAATGAGGAAATAGTTGCAAGAGCAATTTTTAATTCACGAATACCAATTATTTCAGCGGTTGGACATGAAACTGATTATACAATTGCTGATATGGTTGCTGATTTCAGAGCACCTACTCCTTCAGCCGCAGCCGAAATTGCAGTTCCGGATAGAAAAGAATTGGATTTTAGAATATATTCCATCACTAAAAGATTAAAGAATTCTTTAAAGAATAATGTAGCTAATGCAAGAAACAGATTGGATAGAGTACAAAACAGAGCTCCGTTCAGGCAGCCTTTTGATAAGATTTATCAGATCAGAATGCTTTTAGATATAAATACGAAAGATTTAATTAAAAAGATTACTTCAGAAATACAAATTGAGAAAAAAAGACTCTCAAACCAGCTTTTAAGACTTGGTTCACTAAATCCTGTTTCAATCCTTGCAAGAGGCTATTGTGTTGCAGAGATTCCGGAAACGGATAGTATAATTAAGTCTGTTGAAGGGGTCAGTAAGAATCAAGAAATTAATATAAAATTTATTGATGGGAAGGCCTTATGCCAGGTATTGGATATAGAGAAGGAGAAGCTAGATAGTTGACAGCTGAAATCGCCTTGCTTTAAAACTTCAAATTATTTAAATATTATACTTTGGAGGTTAAGATGGAGTATACAAATTTTGAAGAAGCTATGAAAAGACTTGAAAAAATTGCAGATGAGCTTGAGTTGGGAAATTTAACCTTGGATGAATCATTTGAAACATTTAAAGAAGGTATGGATATTTCAGCTTATTGTAATAAAAAGCTTGATGAAATAGAAAAAAGGGTATCAATCCTTATACGGCAGAATGATGATAAAATGGTTGAAATGCCATTTGAAGCTATAAAAGGAGATAAGGATGAATAACTCAAAAGAACGATTAAATCACTATATTGACCTGATAAATTCCCAGCTCGATAAGTTAGTTCCTGAAAGTGAAATATTGCAGGGGAAGATTTATGAAGCAATGAGGTACAGCTTACTTAAGGGTGGCAAAAGAATCAGACCTGTCCTTACATTGGCTGTATGTGAGATGTTTGGAGGAAATTCTGTTGAAGCAATGCCATTTGCATGTGCTATTGAAATGATACACACATATTCTCTTATTCATGATGATTTACCGGCAATGGATGATGATGATTATAGAAGGGGAGCTTTAACAAATCATAAGGTTTATGGAGAAGGGATTGCTGTGCTTGCCGGAGATGGGCTGCTGAACAAGTCTTTTGAGGTAATGCTTTCTACGTTAAATAACAATGCTGATATTGATAGGAAGATTAAGGCTGTGCAGCTAATAGCAAATGCAGCAGGAATTGACGGCATGATTGGCGGACAAGTAATTGACATTGAAAGTGAAGGAAAAAGAATTGATTATGAAACCCTTAAGAATATGCATACATTAAAAACAGGAGCACTTATTTCTTCATCTGCTGTTGCAGGTGCAATAATTGCAGGGGCGAGTCAAGAAGATATTAAAAGAGTTTATGAATACGCTTCAAATCTCGGATTAGCCTTTCAGATAAAGGATGATATTCTTTCGGAGGTTGGTGATAGAGCTAAGCTGGGTAAGAATACAGGCAATGATAGAGAAAGAAGTAAATCTACATATGTTACAATACTAGGGCTTGAAGAGTCTCAGGCATTTCTTGAGAAGGTCACAGATAAGGCGGTAAATTCATTAGAGGATTTTGGCAAAAAAGCGGAATTTCTTATTGAACTTGCTAATTATTTATTAAATAGAGATAGCTAGGAGGAATTTTGTGGAACTGCATTTTGATATATTTTTAAATCCGGTTGTAGTAGTACCAATATTTTCATGGCTGATTGCACAGATTACAAAGGTTGCGCTTGATTTAAAAAAGTTTGGTAAGATTAATGTGCGAAGATTTGTAGGGTCAGGTGGTATGCCTAGTTCTCATACTGCTTTTGTTACTTCTCTTGCTACTGTCGTGGGGGCTAAATGCGGATGGGATTCGCCGGAGCTTGGAATAGCCTTTGCTGTTGCATTAATTGTTATGTATGATGCAACGGGAGTTAGAAGA
This sequence comes from Deltaproteobacteria bacterium, assembly GCA_050258375.1. Classification (GTDB taxonomy): domain Bacteria; phylum Bacillota; class Clostridia; order Acetivibrionales; family UBA4821; genus JBLMYQ01. Next base: position 100,533 of record JBLMYQ010000034.1, on the reverse strand, counting down.
GCAGCTGGTAAACAGGCACAGGTACTGAATACAATAATTGAAGAATCGCAAAAAAACGGGAGACTTACTAATTTGGATGTCAAGCTTAAGGAATTAATAGGACATACTCCATTTGAGGTATTAGTAGGTGCTGTAATCGGAATATCAATTGCATTACTTTGTATATAATACAAGATACGTGGTTTATAATAAGAATACTCTTAACCTTTGAATACTTAATTTAAGGTTAAGGGTATTTTAATTGTGTATTATATAGCAAGAAGAAGTTTGTATCAGACAGCTTCTTTCATTTATTAATTATTGCCTCTAATTGACCAAAACTGATTGATATTGAGGAATAAACGATTTTATAATCAGGTTAATATATAGTATAATACTTTAATTAGATGGTGGTGCAGTATTCTAGTCAGTACTGCCAGATTCAAAGGCGGGCCTAAAAATCCGTTAAGGGCACATCGATGAAGTTCCTTGTGCTTGCTTGCAACGCCCAGTTGTGGGCTGGTGCTGGGAGTTAAGGATTAGGGGCGATCCGCAATGGCATGTGGGCGTTGACCCCTCTTCCGTGGAGACCTAAACGTGTGGTTTATGGTTCTGTATTAGTACAGGAAGGTTTTGATTACGCTTTAGGATTAAACCTGTATGCGGTCACAAAAGCTGTGTACAGTGTAGCCTGCCTTGAGTGGAATTGGCGGATAGCGGGTCTGGGAATTATTCGTTGGCCGATGAATAATTCCTAATTGCTGCTTGAAACTTCTTCTGCAAAAGAGGCTAGAATCTGGTTTGGCTGCTGAGGAAATCTCCTAGACTGTTCTTATGAGATGTTTCGGGGATTACAGTGTGGACTAAGTGGTAATCCAGTCCCTCTTTGGGTGACTAAGAGGTTCCGAATTTAAAGGGAAACCGCTGAAATGGCGACATTTTAGTATCTGGAAGGGAAACCCTACTGGACCTAAGCCGCAAAATTTACTTGAAGCATTGCCACCATCTTAACCCTTCTATTAGGAGGGATAGAGAGGTCTAAGTTTATAATAGATAAAAAGGTGAATTTTATTTGAGTGAAAATATAAGTAAAAAAAGAGAGAAAAAGAAAAAAAACGGAAACAACATATGGATTTTGATTCTTGTATTAACAACAATTATACTTTCCATTACAATGAGCTCTATTTCTTCTGTTATAACGCAGAATACGAACTTGATTACAGCCATTGCAATAGTAATAAGTATTATTGTAATAGGAATAATATTTGATATAATAGGAATTGCTGTGGCAGTTGCTGATGAAAAGCCTTTTCATGCAATGGCTTCAAGCAAGGTTAAGGCAGCAAAATATGCAATAAGGCTTATAAGAAATGCTGATAAGGTTGCTACGTTTTGTAATGATGTAATTGGCGATGTTTGCGGCGTTATAAGCGGTTCAACAAGTGCTTTTATTGTACTAAAGCTTGCAGCAGTTTTTAATGGAGCAGATATATTTATTCTTGGAGTTGCTATTAGTGCTGCAGTTGCCGGTTTTACTGTACTTGGGAAAGGGCTTGGAAAATCTTATGCAATTTCAAAAAGTAATAGTATAGTATACAAAGTTGCATTATTTGAGTATCATATATTAAGAAAATTTGGTATACTTAAAAAGATTTTTAATAGAAGAAAGAAGTGTTGCAAGTAATGAGCAGGATTTTACCTCTAATAAATAGTCCTACTGACCTAAAAGGCTTAACAGTGGAACAGTTGGAACAATTAGCAAGAGAAATAAGAGAATTTCTTATTGAGTCTGTTTCAAAGACAGGCGGACATTTGGCATCAAATCTGGGAGTTGTTGAACTAACGCTGATGCTTCATATAGTTTATAATACCCCTTATGATAAAATAATTTGGGATGTAGGACACCAAGCTTATGTCCATAAGATGTTAACCGGAAGAAAAGAAAAATTTCATACTCTAAGGAAATATAAGGGAATAAGTGGTTTCCCAAAAACAGCTGAAAGTATACATGATTGTTTTAATACAGGACATAGCAGCACATCAATTTCAGCAGCTCTTGGAATGGCAAGAGCGAGAGATTTGAGAAATGAAAAAAATGCAGTGATTGCAGTAATTGGAGATGGAGCATTGACCGGAGGAATGGCTTTTGAAGCCTTAAATGATGCCGGTAGTTCTCCGAATGATCTTATAGTAATCCTAAATGATAATGAAATGTCTATAGATAGAAATGTTGGCGGCTTATCAAGCTGCCTCAATAGAGTGCGTACCGAGCCGATTTATTTTAAAGTGAAAAAAGATATTGATATTTGGATTAACAGAATACCTGCAATAGGTAAACAGGTAGCTGAAACATTAAAAAAAGCAAAGGGCTCATTAAAATATATGATGATTCCCGGGATGTTTTTTGAAGAGCTTGGTTTCAGATATATTGGACCAGTAGACGGACATGACATGGTATCTTTAAAAAAGGTTCTTTCAAAGGCAAAGGAAATGAATGGGCCAATATTGATACATGTTCTTACCCAAAAAGGAAGAGGCTATACTCCTGCTGAGGAAAGCCCACATATATTTCATGGAATATCATCTTTTGATGTTGAAACCGGAGAAATTATTAAAGATAAGAATTTAGAGGATTATTCAACTGTTTTTGGTAACGAACTTGTGAAAATAGCCGAATACGACCAAAATGTCGTTGCTATTACAGCTGCTATGCCTCACGGTACAGGATTAAGCGGTTTTGCAGAAAAATATCCGGACAGATTCTTTGATGTTGGAATCGCAGAGCAGCATGCAGTTACGCTTGCGGCAGGGTTGGCTTCTGAGGGAATTAAACCGGTTTTTGCAGTTTACTCATCATTCTTGCAGAGGGCATATGACCAAATAATACATGACGTATGCATGCAGAATTTGCCGGTTGTCTTTGCCATAGATAGAGCAGGAATAGTAGGAAGTGATGGTGAAACACATCAGGGAATATTTGATTTGTCCTTCCTTAATCATATTCCTAATATGACAATAATGGCGCCAAAGGATTATGAAGAGCTGAGGCAAATGTTAAGATACGCGATAGACCATAACGGACCTATTTCAATAAGATATCCAAGAGGGCATGAAAATTCAATAGCCAGCAAAAATTGTCAGCCTATTGAATATGGAAGAGCTGAGTTATTACAAAAAGGTAATGATATAACCATTATTGCGTGCGGAAGAATGGTTAATACAGCTGTGAAGGTAGCAAAAGAGCTTATTAAATTCGGAATGGCTGCAGAGGTTATAAATGCAAGATTTATTAAGCCCATAGATTCTAAATTGATAATTGCTTCAGCAGAGAAGACCAGAAATGTTGTTACTATAGAGGATAATATGGTTAGTGGAGGAATAGGAAGCCAAATACTACATGAAATAAATGAACATGGTTTAAATGGAATTAAGGTGAAAAATTTTGGATTTCCGGATAAGTTTGTGACACATGGTAATGTTAATCAATTAGATAGCTTATATAAATTGGATTATCAGTCAATAGCTTGCGAAATACTTAATGTATTCCAAGTAGGACGAAAATTCGTTGTGGTTAAAAATTAAACATAGGAAATAAAAATGGCATGGATTTTCATCCATGCCATTTTTATTTCCTATGTTACAATATTATGTCAATTATATTAAAACCATAAAAAACGCTAATTATAAAGGAAAATCCTGCCGAAAAATAAGTTGAAAAAATAATATGTAAACATATTGACAACGAACAAGTGTTCGTATATAATGAAAATACAAACGGATGTTCTATAAAAGGAGGTACATACCATGAGTGTGACGAGAATAAAAATAAAGAATATAAATAGATTCAGAGTTTTCTGTTTCCTTATATTTTTCTTTGCAGTAATATTTATGCAGAACAAATTTTTATATAGCTATAATTATCCCAAAACTCAATGTATTATTATACAAGGCGGCGATAGTCTTTGGAGTATAGCGCAGAAGTATAAGGCAAAAAATGATGATACAAGAGATTTTATTGAAAGAGTAAAAGAAATAAATTCTCTTGATAATAGTGAGCTTACCCAAGGGCAAGAAATAAAAGTTCCGGTAATTGATAGTTAACTTCCCCTAACCCCTCTCCTAAAAGAGAGGGGTTGTTTCTAGTTTTGGGAAATGGTTAGTTATTGCACATCCATATTTATGTGCAAGATTAATTATTTCAAAAGTGGAATCGTTGGCATCTTTTACAGCAATACCTGCTCTACCATTGTAAATTCTTAAGGCTTTCTCAATGCATTTAACTGAATTGGAATGAATTATCAAAGGAAGCTTAACATATGTTTGAATAGTTTTTACTGCTTGAGCAAGGTATTCCTGTTTAGAAATAGAGTCTAATGAAAGGTATATCAAATCATAATCTTCTGACATTATATCCATAACCCTGTCAGCAGCCGAATCAATAAATGAAGAGCTTACAAAGCTTTCCGAGTTACTGCTATCTACAAACGGAACTGCTTTTACATTTTTTAGCATATCTACCGGGATATATTTTGAAGATGAAGAAATATAAGAAGGTTTTACTGGAGTCTTCTTTATATCACATGATTTTATAATCTTATCCAATTCTTCTCTTATTGCTGAAATATGCTCGGGAGTTGTACCACAGCAGCCACCGATAAGACTTGCACCTTTGTCTACAAATTCTTTAACATATCTCCTGAAATTATCAGGTGTTTCAGTATATACAGATTTCCCATTAATGAATTCCGGAATGCCTGCATTTGGTTTTGCTGAGATTGGAAGATTTGAGAACTTTTTTAATTCCTGAATTATCTTAACCATTTCTGCAGGACCGGTTGAGCAGTTAACTCCCAGCATATCAACGCCAAGTGATTGGCAAGAGATTGCGAAGCTTGCTGCAGTATTGCCCATCATTGTATAGCCATTAGCTTCAAAGGACATTGAAGCTATGATTGGGAGGTTGGAATTCTCTTTGCTGGCAAGGATAGCACAGCGCATTTCTGCAAGGTCTGTAAATGTTTCAAAATTTAATATATCTGCACCTGATTGTGCTGCAGCTATTATCTGCTCTTTAAAAATATCATATGCCTCTTCAAATGAGAGGTCGCCGGAGGGTTCTAATAATTTACCTGTAGGACCGATTGAAACTGCAACGTAAGCTTTATTTCCGGCTGCTTCTTTTGCAAGCTTTATACTTGCAGAATTAATTTCATCAACTTTTTCAGCAAGGTTATACCTTTCTAAAATTGCTCTGTTTGCGCCGAAGGTATTTGTTTGTATTACATCAGCGCCTGCCTGTATATAGGATTGGTATATATCCTTGACTTTTTCAGAATTATATAAATTCCATGATTCAGGGCAAGAACCGGGTTCAAGTCCCAGCTTTTGCAGTACAGCACCCTTTGAACCATCAAATATAAGCACCTTATCTTCTAAGCTTTTTAAGAATGTATTCAAAAATAACACCTCCTTTTTTAAAATGACTTCTTTAGTTTTTAATTAATTAATATTATCTTACATATTAGCAAAGGTCAATTGATAAAATAGTATAGAAAATCGTAAAAATATAAGTTAAAATAAAAACTAGTATAATGAAATTAAATGAGGTAGATAGATTGAGTGTACCTAATTTCATAACAATATCAAGATTTTTTTTGCTTCCTGTTTTTGTTTTTCTCATGATAAATAAGCAATATGAGTTTGCGATAGGAGTATTCTTATTAGCAGGATTTACTGATGTTTTAGATGGATATATCGCAAGAAAATATAATCAGGTTAGCAATTTGGGGAAAATACTTGACCCTATTGCAGATAAAATTATTCAACTGACAGTTCTTCTTATGATTGTTATTACTAATATTGTTCCAAACGTACTGCCGCTTTTAATAATAGTTTTTTCAAAAGAAGTAATGATGGGTATTGGAAGTGGTGTACTTTGGGGAAAAGGGGTAATACCTCAGGCTGTTTGGTATGGGAAATTCTCAACTGTCATTTTCTATATTATGGTTGCTTTTTCCATATTATTTAGACAATATGGACAGATATTTCTGATTATTGCTGTTGCATCCCAGGTTTTTGCTTTTCTTATGTATCTCAAAAATTATATTAATATAAATAAATCTTTACAAAAGAATTAGAAAGTAGGAGGATGAAAATGAAGGAAACATACAGATTGATTAAAGCAATCCTTTTTGTGGTTATCACATTTATTTTTGCTTTTATTATTTTTACTGGTAAATATCCTTCAGTGTCTCAAAAAGACAAGCAGGATAATTTAATTACTAATAAAGCTCCCGACAATGAAATTAAGACTCCGTTAACAAAAAATATTAAGAAGAATGATAATACTGGTAATAAAAAGGAGGCAGATTTAAAAAGTCTGCTCAAAGGTTCCTGGCAGGCAGCAGAAATAAATTCTCAAGGCGAAACTGCTAAAATAGATTTATCAAAACAGGTCCCACCTGAAGAAATTTTAATTTACAACTTTGAAAGTGATAGAATAAATGTATACTGGGGAAATACAAAATCTATTCTTACTTATAAATGGATTAGTAAGGATACGATAGAAACAATCCAACCTGCGGTTGGCGTAAATGGGAAAGACTATAAGGAGAGGGCGGTTATAAGAATTCAGGGAGACAAGCTTTATATGCAAACTGTTAATGAAGAAAATAATAAGAGCAGTGGAAGCTTCGTAAGGTTCAAAGGAGAATTGCCCAAGGTTATTTCAAAGGCAAATAAATAGAACAGGTTCTTAAAATGTACTCAGTAAAATAATTAATATGCAAATATTGAAATTATTAAATTATAGTATTATAATGTGAAAGGCTTAAAGGGAATAAAACGGGATGTGGCTCAGTTTGGTAGAGTACAGCGTTCGGGACGCTGGGGTCGCAGGTTCAAATCCTGTCATCCCGACCATAAAAAGAAGCAGAAAATTCTGCTTCTTTTTATATACTTGAAATATCGGCTTTCATACATTGACTAATATGGGGGAATTTGGTATAGTTTAGAGAGTGAGCAAAGGAGCATTTAATTCGAGTCATAATGAATTCTTGGAAAAGGGTATGAAGAATTCTGATACTTTAATTGAAAGGGTTGATAAAAATGAGAGATGCTGTTGTTACAATCGGAAACTTGATTGACAAGGCTGGCAATGCAATTATCAGCTCAATTGATAGTGAAGGCTTTCCAAATACAAAAGCCATGCTTCCTCCGCGAAAAAGAGAAGGGATTAGACATATTTACTTTTCAACCAACACATCATCAATGAGGGTTAAACAATATATAGATAACCCAAAGTCGTGTATATATTTTTATGATAAAAGATTTTTTAGGGGAGTAATGCTAAAAGGTATGATGGAAGTTTTGCAAGATAGCCAATCGAAAGAAATGATATGGAATAATGGAGATGAAATGTATTATCCAAAAGGTGTTACCGATCCGGATTATTGTGTATTAAGATTCACAGCGGAGAATGGTAGATTTTACAGTAATTTCAAATCGGAAAACTTTATTGTAGAATAAGAAATAAACCTTAATATTCGTAATTTTTACTTCATTGACAGTGAGACTTTACCTCTTTCCAAATCGACCTTTAAAACTCTAACCTTTACAATATCACCGACAGAAACAACCTCCATAGGGCTTTTTATATATTTGTCGCTCATTTCAGATATATGAACCAGGCCATCATTCTTTATTCCTATATCTACAAATACACCAAAATCAATTACATTTCTAACCGTTCCTGTTAAAATCATTTCTGGCTTTAGATCCTCAATTTTCAATACGTCTGTTCTTAAGATAGGTTTGGGCATTTCTTCTCTTGGGTCGCGGCCAGGTTTTTGAAGCTCTTCCAGAATATCTTTGATTGTAGGAACTCCAATGCCAAATTCAGCTGCTAAATCAGGGATTTTGGTTTCACTTATTTTCATATTGAAATCGCCAAGATTTTTTTCCCTAACGTCTTCAAGCGTATAGCCAAGCTTATTTAGTATTTTTCCTGCGGGCTCATACGATTCAGGGTGAACTGCGGTATTGTCTAAAGCATTTAAGCCATCAGTTATTCTTAAAAACCCCGCGCATTGTATGAATGCTGAAGGTCCAAGACGGGCAACCTTCATAAGCTCTTTTCTGTCCTTGAACTTTCCTTTTTCTTCTCTGTATTTTACGATATTATTTGCTACGGGCTTGGTTATTCCGGAAATATATTGAAGCAAGGATGGGGAGGCTGTATTCAAATCTACACCAACACTATTAACAGCATCCTCAACAACACCCTTTAGGGCTTCATCAAGCCGAGGTTGATTCACGTCATGCTGATATTGTCCAACACCAACATGTTTAGGTTCAATCTTAACCAGTTCAGCTAATGGGTCTTGTATCCTTCGTGCAATAGAAATAGCTCCTCTTATTGAAACGTTTATATCCGGGTATTCTTCAGAAGCTAACTTGGAAGCTGAATAAACAGAAGCTCCAGCTTCATTAACGATTAAATATGAAACAGGCTTATCTATTTCCTTTAGCATTTCTGCTACAAACATTTCTGATTCTCGGGAGGCTGTTCCGTTACCAATCGTAATCAAATTAATATTATGTTTGTAGATAAGAGCGGTTAACTCCTTTTTCGCTTTTTCAACATCACTTTGTGGAGGAGTAGGATAGACGGTGGTTGTATCCAAGAGCTTTCCCGTTCCATCCACTACAGCAATTTTACAGCCGGTTCTATAGGCAGGGTCAAAACCCATTACTACTAAATCTTTAAAGGGAGGTTGAAGAAGGAGGCTTTTAAGATTTGTTGAAAAAACCTTAATGGCTTTTTCTTCAGCCTTTTCTGTGAGTTCGTTTCGAATTTCTCTCTCAATTGATGGTGCAATAAGCCTTTTATAAGAATCTGCCACAGCTGTTTCTACATAAGATGTGGTAATGCTTCTTTTTTCCTTTAGAATATTCCTATTTAAAAGGGCTAATATTTCTTCTTCAGCCAGGCTGATTTTAACCTTTAAAAATGCTTCGTTTTCGCCTCTGTTAATAGCTAATATACGATGCTCCGGAAGCTTATTCACAGGCTCTTTATAATCATAGTACATTTCATATACTGACTGAGCTTTTTCATCTGATGCAGTTGAGATTAGAATTCCTTTTTGGAAGGTAATGAACCGAATCTTTTTCCTGAAATCAGCATTGTCCGACACAATTTCAGCGATGATATCCATTGCGCCTTGCAGCGCTTCTTCAATGCTGTTTACTCCATTTTCCTCATTTACAAATGGTAAGGCAATATTATCTATAGTGCCTGAAAATATTTCCTGAGCCAATAAAATTTCAGCAAGAGGTTCAAGACCCTTTTCTTTAGCAACGGTTGCACGTGTACGCCTTTTTTGCTTATAAGGTCTATACAAATCTTCTACTTCTGTTACGGTTTTAGCATTGGCAATCTCTTTTTCAAGCTCATCTGTAAGCTTGTTTTGTTCCTGAATGATACGGATTACTTCTTCTTTTCTGGCTTGTAGGTTTCTAAGGTATGTAAGCCTGTCAAACAGGTCGCGCAAAACAATGTCACTGAGCTCTCCGGTTTGTTCTTTTCTATATCTTGCAATAAAGGGAATTGTATTTCCCTGATCTATTAAGGCTATCGTATTTGTAACCTGAAATTCTTTAAGCTTGAATTCTTCCATTAATTGTTTGGTGAGAATATCCATTGTTAGTCTCCTTATAACTTAGTTGGATTTCATAGTATCATAGTTGAAAACAGCTATAAAGTATTTTTAATAAAAATAAATAGAGAAATATAGAGGAGCTAATATTCTCTGTATGTAGCAATATATGGTATAAAAAGACCCTCCTTTCCTCCCTTCAAAAGGGAGCGAAAAGTAGCTCTATGTAAAAAATCCAAGTCATTATTATACTCCTTCAGATATAGGCTTCTCATCCCCTTTTTTAGGGGAGATAGAAGGGTCTTAAACTACTTGAATTTTACTTTAGCAACTCTATATTATTTTCATAATGCTTTGGAAGATGATTCTTGAAAAAAAGAACATATTGCCAAATAAGTATGCGGATGATAATCTAAAAAAGTATTATAGTTCTAAGAGGTATTTATATATGGAGCTTGTAAGAATAATAATTGCTTTGGCAAAAGAAGCTCAATCAATAAAAATGAAAAATTTGCTTATAGAAAATGGTTATGATGTTATCTGGTGTGCAAAGGATGGATTGGAATGCTTGAGAAAAGCCAGAACGCACAAGCCGGACTTGGTTATTCTTGATTACGATCTTCCATCATATACGGGGCATGAGGTTGCAAAAATTCTATCTGAAGATGATATTTGCAATACAATACTGCTTGTAAATGATGCCCAAAAATCAATGATTAATGAATATAGTGATAAATGGGACTTTATATGCTTATCTAAGCCAATTACTATTTCAGGCTTGATAAGCACTATTGAGCTTACAGTTAAAAATAGAAAAAGGATTAAGCGGTTAGAAAAGGAAATAGAAGACCTGAAGGATTCGATCGAATCAAGGAAGCTGGTAGAACAAGCAAAGGGAATTCTTATGGAAAAATTTAATTTAACCGAGAATGAAGCTTTCAGAAAAATTCAAAAACAAAGCATGGATAAAAGATTGCCGATTAAAGATGTTGCAAAGGAAATTATGCTTGATGAAAGGCTGAATAAATAATTAGAAAAAAGAAGGAGATAATAGCATCAGGAGGTGATGATTTTGGATGTTAGAAGAGCAAAAGAAATTTTACACTCACCTGATGTAATAAGAGTATTGTACCAAGGTGCTCCGGTTTGGATACAAAATATCAAAGGAGAGGATACTGCAGAAATTACTTATCTTGGTAATAATACAAATTTAACTGTTGCAATTAATCAGCTTGAAGAAAGCAATCCGCTTAAATGGATTGATTAACTATGTAACCATAAGAAAAACGTATCAAATCTTTTAATTTGATACGTTTTTTCTTATGGTTACTGTCTGGTATCATCCTTGGTTCTTAAATAATTTGGTCTTTTCTTTGCTAAAGTTATATCACTCAAAAAGAAGTTAGCGAAATCTTTAAAATTAAAAGGAGCAATTGGGGCACCATAAGGTAAGCCCATGCTTGAAATTGAAAGCACATTGATTACCACTATTGTTAATCCCATAGTAAATCCAAATATTCCAAATATACCAGTAAGGATAAGCAGCATGAATTTAAATACTCTGATGGGACTAATTATAGTAACATCTGAAAAGGAAAAGGAAGTTAATGTTGATAAGGATATAATAATAACCAGGAGAGGACTTACAACACCGGCACTGACTGCTGCCTGACCAATAACTATTGTGCCTACAATCCCAATAGCAGGACCTATCTGCTTAGGAAGCCTTATACTGGCTTCCCTTAACAGTTCAGCTACCATTTCCATTACAAATGCTTCAACAAATGAGTTGACAGGAACGGATATCCTCGAATTTGCAAGAGCAAGGATGTATTGTGGAGGCAAAATTTCAGGGAGAAAACTCACAATCATGACATAAATGGATGAAAGTGATAAGGTTGAAAATAAGGCAATTATTCTTAAAATCTTTGTAAATATCCCAGTATATAAATTATCATAATGCTCATCCCCTGAATCTAAAAAATTACTTATGGTTTCCGGAACGGTTAAGGCGAAGTTACTGCCTTCCACCAGTATGCAAATTTTGCCGTTTAATATTCCGGCGCATGCTTTATCAGATCTTTCGGCAATTCCTATTTGAGGGAATATACTAGAAGCATTGCTTAAAAGAAATTTTTGAATATAACCTGATTCTATTATTCCATCAATGCTAATAGCCTCTAATTTCTTTTTTACTTCATCAACATACTTTGGATTACTTATATCATTTATATATATCATTGAAACTCTTGTTTTTGTCCTTTTACCAATAGTAAAATTTTCAATTCGTAAAGCCGAGTCTTTAATTCTATAACGTATCAAGGATAAGTTGGAATCAAAGTTTTCATTAAAAGCATCAAGGGGAAGCTTCAAGCCTGTTTGTGTTTGCGGAATATCAATATTTCTCTTTTCTACTTTTAAAGTATTGGCTATCAGATATTCAGGTTCGCTTGGAATAACAATGACGGTATTTCCCTTTAAGATGTAATCCAGCATTTTATTCTCGTCATGATCAAGAAAAACCTCATCGATATAAATAACAGAGCTTGAGAGGATATGGTTATTTATTGTTTCTTTCTTATTGTATTGCAATATGGGCTTTATGATATTGCTTGAAAGGCTGTCTTTATCTGTAAGCTGTGGAATATATGCAATTAATAATTCTTTACCTCCGGATGATAATTTGCGGATGGATATACCTAAGTTAATTTTACTGAATTCATCAATTTTACTTGAAAGATTATTTTTCTTCTTCATTTGAGCCTCCATTTTTTTATACAGCTAACAGCCAATTACATCTTCGGTTTTGAATTAGGGTCTAAAAAATTAAGATTAGTAACTTTTACTTTTACATCTACATTTATATTTGCATTAGGATAAAGCTGTTTCCAGTTAATTTCTTTAAAAATTTTAGGATTATCAGCTCTAAAGTATTTTGCAAAATTAAAAATATCTGTTTGATATTCTTTTTGAGATTTAATAATAGTAGAAATAATATAGTTTACGGTTTTTTGTTTAATTATTTGCTCAATCATCTTTTTATCTTCATCAGTAATAGGCTCAATATAATACTCATATGCTATTTGTGTTTCCAAATCTAATTTTATATTGATATTTAATTTATTATTAATATAACTTGTTTTAATATGTCTCTTTTTTAACGATGTCCTTGTTGAAATAAAATTATTTTTATTTCCGGGATGAGAAATGGGTTCCGTTATAATAGGTTTATCTGCAAGTAAATATAGTAAACCGTTAGAATCTTTTATATCTATAATACCAATCATTTTAGAGTCTTTCATTACTGCATAGCCTAATAATGATATAGTTTCATTTTCTTTACTTATATAGGGAAGCACATAACCAGTTTCTGACAATGCAATATTATGAAGTATATCTACAACTTTGGAATACAAGGCAGTTCCTTCTCTTTGTAAATGATCGAGGGTGTTTTCTATTGCGAATCCTACTGATATATTGTTTTTTACATTGTTTTGAAATAATTTGTCTGGTGTTTGACGGCTTACTACCACAGGAAGAGATTTTCTGTATCCGAATAAGCGATCTATCCTATTCATATATGGTTCTATTCCTTCCTTGGCAAAATTTGTACTAAATACTACCACTCTTGCTGCACCTAAAAAATCTGGTAAGGGTATGCTTTTTTCAAAAAATGATCTTGCACCTTCAAAATACTTACCGGCAGCTATAAAAGTATATATATCTGGTGCTTGAGATTTTTCTAAGTTTTTTGTTGATGGCACAAGCTTAGCATTTTCACCTATATAAATAATGTTATCGCCTATTTTATCTACGCCTACAGAAAGAGTAATACTCCTTCTATTTACATCCTGAAAGTCCCAACAGCCTGTTAGCAGCATAATAAATAACCATATACATGATAGCTTATTCAATATTTTTGTCATATTTCTTCACCTTTGTAATAATTAATAATGTTAAAGGTATTATTAAAGACGTTAATACGGTTAAATAACTGGTGTATTTAAGCATATCTTCGGCTTGGTTATATGTTTGTGGAATTTTAGATATAATAAAAGATAAAACTAGTACAACAGGTAAAATAATCTCATAGCGAATCTTTTTAAAGCATTTGCTTATAAAGATTACTGCACCATAGGAAAATACAGTAAGATGACAGGTAGTGCTCATAAACCAGAGTACCATGGTAACACCATCTAATCTTTTAAGAAAATCAAGATATGGAACATCAATACTTCTTAATGTAGTAAATAAAGAAAGTTTATAATGCGTTATATCATCAACTCCAATAACAGATATACAAGCTTCTGTCATATAAATAAAATATGCACCTATAAAAACTACTATAAGAGCTGTATATTTAAAAACCTTTTTTGTATTTTCACGAGCAATTCCTATATACGCAAGTACTTCAAACCCTAAAAAAGGAATTATCATATTAGGAAGTCCTTTAATGTAGGTTATCATATCTACTGAACCGAAGAAGGGTCTAATGTTAATTAGCTTACCTTGTGAAGAGATAATGGTTAAAACGGTAAACATTCCAATCATAAAAATTGTTCCGTAAAATTCACAAAGTCTTCCGATTACCCGCAGCTTTTTACTTAGAATAAGATAAATAACTGAGATTAGTAGGATGAATATGGCATTTACAGGTGTTTTAGGCATTATAAATATATTTATGTTTTCACATAGTAATCTTGAATTTGCAGAAAAGAATAAGAAAAAATAAATAATGTATACTGCAGAAAATATATAAGTAACATACTTGCCAACTAATAGCTGACTATATTCATATAATGTTTTATTTTTATGTACATATCCGAGATAGGTGTACATATATGTTAAAATAATTACTATTGGAACAGAAAGGGCAAGGATAATCCAGCCTCCTGTTCCACCGCTTTCGGCAACAAATTTTGGGATATATAAAGTCTGACCAATAATGGCGGCAAAAATTATAAAGGCTATTTGCCTGCTGGTTAATGTTTCGTTCATAAAATTCCTTCCAGTAAATCTATATATTGTTAGTATTATCAGACAATAGAAATTTTATTATATTTAAGTGTATAAAAATGTTATTTCAATCGTTGCATAATGTATTTTTTAAATGTATAGTAAAATTAATAATTGTGATACCAAAGGGTGTGGGTTTAAAATGAATTATTATGATTTGCTTGAGGTTAGTCCTAAGGCTTCCAGGGAAGTAATTGAAAAAGCATACCGGGTTCTTGTTAAAAGGCATCATCCTGATTTTCATAAAAAGGAAGACAAGGCGAGAGAAGAAGAAATTTTAAAAAATATAAATAATGCTTATGAAATTCTCAGTAATGATGAAAAAAGACAAAGTTATGACATTGAGATAGGAATTTCAGTGCCAGTCCAGCAGGAGCTTTCACAAGCTAATAATGAAACTGAGGATTTAATAGTTAAAGCTTTTGTGAATTGGTTTCGTGGAGGAGCAAAATAATAGAAAGTAAAGGATTTATGAAATGTTAAGAGATACATTGATGATTCTTACACTAACCAATATTGCATTCCTTGTATTTGCTTTATTCAAGCTTATGCATGAGGGCATACATATTGGTAGAGAAATCGAAGAAATTTATGTCATGTACAAAGAAGCCCCATTAAATACTTTTATGATGTTTTTTTTGATAGGGATATTATTTACAGCATACAATGTGATATGTGCAGTAATTGCATGCCTTTTAATAAAGCATACCGTTTTCAGAATAGCAGCATTATTGCTGGTGCTTTGGTCATTTGGCAGTATTCTGAACATGATAAGATATCGTATAGGAGGAAAAAGCTATTTTTCTACCAGTACGAAGATTTTTCTTTTATACTTCGCTGCTATTATCAATTTTGCATATCTTTTTTATGTGCTCTCCTATGTTTTAAATCTTTATAAGCAATAAGGGTAAGGTGAAAAGCATTTTTTTACATATAAGATGCTTTTACTGTATTTTATAAGGGTAATCATTCTTTTTAGACAGAAAATATAACAGAAATAGAATTATTGATAAAATATGTGCGATATATGCACATATTTTTTATTTTTTTGAGGAGATATATCATGTCAATGCTTAATATAGTTATTGCGGATAATGATGAAGAGTTTATTGAAGCATTCGAAAGGTTCTTGGAAAAAAACTACAGAGAAAGATTTCAAGCTGTTTGTATTACCACATCTAAATACTTAAATGAATATTTAAAAGGCACATCTAAAAAAATAGATATTTTACTAATTGCTTCTGTTTTTGTTCCTATGAGTAACATGGAAAATGTTAATACCGTTATTGTAATGACTGATGGAAGAATTACAACTGAGCTTGGAAAATTTAAAACACTTGAGAAATATCAAGGGGCTCAAAATCTTGTCAGAAGAATAATTGATATTTATGCAGAAAATAATCCTAATGAGATACATATTCCGTTTAGTGATAAGAAAACCAAAATTATAAGTGTTTTTTCGCCAAATGGCGGAACGGGGAAAACCACTGTGTCAATTGCTGCAGCACTGCGATTGGCGCAGAGAGGAGAAAAGGTTTTTTATCTGAATTTTGAAAGCTTTTCTTCAACAGCAGCATTTCTTAATTGTAAATCAGAAACAAATCTATCTCACGTATTGTATTTCTTAAAGGAAAAGAGTAAAAATCTGAGCTTAAAAATAGAAGGTGTGAAGCTTAAGGATTTAAACAGCGGACTTTATTATTTTGCTCCAACTGATATGCCTTTAGAAATAAATGAGATTGACGAGGATGATGCCAAAGAGCTTGTTAATCAGTTAAAAGCATTTAAATACTATGACTATATTATTATTGATATGCCCTCTGTTATGGATGAAAAAAATATCAGACTATTTCAGCTTTGCGACAGCATTATTTATATTTTTACGCCAGATAGAATCAGTCAAATAAAAAGCTTTGAGTTTTTTAAAGCCCTCGGAATGACAGAAAAAAAAGAACTGAAAGGGATTGAGAACAAGCTGAGATTTATTATAAATAAATTTGACGGAGAATCTTTCGACACATTTGAGAGCCTTGGCATTCAACAAAGAGTAATAGAAGTGAAAATTCCAGAAATGCCCGGAATCTTTTCCGGAATTGGTAATATGCAGGGAATGCGGCTGGATAACGGCTTTGGTGAATCGGTAAATCAATTGGTCAGTATGATTTTAGGGGTAAATGAAGATGGAAGCTTGTGATTTGGAGGTTGTTGTTAAGGAAATCAAACAAACCGTGCGGGACTCAATGAATTATGCAGAAGACATAAAAGGGGAAGATATTTTTGAAATTATAACTCGTGCCGTTTTCGATAAAGCCAGGGTAAGGTATATAGGTGCAGTAGATAAGAACAATATAATAAAAGCTGTTTATAATTCAATATGTGGTTTGGATGTCCTACAACCATTGATAGATGATGAAGAAATAACTGAAATTATGATAAATGGTCCGGAGGCAATATTTATTGAAAAAGACGGGAGATTAAGCCAGATAGATGTTTCCTTTGATACCAAAGAAAAACTTGAGGATGTTATTCAGGCTATTGTTTCAAAGGTGAACAGGTCGGTGAATGAGTCTAATCCTATAGCTGATGCAAGATTGAATAATGGGTCCAGAGTTAGTGTGGTTTTGCCGCCTGTTGCTCTGAATGGTCCGATATTAACCATCAGGAAGTTCCCTAGTAGCCCAATGACAATGGAGAAGCTGGTTGAAGATAATTCATTGAGCTATGAGGCTGCAAAAGTTCTTGAAAAAATGGTAAAGGCTAAATACAACATATTTATCTGTGGAGGGACTGGTTCCGGAAAAACGACCTTTCTAAATGCACTTTCAAATTTTATACCAAAAGACGAGAGAATTATAACTATTGAAGATTCTGCTGAGCTTCAGATTCAGGGCATAGAGAATTTAGTAAGACTGGAAGTTAGAAATGCAAACACAGAAGGAAAAGGTGAAATAACCATTAGAGATTTGATAAAGACATCTTTAAGGATGAGACCGGAGAGGATAGTCGTGGGAGAAGTCAGAGGTGCTGAGGCGCTTGATATGCTTCAGGCAATGAATACTGGGCATGATGGCTCACTTTCGACCGGGCATGCTAATTCCCCAAAAGATATGTTGAGCAGACTTGAAACAATGGTCCTGTGTGGGGCAGTACTGCCGATAGAGGCAATAAGGCAGCAGATTGCTTCGGGAATAGATATAATAATTCACCTTGCAAGGTTAAGGGATAAATCAAGAAGGGTTGTTGAAATTGCCGAAGTGGTAGGCTGCCGGGATGGAGAAATCGAGCTGAGTACTTTATATTCGTTTGAAGATAAAGGTGAAACCGGGGAGAAAAAGGTTTATGGTTCACTTGAAAGAACGGCTAATCCAATGAAAAATATTTTGAAATTTAAGATGGCAGGTGTTTCTGAAAAAGTGTGAGGTGATTTGCTTGAAAACAGATAATTATGGACCAATTGATTATAATTCATACGAGATGGATTCAAAGGAAAAGCTGCTTAATTTTATTGCTGCCGGCTTGTTTATAGCTATTGTTTCATATATTTTTTATAGAAATATTTTAATTTCATTATTTTTAGTATCACTGGCAATCTTTTATTTTCCAATTAAAAAGAAACAGATTATCAGAACAAGAAAAGAAGATTTAAATCTGCAGTTTAAAGACGCGTTATATTCCGTTTCTTCATCCCTTTCGGCAGGTAAGTCCATAGAATCAGCTTTTAAGGAAGCATTAAAGGACATTAAAATATTATATCAAAACGATAATACTTTTATAATTAAAGAGCTTGAATGCATATCCAGAAAAATTGATATGAATGAAACTATTGAATCTGCACTTGAGGATTTCGCAGCACGGTCACATCTTGATGATGTAAAAAGCTTCGTTGATGTATTTAGAATATGTAAAAGAACTGGAGGAAATCTGGTTCAAGTTATCAGGAACACCTCAGATATAATTAATGACAAAATTGCCACAAAACAAGAAATTTCAATTATTCTTGCTCAGAGAAAATTCGAACAGAAATTATTAAGCATTATTCCCGTAGGAATGATTTATCTGATATACAGCACTTCCCCTGAATTTATGGAGCCAATGTATACACAAATCTCAGGAAGAATTGTAATGACAATAGCGTTAGTACTTATTGCTGCTGCATGGTTCATATCAGGAAAAGTAATGAATATTGAGGTATAAAAGGGCTGCCAAATTCAGATAATGTAAAGTTAAAAACCAGAGGAGCTGCAAGATGTTAATAGCCTTCTTAGTAATACTTATTATTACAGTAGTTTTATTGTTCATTTCGAAGAGGAAATACGAAAAACTTCTTTTGGGTGTAAATAAGAGTATCTACAGTATGAAAGCTTTGATGCCGGTTTCATTCTTTATTATTGATTTAATCAAGTGGAATTTTAGTACAAGGTATGACGGCTCAATTGAAATAAAGCTGGGAGAACTTTATGAATCAAATAACTCCAGACGTTACTTGAAATTATACTGGGCTAACAAAATTGCTCTTCTAATAATTGTTCTTTTAATAGGTCTTTTTTTGGGAAGTCTTATAGAACCCATTGATTCTGGTTTCTTTTTCTTCTTGATTACAACAATTGTATTAGCATTTTACCTCCCTGACAGAGAGCTTGAAGGTAAGATTAAGAAAAGACGTATACAGATGATGATTGATTTTCCTGAGTTCCTTAATAAGCTGGCTTTGCTTGTAAATGCAGGGATGACAGTTTCAGGTGCCATTGAAAAGATTGTTGCAGATGTGCGAACATCTGTAACCCGGACACTTTATATTGAGCTGGATAAGACTGTAAATGAAATTAAACTTGGGAAATCTGAAGTTAAGGCATATGAAGATTTTGCAAAAAGGTGCAGACTGCCGGAGATAACAAGGTTTACTAGTATGCTTATTCAGAATTTAAGAAGAGGAAATTCAGAGATGGTTTCTATTCTAAGGCTTCAGTCTGCAGAGTGTTGGCATATGAGAAAAAATACTGCACGAATATTGGGAGAAGAAGCAGAAACTAAGCTGCTATTTCCAATGATGCTTATGCTTTTTGCAATACTGATAATTGTGATAGCTCCATCGGTTATGCAGCTGCAGGGGTTTTAGGAAAGGGGGTGGGAGCATGTTAAAGAGCTTTAAGGATTTCATTATTGAAGATGATGGGCTGGGGACAGTCGAGATAGTTCTTATTATTGCTATACTTGTAGGTCTTGCGCTTCTTTTTAAAAAACAGATAGTTGGTTTTGTTGCAAAGATAATGGGAGGAGTTGTAAATACAAATGTAAATCCGGGTGATATTGAAAATACGACTGTAAGATAGCTTATAGCTGCAGGGAGGTGAGTTGAACAATCAGAAATAAAATATTTTCTGAGAATGCAAAAATAATTGTTGAAACAGCTGCAATATTTCCAATTGTTTTCTTTGCGGTTATTGCAGTTTTGTATATTTGCATGCTCCTTTTTGAAAGAGCCTATATACAGTCGCTTGCTGACTTGGCGGTTCAAAGAGGTTCGATTATGTGGAAGAATCAAGAAAGCGATATTATGCTAGGTGGTCTTAACAAAGAGGACATGAGAAAGGGAGGACTTTACTGGCAGCTGATAGATTTCCAAAATGAAGAAAAAGGTCAAAAAGTCAAGGAATATATATTAGCAAGATTAGCACAGCATAAGTTGATTATGCCTGCTGAAAATCCAGATGTATCAGTAAAAAGCCAGAGCTTTTTTGGTCAAAGTAAATTGGTTGTACATATTGAGAGAAAATTCAAAATACCTCCGGGAAGACTTCTGAAAGTATTTGGTATGACTCCGTACTATACAATCTCTGTTAATGCTGAGGCAGTAATAGACCAACCCGCTGAATTTATAAGAAATACGGATATGGTTCTGGATATTGAAAAAGATTTTGAGCTCAAATACCCTGAGTATGGCAAAAGGATAAGAAAAATCCGGGAAGAAATGAACAAAGTAGAAAATCATATTGCGGATTATTTTGCAGGAGATGAAGCGAGGTTTGATTAAACGTGAAACTGGGGCAATAACGGTTTATTTATGTATTATATTCATTGCAATGATTGTCATAGCAGGAATTCTTATTGATGCTGCAAGAATATCTACTGCAGAGATACAAATAAAGAGGTCGATTGACAGTGCAGTTTCGTCTGTGCTGGCAGGCTACGATAAAACATTAAAGGACAAATTCGGTTTGTTTGTGCTGAATGACAATAATGCTGAAAATATTAGAAATGCAATTAAGGAATATATTGCATCAAGCCTTTTAATAGATAAAAGCAGCAAGCCTTTTCTCGATTTATACGGATACAGGGTTGAGGATATAAAAGCTGTGCCTGTATATAATCTTACAGAGAATCCGGTTATCAAAAGGCAGATTGTTGAATATATGAAATACAGAGCGCCCAAGCAGGTTGCGGAATCCTTTGTAGGGAAAGCCAAAGCAATGGCTGATACTGGCAAAATTGTTGAGCTGTCAGAGATGAAAATGCGGATTGATAAAGTGTTTATGGACATTGCTAATGACACTCAAAATATAAATCAGATTGGTAAACAAATTAACAAATTTGATTATAACTATTTTCAAGACTTGGTGAAAGAATATACTGACTCAACTAAGGAATATCTTATATGCAAAAAGAAGGTACTGGATATCAGGAAAAAGGTTGAAAAGGCAAGAGAAGCAAAGGACAGCTTGAAAAAAACACAGAGTATTGCTTCTTTATTAACTAAATTGTATTCTGCTTTAAGCATGGAAAATAAAGCGAAAAACAAAAAAGAAAAAGCTCTTGTAAAAGTAAATAAATACTTGGAAATGTACAGCAAATTATGTGAAAATGCCATAATGTATTGTAATAGGCTGAGATTAAATATAGCCGATATTAAAATCAGAATTTCATCCTTAAAGGAATATGTTAATAGTAATATCAATAATAAATCCAGCGATTATATAAAAAATCTATCAAATGAGATATTAAGAGGTACAAATGCAGGAAACAGAAAAACCTGTATTAATGAAATTGAAGCCAAAATTCCTGAAAGACAAATTGTTGATGAGCTGTTAGGTAAGATTGATTCGAATTTTAAGGTGATTGCTTCAGTTTCCAAAGAGATTAAGCTATTTGATAATAGCTGCGGCATTTCTAATGAATTCGCTGATAGATACATATTTTCGAAGATAATAAGTCTTAAGAACTTTAAAAATGATATAGGCTTGCAGGTTATTAAACCCCCATTTTTAACTGTGGAAGGGAATGATCCCAGAAAAGAAGCAGGTAAAAAAGCAAAAGATAAATTAAAGATAGGTAAAGATAATAAAAGAAGCATAATAAAAGAAAAACAAAAGGAACTACCTTCATATAAAAAGAAGGGTGAATATCCGAACAAGAGTATGAGCCAGGATTTTACCAAGCAGGATAATGAGTATAAAAAGCTTTATGATGTTATCTTAAAAAATAAATCTACAGAACAAAACAGCCGGATTTTAGATAAAGAGAATTTTGCTTTTGAAAATATTCAAAATGAGATTGATTTCGGAACCAATGATTTTTCTGAAAAAGCCTTCGATTTAGTAACCCAAATAGGAGAATGGTTCAACAGGCTTGTGACTAACGGAATGATATCATGCAGAGATGAGCTTTATGTGGATGAGTATATTCTGGGTATGTTTAGCAGTGCAGTGCCTGAATTGAAAAATGGTACTAATGCCCGTAAGGATTTGAGGGGAAGACAAAAACAAAATACTGTTGAATGTGAGGTTGAGTATATCCTCTTTGGAAATACTTCGGACAAGCTTAATGCCGCTTTTGCAAAAGGGCAGATTTTGGTGATTAGATTTGCTATTGATACTGTAAATGTATATAGAAATCCGCAAAAAGTAGAAGAGGCTGTGTCTATAGCCTCAGCAGCAAGTGCATGGTCTTTTGGACTGGCAGAGCCTGTCATTCAGAATCTGATTTTATCGGGATGGGGAATGCTTGATGCTTTAAATGATTTAGATAAATTGATGGAGGGCGAGACTGTTCCTGCATTTAAAAAGTTTGAAGACTCAAGTGCTGATAAAAATCAGCTTGGGCTGTCATATCATGATTATCTTAGAATTTTTCTTTTGATGGAAAATTCAGATGATAAGATAAATAGAATTCAAGATTTGATACAGCTCAAATCTGGTAAGAAGCTATCCGGATATAATTCTTATATTCGCGTTGAGGCAGATATTTCAATGAAGTATCTGTTTATTACCAAGGCATTTATGCCGGCAAGCGTAAGAACCAGAGATGGCTCGCGACATAATTTTAAAATTGTTCTTTATCGGGGGTATTGATTATAGTAGGGGCGAGACATTGGCTCGCCCAATTTAGGTAATAGTAGGGGCGAGACAATGGTCCGCCCAATTCAGATAATAGAAGGGTGAGGCATGAAACAGAAATTGAATGGAGAGCTGCATAATAAAGGCTCTGTAACGGTTGAGGCTGCAATTGGGCTGCCGGCATTTATTTGTGCGGTCTTAGCCATTGCTTTTATATTGAAGGTTATTTATGTACAGGAACTGATTCAGCATGCCATATCTGAAGTTGCTGATGAAATAGCTTCTTGCTCCTATATCTATTCTGCTGCAGGATTGCAGGCGATTCACGATACAGCAAATAAGGGTCTGCAAGAAGGCAGCCAAAGGGTTGAAAGCCAGATTAGAACATTGGTTGATACTTATGATTGTTTCAAGTCTTTCCCCAAGAATGCAAAACAAAAAATTGATGAGGGGGTTAAAGGTATAAGTCTTCTTGATGTAGATGGGGCAGTTGATGACTTTGATGAGATAAACCAATCAGTTGAAAACTTAAATAAAAAATTTGAAGATACAAAAAAGATTGCCGATGAAATTGCGGATAATCCCAGGCAGGAAATTAAATATATAATCAGCGCATTCGCTAAACAAGGCTTTGAAGGTATAAAAGCGGAGGTGCTTTTAAAGCCATTGACTAAGGCTTGCTTATTAAAATATTTAAAAGCTCAGGATGAAGAAGATATCAACATCAGATTAAAGAGGCTAAATATTGATAAGGGTTTTTCGGGTTTGGATTTTAATAATTCTAAAATGTTTTATGACGGTAAAAATATTGAAATTATTGTGAAATACAATATAAAAGCACCCATCCCATTGAATATTGTACCCAAGATTTCTATTGTTCAGCGGGTAAAGGTCAGGGCTTGGCTTGATGGAGAATTTCAGGATGAAGAGAATATTTGGAGTCTTGAAGATTTCGAAAGGGGTAGGAAAATTCAGAAAATCTATGGGAGAAATCTTCCATATAACTTCAAAACAATAACAAAGTTTGAATATGGAACAGCAACTCTGGTCACAAGTATAAACCTTAATGCGGCTACATATAAAAATAAACCTCAGAGAGCTATTTCAGAAATAAAAAAGGCAGTCAGAAACTTAGAATGCTTTGACAAAGATAGTAAGACACGTGATGAGAGTGGAAGAACCATTGAATACTATGTAGAAGCTAAAGATATCAATTTCCGCAGAGTAATAATAGTAATTCCAAAGGGCTCAAGGAACGAAAGCTATAACAGGTTATTTGAAGAATGCAAGAAGAGTGCAAAAGGAGATAATGTTGAGTTAATCATTGATGAACTTTAGGGAGGAGCTTATATGCAAATAACAGCGAATGAAAGAACAGCCAAAGCATATGAGAAGGATATGCAGGGATCTTGTATTGTACTGAAACTTGCTGATAATGAAAAAGTAATTGATTATCAGGTAAAAATGATACAGAGCAATCCCTCAGCTTTCTTTGTGCCTTTTGCTGTAAGAAGAAAAAATGATAAGACATCTATAGCTTACGAGACAGCTTCAAGGGATTCTGTTTCCAGATTTTTGGAAAACACCAGAATAGAAAGACAAGAAGTGGTACAAATACTTAAAAATTTATTAAGAGCTCTGAGTGAAGGTGCTAATTATCTGCTTGATAAAAAAAATTATATTATTAATGGAAATTATATATTTATAACTCCTGACAGCTTGGAGATATCCTTGATATATGTCCCGATAAACCTGAATGAAGATTTGCATGAAAACATAAAAAGGTTTGCTCTTTATCTTATTGATAACATGACTGAAGAAGGGCGAGCCCATGATGCTTTTATAGAGACAATTATGACATACCTGAAAACTAATGACTTCAACCTTGAAGATTTTAATTTTATTTTAGAAGGAATTCAGAAACAAAAAGGATTCAAGGATAAAAGGTTTAATGGAATTGGCATAGAAGAGGATTTTAAGATTTCTATTCCTGACATTGGTTTAGCTGAAAAACAACAAAATGCAGAAAGCTCTGTGAAAAATGATTCTGAAAAGATGAACATTAATATAAATAAAAAAAAATATGATAAATTTAGAATTCTTGCTTTGGGAGGGATATTACAGATTCTTATAATACTGTCAATTGTTTTAGCTTATCAATTTTTAGGCAGTAATGATTTGAACGTATTTTTTGGAATCATACTAATTGCATTTTCTGCAGAGATTTTTGCTATCAGATACATAGTCAGCAAAAAGAAAATTGGTTTAAGAAATATATTGAATTTTGATAATAGTGAGGGCATAAAGTGATTTACATCATTAAAAGCTTTTTGCTTGTAATGCTTCTTATTTTGTCTCTTATTTGTGATATTAAAACAAAAAAAATAAAAAATGCAATAATTTTACCATTTATGATTGTTGGTTTTATTACAGGCTTTTGCGAGAATGGAGTTAGTGGATTTATCAACTCTCTATGTGGAATTGTGTTTCCGGTACTAATTATGTTTCCATTATTTATGCTAAGGATGCTTGGCGCAGGTGATATTAAATGCTTTGGCTCAATTGGCGCAATAATGGGGATGAGTTTTGTTATAAACAGCATAATCTATTCGTTTATTGCGGGTGGAATACTGGCTTTGATTATAATATCAGTAAACAAAAATGCTCTTAAAAGATTTAAGTACTTAATGGATTATATAAAGTCATGTTTCCTAACGTATTCTCTAGCTGAATATGATAACCTGAAGGCTAGTAACGGGGTTTTCAGATTCAGTTATGCAATAATACTTGGAGTTTCTTTTAATTTCATCATTTCTTCTAATCTATATTGAATTTTGATAAAATATATAGGATAATATAAGGAGGAGTATTTTGAAAAAACAAGTATTATTATATATAATAAGATTTTGGGGGTTGAATCATATTGAGTCTTTCAAAATTTTTAGCAAAATTTAAAATTGAAAAATATGACCTTACACCTATAGGGTTGTACATATTTAGTATATTGATTGCTTTGATGGAGCTAAGAGAAATTGCATACATATATATTCATCATATAGGAAGTATGGATTATAATGCCTATCTGTTTACTCTTTATATATTTATTCCGGCTGCTGCTTTTGCAACGGTTCTTTCTTCAAGCCTGGTTAAAGGAGTCCAAGCGAAATATACATATTTTAGATTTTCAGCTTTTTGTATAATAATTTTGATATTTGGTGCAATTGCACAGTATATAAATATGCTTTTATGGGAATTGGTATCTATATTAAGACCCAGAATAGATGCTGTACCAATTGAAATGCTCAACAATGCAATGAGAGCGGCAACATTCTACCTTCCTATAATTGCAGCGTTTTACTTTATTCATTTGACAAAAGATTTCCTGAACGAAAGAGATACAGGTTTCTTTCTCCCGGCGCTAGATTTTGGAATGCATAGCAAGGAAGTTGCTCCAATGGGACCTCTTACATGTGAGGTTACAATTTGTTTAGACAAAAAGACAAATAAGCCGATTACTACTCCGGAAGCAAAAAGATTGGAAGCAACACTTATTCAGGGGGCTACTGGTACGGGTAAGACGTCAACCTTGCTTTTACCAATGGGTGCTATAGATATAGAAAGAAAATATTTTTTTAGAGAGCTTTCTAAAGAACTGGGATACAAGGCACTCGAAAAAGGACTTGCATATGTTGATGCACCTTTAAGTAATGAAGAACTTAATAAAAGCTTTTCTCTTTCGCACCTGAAGCCTTTAAGTGGAAAAGAAGAACAGTTCTATAAAGAAATAAATGATATGATTAGGTATAGGAATGATGCTACAGGAGAAATACTTTACAGAGATTTAGGTGTAGGCGTTGTTGACCCTGACGGAGAATATGCAAAGAATTTTAGAAAGATTGCCAATAATTTTGGAGTGGAGTGTATTGTTGTTGACCCAATGGATGAAGATTCAGTGGGTATTAATCCGTTTATAGGAAAAGAACCTGCAAAAATAGCCAGCATAATATCAAACGTTCTTAAGGGAATGTATGAAAGTGATAATCCGGCAGACAGTAACCTATTTTTCCAACAGGTTACACAACAGGCTATTGAAAATCTTTCTATTCTTTTAAAAGTAATGTATCCGACGATGCATGGGGGAGTTCTTCCAACACTTGAAGATATGCTTGAATTTCTTCATAATTATGAGCTTGTTGAAGAAATGTGCGAAGAGATGAAAAGAGACCCTGTTTTATGTCAGGAATATAAGATTTTAATTGCTTACTTTGAAAAGAACTTCTATAAACCGCCGCTTAATGATAGAGGTATTCCGATTGCAGGTGGCGTAGGAAGCGGAAGAAGAGCAACTGAGCAGTTCTTATATGGAGCAATAACCCAGTTGGATAACCTGCTTAGAAGAAAAGATGTTAAGAGACTACTGTGCAGTAGATCGAACAATATAGATTTTGATGACATTCTTGTAACCGGTAAGGCCTTAACAGTTTGTACAAGAAGAGGACCAATGGGAAGTATACTTTCCAAGGCGTTTGGTATGTTTTTTATTCTTGCATTTCAGGATGCAGTATTAAGAAGACCCGGGAGTGAAAATACCAGAACACCGTTCTTTATTTATATAGATGAGTTTCCGGATTTTGTTAATAAAGAAACTGAAACCTGCTTCACACTTTTCAGAAAGTACAGATGTGGACTTATTGTTGCTATTCAGAATCTGTCACAGCTTGAAAGAACAAAATCTATGAGGTACTATAAACAGGTTGTTCTGGCTAATACAAAAACGCAAATCATTTTCGGAGATACAAATGTTGAAGATACCCAGTACTGGCAAGAAGCATTCGGTAAAGACTTGCTGTGGACTATGAGTAATAGTGGAAGTACAGAAACTCCGTCAGCAACACAAGGACTTGGCTGGGACCATTTGCATCCTGGAATAACCATACAATACCAGCCGTTTAAGGCTATAAAATATAAAACAAAAAATAGTGCTGGCAAGACTATAATAGGTGATGGAAAAACTAACTTTGTTGAAGAAAAATATTATCAGGAGCACCCAATTAAGGCATATAACTTTGAAAAATACAGACTTCATGAGAGTAGGAGGGACGAAGATAGAGAATCTGCACCGCAATATGATTCGGTAGCTACATCGTATAGTACGGTCCCAAGCGAAGATGCTGTTTCTAATTCATCTTTCATGGGCCAAGTATATTCTGTTCAGCCAATGGCAGCATATCCACAAGCTGAGGTGCCAAAGAAGGTTGAAAATATTAAAGCAGAACCTGATATATCATTAAGCGAGAATATGCAGGCATCATTTAAAAGTGATAAGTTATCTTCTGAAGAAATGGATGCATTAAAAGAAATAATAACAGAAATTCAGACAGATAATAAACAAATGCCGGTGGTTGATGACTTTTCAGTTGAAATGGGAACTGCTCTTGCAGGGATGCAGCCTTTGCCTGGCATAATTGATGTGCAGCCAATTGAAGAGGACCAGGTAGAAAATCCTAATATTCTTGATAAAAGTGGGAAGATAAAGATAGAAGTTAAGCAGGGATAAGATATCATTTATAAATATAAAAAATAAAGCTTCTTATATTAAGAAGCTTTATTTTTATTTCGATACCGCTTGAATTTCTATAAATTTAGAAATTCAACCTTTTTAAAACTTTTACAGTCAACAATTAGGAAACTGTAAAAGCACAACGAATGTATTTTTAAATTCCAGGTTTTCACCCATAAATTAGGTACTTTCGTTACCTATCAGCCGCTCTTCACTTATGGAAGAGCACAAGAGGAAATGGGAAACCATACCTCTATCTAATAATATTATAGCATAAAAAAATAGCAAGAACAATCTTGCTATTTTTTATTTCTTGAATTTATTCATTGTTTTACAGCGAGGGTAGAACTTCCCCTGCCAACAGATCAACTTCAAGTATATCCATAATGTATTTTCCTTTTGATTCGTCATATCTGAATGAAATCAATGATTTCTCAAGTGAGTCATCGAGCTGGCGTAAATCTGTAGAGTAATACATTTCTATACCTTTAAGTACGATCTTATTTTTTGTAATTATCTTGAATATCTCTATTAGGTGAGCGTCATCTTCACCAACCATTATAAGCTGTGGAGGTCTTTCGTAGCCACAATCTTTTGATTGAAAATATTCATAAAATTCTTTATACAATATAAGCTTCTCATACAGCTTTTCAGGCCACCCTGCATTTCTTCTTACAATATCAAACATAAAATCTGTGGTTTTTCCGTCTTTGACTAAACCTATAGAAAGCGAAGGCTTGAATCTGCTGTTTTGTTTCTTAGAAATTAAAACAGGTTCAACCCTAAAATCCTTATAGGCTTTAACTTTTCTTAGATATGCAAGCAGAACTTGATTAGCTGCTAATTTCCTTTTGAGCATATACACGGGTTTTGTATTGTCCGTAGGTACCCAGTCACACTTTATGTTCCTTGAAGACAAAAGATGCTTTCCAATCTTCTCAAGGCAGTAAACTCTGAATATGCCTTTGCCCTCATCACTTGAAAAGTAATATCTGGTTATTACTTTGCTTTTAATTAAATCCTCCAATTTATCATTAACCTTGTCCTGAGATTTTATCTCAATACCACGAAGAGTTAATAGCTGATATAACTGTCTGGAGGTAATAAATTCCAATTCATTAATTATTTCTAGAATTGTAAAATGTATTTCGTTAATATAGCCCATATCAACTTTGAACACTACTTGGTTTACTGAAGCGTAGCCTTCCTTGCCATCGAAGACTTTTACTTCGTTTTGCCTCATTGCAAATGGTGACTTGGGCGTTTTTATATCTTTATCTTCTACCAATTAAATCATCCCCTATCCTACAATTACTAATTTGATTTTTTTCTTTTCAGGAACAATCTTTTTAATAAAAACGCTTACAGTCTGTCCATAGTCAACACCAGGTTTGTGTTCGGCAAGACCTACCAAGTTGGGCTTTAATTCAATGAAAATACCATTTTTTTCTCTGGCTCTTACGGTTCCAATTACAGTTGAGCCCTCTTTAAATTCTTTTATGTTATCCTCCCATGTGCCGAGAAGCTCCTTGTGGGAGAGGATTATTCGCCCTGTTTCTCTATCGAAACTCTTGACCAATACCTTAATTTTGTCGCCAATTTTGAATCTTTCATTTGGATGTCTGATTCTGGCAATTGAAATATCTTCAATATGGAGAAGACCTGTTACTCCGCCGCCAACATCAACAAAAACGCCGTATTGCTCCATGTTTCTTACAATGCCGCTTAGAACCATTCCTTCTTTTAGGTTTTCATACATCCACTTTCTAACTTCTAATTCAACGTCTTTTCTGGAAAGAATTACATCAACCTCTCCATTTTCTTTTTCAATGATGTCTTTAACCTTGAATTGGACCACCTTATTTACCTTGGTTATTGATGCCACAGGAAGTGGTAATCCATCACTACCTATAACAGCACTAACCTCTGCACGAGGGACAATTCCTCTTACTCCGCCAATCTCAACTTGCAGGTTGTATTGGGAATCTGCCATTACTACAAGTCCCTCTAAAGTTTGATTTTTTTCTTTTGCTTTTTTCAGCTCGGTAATTTTGTTAGAAGAACTAGCAGTTCTCTCTGTTTCCAGAGCTGACCAACCTTCGGGTAGATACTTTTGATCTGACATATTGTTACCTCCTTTTTTATAACGAATGAGGTCACTATCTAACCTCAGACACAAGTTTCATACTTTCCCGCAAAAGCGTTTGTATTAGGAAAGTAAACATCCATGTAGTATCGTATTTAAGCTGAAACATTATTAATCATCTGATTAATATGGTATATATTATACCAATATAAAATTATACTATATTTTGATTTAAAAATAAATGATAAATTGGAATATTTTTTACTTTTTCAAAAAAATTGTTAAAATAGCTTTGAAGTAGTATATAAGATAAGGATAAATCTTTATACGTCTCTTATAAGCTACTGAGAATTAGCAGCGGCACTTTATTTGAATACACGGCATGATTGACAAATATTTTGTTCATTGTATAATTCAATAGGATAGACTAAATATGTCCCGGTGGCCTAATGGATAAGGTAATGGATTCCGGTTCCATTGATGCGGGTTCGATTCCTGCCCGGGATACCAGCTTTAAAGTGTAAAGTGTAAAATGTAAAGTTAACTACCTTTTGTTTTAACTTTGCATTTTATACTGCTAATTTGGAGGGGCAGTAATGTACATAATAGTTGGGTTGGGTAACCCAGGGAAAGTATACGAAAATACTCGCCATAATGTGGGATTTAAAGCGGTTGACTTACTGGAAGACCGCTTAAACATTAATGTTTCTAAAAAGAAGTTCAATGCGTTGATAGGGGAAGGAAGCTTTGCGGGAGAGAAGGTTACCTTGATTAAACCGCAGACATATATGAATCTTAGCGGCGAAACTATTATACAAGCACTAAATTGGTATAAAATCAGTTTATCAAATCTATTAATAATATATGATGATGTTGACCTGGATGTAGGAAATATACGTATAAGAGAGCGCGGAAGTGCAGGCACTCATAATGGCATGAGGTCAATAGTGAATTGTGTTGGAACTGAGGATTTTCCGAGGATTCGTGTTGGGATAGGGAAACCTCCAAATGCGGATTATGACCTTGCTGATTATGTACTTAGCAAATTTTCTCAAGGTGAAGATAAGGATATAAAAACTGCTATTGAAAATACAGCTGATGCTTCTTTGGCAATAATTCAAAAAGGTATTACCTTTGCAATGAATAAATATAATTAAAGGGATGATAGTTTTTTGAAAGGGATTTTTAATCTGCTTGGTAGATATTCCGGGTATAAGCATATTTTAAAAGGTATTGAAGAAAAAAGTTATCCTCTTGGGATTTCTGGGATTTCAGGCCCTCAAAAGGCTTTCGTGACGTATGATTTATACAATTATACGGGGAAGCCTTTTATTATTGTTTCTTCTAATGAATCAGAAGCCAAAAATATAGTAGAAGATTTATCTTGCTTTATTCCTGAAAAGGTAATGTATTTTCCTCCAAAAGAGATAGTTTTGTATGATTTGGATGCAATGAGCAGAGATATTACTGAAAAAAGGCTTAAGGTGTTGGAAAAGCTAATACATAAGCAAGATGTTTTAGTGGTAACAACATTTGATGCACTGATGCAGAAATTGCCTTCTGCGAATGCTTTTGGCAAGGCGATTTTTTTGCTAAGCGTAAACATGCAAATATCAATGCAGGAGATGATTTTGCAATTTATAACTGCCGGTTATGAGCGGGTTGATATTGTAGATGCAAAGGGACAATTTGCTGTTAGGGGAGGAATTTTGGATTTTTTTCCTTATGAACAATCATTGGCTGTTCGTATTGAGTTGTTCGGGGATACAATTGATTCAATAAGGAATTTTGATATTTCAACTCAGCGTTCAGTCGAGATGATAAATGAAGTTGAGGTGTTCCCGGTTAGGGAATCTATTATCAATATTAAAGAAATTCCTAATGTCATAGAAGCAATTGAAAAAGAATATAACAATTATTCAAAAATAATCAAGGCTCAACCTGACAGACTGAATAAGCTTGGTGAAACAATAAATTCGGATATAGAAAAAATCAAAGAAAATAAGAGTTTGGAAAATATCGATAGATATTTTGATTATTTTAATGAAGAGTGGAATACATTGCTGGACTACTGCCAGCCTGAAAGTATTATTATTCTTGATGAACCTCAAAAATCTTATATTAAAGGAGAAACGGTCTTTAAAGAATTTTCTGAAATCTTTAAAGCAATGCTTGAAAAAGGAAGTATACTTCCAAGCAGTCTTAACGTACTTGTTAATCACAATGATATTTTTCACAGATTGCATAAAGAAAATCTTATCAGCTTAAGCTCGTTCCCCGCAAAGGAAGTCATGGATTATAAACAGCTCATGGATTTAAAAGGCAGAGAATTTCCGATATGGCTTAGCTTTGAGAAGTTATTTGAAGAATTGGCGAGCTTAATTAAAAATGATTATACGGTAATACTGTTTGCAGGAAGCAAATCAGGTGCTCAGAGGATTAATCAGGAGCTTAGGAACAGAGATTTGGAAAGCCTTTATTATGAGTCTTTGGAGGATTTAGCATTTAATCATAATGGCGTTTTTGTAACTCATGGTTCCCTTTCAGCAAGCTTTGAGTTTCCTGAGCTGAAATTTGCAGTCATAAGTGATAAAAGGCTTTTTGGCGAGGATAAAAAAGCTAAGAAGCCTTTATTGAGGAAATCAATCATTGAGTTCACTGACTTGAATCCGGGGGATTATGTTGTTCATCAAACACATGGAGTTGGTAAGTATCTGGGGATAGATAAGCTTGAGGTTGAGGGCATAACTAGGGATTATCTTAAAATTTCTTATCAGAATAATGATATGCTGTATATTCCTTCTACTCAGCTGGAAGTTTTGCAGAAATATATTGGCTCAGAGGGAAGAGCACCAAAGCTCAACAAATTTGGTGGTGCTGATTGGGCAAAAACCAAGAAAAAGGTTAAAGAATCTCTTATGATTCTTGCGGAAGGTCTTATAGCTTTATATGCAGAAAGGCAGGCAAACAAAGGGCATGCTTTTTCTCAAGATACAGTATGGCAAAAACAGTTTGAAGAGAATTTTCCGTATCAGGAAACAGAGGATCAAATAAAGAGCATAGAAGAAGTTAAAGAGGATATGGAAAGCGACAAGGTTATGGACAGATTGCTTTGCGGAGATGTTGGCGTAGGAAAAACCGAGGTGGCAATAAGGGCTGCTTTTAAAGCTGCAATTGAAGGCAAGCAGGTTGCTTATCTTGTTCCTACCACAATTCTTGCACAGCAGCAGTATAATACTTTTGCTCAGAGGATGAGGGATTTTCCAATAAAAGTAGAAATGCTGAGCAGATTTAGAACTCAAGCCCAGCAAAAAAAGATTATTAAGGATATTAAAAATGGGATTATAGATATAATTATTGGAACGCATAGAATAATTCAAAAAGATATGCAGTTTAAGGATTTGGGATTATTAATAATAGATGAAGAACAACGATTTGGAGTTGCTCATAAGGAGAAGATTAAAGCATTAAAAAGTAATGTTGATGTGCTGACTCTCACGGCTACACCTATTCCAAGAACACTGCATATGGCGCTCACAGGGATCAGGGATATGAGTGCGATATATGAGCCGCCGGAAGATAGACATCCTGTGCAAACTTTTGTTATGGAATACGACCATGAAATAATTAAAGAAGCAATAATCAGGGAAATAAACAGAAATGGTCAGGTTTTTTACCTTTCTAATCGTGTAAATTCGATTGAAAGAGTTGCGGCAGAAGTAAAAGGTATGGTTCCTTATGCAAAAGTTGTTACAGCACATGGGCAAATGGAAGAAAGAGAATTAGAAGATATAATGATGGGATTTATTGAAGGTAAATGGAACGTATTGGTTTGCACTACTATTATTGAATCAGGGCTGGACATTCCAAATGTTAACACTATTATTATAGAAGATTCTGATAAAATGGGATTAGCTCAGCTCTATCAGCTGAGAGGAAGAGTCGGCAGAGCTAACAGACTTGCCCATGCATATCTGACATACAGAAAAGACAAGGTGCTAACAGAGGATGCTGAAAAGAGGCTTAAAGCAATTAAAGATTTTACTGAATTTGGTTCTGGGTTTAAGATTGCGATGAGAGATTTGGAAATCAGAGGCGCTGGTAATCTGATTGGTCCTGAACAGCATGGGCATATAGAAGCTGTTGGGTATGATACTTACTGTAGATTGCTTGAAGCAGCGGTTAAAGAGCTAAAGGGTGAAGACATCAAAGAGGAGGCTAATACGCAGATTGAACTGAATGTAAGTGCATACATTAAAGATGATTATATTGTGAATGAAAGTCAAAAAATTGAGATGTACAAAAAGATTGCATCAGCACGTATGGAGGAGGATATAAGAGATATAGAAGACGAACTGATTGATAGATATGGAGATATACCTCCATATGTATATAATCTTTTGGAAATTGCGTATATAAAAATTCTTGCAAGAAATCTTAAAATAACATCAATTTCAGATAGAGCCGGCTCGATTATTTTCCAATTTGAAGAGAATGGGATTAAATTTGATGCAGTTGCGCAGTTAGTAAATATTTATAAAAGAAAAATACTTTTTACTGCAAGTAATCCGCCATACATAACTTACAAATTGGACCTAAAAAATGAAAATAAAGTAAAAAATATTAAAAGTATATTACAAGACCTAAAAAAATTGCAGGAGGCCTAATTATAAGCTATAATTAGGCTAGGATTTTTGTGTGAAGGGGGGCTGTTTCCTTGACGAACAAAACATACCGTTATATGCTGATAGCTGTGATTGCATTAGTTTTGCTTGCCGTATTATTTGCAGGCATAAACTATGTCTTACATTTGAACAGGTATGTAGTTAAGGTAAACGATCAGGGTGTTCCCATAGAAGAATTTAAGGTTTTCCTGAAAATTGTAAAAAAAGAAAAAGAAAAGCTTATTGGATTCACAAAGCCGGAAGATATAAAGAGTATATGGAATGGGTCTTATGATGGCTTTGATCCTGCGGTGTTTGCTAAGCAGGAAGCACTTGACTCGGTAGTTGATTTAATGCTTATTTCACAAAAGGCTAAGGAAAGAGGCATACAATCTTCAGAAGTTGATGAATCTTTAATAAGGGCAAAGCTTGATTTGCAGGGATTTATAAAAGAACTGAAGGATATGGGAATAGAAGAGCAGTATATCAAAAATATAATAAAGAATCAGTCATTAAGATTTAAGTTATTTAATAGTCTTACTCAGGACATTGTATTAACAGATTCTGAGTTTAAAAAGATTATTGCTGGCAGTACTGATTTAACAAAACAATATAATGTTAGACACATTTTATTTTTTACATTATATAATAACCAAAAAGAGCTTTCATTAGAGAAGCAAGAGGAAATTAAGAAGCAGGCTGAAGAGGTTCTTGGCAAGGTTAAAAAGGGTGAGGACTTTTCAAAGCTTGCAAAACAGTATTCGCAAGATACTGGCAGTAAAGATATTGGGGGTAAATTCAGTTTCTTAAAAGGAGAAGCAGATAAAAATTTCCAGGATGCAGTTTTCAAGATGAAGCCTGGTGAAGTTAGCGGTTTAGTCAAAACCTCCTATGGATATCATATAATTAAATTGGATTCTATAACAAAGCCTACGGCACAAGATTTGGAGCGCATAAAAATAAGAATCAGAGATAATTATACACAAGAAAAAAAGAATAGTTTTTTTAATGAGCAAATGGCTAAATGGAAGAAGGAGTCACATATAGAAAAGAATGAGCCTTTAATAAATTCAATAAATATTATTGATTTAAAATAAAATGTAAATAAAACCAAAAAAGAGATCAGATTTGCAATTAAGCAAAAACTGGTCTCTTTTTTTCATGTTTTTTGTTATGTTTCCTTTTGTATGTATAAAACACAATTTAAAATACAATACTAAATCCAGAAATATTATCAACATAAGGGAGGAGAATAAGTTGAAAGCTACAGGAATTGTAAGAAGAATAGATGACCTTGGAAGAGTGGTTATACCTAAGGAGATTAGAAAAACACTAAGAATAAGAGAGGGAGATCCTTTAGAAATATTTACAGATAAAGAAGGTGAAGTCATCCTTAAAAAGTATTCTCCTATTGGAGAACTAGGAGATTTTGCACTTCAATATGCGGAATCCCTTTACAAAACAAGTGGTCATATTACTTGTATTACAGACAAAGATAATGTTATAGCTGTTTCCGGCGCTTCTAAAAAGGAATTTTTGGAAAAACATCTTAGTAAAGAACTTGAAAAGGTTATGGGAGATAAAAATACTATTGTTGTAAAATCCGGAGATGCTAAATATATTCCAATAATTGCAGATGATTCAGGCGATAGAAAATATAATGCGCAGGTCATTTCTCCAATAATTGCAGAAGGAGACCCTATTGGTACAGTAATATTCCTCTCTACAGACCCTAATGTACAAATGGGAGATTTAGAATCAAAGCTGGCACAATCAGCAGCAGGTTTTTTGGGAAGGCAGATGGAGCAATAAACTTACAAGAAAATAAAGACGGCTCTTGAAAAAACAAGAACCGTCTTTATTTTTTTTTCATAATATGAATAAATCTATTAGATTTGTATTTCGGAGTGCTATAATGGACTGCCCAAAAAAACTTGTGATAATTCCGGCTTATAACGAAGAAAAATCTATAGAAGAAGTAATTGCCAAAACCCAGAAGAGCTTACCTGAAGTTGATATACTTGTTATTGATGATGGGTCGAAAGATCAAACTGCTTTTAAGTCGAGGGAAGCAGGAGCTTTTGTTATTCAACTCCCTTTTAATATAGGAATAGGGGGAGCAGTGCAGACTGGATACATTTATGCAATGCAGAATAATTATGATATTGCAATCCAATGTGATGCAGATGGACAGCATGACCCCACACAAATAAAAAAAATAATTGAACCAATAATTTTAGATAGTGCAGATATGGTGATAGGGTCAAGATATTTAGAAAAAACATTATACAAATCCAAACTAATGAGAAGA
The DNA here is from genome assembly GCA_050258375.1 of Deltaproteobacteria bacterium. GTDB lineage: Bacteria > Bacillota > Clostridia > Acetivibrionales > UBA4821 > JBLMYQ01. Next base: position 62,928 of record JBLMYQ010000034.1, on the reverse strand, counting down.
ATTGGAATAATGTTCTTATCTAATACTGTAAGCATGCTTATTGGCAAAAGGATTAGTGATCCGACTTCAGGCTTCAGGGCGGTAAATAAAAAAATCATAGAGTATTTTTCTGATAGATATCCTTTGGACTATCCTGAGGCAGATGTTCTTGTAAGACTTAATAATCATAATTTCAGAATGTTGGAGATACCGGTTGAAATGAGGAAACGCCAAGGGGGAAAATCTTCAATAACTCCCTTAAAGTCTATTTATTATATGGCGAAGGTAAGCTTGGCTTTAATAATAAATGCTATCAGGTCTTCAAAATATAGTTAATATGGCAAACATACGAAGCAAGATACTAGAAAAATAAAAGATAAAATTCTATTTAGCCCCCTCTTTCTCCCCTGAAAAAGGGGACGAAAAGTAGTTTTTCATAAAAAAACCCTCATAGAAATTACTATTCGCTCCCTATTAGGGAGGCTAGGAGGGTCTAGGTTTAGAATTATTTGTATTCATGTGTTTGTCCTAATATAGTTAATATGGAAGGGTTGAATTTTAGGGAATGCAAATTGATATTTATTCATTATCAATAATATTTTCGGTTATCTTTATGCTTTTTACAATTGAATTGGTAAGGCGAAACCGTTTGCATGAAAAATACTCACTTTTATGGTTGTTGTTTTCTTTTGTTCTTATATTCTTAGCGGCATGGCCTGAATTAATTGAGAAAATTGCTGCTTTTTTGGATGTAAAGTATGCACCATCACTGCTGTTTTTGGTAGGTCTTGTTTTTTTAATATTATATTGTCTTGGAATGACCATTTCAATATCAAAGCAAGGGAATAGAATAATAAAGCTTAGTCAGGAATTAGCAATACTTAAAGAATGTGTTAAAGGACTTGAAACAGAAAAAATGCTTAATGACTGCCCTCGCCCATCTAGTTCCCATCTCCCACATCAGGCGAGGGAAGAACAGGTATAAATTCTAAGGATTCAATAAATATTTGTTGTTTTTTGTACAAGCTTTAATATCTCAATCTTTTTAATGATATCCTTTCCAGTCATACCATGTTTTACATTAATCCTTTTTAAATTGGATAAATCGGAATGTTTTGATGGTATACCGTTTAATGAAGTCAGTTGAATTTGAAACCCTAACCGCTTGAGAGTGTCTATACTGGCAGCATTATATCTCCCGCCGGGATATGAAAAGACTTTGATTTGTCTCTTCCCAAGATTATCCTCAATTGCTTTTTGGGCAGTTGTTATACTGCTAATAAGCTGATTGTTCTGCAGCTGGTCATGCTTCTTATGGTTACTGCTGTGATTCTGAATTTCAATAAGTCCGCTGCTTTCCATCTCTTTGGCTTGCTTCCAATTTAAAAAAGGAGTGTATTTGGTATTGCCTATATAAGATGAAACCACAAAAATTGTACTGGGAGTATTATATTTTTTTAATATAGGATATGCATATTTGTAATTGCTGTAGTATCCGTCATCCATTGTCACAATAAAAGGTTTTGCAGGAAGAGACTGTTTGCCATTTATATAGTTATATAACTGAGTGAAGGTTATGCCTGTATAACCATTTGAGGTAAGGTATTTTATTTGTTCTTCAAACTCATCTGGAGTGATTGTTGTCGGCAGCAAGCTGTCCTTTATTTTATAATCAAAATTATGGTAAAGAAGTATTGGTATAAAAGTATTATTTTTTGAAGTTAGAAATAGAATGCCTTGTGCTATGAATATTAGAGTTATAAGGACTGAAAGAATTAATAACACTCGTGTTCTTTTTCTTGCCATTGAACTGCTTCCCTCCGATGATAACCTTTAAGATTTTTTAGGTATTATAACTATAGCATAAAATCATCTTTTTTTATATGGACATTATAAATTTATTGTTGTTATAATAAAATGTAATGTTGGGAATATGTAGATTAATAAACTAAAGGAGATTTTTCGTGACTAAGAAGCAGACATTTATAGGCGGAGTACTGATAATGCTTATATCCCAAATAATTATAAAAATACTTGGCTTTCTTTATAGAGTAATCATTACAAACATTAACGGATTTGGAGATGCAGGAAACAGTCTTTACAGCACAGGATACAAGGTTTACCTTGTCTTGCTGGCTATTTCAACAACTGGTATTCCTGCAGCACTTGCAAAGCTTGTATCTGAAAAGGCAGCTATTGGAGACTTTAAGGGTGCACATAGGATGTTTAAGGTTGGGTTTTATTTGTTTTCGGGTATTGGTCTTGCAGGAACCCTCCTGTTATTGCTGACAGCAAAATCTGTTGCTGTTTTGATTGGTAATCCGGAAGCTGACCTTGTGATGTATGTTCTTGCGCCATCAGTATTGTTCGTGGCGGTTGCGGCAGTATTCAGAGGGTATTTTCAGGGGCTTTATGATATGAAGGCTCAGGGAAGCTCACAGGTTATTGATCAGCTTGCCAAGGCAGTATTCACGATACTTTTTGTTTATATGTTTATGGTGATGGGGCAGAATACCAGAATTATGGCAGCTGGAGCAACACTTGGAACAACAATAGGGACGATTGCAAGTGCCATATACTTATGGGTTTACTACAACAGGAGGAAAAAAGACCTCTGGGAGGGAATTAGAAATCAGGAAATCATAAGAAAGAAGGATTCATCTAAAGATATTGTTAAAAGGCTTATTAAGCTTGCAATCCCAATTTCAATGGGTTCTATAATTCTTACGATTGCTGGAATTGTAGATTTAGCCACAGTAATCAATAGACTTCAGCAGAGTGGAGTTGACGCTAAAACGGCAAAGGCGCTTTATGGGATACTTACTGGTAAGGGAGATGTACTTGTAAACTTCCCTCTTGCCCTGAATATCGCATTTGCAACAGCACTGGTTCCAGCGGTTGCAAGCTCAATGGCTCTTAAGGATACCAAAACTGCTGCCAATAGAATTGCTTTTTCACTAAAAGCAACTATACTTATTGGGCTTCCATCTTCAATAGGATTATTTGTACTTGCAGATCCAATTGTTCTGACATTATTCCCGAATGCTCCACAGGGAGGATATTTAGTTGCACTAAGTGCTTTATCAGTAATATTTATCGCACTTTCCCAAACTCTTTCGGGAGCACTGCAGGGGCTAGGGAGGGTTATTGTTCCGGCTAGTGCTCTAATGATTGGAGCCTTGGTTAAGCTGTGCCTCAATTATATTCTGATACCGATGCCGCAGTTTGGTATAAAGGGGGCAGCCATTAGTTCCATTGTGTGCTACTTTATTGCTGCTTCAATAAGTATTATTGCACTGTTGAGAAAAATAAAAATAAAGCTGGGATTTGCAGATTATATTTTAAAACCTGTAATAGCCTCGGTTGGCATGGGATTAGCTGCGTTTTATACATTCAAAGGTATTAGCTTGTATGTTCATTCAGCAGCGTTGTCTACTATTGCTTCCATTGGAGTAGCAGCGGTGGTTTATATACTTCTCTTGATTGCTGTAAAGGCTTTGGATAAAGAGGATTATAAAATGCTTCCTTATGGCGATAAAATGTATGGCTTTTTAAATAAGCACAGGCTTATATAAGAAAAGATCAAGGGGAAAATAGAACTTATTGCCAAATAATAAGTGAACGAGTATAATTTTAATATGCTCGTTTGTTTTTTATTAAGGAAATAGGAGGAGTTTTGTCATGAAAAGAATTTTTAGCTTGATTATTGCAATAGCAACAATTTGTTTTATGGCTACTTTTGTATCTTTACCTGTAATGGCAGAAGGGGCTGTAGGTCCCAAGGTAGTAAGCACAAATCCAGAAAATGGAGCGATAATAAAAGAATTGCCTAAGTATGCAGGTTGGCCTCATATATTACTAGGTTTTTCAGAACCAGTGAAATATATTAAGAGTGATGGTGCAGTAGATGCAATAAGCGTCAAAGATGCAGATGGGAATAAAGTCGATTTTTATCCTGCTCCTGGGAATTTTGAAAACGATATACCTTTTTTTTATGCTAAGCTTAAAGATGTAAGTGGTAATAGCATGGAATTAACGCCTAATGATAATCCGATTAAGACGGGTAAATATACTGTTTACATTAATGAAGGCTATTTTGTGGATGCAGATGGAAACAAAAATGATGCTTACTCTTTTAGCTTTACAATAGGAGAAACTTATGTGCCTGAGTCCCTTGAAGTAGTAAGTACGAGTATTAAAGATGGGGATATAAATATAAGTGTAAACCCGGAAGTAATAATAAAGTTCTCAAAACCTATAAAGACTATGAATGATGATATAGTTACTACATTTACGATTGAAAATAAAGACGGTAATGGCTATGTGGGGACAGCAGAAATAATAAACGGAAATGTATCTATAAAGCCAATGAGTAAGCTTGAAAACGGGAGAAAATATGTATTTACAATTTATAAAGATACATTTACAGATACAGATGGTAACAAGAATAAAGAATACTCTTTAAGCTTCACAACTGTAGAGGAGAATGGTGCAACAGATTTTAAAGTAGTGAGTACAAATATTAAAGATGGGGATATAAATGTAAGTGTAAATCCAGAAATAATAGTAAGGTTTTCAAAACCTATAAAGTCAATAATTAGTAATCTAACTGTGGATTTCCTGACTGCAGATAAAGAGGGCAATTTAGGAAATACAGAAATAAGAGATGGAGTATTGTATATAAAGCCAGAAAATCAGCTTAAAAACGGAAAAATTTATACAGTTATAATTTTTGGGGAGAGTTTAATTGATGCAGATGGTAACAAAAATGAAGATTATACTTTTAGTTTTACAACTAAAAATTCTGAAGTGAATGTTATTACTAAGCCTCAGTTTTCAGACTTGCCAACAAATCACTGGGCATATCAGGCAGTTGAGGAAATGGCTAAGCTAGGCATATTAAATGGTTATTCTGACGGAACATTCAGACCAAATGATAGAGTAACACGTGAAGAATTTGCAACAATGATGGTGCGAGCGCTAAATCTTCCGGTTGTTAATCCAGAGAAGGCAACTTTTAAAGATGTTAACAATAGTAGTTGGGCATATAAATATGTAGAATCTGCAAAGAATTATCTAACTGGTTATCAGAAAGCTGATGGACTGTACTTCAAAGGAAGAAATAATGCTGTAAGAGAAGATATGGCATATGCACTTGTAAAAGCACAAAATCTTGAAAATCAAACTGTTGATATATCAAAACTTAATTCACTATTTAAGGATGCAAACAAGATTACAGTTGATTTGAAGAAGTATGTATTGATTGCATATGAAAATGAAATAGTAAAAGGAAGTGCAGATGGAATCTTCAATCCAAAAGGAACGCTTACAAGAGCAGAGGCGGCACAACTTTTATATAATATTACGAGTCAGGATAATGATGATAGTGGAAAGATAATAGTAAAATAAAAAAATATATTAGATTTTTAAATGATATTGAGAGAGTAGAAAAAAGCTGCTCTCTCAATTATTTTTAATATTGATTTACATAAAAAAGGTTGATTGGTATAATTCTAAACAGAGATAAAAAGATTAACCACAGGGAGAAACGTTATGATTAAAGAAAAATATACTTTTTACGACCTTGTTGAAATAATGAAAATTCTGAGAAGCGAAAATGGCTGTCCTTGGGACAGGGAGCAAACTCATGAGTCATTAAAGAAATATCTTATTGAAGAAACGTATGAGGTTCTTGAAGCAATTGATAAAAGGGACAAGACCCTTATTTGTGAAGAGTTAGGGGATCTGCTGCTGCAGATTGTTTTTCATGCAAGGATAGCAGAAGAAAACGGTGATTTTGATATAGATGATGTAATAACAGGTATAAGCAAAAAAATGTATTCACGGCATACTCATGTATTTGGCGAGGATATAGCCAAGTCTGCTGATGATGTATTAAAAAACTGGGATAAAATAAAGAGAAATGAAAAAAATATAAGTACTTACGCTGATGAGATGAGAAGTATAGCAAAAAACCTTCCGTCTCTTATGAGAAGTTATAAGGTTCAACATAAGGCCGCCAAGGTTGGCTTTGACTGGGATAATGTTGATGATGCGGTGGAAAAGGTCTATGAAGAGCTTGAAGAGGTAAAGGCAGCAAGAAATAATAAAAATAAGCAAGAGATACATGAAGAAATAGGGGACTTGCTTTTCGCGGTGGTAAATGTATCACGTTTTCTTGAGGTTCATCCTGAGCTTGCACTTGCTGACTCGACTGAAAAGTTCATTAAAAGATTTGAATACATTGAAAAAAAAGTCACTGAAAAAGGGAAGAAAATGGAAGAAATGACATTAAAAGAGATGGATGAGCTCTGGAACCAGTCAAAATCAGAAAAAATTTAAAAAAATCATTAAAATCAAGGGTTTGAAAGAAGGAATTTGGAAAAATATATAGAATTAGCTATATGTAAAATTTTATTAGGAGGTATGGTTGATGAACAAAGCAGATCTCGTAACCAAAATATCAGAAAAGAGCCAAATGTCCAAAAAGGATTCAGAAAAAGTTTTGAATGCTTTCATGGACAGTATAGAAGAAGCTCTAAAAAAAGGTGATAAAATTCAATTAGTTGGATTTGGTTCCTTTGAAGTAAGAGAAAGAGCAGCTAGAAAAGGCCGCAACCCACAAACAAAAGCTGAAATAACAATTCCTGCATCTAAAGCTCCTGTATTCAAAGTAGGAAAAGCTTTGAAGGATGCTGTAAGCAAGAAATAAGTTAAACTAAGAATATAATAAAAAAATCAGGGATCCATTCCTGGTTTTTTTATTTTTATGTAATATAATGTTATCGAGAGGTTATGATTGATTATAAATGCAAAATGAAAATTGGAGTGATATAAGATTATGAGGTTGGATAAATTTTTAAAGGTTTCGCGAATAATCAAAAGAAGAACTATTGCAAACGAAATGTGTGATGCAGGCAAGGTTAAAATGAATGATAAGGTTGCAAAGGCTTCATCAGAAGTTAAGGTAGGAGATATAATAGAAATGCGATTTGGGGCAAGTGTAACCAGGTTTGAGGTTTTAAATGTAATTGAGCATGTTCGTAAGGATGAAGCAAAGGAAATGTTCAAAATAATTGACGGTTGAGAGCTTACCCTTGACTGACTGATATGGTATAATGATTCAAACAATCAAACAAGGAGCAGTAAATGTCAGACTTCGTTCATCTTCACGTTCATACAGAATACAGCCTTTTAGATGGGGCAAACAGGATTCACGACCTGGTTTCAAGGACAAAGGAACTGGGTATGAATAGTATTGCCATTACTGATCATGGAGTTATGTATGGAGTCATTGATTTTTACAAAGAATGTTTTAAGCAAGGAGTCAAGCCTATTATTGGTTGTGAGGTTTATACTGCTGCCAGAACAAGGCATGATAAACAATCAGGCATTGATGCTTCACAAGGGCACTTGATTCTTCTGGCAAAGGATAATCAAGGCTACAAAAATTTAATGGAGATTGTTTCTTGTGGATTTACTGAAGGGTTTTATTACAAACCAAGAATAGATATGGAAGTGCTTGAACGTTATTCTGAAGGGTTAATCTGCTTGAGTGCCTGTCTTTCAGGTGATATACCCAAGGCAATTCTTAACGGCAGCTATGAGAGAGCAAAAGAGCTTGCGCTAAGATTTAATAAAATATTTGGAGATGGGAATTTTTATCTCGAAATTCAGGATAATGGAATTCAAGACCAGAAAGTAGTAAATCAAAACCTTATAAAGCTTTCTAAAGAGCTTGATATTCCTCTTGTAGCAACCAATGATGCACACTATTTGAGAAAAGAAGATAGTGAAATACATGAAATTCTTTTATGTATTCAAACCGGTAAAAATATTGATGATGAAGATAGAATGAGATTTGGAGCTGCGGAGTTTTATGTTAAATCACCTGAGGAGATGAAGCAAAGGTTTGGAGAGATTTCCGGAGCTATTGAGAATTCAGCAAGAATTTCAGAAAAATGTAACGTTGAAATTGAGTTCGGGAAAATCAAGCTTCCAAGCTATGAAATTTCAGATGGCATTGATAATTACACATGTTTAAAAGAATTATGCTTTGAGGGCTTGAAAAAAAGATATGGAGATAAAGCCGGAGCCAAAGAAAAAGAAAGGCTTGAATACGAACTAAAAACCATTTGTGATATGGGTTATATAGATTATTTTCTGATTGTATGGGACTTTATCAAATATGCAAAGGATAACGGAATAATGGTTGGACCCGGAAGGGGCTCGGCAGCGGGAAGCCTAGTTTCGTACTGCCTTGAAATTACTGATATAGACCCTCTTAGATATGGTCTTTTATTTGAAAGATTCCTTAATCCTGAGAGAATAAGCATGCCTGATATTGATATTGACTTTTGCTTTGAAAGAAGGCAGGAGGTTATAGACTATGTTGTCAGAAAATATGGCAGTAACAGGGTTGCTCAAATAATAACCTTTGGCACCATGGCAGCAAGGGCGGCAATAAGGGACGTTGGAAGGGCCCTGAATATGTCATATGGAGAAGTTGATGTTGTAGCTAAGCAAATACCTATGGAAATAGGAATGACCATAAGCCGCGCTCTTGAAGTCAATGGAGAGCTAAAGAAAAATTATGATGAGGATACCAAAGTCAAAAAGCTTATTGATACGGCAAAGGCATTGGAGGGTCTTACACGGCATGCTTCAATCCATGCGGCAGGCGTTGTTATAACCAATAAGCCTGTAGTGGATTATGTACCGCTGCAGAAAAATGAAGATGGGAGTATAACAACTCAGTTTACTATGGGGCTTCTTGAGGAATTAGGGCTCCTGAAAATGGATTTCCTTGGATTAAGGACCTTGACTGTTATCAGAGATACTATAAATTTTATTAAGAAAACAAAAGGGTTGAATATAAACATTTCTACATTAAATTTAGATGACCCGAATGTTTTTAGAATTATTAGTGAAGGAAAAACCGAAGGTATATTTCAGCTGGAAAGTGCAGGCATGAAGCAGTTTATGAAAGAGCTAAAGCCTGCATCTCTTGAGGATATAATTGCTGGCATATCGCTGTATAGACCAGGTCCAATGGATCAGATTCCAAGGTATATTCGTAATAAGAACAATCCTAATGCTATTGAATATACGCATCAAAGCCTTGAATCAATTCTTAATGTAACGTACGGGTGTATGGTTTATCAGGAACAGGTAATGCAAATTGTTAGAGATTTGGCAGGTTATTCACTAGGTAGGTCTGACTTGGTCAGAAGGGCAATGTCAAAGAAAAAAACCGAGGTTATGAAACAGGAAAGGCAAAACTTCATTTATGGAATAAGTGAAGATAACGGAGATATCATCGTCCCTGGAGCACTGAGAAATGGTATAGATGAAAACTCTGCAAACCAAATATTTGATGAAATGATGGAATTCGCAAAGTATGCTTTTAACAAATCACATGCAGCGGCATATGCTGTTATAGCTTATCAGACTGCGTGGCTTAAAGTCTATTATCCTATAGAATTTATGGCTGCATTATTAAACAGCTTTCTTGGGAGTGTTGATAAGGTTACGCAATATATAAGGGAATGCAGAGATAGAGGTATAAGGGTTCTGCCTCCTGATGTTAATGAAAGCTCAATAGGGTTTACTATTTCAGGGAACAATATCAGGTTTGGTCTTGCAGCAATTAAAAATGTTGGAGAAGGAGCAGTTCAAAGCATTATTAATACCAGGGATAGTTCGGGTGTATTTACTGATTTTGTAGACTTTTGCAAGAGGATAGATGGTGGAGAGGTAAATAAAAGATGTGTTGAGAGCCTTATAAAGTGTGGAGCCTTTGATTCATTGGGCACAGGAAGAGCACAGCTGATGGCTGGTTATGAAAGGATAATAGATGGCATACAGAATACTCGCAAGAAAAATATACTGGGGCAGGTTTCTTTGTTTGATAGTGGTGAGACTGCAGCAGGAATTGCGTTTGTGCTTCCGGATATAAAAGATTATCCACAAAACATTTTACTTTCAATGGAAAAAGAAATGCTGGGATTATACATCAGTGGGCATCCTTTGGAGGGTTATGAGGAGGAACTGAAAAAGAATACTACAGTGACAATATTAGATATTTTAAATATGAACCAAGGTTCGGAAGATGATTTGCATAGTAATGATGGTTCTAACTATCAACTGTCAACTGTCAACTATAAACCGCCTTTACAGGATGGACAGATGATTACCATTGGAGGGATTATAACAGATAAAAAGACAAAGATAACCAGAAATAACAATCTTATGGCTTTTATCAGGGTTGAGGATGTATTTGGTGGCATAGAAGTGCTGGTATTTCCCACAGTATTGGAAAAGTATGCAAAATTTATTGAAAACGAAAATATAATTACAATAAGAGGAAGACTAAGCTTAAAAGAGGAAGAAGAGCCCAAGATTATCTGTGAGGAAATAAATCCATTGGTAAAAACAAAATCCAAAAAATTATATCTAAAGGCTTGTAAAGGTTTGAATAGTAAAAGTTTAGATACAGTCTATGCTTTATTAAAGTATTTTAATGGATTGACACCGGTATATATTTTCTTTGAGGAAGAAGGAGTAACTAAGGCTGCCGGTAAGGAAATGTGGATTTCTCCAAACCAGGAATTAATTAAAGAGCTCCAGAATATTCTTGGAAATGAATGCGTAAAAATGATTATGAGCTGACAATTTAAAGGTGTAAGGTCATTTACAGCAAGAAAAAAATGTTGATTTTTAGATTTATATAATATATTATAAATTCAGGTTAGCAGCTTAGCTAATGGCTCAAGCTTAAAACTCAAAAATCCAAAAGCCAAAGGTTGATAGCCAATAGCCGTGGCTTGGAGGGAATATATATGTGGACTGTTGTTTATATAGCACAAAGCAAAGATGTTGCTGCAAGACTTCAAGAAATTCTTTTAAAAGAAGGGTTATTGGTTAAAATCAGACCTATTAGCAAAAATAATGAGAACGAAGACAATTATTTTGAGATTCTGGTTCCGGAGGCAGAAGTATCAGAAGCTCACAGCATAATAATTGAAAAAGGTTATTAATTAAAGGTTTTAACCCCAGTCTGCTGGGGTTGAATTTTTATTAGGAGGGAGAATTCTTATGAGACGGACAAAAATAATATGCACATTAGGCCCTTCATCATCGTCAAAGGAAATTATTGAAGAAATGATGATTAAAGGGATGAATATTGCCAGATTGAACTTTTCACATGGTACACATGAAGAACAGCAGGCAAGAGCTGACAGGGTAAAGCAGATAAGAGAAAAATTAGACCTTCCTGTGGCGCTTCTTCTTGATACAAAGGGACCTGAAATTAGAACAGGTCTATTTAAGAATGAGTTTGAAAACCTTGTTGAAGGTCAGGCTTTTAAGATTGTAGTTGAGGATATTGAAGGAGATAAAGAAAAATGCAGCATTAGTTACAAGGAGCTGTATAAAGACGTTATTCCCGGCTGCAAGATACTTATCAATGATGGCGCAATTGGAATGGAAGTGCTTGGCGTTGAAGGCACTGACGTTATATGTAAGGTTAATAATTCAGGCAAAATAGGAAGCCAGAAGAATGTACATGTATCTGGTTTTTCTGTAGGACTTCCGGCAATAACAGAAAAGGATATGGATGATATAATTTTTGGAATTGAAAATGATTTTGACTTTATCGCGGCATCTTTTACAAGAAGGGCTGATGATATAAGGCAGATAAGAGCTGTGCTTGAAGCCAATGGAGGCAAAAAAATCCAGATAATAGCCAAGATTGAAAATAGAGAAGGTCTTGATAACCTTGAAGAAATTATTGAGGAAGCTGATGGCGTAATGATTGCAAGAGGTGACCTCGGATTGGATATTTCACCGGAAGAGGTTCCACCTGCGCAGAAAAAGATTATAAGAAAATGTGTAGAGGCTGGGAAACCGGTAATAACTGCTACGCAAATGCTTGAATCAATGATTGCAAATCCTCGGCCTACAAGAGCAGAAGCGAGTGATGTGGCAAATGCAATATATGATAGTACCAGCGCAGTAATGCTTTCAGGGGAAACTGCGGCAGGCAAATATCCTGTTGAAAGTCTGGAGATGATGGGTAGAATAATCGAAAAAGCAGAAGAAAGTACGGATTATAAGAGAAGATTTTATACAAGAAGATTTTCAGTAAGCACATCAATTACAAATGCCATAAGCCATGCTACATGTGCAACCTCGCATGAACTGGGGGCATCCGCAATTATACCTATAACCAAGACGGGTTCGACTGCAAGGATGGTTTCCAAATTTAAACCCACATGCTTAATTATTGGCATAACACATTCTGAAAAAGTAAGAAGACAGCTGGCACTTTCGTGGGGTGTTCATCCTTTTGTAATAGGAGCTGTAAAAAATACTGACGAATTATTTAGCAAAGCGGTTGAAAAGTCTCTTGAAACAGGACTTATAAAAAAAGGTGAGCTTGTAGTTCTTACTGCCGGTGTTCCAACCTGGATTACCGGAACAACAAACATAATGAAGGTTGAGGTTGCGGGAGAATAACTCACCCCTAACCCCTCTCTTAAAATAGAGGGGAATGAGAGTAGGCGAGATATTGGCTCGCCCAATAAAATAAAAATAAATTAACCCTCTTTAATTTAGAGGGTTAATTTTTGTTCCAAATACAATAAACCGAGAAAATCAATAAAAAACATAGTAAACGATAAATATTACCAGATAACTGGATAAAATCCGGTGCCTTTGGCTAAAATAACCAACGCATATGCTTGATATGGCAATACTATTCTTATAATATATATTCTGCGGTTAGCACTCAGCGGACGCGAGTGCTAACAACTTAAATAATAAGGAGGTACACTCATGAAAATAAGACCTTTAGCTGATGGAGTAGTGATAAAAATGCTCGAAAGCGAAGAAACAACCAAAAGCGGTATTGTATTACCTGGAACCGCAAAAGAAAAGCCACAGATGGCCGAGGTTCTTGCAGTAGGACCAGGAGCAATAGAAGATGGAAAAGTAGTTAAAATGGAAGTAAAAGTAGGGGATAGAGTAATAATCAGCAGATACGCTGGAACAGAAGTTAAGCTTGACGGTCAGGAAATGACAATTGTAAAGCAATCTGATGTATTGGCAGTAATTGATTAAAAAATGAGGGAGGAATAAAAGGTATGGCAAAAGAGATATTATACGGCGAAGACGCAAGACGCGCTTTGGAAAAAGGTGTTAACCAATTAGCAGATACAGTTAAGATTACACTAGGTCCCAAGGGAAGAAATGTAGTTCTTGATAAAAAGTTTGGTTCTCCATTAATCACAAATGATGGTGTTACAATTGCAAAGGAAATTGAGCTTGAAGACGCTTTTGAAAATATGGGTGCACAGCTTGTTAAAGAAGTTGCTACAAAGACAAACGATGTAGCAGGGGATGGAACAACAACAGCTACTCTTCTTGCACAGGCAATAATCAGAGAAGGTATGAAAAATGTAGCAGCTGGTGCTAATCCAATGATAGTTAAAAAGGGAATTCAGAAAGCAATTGACGTTGCAGTAGAAGGAATCAAGGAAGTTAGCACAAAAATTAAAGGTAAAGAGGATATTGCAAGGGTTGCAGCTATTTCGGCCAATGATGAAACAATAGGCAAACTTATTGCAGATGCTATGGAAAAGGTAACAAATGATGGAGTTATAACTGTTGAAGAATCAAAGACAATGGGTACCAACCTTGAGGTTGTTGAAGGTATGCAGTTTGACAGAGGATATATTTCACCTTACATGATTACGGATGCTGATAAGATGGAAGCTATTCTTGATGACCCATATATTCTTATTACAGATAAGAAAATAAGCAATATTCAAGAAATTCTTCCTTTGCTTGAGCAAATTGTTCAGCAAGGTAAGAAGCTTGTTATAATAGCTGAAGATATTGAAGGAGAAGCACTTGCAACATTAGTAGTAAACAAACTTAGAGGAACATTCACATGCGTTGCTGTTAAAGCACCTGGATTTGGCGATAGAAGGAAAGCAATGCTTGAAGATATTGCAACACTTACAGGTGGGCAGGTAATTACCGAAGAGCTTGGTCTTGACTTGAAGGAAACAAATCTTGCACAGCTTGGTAAGGCTAGACAGATTAAGATTCAAAAAGAAAATACAATAATTGTTGATGGTGCTGGAAACCAGGATGATATTAAAAAGAGAATTGGACAAATCAGAGCACAAATCGAGGAAACAACATCTGACTTTGATAAAGAAAAGCTTCAGGAAAGACTTGCAAAGCTTTCAGGCGGTGTAGCTGTAATTCAGGTTGGAGCGGCTACAGAAACTGAAATGAAGGAAAAGAAGCTTCGTATAGAAGATGCTCTTGCAGCAACAAGGGCAGCTGTTGAAGAAGGTATTGTGGCTGGTGGTGGAACAGCATATATAAACATCATCCCAAAGGTTGCAAAGCTTCTTGAAACAACAGCCGGAGATGAAAAAACCGGAATAAGCATAATACTTAAATCACTTGAAGAGCCTGTCAGACAAATTTCTGCAAATGCAGGGCTTGAAGGTTCGGTAGTCCTTGACAAGATTAAGTCAAGTTCAGCCGGAGTTGGATTTGATGCAATTACTGAAAAATATATAGACATGAAGGAAGCTGGAATAGTTGATCCTGCAAAGGTTACACGCTCAGCACTTCAAAATGCTGCAAGCATAGCTTCAATGGTTCTTACCACAGAGAGTCTTGTAGCAGATAAGCCTGAAAAAGACAATGCTGCAGCTGCTATGGCAGGTATGGGCGGCATGGGCGGCGGAATGCCAATGTACTAAACTAGAAGTGAGATGTGAGAGGTTAGAAGTGAGAATAAAGAAAAATCCCGACTGCGGTCGGGATTTTTCTTTATTAAAGCATTCAATAATTGACTATAAATTAAAAGCAAATTAATATAATATTTAGTAAAATAATTAATTTTCAGGAAGGACATACTTGAACATGAATTTGACGAATAAAAGTATTATGCATGTAAAGAAAGATGGCATTGAATATCTTCAATTTAAATGCCTTTTAGAGCATTCAGATAAGCTAACCCACTGTATTACTACAAAAATCGGTGAAATTGGCAATCCTTCCGTAAATCATGCAGAAGCTTCTGAACATACGAGAGAGAACTTTAAAATGCTTTGTGATGTTATGGAATTAGATTATCATAACCTTGTATTTGCTAATCAGGTTCATGAGGATGCTGTTAGAATAGTCAGCAAAGAGGACAGAGGTGAAGGCATATTGAGACCTAGAAAAATAGAGGGAAGCGATGCACTGCTAACAGGCGGATTAAACACTGCTTTGGTAGCTTTCTTTGCAGATTGCGTTCCTGTTTTATTCTATGACCCTGAAAGAAATGTTATTGCAAGCACACATGCAGGCTGGAGAGGAACAGTAAAAAAAATTGCATCCAAGACTGTTCAAAAAATGGTAGAAAAATTTAAATGCAATCCTCAAAATATAATCGCTTGCGTTGGACCTTCCATAGGTAAATGCTGCTTTGAAGTCAATACGCCTGTAAAGGATGAATTTGAAAGGGCATTCGGTTTGAATAATATTATTATAGAACCTGTTGAAACGGGGAAATTCAAAATAAATCTTTGGGAAGCAAATATACAGCAGCTGCTTGAAAAAAAATTAAAACCTGAAAATATTCATTCTTCAGGTATTTGTACAGCGTGTAATAATCAAATCCTTTATTCATACAGGGCTGATGGAAGTAATACAGGGAGGAATTATTCATTAATGCAGTTAAAATAAAAGCACTACTCATGTAAGTTGTGCTCTACTATTCTTCGTTCCTATCTTTAATCTTGTGAATTATATAAAGAACAATAATTATAACTAAAATAGCAATAATTATCAGATGAAAATCTTTCAAGTATATCTCGATGGTTTTCCACTTCTTGCCTAAAGCGTAGCCAGCTGCACAAAAGCCGGTACACCAGACCAATGAACCGAGAAAGGAATATACCGAAAATGGAATGATGCTTGTTTTAGCTACTCCTGCAGGAAAAGAAATAAAGGTTCGTATACCTGGTATTAACCTTCCGAAGAAAGCTGCAAAATTACCATATTTTTTAAACCAATTTACGGCTAAATCATAATCCTTCTTGGAAATCAGCAGCTTTTTACCGTGCTTCGCAAATAAAATATCCCCACCCCATGCACCTAAATAATAATTAGCAATTGCTCCCAGGGTTGTTGCTATTGTTGTTACAGCTATCAGGACATATATATTTAAGTTGGAGGTTCTTGCCATGTATCCTCCAAAAGGCAGGATTATTTCACTTCCGGCAGGGATGTTTACACTATCTACAAACATGGCAAATGCCATAAATATATAACCATATTGTGATACAAGATTTGTTGCAATTTGAGAAATTTGTTCCATTATCAACCTCTAAACTATTGTTTTGCACTTGAAGCTTTTGGAGTTGCCTCAAGGCTGAACTCACCTCTGAGCTGCTTTTCAATTTCTACTGAGTCATGTATAAAATACCAGACACCATTAGTTTTTTTCGGATTACCGGGTAGATTTAAAAACGATATATTCTGAGAAGGCATATCCTTGGCTGCTAAAGCATATTTAATTGCAATATCCAAAGGAATATCGGTTTTTACATTTTCAAATATTTGACCCAGTATTTTATCTGCTTTTAGTATATACTCTGGCTTTAATTTTTGTTCTACAAAGGCTTTAAAAAATATTTTTTGGGCTTCTATTCGTCCAAGGTCACCCTCGGCATATCCATGCCTATATCTTACAAATTCCTCAGCCTTGTCACCGTTAAGGGTTTGAAGACCTTTTTTTAAATGAATATGGAGGTCCTGATCATAATCATCATAATTCATATCTCCAGGTACGTCTACTTCAACTCCGCCAAGTATATCTATAATATTTCTGAATCCTTCGGGCTTTGTAATTACGGCATAGTCAATCGGGTTCCCAATTATTTCTGAAACTTTTTCTTTTGCAAGCTCTGCTTTACCTCTGCCATACATGCTGTTAATTTTATGGGTTCCTTTATACTGTATCTTGGTATCTCTAGGAATAGAAACAACATGAATTTCTTTGGTTACAGGATTAATATTTGCAACAAGCATTACGTCAGTATTCATACCAACTTTATCTGCGCCCATGAGCAAAATATTTATTGGCTTTTGAGGTGCTGATAAAGGATTTAAAATACTACCGAGAAGATTCTGGGTATTAAACAATTCAGGATTAATAATATATAAAGCGCCAAATGCAACTGCTCCAAACATACAAAAAGTAAAAACAAAACTAAAAACAATTTTAAAAAACTTTTTAATATTCATAAAATATATCAACCACCTGTTGAATAAAATATTTTGATGTACCTGTTTAAAAACAAATAGGAACGCTTTGGGAAGAAAAGCATTGAACCTTATAAACCCAAGCGTTACCATACCTTTGAAATTATTATTCAAGGTATTTTTAATTATAGATTAGTATATGTATTTTGTCAATTTTTATGGAGCAAAGATAATTGAACATTATTTTACTTTGCTTTTCAATGAAAATCCAATGCTGGCAAGTGCAGGACCGGCAAGAGAGAAACCGGTGACCAGAAGCCAATCACTTATTCCCAGTGTTGTTGTTTTAAAAATTGTTTGAAGAATTGGGACATAAAGAACAGTAAACAGCATAAAGGCTGAAACAGCTACTGACCAAACAAGATATTTATTCTCAAGAAGGTTTATTTCAAAAATATCCTTTTTCTCAGAGCGACATTCAAATACATGAATAAGCTGAGAAATAACTAAAGTAGCAAATGCAGCAGTACGGGCAATCATTATTCCATTTCCAAAAATAAAATATTCAAAGTAAAATACTGCAAGGGTACTCAAGCCTATTATGGTTCCACGAAAAAGGATTTTCCCCAGCAAGCCGTCAGAAAAAACATTTTCATTTGGAGAACGGGGCTTTTTTTCCATGATTCCTCTGTCGGAGGGATCCAATCCTAGGGCAATACCCGGGAGACCATCTGTCACAAGATTTACCCATAGTATTTGAATCGGTAATAACGGAACAGGAGAAGATAACAAAGAGCCTAAAAACATTGTTAGAACTTCACCTATATTGCATGAAAGCATATATCTGATAAATTTTCTAATATTTTCATAAATACCTCTGCCTTCTTCTATTGCTGATACAATAGTAGAAAAATTGTCATCAAGAAGGATTATAGAGGAAGATTCTTTTGTTACATCAGTTCCTGATATGCCCATTGCAATGCCAATATCAGCCTCTTTGACAGCAGGACTATCGTTTACACCATCACCGGTCATGGCGACAATATTACCACTGCTTTTCAGGGTTTTTACTATCCGGAATTTGTGACGTGGTGACACACGTGCAAAAACGTTGTATTTATGAATATTCTTTATAAAATCGCTATCACTAATTTTATCAAGCTCTTCACCTGTTATAACAGTTTTGGGGTTTTCGTCTGCAATTCCTATTTCTTTGGCTATTGCAAAAGCTGTTTCCTTGTGATCACCGGTAATCATTACAGGTCTAATGCCTGCTTTTTTACATTTTTGGACTGAGAATAATGCTTCGCTTCTGGGAGGGTCAATCATTCCAACAAGACCGATGAAAGTCAGGTTATTCTCTATTTCGTAACCCTCAGAAGATTCATTATCCTGGCTAATATTTAAAGGCTTTTTGGCAATTGCTATAACTCTTAAAGCCTGAGAGGCCAATAAAGATGCTGCTTTAAGTATTTCATTTGACTCATTTGAAGACATAGGTACAAAGCCATCTTCTTTTAGAGCATATTTACACAATTTTATAATAACATCGGGAGCACCTTTGGAATAAGAGATTAAGCGATTGTGGTTATTTTTATAAATTACAGACATCATCTTTCTATCAGAATCAAATGGAATTTCTCTGGTTCTTTTATAAATATTTGAAAGCCATTTGTTTGTTATTCCGGCTTTTCCTGCTGCAACAAGAATGGCTCCTTCAGTAGGATCGCCTTGAATTTCCCAGAGGGAATTGCTTGTATTCACAAGCCTTGAATTATTGCACAAGGTTCCTGCTGTAAGACATTCAATTAACAGCCGGTTATTCTTTGGAGAGATGGTTTTAGAGCCTGAAATAAAGCTTCCTTCAGGTGTAAAGCCTGAACCGGTTACATCAATGAATTCTCCATTCACGTATATTTTCTTAACCGTCATTTTATTTTCAGTAAGGGTGCCGGTTTTATCAGAACAAATTACTGTAGTACAGCCAAGAGTTTCGACTGCTGGAAGCTTTCTTATAAGCGCATTTCTGCGGAGCATCCTTTGGACACCTATTGCTAAAGAAATGGTTACGACAGCAGGAAGCCCTTCGGGGATTGCTGCTACAGCCAAACTTATTCCAGATAGAATCATATTAAAGAGCTCTTCACCTTTAAGCATCCCAATAAAAGAAACTAATGCACATATAATAATACATCCGTAGACAATATGAGTGCCCATCCTATCAAGCTTTTTTTGAAGAGGAGTTAGTTCCTCCTGAACATTTTGTATCATTTCTGCTATTTTTCCCATTTCGGTGTTCATACCGGTATTTACAATAATGGCTCTCCCGGTTCCGGATACGGCAAGTGTTCCCATAAAGATTGATTCTTCATGATTTTCAAGTGTTTCAGGCTTTTCATCAGGGATTTCGGTTATGGATTTTTTGAGGACAGGTAATGATTCACCTGTAAGCATTGATTCATCAACAGATAGGCTGTTTGCCTCAATTAAAATCGCATCAGCCGGAACCCTATTGCCTGATTCCAAAACTATTACGTCGCCAGGAACAATTTCTGATGCAGGAACTGTTGTGATAGTTCCATCCCGTATAACTGCGCAAACAGGCGCGGCAAGCTGCTTTAATGCCTCAAGGGTTTTTTCTGTCTTAAATTCTTGCCAGAAGCCTAATATGGCATTAAGAAGTATGATAAACATTATTGTTGATGCTTCAATAATTTCACCCATAGAGATTGAAAAAAGAGTGGCAAGAAGAAGGATGATTACCATGAAGTCACTGAACTGTCTGATAAAAATCATAAGAGGAGATTTTTTCTTTTTGCTTGCTATTTCGTTAGGTCCGTATATGTCAAGGTTCTTTTGTGCAGTCTTTGTGGTCAACCCTTTAGATATATTATTTTCTTTGTTATTTAAATTAATTTGGTTTACTGTATTTTTCATTTTTATCCTCCGATTAATAAATAACTAATGCCTGTCTTCTTTCTGCCTTTATTCTATTATTTAATTTTTAAAAGTATGATAATGGTTTAACAAAATATTTATTTTAGGCATATTGTGTATAAAAAACCCTGGTATTTTTTATGTTAATTGCAATTGTTTTTTTGTCGATTTCTTTGAGTCTTGACGCTCTGGGAGTTTCAATATCTTACGGTATAAAAAATGTTAAAATAAGTTTTTTGCCTAAAGCCATGCTTTTTATATCATCAATGATTTGTTCTTACATAGGGGTATTCTCTGGTAGTGTGGTTCTACGGGGTTTAGGTATGCAAAGTGCCAAGACAATTGGTATTGCATGTATGATTGTTATTGGTATTTGGATGATAACAAAATCTCAAAGCAAAGAAGAGAATATAGAAAATCGTATTAAAAATTTAGAAGCAAAAGAAAAAAAGCTTCTTGAATTTGCAATAAAGTCTATAGGAATAACCATAATGATAATAAAAAATCCAGCAAAAGGGGATATTGATAATTCTGGCAGGATAGACTTGAAAGAAGCATTTATGCTTGGCATTGCATTAAATGTTGATGCGGCAATGGGATGTATGGGGAGCGTAATGGCCGGGCTATCATCTGCGTTTATGCCTATTTTTATAGCATCAGCGCAAGTGATTTGTATACAATTCGGTGAATGGCTCGGCAAAAAAATTTCAAGGGCAGAAATGTTTAATGATAAAATTGTTTCATTTATACCCGGTGCTGTACTGATAGCATTAGGAATAATAAAAATTTTCATTTAAAGAAATTATATAAGCTATTTTCACAAATTTTTGTTTACTGCATATACTGTACTACAATAAACGGATAAAGAGGAGCTACTGGAATGCCTTGTTATAAAAGGGTTTGGGGATTGATATGTCTCGCCTTGGGTATAGGAATGCTTTTAGTAGTATGCCTGCCTAAACTTGGATGGGTTTTCTGTGTGGGAATGCTTTTAATAATTTTCGGCTGGGTATGGCTTATTTGCTAATGGGAGGTGATTAAATGAAGATAGTTGTTTTTAAAATGCCGAGATTTTTGGGTGGCATAATAAAAAAGATGATGGGAATTAAATAGTTTAAATAGTGTAAAGTTTAAAGTTAAATTCAAAAGTAAAAAGGAAATGTGGAATTTATTACATAAAAAAACGCGAAACCTTCGCGTTTTCATTTTGTACTTAAATCTATTATACTAAATTTGTTATGCTTAAAACTTAAAATTTAATAAAGCTGCTTTTTTGTTCTGCACTTTTTTAATCTGTCAACTTTACATTTTACATTTTAAACTTTACACTAAATTACATTGCTCTTTCAACTTTTCCGGAACGAAGACATCTTGTGCATATGCTAATGGTTTTTGGTGTACCATTAATAACGGCTCTGACCTTTCTTATGTTAGGTTTCCAAGTCCTGTTTGTTTTCTTGTTTGAATGGGCAACGTTCAATCCAAATACAATTTGTTTTTCGCAAATACTGCATTTTGCCATCTATAACACCTCCTTCTCAGGTAACTATCTCAATAAATAAAGCATAATTATTCTAGCACAGACAAAATCAGTTGGCAAGAATTATTTTTAAGGTTCAGGGTAAATCATTAAAAAGAGATGCTAAAACTAAAAATTTTAGTATTCACTGGAATAATGTCTTAATTTGATATAAAATAGGTAATAATAAAATAAATGTTTATCAAAGGAGGAATAGTTGTGGCTGTTAAAATAAAAAATGACCTTGGAAGTTTGGTAATAAATGAGGCTGTAATAGCAACCATTGCAGGTAATGCTGCTACTAAGTGTGCCGGAATTGCCAGTTCTACAGCGGGAGCTAATTTTTGGAACAGAGAGAATCTTACAAAGGGAATAAAGGTTACAGGTGATAATGAAAAAGTAATTATTGATGTCTCAATAGTAATAGAATATGGAGTAAAAATTGCGCAGGTATCAGAGAGTATTATGAGTGCAATTTCAAATCAGGTTAAGGAGTTTACAGGATTAGAGGTTGAGAAAGTAAATATTCTTGTAGAAGGAATAAAGGTTGACAAGTAGGGTTAAAAATTTTTAATGATTTATTTAGTCTGCAAAGGAGAGCCTTTGCAGACTTTTACTTTTTTACGGATTTTTATTAACTTAAATATATAAGTAGCAATATAAAGTGTTCCTGTAAAGCGTCTTTGTAGTTTGTTTGCCGCTTTTGAACGACCAAAATCGGCGGAAAAGTCGCCACTTCAAAAATCAGCTATAGAAACCTTATTGCTAATAATGTAAAATATATCTGTAAATCAGCAATATTTTTCAGGAGAAATATTTTGGATACGCAGACCATTCTGGATAAACCAATTCAATATATAAAAGGTGTTGGCGAGGCTCGTGCAAAGCTTCTTTACAAGCTGGGTATAAAGACCGTTGAAGAAATGCTCTATTATTTTCCCAGAGATTATGAGGATAGGGTGAAAATAAAAAAGATAATTGAGCTTTATGATGAGCAGCCTGCTTGCTTTAAAGCATCTGTAATTTCAGGTATTACTGAAACTAGGCCAAGAAAAGGTCTGGCAATACAGAAGCTTTTGGTCAATGATGAAACCGGAGCATGTGTTTTAACCTGGTTTAATCAAAGCTATCTAAAAGATACCTTTAAAACGGGAACACAGTTTATGTTTTTTGGTAAGCCTTCAAAAAAATTTGGTCATCTTGAAATACAAAGCCCGGTTTTTGAAAAGATTGATGAAGAATTAAGGGAAACAGGGAAAATAGTCCCGATATATCCGTTAACCTTAAATCTTTCTCAACGAATTATCAGAACAATTATCAAAAATGCTTTAGAGGTTGCAAATAATCAGCTTCAGGAGTTTTTACCCGAGCAAATCAGAAAAAGCTATAACCTTGCAGAAATAAACTACTCAATTAATAATATACATTTTCCAAAGAATGCTGATAGTTTTGAGTACGCACGCAGGAGACTTGTATTTGAAGAACTTTTTTTACTTCAACTAGGCTTGCTTTCAATGAAAAATCAATTAAATACCGATATATGGGGAATTCAATTTAAGCCGGTGCCGGAGCTCGAAGAATTCATTAAGGAGCTCCCGTTTGAATTAACATCAGCTCAAAAACGTGTATTTAAAGAAATAAATCAGGACATGGAAGGCTTAAAGCCTATGAACAGATTGGTTCAGGGTGATGTTGGTTCCGGAAAAACAATTGTTGCTGTGCTTGCAGTTTATAAAGCAGTAAAAAATGGTTTTCAGGCAGCTATGATGGTTCCTACAGGTATTTTAGCAGAACAGCATTATGATACCTTTAAGGGATTGTTCGAAAAGATAGGAATAAAAACTTTACTGCTGACAGGTTCAATTACCCAAAAACAAAAAAGAGAATTTAAGAATGATATTGCAGAAGGAAAAGTTGATGTAGTGATTGGTACACATGCGCTTATAGAAGAGGATATAAGCTTTTGGAATCTTGGACTTGTGATTACTGATGAACAACATAGATTTGGTGTCAGACAGAGGGCGGTCCTTACGTCGAAAGGGAAAGCGCCTGATGTGCTGGTTATGACGGCTACGCCAATTCCCAGAACACTTGCACTGATTCTTTATGGTGATTTGGATATATCTGTTATTGATGAGCTCCCGCCGGGCAGAAAAAAGATTGAGACTTATTGGATAGAAGATAATCTTCGTGCAAGAATGAATAAATTTATTGAAAAGCAGGTGACGGAAGGGAGACAGGTATATATAGTTTGTCCTCTTGTGGAAGAATCCGAAGCAGTTAAGGCTAAGGCGGTAGAAAGGCATGTTCAAGAACTGCAGGAAATATTTAAGGGGTACAAAACTGAGTTTATTCATGGCAAAATTAAAGCTAGGGAAAAAGACCGAATTATGCACGAATTTTGTGCTGGGAAGATAAACATTCTTGTTTCCACAACAGTAATCGAGGTTGGTGTCAATGTTCCTAATGCTTCACTTATGGTTGTGGAAAATGCTGAAAAGTTTGGATTGGCACAGCTGCACCAGCTAAGAGGACGGGTAGGAAGAGGCGAGTCGCAATCTTACTGTATACTGATGACAGAGTCGGATTCTAAAATTGTGCGTGAGAGAATGAAAGTTATGCAAAATACCAATGATGGTTTTGAAATATCAGAAAAGGATTTGGAGTTAAGAGGACCGGGCGAATTTTTTGGAACCAGACAACATGGAATCCCTGATTTAAGGATTGCAAATCTTTTTAAAGATATAGATATGCTTAAGCTGGCTCAGGAATCAGCAAAGCATATCCTGGAAGAGGACAAAAATCTTTCAAGGTCAGAGCATATACTTATAAAACAGAAAGTAATGAAAAAGTTTTCTCAAAGAGCAGATGAAATTAGTTTCAATTAGTTAGGAGAGAATTACTTATGAAAAAGATGAAGGTACTTGCGACAGTTCTATTACTGGGTGCATTAATTGGTGCTATTGTTTCATGGCCGTTTAGGCAAAGCTTTTGGGGCGGGTTGGCTTTGTCAACCTTTGAAGCAGCTCTTGTAGGAGCTTTGGCAGATTGGTTTGCTATTGTTGCAATATTCAGGCATCCTTTAGGGATTAGATTTATACCACATACAGCTATTATTCCAAATAACAGGGAAAGGATAATCAATTCTATTGCAGATATTGTTGAAAATCAATGGCTTAGCCTTGATATTATAAAATCTAAAATTAGTGATTACCCAATTATTGATAAGATGTCTGTAGTTCTTGAATCTTCAGCAGGAAAAGAAAAGCTCGAAAGTATTGTTTTATCATTAATTGTTAATACAATAAAGGATATTGAACCTGACTATGCTGCTAAGTTCATACAGCAAGTAATCAAGGAAAACTTCTCTGAAATAAGCGTTTCGGAAGATATGGTTGAAAAGTTTGAGGGCTCTTTAAAAGAGCTGTACGGAGATGACATTATTGATTTCCTGATTGATAAGCTTAGTGCTATGACTGAAGACTACAGCTTTATTAAGGTTGTTAAAAATACAATGCATAAAGCAGCAAATGATTATGCAATGAGAGGTGGCTTTTTCAGGCGTCTTGGAAAAGGTTTGGGAGAAGGTCTTGATGTAATAAATTATGAAGAGGCTGCGGAGTCGATTTCCAAGAAATTTGCGGATTTTCTGGAAGATATAAAGGAACCCTATAATCCTTATCGTGCAAAAATAAAAGAATCAATAAGAACTATAAAATTTACAAATCAGGAAAGTGCTTCAGCTATGTTGGGAAGCCTTGTTCAAAAGACAATTAGTACAGATGATGGATTTAATGCAGTTGTTGATTTGGTTTCTGTTTTAAAAGCCCAATTGATTACTGAAAATATTGAAAGATCACCGCTTGTAAAATATTTCGCGGTAATGATTTCAGAACAGGTTCAAAACCTCAAAGCAAATGAGATTAAGAAGGTTGAGTTTGAGGGATGGATTAAAAAGGCGTGTATAGATATTGTTGAGAGGTATCATGGAGTGGTAGGGAACTTGGTTACTGAGAATTTGCAGTCATTAAATGACCAGAGCTTTGTAGATTCACTGGAAGATAAGGTAGGAGAAGATTTACAGTGGATAAGGGTTAATGGAACGGTAATAGGGGCACTTGTTGGGATAGTGGAGTATTTGATTTTGCATATATTATAAAAGCTAAAAAACAAATGAGGAAGTGTTAAGCTATACTGATGAAACAAAGCATATTGCTGACAGACTATTCATAATTTAAAAAAACTTTTGAAGACCGTGTTGAATTTTAAACATGGTCTTTTTGTATAGTTTGAAATTCGACAAAAGATATCAATTAAGCAAAAAAAGCATAGTACAGTACTTGATTTTGTCGAATATTAAGCCATAAGCCAGAAATAGGAAAAAATTTTACGATATGTTTTTATTTACCAATAAGTATACTAAATGTATAATAGATAGCGGAAGGACATATTTAAATAAACGAGGGGGATAAAAAATGCAGGTAAACAAAGAACTTGCAGGTAAAGCGAAATACGGAGTTGAAGAGTATGGAGAGCCAATTTGTTTAAAAGAAATGAGCTTGGAATATTACTTAATAGAATCTGATTCATCAAACCAAAAGAGTGATAAATTAAATGTATATGGAATAGAGATAATAAAAACTGAGGTTGACAAGTCCAACTCAGTTAAAACTGAATTTGAACTTGTTCCTAATATATCATCAGACAAGGAGGGGGTTAAGGAAATATTAGATAAGCTCGTAAGGTATAAAGTTACACCAATAGCGTTGCATGATGTATTAGAAGATTTTTCGAGAATAATGAATTAAATAGGTAATGAAGGAAAAAATAGGTTGCATAGCAACCTATTTTTTTTAAAAGTAATATCTTTATAAAAAAATAGTAATATTAATAAGTATTAATTAATATTGATTAGCCAAAGAGAGGTGCTGTTATTGAAATATAAAATTACTGCTGCGGTAATAGCTGCATTATTAATATTACTATTTGCTGGTGTGTTTTATAATTCAGGAAAAATAAAGCATGGAGTAAAAATTGAGGGGATTAGCTTTTCTGGTTACAGCTTAAGCACTGCAGAAAGTAAGCTGAATAATATATACGGGAAAAAGGGGAAGGATTATAAAATTATTCTTTCTTATGGGAATAAGACCTGGGAGATAAAAGCTAATGATATTAATATAAATTATGATACCAGGGCAGCAGCTAATAATGCTTATGATGTAGGTAGGACCAAAGGCTTCTTTGAGAACATTTATGATTCTATAGCTCTTCTGATTAGTGGGAAAAATATTCAGGTTCCTGTTGATTTTAATAGAAATATGCTTAACCAAAAGCTGCAAGTAATTGCTAAAGAGATTAATGCTCCGGCAAAAAATGCATGGATAACAGTTGACTCCGATGGAAGGCTAATAAAAAATCCTGATAAGCCAGGAGTTAAAATGGACTCAGAGAAAACAATAAATCTTATTAAAGAAAGCATATCTGTAATGCCTGACCAAAGCATTAAGATTGCAGTAATAAAGGATAAACCCAAATATACTATGAATGATATAAAAAATATTAATGGTGAAATAGGAAGGGCAGAAACCATTTTTAATCAAGGTCAGGCAAATAGGGCTTCAAACATAAGAAATGCTCTTGCCAAAATCAATGGGACGATAATGCTTGATGGAGAGGTATTCTCACTAAACCAGGTGCTTGGACCAAGAGTTTCAGATAACGGCTATAAAGATGCGCCGGTAATACTAAATGATGAGCTTGTTCCAGGTATGGGAGGAGGAGTATGCCAGGTAGCTACTACTTTATATAAAGCATCTCTTCAGGGATGCTTGCAAATAATAGAAAGGAAGCACCATTCTTTTCCGCCTGTCTATATTCC
The DNA here is from genome assembly GCA_050258375.1 of Deltaproteobacteria bacterium. Taxonomy (GTDB): domain Bacteria; phylum Bacillota; class Clostridia; order Acetivibrionales; family UBA4821; genus JBLMYQ01. The sequence continues at coordinate 35,335 of JBLMYQ010000034.1, read as the reverse complement.
GGCTGGTCAGGATGCGACAATCGCAGGAGATTATATTGATTTTAAGATGAAGAACAATCTGAAATCAACTATTTTTATCCGTAGTATAAACAAAGGAAATAAAATAGTTGTCAGTTTATATTCTCAAAAGCCTGATGATGGTAGAAAAGTTAAGATAGAGTCACAGGTACTTGAAGTAGTTGAGCCGGGACCACAGCAAATAATAAAGGATGGTAGCCTGGAAAGTGGTGCTGTCAGAACTGAAAGGGCAGAGAAGAAAGGTTATAAGGTAGCGGTATTCAGAAATATTTATATTAATAATAATCTTCTAAAAAGAGAATTGATATCCTCTGATGTTTATCGCCCTATAAGGGGCATAATAAGAGTTGGAACCGGACAAAAGCGAATAACTCAGGAAGTAATACAAAATGTTATTCCAAGCATAGACGATATTCAAAATGAATTTATAGAAGAACCAGATAATCCACCCGAAATGAATTAAAAGAAAAAAGCCCTCTTTTACAGAGAGGGCTTTTTTCTTTTGTATAGATTAATCAACTTTAAATTTATTAACCATGTTATTCATTGATAAAGCAGATTGAGAGAGCTCTGAAGCAACATTCCCAAGTTCTTGGAACACGCTTGTTTGTTCTTGAACGCTTGCACTCATTTCCTGTGCACTTGAAGCTGTTGATTCAGTAATGCTCAATATATTCATCATAGCGGAATTCATCTGCTTCGAAATTTCTGCTTGTACATTTGCTGATTTAGAAATATCGTCTATTTGTTTTGCAATATTATCTATTGAAGCTATTATTCCTTGAATATATTCGCTTGTATCAGTTGCTTTTTTCAAGCCGTCTTCAGCTTTTTTTGCGCCTTCCTGCATTTTTTGAACAGCGTTACTTGTCTTGTTTTGGACATCAACTATGAGTTTAGTGATATCTTTAGCAGCTTCGCTGCTGCCTGCAGCAAGCTTTCTGATTTCTTCTGCAACAACCGAGAAACCTCTTCCTGCTTCTCCTGCTCTTGCAGCTTCTATTGCAGCATTGAGTGAAAGCAGATTTGTTTGTGTTGAAATACCAGTGATTATTTCTATTATTTCTCCGATTTCCTGAGATAGTTTTCCAAGCTCATTTATTACTTCTTCAACTTGTTTTGATGAGGTGTTTATTTCAGCAACTGAATTCAGAACCTGTTTAACTGAATTACCACCGTTGAACGCATCATTTCTCACCTTCTTGCTTTCATCAACAAGCTCTTCGCAGGATGCAGCAACATCTTCGGCACTTTTTGCTACTTGTTTAACATTTTCTGAAGTGTTAACAATAAATTTGGAATTATCAAGCATTCCTCTTGCTATGCTATTAATGCTTGCTGCAATTTCTTCCATTGAAGCACCTGATTCTTCTGTTGAAGCAGCAAGCTTTTCACTGGATCCTAAAACGTTCATTGAAGAACTTTTAACATCTTTAACAATACCCTTCAATTTGCCTACCATGCTGTTCAAATCATGTGATAGCATTCCTGTTTCATCACTAGATTCTATGTCTGAGTGAATAGTCAAATCATGCTTTTCTTCAACATTTCTCATTAAGTCAGCAACTTTAGTAATACGGTTAGTTATTCTTGTGTATAAGGAAAAACTAATTATTATAAATAGTATGCTGCAGCCAATAATCATAAAGAGAGATACAACTGAGAATTTATTTACCAATTCAGAAACCTTTTCTCTATCAACACCTGCGAAAAACATACCTATAACTTTTCCGTCTTTATCCGTTAATGGAACATATTTAGCTCTGCATTGAATACCAGCAACATCGACTGCTCCGGCAAAGAATTCTTTCTTATCATCATAAATGTCTTTTTTTACTTCTGCTGCAACCTTAGATAAGTAAGGACGTTCTGATACGCCGGAATCTGATTTCTTTATAACGTTTGTTGCAACCCTGTATTCTCCTCTGAATATTGTAACAAAGGACCCGCCCTTTTTGCCGAGGTCATCCATTAAGACATTAAGAGGCGCAGTACTATCTGCCTTTTTATCAGGCGTTTCCATTAATACCTTACCTTTATATAGCTTATTGTCTGCTCCTAGACTCCATTTTCCCGGGTATTTCAAATCAATGTAATTCATGCTCAGGTCTACAATAGAATCAAGCTTCTCTGATACCTCCTGATTTGCCAAGTCAGAAACTGCGATTGAAAAAGTAAAATACAGAACAACTGAAAAAACTATGAGACCTATGAGATTGCCAACCAAAATCCTACCTCTGATTTTTAGTTTCACTTCAATTTCCCCCTTTTAATTAATTAAAATTTAAAAACTGAACTACAAAAAATGCTTGTACTATATTTATTGTAAAAAATGAAAATTAGACATAATAAGACAAAAAGAAAAAGAATAATGTAGAAAAAAAATTATTTTGATAAATAACAACTAATTTCATATATATTATATAAACAAAGAGTGAATCAGTCAAGAAATCCAAAGTACATATTTAATATTTAAAATATGTACTTTTCTTCTATTATTAGACACCATATCTTACTAAAATTCAAGACTTAATTATCATAAAATAAAAAAAATCCAACCTTGTAAAAATCATTTCATATAGTATAATCATTCTATCAAGTTTGAATGGTAAAATTTAAATACTCAGGGGGGAAGGATATGTTTTATACAGATGAGATAAAAAAGTTTGATCCCGAGCTTGCAGAAGCTATAAATAATGAAGCTAACCGCCAAGCAAAAAAAATTGAGCTGATTGCATCTGAAAACTTTGTAAGTTACGCTGTTATGGAAGCGGCTGGCTCACCTCTGACCAACAAATATGCAGAAGGTTATCCGGGAAAGAGGTACTATGGTGGGTGTGAATGTGTTGATGTTGCTGAATCTCTCGCAATTGAAAGAGCTAAACAAATATTTGGAGCCGATCACGCAAATGTTCAGCCGCATTCGGGAGCACAGGCAAATACTGCAGTATACTTTGCTATGCTAAGACCCGGAGACACAATCCTTGGAATGAACCTTGCTCACGGAGGTCATCTTACGCATGGGAGTCCTGTAAACCTATCTGGTTCATATTTTAATATAATTCCTTACGGAGTTAGACAAGATACATTTACTATAGATTATGATGAAGTAAGAAGACTTGCGATTGAGCATAAACCTAAAATTATTGTTGCAGGTGCCAGTGCTTATCCAAGAAAGATAGATTTTGAAGCATTTGGTAAAATTGCTGATGAGGTTGGTGCTTATCTAATGGTTGATATGGCGCATATCGCTGGTTTGGTTGCAGCGGGATTACATCCAAGTCCTGTTCCGTATGCACATTTTGTAACAACTACAACCCATAAGACGCTTAGGGGACCGAGGGGCGGAATGATTCTGTGCAAAGAGGAATTTGCGAAGGCTGTAGACAAAGCAGTATTCCCTGGAATTCAAGGTGGACCTTTGATGCATATAATTGCTGCCAAGGCAGTTTGCTTTAAAGAAGCATTGAGTGATGGCTTTAAAGATTATCAAAAGCAGATTATTGCAAATGCGAGCAAGCTTGCTGATGAGCTTAAAAAGAGAAATTTCAAGCTTGTATCAGATGGTACAGACAACCATCTGATGCTGCTTGACTTAAGAAACAAGGGCATTACAGGAAAGCAAGCAGAGCATAACCTTGATGAGGTAGGAATAACAGTTAATAAAAATGCGATACCTTTTGATACAGAAAAGCCAGCAATAACAAGCGGTGTGAGAATAGGAACGCCGGCTGTTACTACAAGAGGAATGAAAGAGCCGGAGATGGTTGAAATTGCGGAGCTTATTTCACTTACAATAGAAGATTATGAGAAAAATAAACAGGAGGTCCAGAACAGAGTACAAGCTCTATGCAGTAAGTTTCCATTGTATAGCAGATAAAACATAAAAGCGCGCCAGCGCTTTTTTTTATGGGTAAAATTCGTAATTTGGGTAATAATTATTTATAAAGTACAAAATATTTAGGGAGGAATGCTGTATGGATAAAAAAAGAAAGAATATAAAAAAGCGCGAAGAAATAGAGGATGCAACAGCCTATGGAGAATTCATATCATCCTTTGACAATTGGATTACTATGGATAATCAAAGAAAAAGGGTAAATAAAATTGAGAAATTGACTGAAGAAAAAGATAAATAAATTTATACTTGATTTTAATATTAATTATTATATAATATAGGCAACAAAGGTCAAAGAAAGTCAAAGTCAATATCGGAGGAAAATATGGCTACATTAAGTGAGGTTATAGAAGAGTTTATAAAAAGTATATTAAGGGATGCTGATGGTCTTGTTGAAATCCAGCGCAATGAATTAGCAAACAGGTTTAATTGTGTTCCGTCACAGATAAACTATGTAATTGATACCCGCTTTACTGTTGAGCAAGGTTATTATGTTGAAAGTAAAAGAGGTGGAGGAGGGCATATAAAAATAAAGGCAATAACAATGGATAGCAGCAGCTTTATTATGCATCTTCTTACTTCTATAGGAGAAATCCTTTCGCAGCAGGTTGCAGAAGCTTATATTGTTAATTTGTTTGATTATGACGTGATTACGGAAAGGGAGGCAGGGTTATTTAAGGCGGCATTAAGTGATAAGGCGATAGGTTATGCAGTGGTTCAGAAGGACAAGATACGGGCTGCAATATTAAAAAACATGCTTATATCATTAATGTAAAGAACTGGCGCAATACGATGAATTTAATAGATAGGGGGGATATGAATGTTGTGTCAGCAGTGTAATCAGAAGCCGGCAAATGTTCAAATTACACAGACGATTAATAATCAAAAATCTGTCATATACTTATGCGAAGCCTGTGCAAGCATAAAACAGGATTCATTAATAGATTACCAATTTGATATGGGGAATATTCTAACAAGCATAATGGAAAATATTTATGGCTTATCACAAAAGCCGGTTAAAGAGAGAATTTTGTGCTGCAGCAATTGTGGCATGAGCTTTGAAGAGTTTAAAAATAATGGTAAATTTGGATGTGCAAACTGTTATACAGAGTTTGAGTCAAGGCTTATACCTATATTCAGGAGGCTTCATGGGAGCAGTACGCACAATGGAAAGGTTCCGTCAAAAAAGAACAGTGGGAAAATGGCTGAAAAGGAATTGCTAGGGTTAAAATCAATGCTTGAAGAATCAATAAAAAATGAAGAATTTGAAAAAGCTGCTGAAATAAGAGATAGAATAAAGCTGCTTGAGAACCAGCATGAAAAGATTGGCGGTGATGAATGATGAAGGAATCAACTGAAAAAAGCAAAGTTAAATCGGGAATTGTTGTGAGCAGCAGAGTGCGGTTAGCTAGAAATTGTGCTGATTATCCATTTTATGCGAAGCTGGGTCTTGATGAAGCAGTTAAAGTGGTGGATACTTTTAAATCGGCAGTTTCAAAATCGAAAGATAATTTATCAAAAAAACTTTTTTTTGTTGATTCTACAAAAATGCCTGCGCTTGAAAAAGCCTGCCTTGTTGAAAAGCATTTGGTAAGTAGAGATTTTGCTTTTAAACGTGAAGTTACCGGTTTGGTACTTAGTGAGGATGAAAGTATAAGTCTTATGATTAATGAAGAGGACCACTTAAGGATTCAATCTATACTGGAGGGTCTTCAAATATCCAAGTGCTGGGAAAACTGCAATCTGGTTGATAATATAATAGAAGGAAATGTTAAGTATGCGTATAGTGATCAACTGGGCTATCTTACAAGCTGCCCTACTAATGTAGGAACAGGAATGAGGGTATCAATTATGGTTCATTTGCCAGCGCTTACAATATTGGGCTACCTAAGGAATGTTATTGATACTGTAAATAAATTAGGAATTACGGTTAGAGGGTTATATGGAGAAGGAAGTGACTTCATGGGGAATCTTTATCAGTTTTCCAATCAAATTTCTTTGGGGCAGCCGGAAGAGGAAATAATAACTAAAATGGAAATTATCGCTCAACGGATTATCGAGCAAGAAGAATTTGCAAGGCAAAAGCTTTTAGAGACCAGAATTCAATTGGAGGATAGATTATTTAGGTCGTATGGGATTTTCTCAAATGCAAGAATCCTTTCATCCAATGAATGTATGAAGCTTTTGTCAGATGTTAGGCTGGGGATTGAGCTTGGGATAATTAAAAATATTGATATGGAAGTGATTAATGACCTTATGGTAGTAACTCAACCGGCAAATCTGCAAAAGCATTATCAAAGTATTTTAACCTCTATTGAGAGAGATATAAAAAGAGCAGAATTAATAAGAGAAAAGTTAGGAGGGGTTTTAAATGTATAAATTTACTGATAGAGCTGAAAGAGCTATGACTCTGGCACAAGAAAGTGCATCCCAGCTTGGGCATAATTATGTTGGAACAGAGCATCTTCTGCTTGGGCTGATAAAAGAAGGAGGCGGAATTGCAGCAAGAGTATTACAGAATAACGAGATAACAGAAGAAAAGATTATAAAAGAAATTGAAGATTTGATTGGCAGAGGCGAAGAGGTAAATGCGCAACCTGCAGGTCTTACACCAAGAACCAAGAGAGTGTTGGAATTGAGCTTTAGAGAATCTGGCAGAATGGGTCATAATTATATAGGAACAGAGCACATAATCCTTGGGATTTTAAGAGAGGGTGAAAGTGTTGCAGTAAGAATTTTGGCTGACCTGGGTGTTGATCCTCAAAAGCTTTTTACAGAGATTGTAAAAATGCTTAATGAAGAAGCTCCGGGGATGAATAATAGCAAAAAAACGTCGTCTGTCTATTCAACAACGCCATCCTTGAATCAGTATGGAAGAGATTTGACTGAAATGGCAAGAGAAGAAAAGCTTGATCCGGTTATTGGAAGAGAAAAGGAAATAGAAAGAGTAATTCAGATTCTAAGCAGAAGGACAAAAAATAATCCATGTCTGATAGGAGAGCCTGGAGTAGGAAAGACTGCGATATCCGAAGGTCTTGCACAAAAGATTGTATCAGGCAATGTGCCGGAGCTTCTTAAAGAAAGAAGGGTCGTTGCTCTGGATTTGTCTGCAATGATAGCCGGAGCTAAATACAGAGGAGAGTTTGAAGAAAGGCTGAAAAAAGTCCTTGAGGAAATAAAAAAAGCAGGAAATGTAATAGTCTTTATTGATGAAATGCATACACTTATAGGCGCAGGTGCGGCTGAAGGAGCAATTGATGCATCAAATATTTTAAAGCCTCTTCTTGCAAGAGGAGAAATTCAAGTAGTAGGTGCTACTACTCTTGATGAATATAGAAAACATGTCGAAAAAGATGCTGCGCTTGAGCGAAGATTTCAACCAATAAATGTAGGAGAGCCATCAATTGAAGAAACATTTGAAATACTAAAGGGTGTACGTGATAAATATGAAGTTCATCATGGAGTCAAAATAACCGATAAGGCACTGGAGATGGCAGCAAAGCTTTCTGCCAGATATATTTCAGACAGATTTCTCCCTGATAAGGCAATAGATTTGATGGATGAGGCAGCATCAAGGCTAAAGCTTAAAACAGTAACAGCACCACCTGATTTGAAAGAGCTTGAGCAAAAAATTGAAAAGCTTTCGAAAGAAAAGGAAGAGGCTATTCGTTCTCAGGAATTCGAGAAGGCTGCAAAAGTAAGAGATGAGGAGCAAAAACTTAAGCAAATGCTGAGTGAAGAAAAAGGCAAATGGTTAAACAAGAGCCAATCTGAGAATAATATTGTAACTGAAGAAGATATTGCAGAAATAGTTTCAAGTTGGACTGGTATACCGGTAAAAAGCCTTACAGAAGAAGAATCTCAAAAGCTTATGAAGCTGGAAGAGGTCCTTCATAATAGGGTAATTGGTCAGGATGAAGCAGTCAAGGCTGTTTCCAAAGCAATCAGAAGAGGAAGGGTAGGCTTGAAAGATCCTAACAGACCGGTTGGGTCATTCATCTTCCTTGGACCTACGGGAGTAGGTAAAACTGAGCTGTGTAAAACCCTTGCTGAAGCTATGTTTGGGCATGAAGATTCTATGATAAGAGTTGATATGTCGGAATATATGGAAAAACATACAGTATCCAGATTAGTAGGTTCGCCACCGGGTTATGTAGGATATGATGAGGGTGGTCAGTTGACAGAAAAGGTTAGACGCAAACCATATTCTGTAGTTTTATTTGATGAAATTGAAAAGGCGCATCCGGAAGTGTTTAATATTCTTCTTCAAATTTTGGAGGATGGAATATTAACTGATGCTCATGGAAGAAAAGTAGATTTTAGAAATACTGTAATTGTTATGACTTCAAATGTGGGAGCAAGAATGATTACAGATAATAAGAGAATAGGATTTGCTGCTGTAGGTGATGAATCGAAACAAAGGTACGAGGACATTAAATCAAATGTTATGGGCGAACTAAAGAAATCCTTTAAGCCGGAGTTTCTTAATAGAGTAGATGAGATAATTGTTTTTCATCAATTAGAAAAAGAACATATAAGGGAGATTATTACAATAATGCTCCAAAAGCTTCAAACAAGGATGAAGGCCAACAATATTGAAATTAATGTATCAGAGGCAGCAAAGGATTTCTTTGCAGAAAAAGGATTTGATATAGTTTATGGTGCAAGACCTCTAAGGAGGGTAATACAAAATGAAATTGAAGATAAGATGGCAGAGCAAATACTTGAAGGCAAGATAAAACCCGGAGATTCAGTGGAAGTGGATATGAAAGAGGGCGAGGTTGTTTTCCTTAATAAAAAGGATAGCTGATGCTATCCTTTTTATTAAGGGTGAGGGGGTCTTCTAATAATTTTCGGCTCTTACTTCAAAGAATGCTTGCGGATGCTTGCAAACCGGACAGAGGTCAGGAGCTTCGGGACCCTCATGAATATTGCCGCAGTTCCTGCATTTCCACTGAGTGGATGAATCTTTTTTAAACACCTTTTTTTCATCCATATTCTTAATAAGCGCTAAATATCTCTTTTCATGTTCTGATTCTACCTTTGCAACATCTTTAAAGAAGTCGGCAATTTCAGCAAAGCCTTCCTCGTCAGCAATCTTTGCAAACTCTACATACATATTAGTCCATTCATAATTTTCGCCGGTTGCTGCCTCCATTAAATTTTTTCTGGTATCTCCAATACCCTTGAGAAATTTGAATATCATTTTTGCATGTTCTTTCTCATTATCAGCGGTTTCAGTAAAAATATCGGAAATTTGTTCATAACCTTCTTTTTTTGCGACACTTGCAAAATATGTATACTTATTTCTTGCTTGCGATTCTCCGGCGAAAGCTGTTTTAAGACATTCCTCAGTTTTAGAACCCTTTAATTCCATAGTTTTTACCTCCTAATTATTAGTGATGATTTTTATGTGGAATAATTATTTCACAGCTTTTTCAAAAAAGCAATATATGGTAAAGGCATAAAGCTATATACATGATGAAATAAATGGCTAAAATTCCTCCTAATCCCAAAAAGTATTGAAATACTTAATAAAATATAATAATATTAATGTGTCAAATTAATAGATATACAAAAATTTTAAAAAGGAATATTTGATACTATCTTTTCGTACTAATTTCATGTTTTTATTATTCATAATTTAAGCATTTCGTAATTTGCAGCAGGCTTCCTTAATTTCATAAGTTCAATATCTGAACCTAATTAATACCACAGATGTATAAAAATGGTATTTAATTTGCTTTTTAATTAAAACATTATAAAAAAAGGGTGATTATTGGTGAAAAATCGTACTTTCAAAGGTAAGCTTATATTGATTTTTACTACATTAATATTTGTGGTTTGTACACTGATTTATATAGCATCTTTATTACAGCTTATTAATATTCAGAAATCAGATGCGCTTGAGAGACTTGAGACAATATCAGAGCTAGGGTACTCCTATCTGGATTTGACGTACAAGGGCGAATGGAGATTGGATGGAGAAAAGCTCTATAAGGGAGATACCCTTTTAAATCAAAACTATAAGGTAGTAGATGAAATAAAGAATAAAACCGGAGCATTTATAACAATTTTTGCAAAAGATAAAAGAATAGCGACAAATGTATTAAAAGCGGATGGTACTAGGGCTATTGGAACTACTATTTCTCCAAACGTATCAGAAGTGTTACTCAAAAAAGGAGAAGAATATAAAGGAATTGCGAGCGTACTTGAAAAAAAGTGTGAAAGCATTTACAAGCCTTTAAAAAACATTAATGGAGAAGTTGTTGGTATTTGGTTCGTTGGATTAACTCAAGACTCCATAAAAGAAAAAATCAATGATAATATTACAAGGTTTAATGCAACAGTTATTCTCATAATTTTTGTTTGTATTTTCTTGAGTATTATTGCAGCGGCATTCTTTACAAGGAAGATTGTATACGGTGTCAGAAATATTCTTGGTGCCATGAAAAACGTTGAGGAAAATGGTGATTTGACTACAGTAGTTAACATTCGAAATAGAGATGAAATTGGAGATGTTGCAAAAGGTCTTAATAACATGCTGTCAAAACAAAACACGATATTTAAACAGGTATCTGAATCTTCTGCGATGGTACTAAGTTCATCCCAGCTAATGAGTGCTATAACTGAAAATATTGATAAATTAAGCCAACAGCAATATTCATCCGTTAAGGAAACCCGTAACTCAGTGGAAGAACTGGATGAGGGTATGAAAAATATCAGTGATGGGATACAAGAAGTGACACATAGTGCATCTGAGGTTGTTAAGCTGCTTGATAATATGGAAAAAGAAGTAGAAGAAATATCTATAAGTATTTTACAATTAAATAATGAGGCGCTGAATACAATTGCTGCAAGCGAGGAAGGTAAGAATGCGGTTGAAAGATCAAAAACAGGCATGGATATAATCAATTCATCAGTTGGAAATTTGATTGAAATTGTTAATGAATTAGGACAATCAGCAAGCTTTATTGGAGAAATTGTTAATGTAATAGAAGATATTTCAGAGCAGACAAATCTGCTTGCCTTGAATGCTGCAATTGAAGCAGCAAGGGCAGGGGAACATGGACGAGGCTTTTCTATTGTAGCTGAGGCAATTAGTAATTTGGCTGAAAAAAGCAGTGATGCTACAAAAGAAATAGAAAAGCTTATAAAAAGTATTCAGGACAAGTTAAAGCAAGCAGTAGAAGCCTCCAAGTTTGGAGCTGTTGAGATTGAAAAGGGAGTAAAAGTTACAGGCGAAACTGACAAAGCATTTTTAAAGATAAAGGAATCAGCAGATAATGTTGAGACCGAAGTAAAGAAAGCAGCTGTTAAGGCAGATGAGCAGGTGCGCTCAATAAGAAAGGCAGTAAAATTCTCGGAAAAAGTAAGCGAACTTGCAACATCAATGAGTGAAATAGTTGCAAAGCAATCTGTTGCAAGCAATGAGGCTGTTAAAGCTATTGAAAATATTAATAGCTCAGCTAACAATATAGCATCAGGAACCGGCGAAATAGCTTCTTCATCAGATTCTTTAGCTAAAGAGTCACAAAAATTAGCATCAATAATATCAGAATTCAAGTTAAATTAAAACAATATTTATTGTAGATAGAAGGGGTGATAAAGTGGAAAATATTGAAAATAGTAATGCTGTTGAAGAAAATAAAACTCAGGAAATGCCCAAAGAACAGATTAAACAAATTGAAGAGGAAGAATATGAATCAGAAGAAAGTCAGTATGTAATATTCAAAATCGATACTCAGGATTATGGTATTGAGATAAAGTATGTACATGAAATCAACAGGTTCAAAGAGGTTGTAATAAATCCTGTTCCAAAGACACCTGATTATGTTGAAGGAATAATTAATCTCAGAGGAGAAGTTGTTCCTGTTTTAGATTTGCGAAAGAAAATAGGGGCTCCGGTTAAAGAAATTGGAAGGGAAACCAGAATACTTATTGTAAAGATAGATAATAAAACCATTGGGCTTATAGTTGATATGGTGTTAAAGGTTATTAATATTGACCCCAAGGATATTACAATTACTCCGGAAGAAATAAGTGATATTAACACCAGGTTTTTTAGTGGTATTACTCGTTTAGAAAAGAAAATAACACTATTACTGAATATTGATGAAGTTCTAAAATTAGAAGAATAGTATTGAAGTATATTGAAAAGGCAGGGGAAGAAATGAATAAATTAGATTTTGAAAAGCTTTTTAATACATTTATAGAAGAGTCAGCAGAACAATTTGAGATTATTGAGCAAGAAATTCTCAAGCTCGAGAAGAATGCAGATGATGAGCAAGCAATAAATGAAGTTTTTAGAATGGCACATTCTCTGAAAGGTTCTACTGCTTTAATGGGCTTTGAAAACATGACAAAGCTTACTCATGCGTTGGAAGATATGCTTCAAAAAGTAAAAGACAGGGAAATAATAATAAAGGCTGATATAGTTGATGCTTTGTTTGAAAGTCTTGATATGCTTAAAAAAATGAGAGATTCAATTAGTGATCAGAAAGAGAATAAATCGATAGAAGTTAAATCTTTAATAGATAAAATAGAAAATTTTGCAGGAGTAAAACAGGAAACAAAAAGTAATGCTTCTAATCAGCAGCAAGCTGACAAAGACATAAAAATCAGTGAACAGGATAAGCTGATAATAAAAGAGTCTATGACTAAAGGAGAAGGTGTTTATACATTAACCGTTGAAATAGAACGGGAAGCAATAATGAAGTCTATAAAATCTTTCCTTATAATTAATAATTTGAAGGGAATGGGGCAAGTTCTAAGGGTTGAGCCTGAAGATTATGAAAAATTACCGGATACAGAGTTTGGCTGTGCTTTAAAAATTTTATTTATAACTACTGAAAGTGAAGAAAGTATTAGACAGCAGATAGAGGTTGTAAATGAAATTAAAGATATTAAGATTAATATTTTTAATGAACAATCCATTAATGAACAAAAAAATGAAGCTCCGAGTGAAGGAAAAGAAGAGGAAAAGGTTCAGTTCAGACAAGAAAGAAGGAGCACAATCAGGGTCGATATTAAGAAGCTTGATAAGCTTATGTCACAAGCGGGAGAGCTTGTAATCGATAAAGAGAGACTTGTGCAGATTGGAACCAAATTAAAAAACAAATATAACAATGATCAGGATGTGCAAGAGCTGATTTCTTTTATACCTCATTTAGATGCTATTGGGGACGAAATTCAGGAATCGATAATGGCAGTTAGAATGTATACAATTGAGAATGTATTTGATAGGTTTCCAAGAATGATTAGAGACTTAGCACATAAATCGGATAAGGAAATCAACTTTTTTATGGAAGGACAGGATACTGAGCTTGACAGAAGTATAATTGAAGAGATTGTTGACCCAATTGTCCATTTGCTTAGAAATTCTGTAGACCATGGTATAGAATCCAGAGAAGATAGGATTTCTAAAGGGAAAAGCCCTGCTGGAACTATTAAATTAACTGCAAAGCAAGAGCAAAGTAATGTTGTAATTGAAGTTGAAGATGATGGAAAAGGTATAGATGTAAAAAAAGTAAAACAGAAGGTAATAGAAAAAGGCTTGTGCACCAAAGAGAAGCTTAAAAATATGGATGAAAACGAAATTTTCAATTTTATATTTATGCCCGGCTTTTCTACTTCAAGCGAGGTCAGCGAGCTTTCCGGAAGAGGAGTGGGGATGGATGTTGTAAAGACAAACATTGAAAAGCTTAATGGTATTATCGAAATTAATTCTCAAGAAGACAAAGGCACAAAAGTGATATTAAGGCTTCCTTTAACGCTTGCAATAATTGATGCCTTATTGATTGGACAAGGCAAAAATAAATTTGTATTGCCACTTGCGTCTGTTATTGAAACCTTAAGACTAACCAAAAAAGAAATCGAAGAAGACTTTAGAAGTGTTAAAGAAAAAGAGGTATATTCATGGCGTGATATGGTAGTTCCGGTAGTAAGACTAGAAAGATATTTTGAAATTCCGGCTGAAGTAGATCCTGAGAAGTATTTTGCAGTTATTGTTGGCTTTTCAGAGAAAAGGTTATGCCTTTTGGTAGAGAGGTTGATAGGTGAACAGCAGGTAGTAATTAAACCATTGGGAGAATATATAGGAAAAGGAAAGATACTGGGGGATATTAAAGGGATTTCAGGAGCCACAATTCTTGGAGATGGAACCTTTGCACTGATTTTGGACATACCGGGAATACTAAAAAACATAAAAGCTCACTTTGAAACTAAGATTGATTAACTTATGTAAAACATTATTTTGGTAAAAATATACAAAAGAGATATTAATAAATGAAAAGAAAGAAATATAAAAATATTGGGGGGAAGGGTTATTATGAAAAGTCTTAGGCAAAAGGTAACGATTGTTTTTAGTATTATACTTATTATTTGCTCAGTAACTCAAGGATTGTTTTCCTTGAATTTTTCGAAGCAAGCAACTGATGTTGCATTAAAATCAACAGCTGTAGAATATGCAAAACTTAGTAGTAAGATTGTTGAAAAGGAAATAAACCTTCAGTTTGATATTCTAAAAGGTATCGCAAATCAAAATGTTATTAAAAAAGCAAATGGTACCTTGAAAGAAAAAATAGAGTATGTTAATCAGGAGATAAAAGATAAAAAAAATACATCGGTTGGAATAATTGATGGAAGCGGTATTCATGTTGCTAACACAAATGCTTTAAGTGCTTTTTTAAATAATATAAAAGGGTATGATTTTTATCAAAGTGTATTAGCTGGAAAGAGTGTAGCTTCCAGCCAGCTTCTTAAAAATGAAAATAATCTTGCTGCAATAATATATGCAGTTCCAATATCCTATGATAATGGGACTAAGGGAGCAGTAGTAGCTGTACAAGATGTTAGTAATCTTACTGATACAATAAAGCAAATTAACTATGGGAAAAGCGGCAATATATATATATTAGATAAATCAGGCAATAACATCGTAAATAAAGATAGAAATTTAATAATAACCCAGGAAAATATAATCAAAAAGGCTCAAACCAATTCAGATTTTAAACCTTTGGCTAAAATCCATGAAAAGATGATACTAGGTGAATTTGGTTCCGGAATATACAATTCTCAAGGAATACAAATGCTTCTCGGATATTCACCTATAAATGGTACAAACTGGTCTTTAGCTGCTGAAATATCAAAAAATGAGGTAAAAAATGAGGTTGTTGAAATAAAATATATTTCTATAGCGATAGATATTTTACTGATAATAATTGGGGTAATAATCATTTACTTTATTGCCGGTACAGTAACTTCGAAGCTAAAAACAGTAGTAACTTTGCTGACTAAAATTTCTTCTGGTGATTTTACTTCAGAGATACCTCCCAAAGTATTGGCGCTTAAGGATGAAGTTGGAGAAATTGCCAAAACGATGGATGTTATGCAGAGGTCTTTAAGTGAGATTATGTTAACCATTAAGGATACTGCCGGTGTTCTTGCAGCTACAGCAGAAGAAACCAGTGCTACAACAGAAGAGATTGCTTCCAGCAGTGAAAATCAATCGGCTGCTTCAGAACAAACACTCAGTTCTATGGAAGAGCTTGACGCATCGGTTCAAACTATATCTTCAAACATAAAAGATATTTCTGGTAACATAAATCATGTTACAGAATTAATTGAAAAGGTAGAAACCATGATGGAGGAAGTTGCAAGCAGTGCAGAAGAAGTTAGTATTCAATCTGAGAACAGCTTAAAGGCAACTGATATAGGAAGAGAAGCAGTTTACAAGACGCAGCAGGGAATGGATGAAATAAATGAGGCGGTAGGCAATCTTGTTTCAGCTATCAAAGGACTGGGAAAATCAGCAGTTGATATAGGAGAAATAGTTGATGTAATAGATGATATTGCCGAACAAACAAATTTACTTGCATTAAATGCTGCAATTGAGGCAGCAAGGGCAGGAGAGCATGGAAAAGGCTTTGCTGTTGTAGCGGGGGCAATTAGGAATCTTGCAGAAAAAAGCGGTGAAGCAACTAAGGAAATAACCAAGCTGATAAGGGGAATTCAGGATGAGGTTGGAAGTGCTGTAGAAACTGCAAAAGAAGGTGCACAGCAGGTTGAGCAGGGAGTTTCATTAGCACAGGAGACCAAGACTGCGTTAGTTACTATCAGAGAAGCGGTTGATAAAGCAGCAAATCAAGTTAATAATGCAAGAGCGCTTACTGAAGCCCAAGCAGTTCAGATGAAGGAAGTTACTGAGGCAGCAAAAAATGTAAATGAATTATCAAATATAATGGCATCAACAGTTCAACAGCAGTCAGCAGCAAGCTCTGAAGTAGTTAGGGCAGTTAGAACTATTAGCGAATCTGCTGCACATGTTGCCGGAGGAACCGGTGATATTGCGGCATCAACAGATTCGCTTGCAAAGGAAGCTCAAAAGCTTACATCTCTTATTTCAGAATTTAAATTAAAATAATAAATTTTACAAAATATATGGACCTTCGGTTTGGATTAACCGGAGGTCCATATATTTTGCATTCATTAGAAATTTTAGCAATTAATGCTTTCAAAATCATTATTAATAATTTATTATAGTATAGTAAAAAGAAATATTATCTATATCTAAAAATAAAAGGAGAAAACAACAAAATGTCTGCTATTGGAATTCAAATAATTCTGATATTACTGCTTGTTCTGGTAAACGCTTTTTTTGCAGCTTCTGAAATTGCTGTAATATCAATTAATGAAAACAAAATAAGAAAGATGGCTTCCGACGGCAGCAAGCGTGCTCAAAAACTAATTAAGCTTATTGACGAACCAAGCAAGTTCCTTGCTACAATTCAGGTTGGTATAACACTTTCGGGCTTTTTGGCAAGTGCTGCGGCTGCCCAAACCTTTTCTGAAGGTCTTGCACAATTAATAAAAAGTATAAAAATGCCAATACCGGATAATATTATTAATGGTATTTCGCTTTTTATAGTTGTTATTATACTTTCATATATAACGCTTGTAATAGGTGAGCTTGTTCCAAAAAGACTTGCAATGGATAATGCACAAAGGGTATCAATGTGGGTAGTAATACCTCTTGAGTTTATAGGTGCAATTACTGCACCATTTGTAAAATTCCTTACTGTATCAACCAATTTCTTTGTAAAGCTTTTGGGTGGAAATCCAGAGGGGACGGAGGAGAGAATAACTGAGGAAGAAATACGGTTGATGGTTGATGTTGGAGAAGAAAGAGGAATAATCAGAGAAACAGAAAAGGAAATGATAGACAACATTTTTGAGTTTGATGATACACTAATATCTCAAATAATGACGCACAGAACTGATATAGTTGGCTTACCTATTGATGCTCCATTAAAAGAGGTTATTGAAATAGCAGGAAATGAACAGTTCTCGAGGATACCTGTTTATCAGGATGATATTGACAATATTATAGGAATTCTATATACAAAAGATTTATTAAAGCTGATCAATGAGGAGGATGAAAAGGAATTTAAACTTGTTGATTTCATAAAAAAGCCTTTTTTGGTGCCGAAGTCAAAGAAAACTGATGAGTTGTTCAAAGAGCTTCAAATGAACAAAAACCATATGGCAATAGTTATTGACGAATATGGCGGAACTGCAGGACTTGTGACTATTGAAGATTTATTAGAAGAGATTGTTGGAAATATTTTTGATGAATATGATGAAGAAGAGAAAGAAATTGAGAAGATTGATGAAAATACGTTTGTTGTTAATGGGAAAATTGAGCTGGACAATTTTAACGAATTTTTCAATGTGCATCTCCCTAAAGATGGATATGAAACACTCAGCGGCTTTATAGTCTCACAAATTGGTAAAATACCCGAAGAAAATGAAAAGCCTATTGTTGAGTTTCAAAATCTGGTTATAAAGGTTGAGAAAATGGAAGAAAAAAGAATTACCAAAGTAAAAGTATGTAAATCTAAATAAATATATATTATTTGGAAAAATATTGACGCATTAATCAGCCAGATATATAATAGCCTATGTGTCATAAACGATAAGGAGGAGTATACTGATGAAAGGCATGAGTTTAGCAAAGCTGCTCATTACAGCAGTAGTAATTGCCCTGGTTGGCTATGTAGCATACAGCGGCGTAACACTTTTCTACGATTCAAAAACAAAACAATCATTTTCAGTTGGAAGCAAGCACATAAGACAAGGCTTGGACTTGAAAGGCGGAGTTTATGTTGTATTCGAGCCTAAAACGGACAAGGCTGTTACTATAGATGAGCTTGCGTCAACCAAACAAGTAATTAGAAAGCGTTTGGATTACAAAGGGCTATTTGATGCAAACGTTACTATAGATAGTGCAAATGGCAGGCTGATAGTGGAAATACCGGGTGAAACCGATCCTCAAAAAGCGGTAGCTGAGATAGGAAAAACTGCAAAGCTCCAGTTTAAAGATTCAGATGGCAAGGTAATTATTGAAGGAAATGATATAGTGGATGCTCAAAGCGATTATGCCGGTGGAGGTAACTCTATGCAGAAAGCCGGATGGGTAGTCAAGCTGAAATTCAGCCCTCAGGCAGCAGTTAAATTTGCAGAGGCAACTGAAAGAGTTTCCAAGCTTCCTTCACCTAAAAATGAAATTGGTATTTATCTTGATGATAAGCAGCTTTCATCGCCGGTTGTAGAAAAAAGGATTGATGGAGGGGAAGCTATAATTGAAGGAAAAGGTTATACAGCTGATTCAACAAAGGAAGAAGCGGCAATAATCAGGTCTGGAGCACTTCCTTTCAGTTTAAATTCGGTTCAGCTTGATGCAATTGGTCCTACTTTAGGGCAGCAGGCTTTGAAAACAAGCTTGTTAGCAGGTGCTATTGCCTTTGGTCTTGTATGTCTATTCATGCTTTTATGGTATAGATTACCGGGCATAGTAGCTGATATTGCACTTGTTGCTCATGTAGCTGTAACCGTACTTATTCTCTCGGCACTTAAAATAACACTGACACTTCCTGGTATAGCAGGTATAATTCTTTCGGTAGGTATGGCGGTTGATGCCAATATCCTGATTTTTGAAAGGGTTAAAGAAGAATTAAAATCAGGAAAAACCTTAAGAGGTGCGGTAGATATAGGCTTTAAGAGAGCATTTAAAACAATTGTTGATGCAAATATAACCACAATCATTGTAGGGGTTGTACTATATATGCTTGGGACAGGACCTATTCAAGGTTTTGCTGTAACATTAACCTTGGGTGTTCTGCTAAGCTTCTTGTCAGCAATTACGCTCACAAGATATTTATTGATACAGGTAATGGGATTGGGATTAAAGCATACATGGTTGTATGGATATAAAGGAGGTTCAGTAAATGCCTAACTTTGTTAAAATAAGCAAGTACTGTATAGCATTTTCAATAATTATTACTATAGTTGGCTTCATATCCTTTTTTACCAGAGGCGTTGTTATGGACATCGACTTCAAAGGAGGGAGCATAATAGAAATTAACATCGGAAGGGCTTTTGACAATAATAAGATTGCAGCTATTGTCAAGAAGACAACAGGAAAAGAGGCAACGATTCAAAAGCTAGGAAGCAATCAGGATAGAGTTTCTATAAAAACTGAGCCTTTAACACAAGAGCAAAGTACAGCTGTTTTTAATAATGTAAAAAAAGAGTTTAATTTAAAAGAGAATCAACCATTATCCAACAGGCTGGTACAGCCTTTGATGAGTAAGGAAATATGGCAGAGGGGATTATGGTCAATAATAATTTCATCAGTTTTAATACTGATTTATGTGGCAATCAGATTCAGGATAATGTCGGGCTTTGCAGCAGGTGTTACCGCAGTTTTATCTATAGTGCATGATGCGTTTATAATGTTTACGGTTTATTCATTGCTTCAAATACCGATAAACTCTTCGTTTGTTGCTGCAGTTTTGACAATATTAGGATATTCTATTAATGATACTATTATTGTTTACGATAGAATCAGGGAAAATCAAAATATATTAAGAAAAGCAACCAGAACAGAATTGGTTAATACAAGTATAATGCAGACATTAAACAGAACAATTAATACAGTAATTACAGTGTTGATATGTGTTGTCACCTTGTATGTATTCGGAAATATATACGGCGTCCAGTCTATAAAAGAATTTACCTTACCACTTATAATCGGTCTGGTCAGTGGTGTATATTCTTCAATATTTATCTCAAGCCCTATATGGGTATGGTGGAAGGATGCTGGAGATAGGAAAGAGGTTAGTAAGGTGAAGAGTTCAAAAGTTAAACCGGCATAAATGAAATGATAATAAGAGAAGAAGACCTTAGGGTCTTTTTCTCTTTCCTATTAAAGATTTTTAATAAATAATAAGAATTAAGGCTTGAATACTAAGAAATTATGTGTTAATATATCAAAGCGAAATAGTTAAAGATTCAAATGCGAGAGTGCTGGAATTGGCAGACAGGCACGTTTGAGGGGCGTGTGTCTTATGGCGTATGGGTTCAAGTCCCATCTCTCGCACCAAAAAAGTCTATGATGTATCATATGACTTTTTTCTTTTGAAATTTGGTTTTCTATACTTCCTAAAAAGCTTTATTGATGAATAATTTGTTTGTTGTCTGTTGAGTACATTTTTATGCTTAATTTAGAATTGGAAAAATAGCATTAATGTCGAATATTTGCTGATTTAAGCATGATGTCTAATCATTGTTTATTTGCAATTTTTTTGTTGTTATGATAAAATTTATAATGTAGATTGATACTATAATTAACAGAAATATAGTCAAAAATGGCAAGTCAAGCAAAATTCTTTTAATTTTAAAATTAAAGACAATTATTTGTATTACAAAAAAAAATAAAGAAGGTGCGATTATGAGTGAGGGATTTGTGTGGTTTCTTGTTTTAGATGTAGTCCTTATTGCGGGGGGAGTATTATATTATCTTAAAAGCAAAGGGAAATCATCAACAAAAAAATTAAAAGATTTTGAGCGTGAACAGGATAAAGCATTTCTAGAAAATAAAAAAGCATTTCAGGAAAACAAAAAAGCAGCTCCGAAAGATTTAAAGAAAGAACAAAAAAGCTTAACACAAGAAAAAGAAATCAAAGAGCTAATACATAGAGATAAGACTGCCCAAACGAGTCAAACACAACCTGCAAAACCAGTTGAGGAACCAAAGCAAGGTTTTATAAAACCTGTGGCTCCCGGGGTCGCTCCTAAGCAGGATGAAAAAGCTCAAAAAGAAGATCAAGAACGTAAACGTCTTGAAGAAGAAGCACGTTTCCGCAAAGAAGAGGAAGCCAGACTTCGTATGGAAGAAGAACATTTACGCCAACAAGCATTGAAACAAAAACCTCCGATTGTACAAAAAACAGTAGAGACTGAAAAGCCACAAGAAACTGCAGTAGTTCAGCATGAAGTACTGGGCGGCAAAAAAGCTCAAGAAATTCAGTTAGAAGATTTTTTCCTAAAACAGGAAGGCAAACCTTTAATTCAAGAAGAGCCGGAGACTGAAGCGTTACCTGATGATTGGTTACAAAGGCTTCATAAGGAAACTGAAGAACGCAAGCTTAAAGAGGAAGAAGACACTCGAAAGCTCAAAGAAGATAAGCCCGAAACAAATGAGGAGGAAGGGCTAAAACGTAAGCAAGAAGAAGAGCTCAAGCTTAAAGAAGAAGAACGCAAACGTAAAGAAGCAGAAGAGCTAAAACATAAGCAAGAAGAGGAACGCAAGCTTAAAGAGGAAGAACGTAAACATAAAGAAGCAGAAGAATTAAAACGCAAGCAAGAAGAAGAACGTAAACATAAAGAGGAAGAAGAGCGCAAGCGTAAAGAAGCTGAAGAGCTAAAACGCAAAGAGGAAGAAGAGCGCAAGCGTAAAGAAGCTGAAGAGCTAAAACGCAAAGAGGAAGAAGAACTCAAGCGTAAAGAAGAGGAAGAACGCAAGCGTAAAGAAGCTGAAGAGCTAAAACGCAAAGAGGAAGAAGAACTCAAGCGTAAAGAAGAGGAAGAACGCAAGCGTAAAGAAGAGGAAGAGCGCAAACGTAAAGAAGCTGAAGAGCTAAAACGTAAAGAGGAAGAAGAACGCAAGCGTAAAGAAGAGGAAGAGCGCAAACGTAAAGAAGCTGAAGAGCTAAAACGCAAAGAGGAAGAAGAACTCAAGCACAAAGAAGAGGAAGAACGCAAGTTCAAAGAAGCTGCAGAAGAGTTAAAGCGCAAGCAGGAAGAAGAACGCAAGTTCAAAGAAGCTGCAGAAGAGCTAAAGCACAAGCAGGAAGAAGAACGCAGACTCAAAGAGGAAGAAGAGCGTAAACATAAAGAAGAGATTTTGAGTAATGAAGAGAAGGAACGTTTACGTAAAGAGTTTGAAAAGCATATTATCAATGAAGAGGTAGAAGTTACAAAATTTGATGCAATTAATAGAGTTAAGATAGAGGAAGAGGCAAGAATCAGAGCAGAGGCAGAAATGCGTGCCAAAATGGAATTGCAGGATAAAATTCAAGAAGAAATGCTGGCAAGAGAAAGAAGTAAGGAAGAGCAAGAAAAAGAAAAACAAAAAAGACTGTTACAAGAAGAACAAGAGAATATTGAAAATAAGAAAAGACAGGAAAATGAAGAAAATGAAAGAAAAATAAAAGCATACCAAGAAAGAATCAAGACTGACCCAACATTCCTTATTGTAGATGATGCTAGATTTATGAGAAATATTATCAGAAGAATACTTGAAGATGCAGGATATACGGTTGTTGGTGAAGCTGAAAATGGACGAGATGCTATAAGAATGGCTGAAAAGCTTGAACCATCAATAATTACAATGGATATAACCATGCCGGATATTGATGGAATGGTTGCTATGGAAGAAATATTGAAAAAGCAGCCATGGACAAGAATAATTATGTGTTCGGCATCTGACCAGAAAGAAAAAATTGTTGATGTAATAAAACTTGGAGCAAAGGACTTTATCAGCAAACCTTTTGAAAAGGAAAAAGCATTAACAATAATAGAAAAAGTATTAAAAGAATAATTTTTAAAAGTTTGATAAGTATACAGCAAAAAATATAATATTACAAAATAGCCATATATATTGAAAATATATGTAGTTATATGAGATAATATTAATAAGATGATTTGTTTTTGCAGTGTTGAGGTTTATTAGAGAAAAATGGGGGCCTACATGCTTAATTCTAACAGAAAATCATTTGGTCAGCTGCTCGTCGAAGCTAATATAGTGACAGAAGAGCAGCTGAACGAAGCGGTAAAAGAACAAAAGCAAAGTGGAAAAAAACTAGGAGAGGTTCTACTTGAGAAAGGTTTTATCTCAAATGAAGATATAATTCAAGTACTTGAATTTCAACTAGGAATTCCCCATGTAAATCTTGAGAGAATTGATATTGATGAAGATGCTGTAAAAATGATTCCGGAAGCTATGGCTAGAATGCATGAAATAATAGCAATAAGATTTTCTGAGGGCAAGATAGTTCTTGCGATGAGCGATCCTTTAAATATATTTGCTCTTGATGACGTAAAAATATACACAGGCATGGACGTTATTGCTAATATTGCTTCTTCAGAGGATATAAAGAAAGGGATAAATAAATATTATTCCAAACAGGAAGCTATCTTAGTTGCTGAACAGTTAAAGAAAGAAAAAACTATAGAGATTAAGCCTGAAGATAATATAGATGAAATGGTTAACAGCGCACCTATAGTTAAGCTGGTTAATACCATTATCGAACAGGCGGTAAAATCCAGGGCGAGTGACGTTCATATTGAACCCCAAGAAAAATATATAAAAGTCAGATATAGAGTTGACGGAGAGCTCCAAGAAATTATGAGGCAGGATGTAAGGCTGCTTCCTGCTATAGTAAACAGGATAAAGATATCAGGTGGAATGGATATTGCAGAAAAAAGGATTCCACAAGATGGTCGTATGAGCTTGAATGTTGATTCAAATGGGTATGACCTTCGTATATCTGTTTTGCCAACAATATATGGTGAAAAGATAGTTATAAGAATAACAAGTAAAGCATCATTTATTAAAGATAAAACACAGCTTGGCTTTTTACCGGATGACCTTGAGAAATTCAACGCTATCTTACAAAATCCACATGGGATTATACTGGTAACAGGACCTACAGGAAGCGGAAAATCCACAACGCTTTATGCAGCAGTAAGGGATTTGAACAAAAACAATACAAATGTTATTACTGTTGAAGACCCTGTGGAATCAAAAATTGAAGGAATTAATCAGGTGCAGGTTAATAATAAGGCTGGTCTTACTTTTGCATCTGCCCTGCGTTCAATATTAAGGCAAGACCCTGATGTAATTCTTGTAGGAGAAATAAGAGATTCTGAAACTGCAAATATTGCAATCAGTGCAGCTATAACAGGGCATCTTGTTTTGAGTACGCTGCATACAAATGATGCTCCAGGTGCTATATCCAGACTTGTTGATATGGGTGTGGAACCTTTCCTTTTAGGCAGTTCAATTGTAGGAATTCTTGCACAGCGTCTGGTAAGAAAAATTTGCCCGAAATGCGCTGAAGAAGTTACTCCTACAGCCCATGAAAAAAAGATATTAAGTGATCTTAATTTCGAAAACAAAGATGATATTAAGCTTATGCAGGGGACAGGGTGTGCTTTCTGCGGTCATACAGGCTACAGGGGAAGATTGGGTGTATATGAGGTTATGACAGTAACACCTAAAGTAAGGGATTTGATAAATAGTGGTGCTTCTTCAAGTGTAATCAAACAAGCTGCGATTAAAGAAGGGCTCAGAACTTTAAAATTCAACTGCGCTAGATTGGTGCTTGATGGTAGTACAACCTTAAGTGAAATGCTGAGAGTTTCATATTCGGTAGAATAGTCTGGGAGAGATAACTAAGGATGATAAGTGGTTTAATTGATGAATTATTAAGAATAATGACTAAAAACAAAGCTTCAGACCTCCATCTGACTGCCGGAGTTCCACCTACGATAAGAATTCATGGAGAGCTTGTGAAGATGAAGGGAGAGTCATTGGGTCCCAGAGATACAGAGGAAATTGCAAGGCAGATATTAAGTGAAGAGCAGATGGTTAAATTACTTAAAGGAAAAGAGGTTGACCTTTGTATTTCAAAATTTGATACAGGGAGATTCAGGATAAATTGTTTTCTCCAAAGAGGTTCTATTGCAATGGTATTCAGGTATGTGAATTCCGAAATTCCTAGCTTTAGTGAACTTAAGCTTCCTGAGACCTTAGAGGATATCACAAAAAAAACCAGAGGATTATTTCTTGTTACCGGACCGACCGGAAGTGGAAAATCTACAACGCTTGGAGCAATGATTGAAGCTATAAACAGTGAAAGACAGTGCCACATAATTACTTTGGAAGATCCTATAGAATATATGTACAAACATAAAAAAAGTATTATTAATCAAAGAGAAATAGGCGCAGATTCCAAGTCATTTCCTACTGCATTAACTGCTGCTATGAGAGAAGACCCTGATGTAATACTTATAGGGGAAATGAGAGACCTTGAGACTATTTCTACAGCATTAACAGCTGCAGAAACAGGACACTTGGTACTTGCAACACTACACACAACCGGGGCAGCGAAAACTATAGATAGGGTTATAGATATTTTCCCATCCTATCAACAATCTCAAATCAGGGTGCAGCTTTCAAGTATTCTTATAGGAGTTTTTTCGCAGCTGCTTTTGCCAAGAATTGATACATCAGGTAGAATTCTTGCATATGAAATGATGCTTGCAAATCCTGCTATAAGAAATCTTATAAGAGAAAATAAAACCTATCAGATTCTTTCTGTAATGCAAACAAATGTTAAGGCTGGTATGGTTACAATAGATTCACAGTTGATTGACTTGTATAAGAAGGGTATCATAAGTAAGGACAATGTATTAATGTACTGCGAAGATTTAGAATATGTAAGCAAATCCATATAACTGAAGTGTATATTTTCAAATAGGAGTAACTTATGCCTGTATACAATTATGTAGCTAAAGATAACACTGGTAAAATTGTAAGAGGAACTGACAGCGCGTCAAATACGACACAGCTTAATGCCTTTTTGAAGCAAAAAGGATTAGTTCCTATGCAGGTAATAAAGACAGCAGATAAGGCACTTAGTATCAGCAGCGATAAAAAGAAATCCTTTGAGATTTTTTCAGATAAAGTCAAGGTAAGGGATATAGCTATATTTTGCAGGCAGTTTGCAACCGTATTAAAGGCTGGAGTAACAGTTTTAAAAGGTATAGATATTCTAAGGAAGCAGTCAGAAAGTAAAGCATTGAAAGCAGCTCTTTCAGATGTTTATGATGAGCTTCAAAAAGGAAATGTACTTTCTGAAGCATTGTCAAGACACCATAAAATATTTCCTGCAATGCTGATAAACATGGTAGAGGCAGGCGAGGTTAGTGGTACTCTTGAAATATCCTTTGAGAAGATGGCAGTACATTTTGAAAAGGAATTTAAATTAAAGCAGAAAATTAAATCTGCACTTACATATCCTTCTATTATTATAGTTGTCTGTCTTATTGCGGTTACTATACTTTTAACCTTTGTTGTGCCTCAGTTTTCTGCTATGTTTGATATGATGGATGTAAAGCTTCCTGCTACAACTCAATTATTAATAAACTCAGGAAATTTCATGAAAAATTTCTGGTATGTTGTAATCTTGATTATAGGTGGGCTGGTAGGCGGTTTTATAGCATTTAAAAAAAGCGAACGTGGGGGAAGGCTTATTGATGAATTCGTACTCAAAATTCCTTTTGTATCAACCTTGCTGAAAAAGTTTATGGCAGCAACCTTCACCAGAACCATGGCTACCTTGCTTATATCCGGTATACCGCTTATAAAATCCATCGAGCTCTGTCAGAAAATTATAGAAAATCTTTATGCTCAAGAAAAGCTGGATAAGGTTAAAGAGCAGGTTATACAAGGAGGCAGTCTTGCAGAGCATTTGGAAAGTGTAGACTTGTTTCCGGTTATGGTTCCTCAAATGATTAGCGTAGGAGAGGAATCAGGAGCTATTGACCATATGCTTGAAAGGACAGCCGAGTTTTTTGACGAAGAGGTTGATACTACGGTTGGTCAGCTTACTACCTTGATTGAGCCTGCTGTAATTGTTTTCATGGCTGTAGTTGTAGGATTCATAGTTATATCTATAATTCAGCCGATGTTCCAAATGTATACAGATATGAAATAAAATAGAATTTACTCAAAAAAATAAGTATTTTGAAAAGGAGGTGTTGATAAAAAATAATGTAGTAAAAAATATAATACAAAAACTCAACAAAAAATTAAAGGAGGAACGAAATTTATGGAAACAAAAATCAGAAGTAACAAAGGTTTTACACTAATCGAGCTAGTAATTGTTATCACAATTCTAGCAGTTCTCGCTGTAATAGGAATGCAGACATGGGGTAATATGTCCGCAAAATCAAAGGCATCAGCTGACGTTGCAAATGCGCAGACAATTGCAAACTCCTTCAACAGAGGATGCGTTGATGGAGTATTTACCACAACAGCTCCCGCTAATACTTTTGTGACAGCAGACTCATTATGGTCTACTCTAACTACTAATACCTATATGATAACAGGAGTACCTCAGGTAAAAGCAGTTCCAGGTGGAATTTTTTATGTATCATTCAATTCAGATGGTTCAGCGATGAAAGTTGCTGTTTCAACTGATAACGCTATAGCTCCTGATGAAATAATATATCCAAGACCTTCAGGTGGATTTACAAATACCTATTATACAGTTCTTAACTAGTAATTATTTTATTAGCATTACTTAAAAGACAGTATTGTTACTGTCTTTTAAGTAATACTTTAATTTTATGTAAATGGTGAAAAAAATGCATAAAATGAAATCCAAGCTCATTAAAAATCAAAAAGGCTTTACGGCTATTGAATTAGTAATTGCTATAACGATAATTACAATAGTTTTAGGAACATTTCTTGAATTTGTTTCTAAGAATTATTTTATGGCAAATAAGGAGGCTGTAAATGCTGGGCTGAATCAAGAGGCAAACGTAGCGACTGAAAAGGTAGTTGGAGATATGAGAAAGGCAATTGCGCCTGAAACTGAACCAACAACTACCGGAATACAATTGTATGCAGATTTGGTTACTGATCCAGCTGGAGAAATAACCACTGCTACTACTGCTATTACTGTTGCATATGGAAATTTAGCAGTAATAAGATATGAGACTCCACGAGCAGTGCCAACTGACCCTCCAACTTATACCCAGGTATGCTACCGAAAGTATGATCCACTTAATAATGGGAGTTATTCACTTATAAGATATTTACTGACAGATAGTCCTACTGACCCTGTTGCTGGAACTTATACAGGTGGTGTTCCTACGGACCCAAGTAAAATAGATGTAATAATAGGCAGTTTGAATACCCAAAATGATGCTTCTAATAATAAGAAAAGTGTTGAGGAATTTTGGGTAGAGCTTTTATCAAATAATGCAAGCGATAATTTTAGAAAATACAATGTTCATCTTAAGGTTACTCAGGGAGCGGGAAATTATAAAACAGAGGTTAAGCATGATGTGCCAATTATTAAAATGAAAACACCAAACTAAGAAAAGAACCATTAAGGTTTATATAAAGTAAGACTTGATTCAGGTGGAGTTTTATTCCAACTGAATCATCCCAAGGGCTTAGTCATCGGATAAAGCTAATTGACTAAAGAAAAAGGGGGGAGAAAGAAATTGTTCAATAAGCCAAAAATATTATTTGAAATAGGGAATTACTCAATAAAGCTGGTAGAGACCTGTTTCGACAAATCCAAAGGAAAGATAACACTTAGCAACTATGCTGTAATTCCAATCCCGGGTGCTGAAGCAAAGGTTGGTATTTCTTTTGATTCAGAAATTCTGGCAGAATTAATCCGGAAGGAAATAAACACTTCTAAATGGAAAGCTAAAGAAGCAATAGGAGTTCTTTCTGATGAAGGAACAATTTCTAGGGATATTTTGATTCCCAAGGTACCTGAAAAGAAGATAGAAGCTAAAGTAAGAGAAGATGCAGGACAGCACCTTCCGGTTGATATCAATGATTATCTTATTGATTACAGGGTGCTTTATGAAATGCAGACTGAAGAAGGTCCAAAATATAAGATTTATATTGTTGCCGCACCATATAAGATTATTGACAAATATATAGAGGTTGTTAAAATGTGCAAGCTTTCACTTGATGCGATAGACATAAGTGGCAATGCATTGTCCAAGCTACTTGCAGCAGAAGTAAAAAGTAGAAATGAGGTTATTGAGCAGTACGATGCAATAATGGGGCTTAATATAGGGGCGAAACGTTCTTGCATAGTATTTGTACAAAATGGCGCCTTCCAATTTGAAAGAGAAATTGTTTTTGGTGCAAATGAAATAGTTCAGGTATTATCCAAAAACCTGAAAGTAGATTTCAAGCAGGCGCAGGATGAGCTCATAACCAATATGGAAAAGCATTTCAGCTTAAAGCAGAATAATGAAGTGAACTCAGGTATTAGTAAGGATGTAGCAGATAAGCTTGGTATATTTGCGGCTGAATTAGAAAAAATAATCAGCTTTTATCAAATGAGGTATTCGTGCAAGAA
Organism: Deltaproteobacteria bacterium; assembly: GCA_050258375.1. Taxonomy (GTDB): domain Bacteria; phylum Bacillota; class Clostridia; order Acetivibrionales; family UBA4821; genus JBLMYQ01. The sequence continues at coordinate 5,896 of JBLMYQ010000034.1, read as the reverse complement.
TGTTCAAAAAATATATCTGGCAGGTGGAGCTTCAAAAATTGAAGGAATCAGTGATTTCATAGAAGAGAGGGTACATATCAGCTGCACCAAAATTGCAGATTTAAAATGTGTGATTGACAATTCCAAAAAAGATTTTAACAAGGATGCTGCAGTACTTGCAAATGTAATTGGAGCTTCAATTCGTAATTGAATGTAGGAGGGCTACAATGAAAGATATTAATCTTGTTCCACAATATGTAATCAGTGAAAAAAGAAGCATGGAACTCAAACAAAGGATAATAATTTGGGGAAGTGTATTCTTGCTTCTTATTGTAGTATATATCGGATGGCTTTTTATTCTTAAGGCTTCTATAAAATCTGATATAAGCAGAATAGAAAAAAGTATAGCTGAATTGAAGCCGCTAAAGGATGAAAATGATTTGGTTACTGTACTAAAGACTGACAGGGAAGCAAAAAAGGTTATAAGCCAAGCTACAGAGAATGAAAATACAGTGATGATGCGATTCCTGGAAAAGCTTGAAAGTCAATTGCCACAAGCTGTTGGAGCTAGTTCGATAACCTTTAATTCAGCAGATAATAGAGTAACCATAACGGCAAATGCTGCCAACGCGTATGCTATTACCGATTTTATCAACAACTATGGTGAAGACAAGTCGTTTGAAGGAGATTATTTTATTCCGTCAGTGCCTATAAAGGGGAACGGAATGTTTACAGTATCTTTTAAATACATAGACAGGAAGTGATGAATATAATGTCTCAGGAGATAAACACTAAGCAGTTGATTATAGGAGCTCTAATTCTAGGTATATTGGTTTTAGTATATATCTATGTGTATTCACCACTGAATAAAGAAATAACCGAGCTGCAGGCTAAAAAGAATGGGTTGAATCAACAGCTGAATGAGCTTCTGGCTATTGACAGAGTAGCATTAAAGAAGCAGGAAAAGGAGTTGATTGCGTTTCAACAAGGGTTCCTGAGAGAATATCCATATGAGATAAAGGAAAAATTTATGGTTATTCAATTATTTAACCTGTTTAACACATCCTCAGGGATTCTCTTTAAGGGATTCTCTTTAAAGGCTCCTGAAGCTTTGGCGGGAGATTATTCTAAACCCAATGCTTCTATGACGTTTGATATATCCTGCATGGGAAAATATGATGCAGTAAAAAGATTTTTGGTTAGGATAAATGAGTTTAGACCAAGAATCCTGGCAAGCAATCTGAACATGTCTGCTCAAACTGCAAGACCTAATGGAGGACAAAGTCCTGCACAAAATGTTGTAACAAATACAGCAAATCCTGATATAGCGTTCAGCTTAAGTCTAAAATTCCTTGGATATAATGGTCAGAATGACCAGAAATACGCAGTAATTGATCCTAACTTTACTAATGATATTTATAAGTATAAATCAAATGGGCTGAAAGGAAAATACAATCCGTTTAATCCTGCTTCCGCTCCAAGTATATCATCTGTAGAGACAATGTTAAACAATCTTCCAGTTGAGAGATAAAGTTTTCCAATAGGCGGGAGCTAGGGTAAATGTATGAGCAGAGTACTGGAATTTCAAAAGAATAAATACGATTAAGACCCCTCTATCTCCCCTAAAAAAGGGGACGAAAAGTAGTTTTCACATAGAACCTTATAAAAGCTTGCTATTCGCTCCCTTTTAGGGAGGTTAGGAGGGTCTGATTTGGAGTTATTTGTATTTTGCGTTTGCTGTGCCATTGACCCTTTGTCGGAATCGAGGGGGGAGTAAAGTTATGAAAAAATATAACCAAAATGGGTTTACACTGCTGGAGATTATTATTGCAGTTACCTTGATGATTATACTTTCAGAGCCTATTACAAATATGATTATGCAGATTGTAAATACCAATGCCAAGGCGCAGAAGGTTAAGGATGCCACACTGCTGGCACAGCAGTACAGTGAGCTTATTCAGAATGAAGGTGCTGCAGCAGTGCCTGGCGGGGTACTTAACAATGTTTTATTTAATGGTAGTTATTATGACATTACCTGTACCGGCGGTGGAGGAGGCGGAGGTGCGGCAGTTCCAACAACGATAACTACTCCATATCTTATTATTGATGGTCGAACCACATCGGGATTAATTACGATAAACAGTGACAATGGTAGTAGTTTCGGTAGTTATGCTTATGCTAATTATTCTATTATTATTAATCCTAGTGACATAATAATATCTGAAAATTATACCAATTTGGATCATACGAAAGAAGTACAAAGTGATTTTACAAATCCAATTACTATTAGCGAAAGTTTAACAACCTTTGGAAATAGAATCAAAATTGAATGTGGAGACTCTTCACCTACGCATATAAACCTTTATAACTTTAGTGGTAATACTATTGAGGTTTATTATGATTCAGGACAAATAAATCCAGCGACATCTGAACAATTAAAAATTAAGTATGATACAACAGCTTCTCAAATAACCTTACATGATATAAAGACAGTTGCAGCTGTTGCAGAGGTTAATGTTACATATAGCTTAGAAATCAAGGAACATGGTGGTACGTCAACTTTAATTAAGAGAAATGTTACCACTCTAAAGTAGAAATTTGCAAGGGGAGAGGGTAAGATATGAAGTCAGATTATAAGAGATTATTAAAGCTGCAGTCACAAAACGGTTCAAGTCTTATTTTAGTGACTTCAATAATTTTCTTCATTATAGCCATAGCATTCACCCTCCTGTTTATGTCTCTGACCTATTATACTCTCAATAAAAGGTTTGAGGCATCAGAAAATCTTTATTTCGAAACGGCAAGAGCAACACCAGTTACGGCAAAGCTATTAAATGAATGTATTAGCAGTAATTTTGTAAACGCTTCAGCAGCTGATTTATGGTGGAACACGTCGTCAGATATGAGCCCACGTTTCACAAGTATGACTACTGACTTTTGGAATAGTACATCATACAAACCTAATGCTCTTTCATTACCAGCGTTTAGAGATGCAATTGGACCAATACTCGAACGGAAAACTTCTGACGGTATTACAATCAGACAAGCGTTAGAAGATATTTATTTAAAGATGCTAGCAAACGAAGGTACAGGCACCACAAATATTTTCTGTAATAATTCTGTGTATGGTGCAATAACATCATCCTTGCCTGATAAAATAAATCCCGTAACATATAAAAATACAGAGCGTTTTAAAGTAAGTGAAGGAGCCCAAGAATCATATCTCGTTCCGGGAGGAACAATAAATAATGATGCTATAGCATGGTTGGAAGAAGTATTGAATCCTACTGCTGGTCCTTATACAGATGGTAGTTATCCAGTCTATGACAGCATAATGAAACAGCCTAGTTATATAACATATAAGGTAACTGCAACAAATCCTACATATAATATAACCAAGAAAGTAGAATATAAATTTGAAGCTTACTCCAATTCCAGTATACTTCCTTCTGGAGGTGGAGGTCCGGCTCCAGTTGGTGGTGCTGGACCTAATGGCGATTCAACTGGCACTACTTATAGCTATCCCCTATTCAGTAATGTATTTGCGGCGGCTGGCAAAATAAATTTTAATAACACTACGGCTACTACTATTAATGGAGGTGTTTATGCTTTTGGAGCTGCAGATGGAGGTGTGAGTTTTAATGGGGGGAATGTTACAATAAATGGTAATAATGGCATTGGAAGAATAGTAACAAGAGGGGATATCTTAAACACGTGTGCAAATGCTCTTATTTCAATAAATAAATATGTTTTATGTGATAATTTTCAAAATAATACTACAAATGGGACACTTACAATTGGGGTAGGTAATGGTGATGAGTATCTTTCAACATTTGGTGTAGCTGAATCTACATCAGACACAACAACAACGGTAAATGGTACTTATTATAATTTGAATTCTGATCAGCAGCCAACGAATATTACTGTTAATGGTGGTAGTGTTGTAAGTCCAGATTCTGCTGGTAATAAAGATGCTGCACTTTTAGATGTTTCTTTTTTAAAAGCATATGATGATGCTGCTACTGATAAATTTTCAGGAACAACTAGAGAAACTGAATATACTGATGCTCTAAATGTATTAAGCGAATTACCAACAGATAATGTAATCTATGGTAGTGATACAGCTTTGGCAAGAAAGTATTTTATTTACATAAATAATGATTCAAGTAAGACTATTAATATAGGCACTAATGCGACAGGTCTGAGTGGTAATATTAAAGCGACGGATATTTACAATTATTCTGGGATAATCTATTCTAAAGGAGATATTAATATATCTGCTAATATTCCTAATAAAACTGGTTCTATTAGCGGGACTGTGGCAACTAATGTAAGTTATGTAACACTTCCTTCAACCGAAGTTCCTACAACTGGATATTACGTCGGATGTACAATTAAGCTTAATTCAGGTGCAAATAAAACGATTAATGCTTATGACGGAGCTACAAAAAAAATTACTATAGCAGGTACATGGGGGGGAACTACTGCTTTAAATAACCCAACTTATACCATTACTTGGCCAAATTTTAAATTCAATGGAGCTATAATATCTAATGGTAATATTAACCTGCAAAATACATCTACTAAACCTATAATATTAAATGATATTAGTTCTACTACTTTAACCAATATATTAAACAACCTAAATACAAACTGGAATATCAAAAGTACAGGTTTCACTATAGAAGCTGTCAGAAAATTCTTTTCGCCAGGTAGTGTTCCCGCTACGACTTTTGATGCAGCGGCAGGTGGCGGCGGAGGCGGAGGCTCTACAAGCCAATATGTAAGGCTTTTATCACAAAGAGAGATAAAGTAACCGCTAAAAAACCTCTAATTTCCAAAATTAGAGGTTTTTCATGCTTTTCATAACCCAAACGAAATGCTATAATTAATTGTATAAAAATACGTAGAGCCAGATATGGAGGACCACATAATTAATGCTTAAAATTTCAACATATTCTGATAAAAAGGACATGCTCAACAATCTCCTTATGGTCTTTCTGATATTAGCCATTGCTTTGCCTGCATACATATTCAAGCCTTATCAATATTTTGATATTTTTTATTGGAAAGCAGCTGCCTTATACGTTTGCGTATCAATTCTTGTGCTGCTTGGAATTTTCAAAATAGTTATTTCAAAGGAAAAGATTACGGCAGAGCAAATATATTCTATAATGCCTGTTATTGCTTACATGATTGCAGTAATTATTTCAACATTCCTCTCAAAGTATTCTGATGAGGCAATATGGGGCGAAAGGCTCTTTCATGAAGGAACCATCACACTTCTCTGCTACGGACTGATTTTTATTGCATCAAGATTTATTGTTAATAATAATGCCAGATTTAATATTATCATATATTCTACCTGGATTACGGCAGGAATTATAATCATTGATTCGATTTTTAAATATGATGCGGCTCTTCGCTCAACCTTTTATGAAATGCTTGTTTACAGCTTATTATTTATAGTATTCAAATATTTTATCCCAAAGAACATCAGGAATACAAAGGCTGTCAAATATACATGGATAACAGCACTTATCCTATTTATTGATGCTGGCTTAAAGGCAGTAATATCCGGAGACCTGCAGTGTTCTATAAACGATGGCGGCTCTTTTACACACAGAAATTATCTATCCAGCTATTTCACCTTGATTTTTCTGCCAGCCGCTGCCGGCTATTTTTATTCAAATAAGAAAAAAACAAATTTGTTATTTTTTTTGCTTAGCTGTACTTTCTTTACCGTGTTGATATTAAACCATACCCGAAGCGCCTGGGTGGGTAATGCGATTGGTCTTGTGCTTCTGATTATATTAGGAAGAAAGAAGATTACCTTGAAAAAGCTTAGTACTTTACTTATTTCCTTCATAATAATTGTTTTTGCAGTAAATACATTTAGTCAGGGACTTATATTTAC
>JBLMYQ010000033.1:0-40325 GCA_050258375.1 Deltaproteobacteria bacterium | reverse complement strand
GAAAATCATATAACCGGTGCATCAACTGTAACAAGTGGTTCCAACCATACTTTATATGCTAAATGGATAGAAGTAGGGTCGGTAGACAACTATATCACTTTTGATGGTACAAACTATGATGTTGATGGAGCCGGAGATTATGCAACCTTAAAAGCAGCAGTAGATGCTTGCGCAGATAAAGCTTCCGACGGAATTATTATCCAGTTTGGAAGTACTGAAACGCCGCTTGTGGTTACCACAACATCATCCGGTGATACAACGACAAATGCTTTAAATAAAACAGCAACTTATAAAGGAAGTGTTGAACTTTCCGGGTTTAGTGATAATCCGAACGGATTGATAATTCCAACAGGAGTGACAGCAACATTCAAGGATTTGGATGTAAGAAATGCAGCTTATGCTGAAGCAGTATATCCGGATTATACTAATACATATACCACAATATATGTTAAGGGTACCTTGAATGTTGATGATGGTACAGCCATTACAGGGAATATAGGAGGCAGTACCAGAGGTAATGCTGTAACAGTTGCTTCCACAGGAACGCTTGTAGTAAATGGTGGTTCAATAGATGCCCATACAACAGAGTTGAATCCTATAAATACAGGTTCATATGCAAACGCAATATCAAACTCCGGTACGGTGACTGTTAATGGTGGAACAATATCGACGGATTCATACAGACATTTATCAGGGAACTATTCAGCGGCGATTCATCAGTTAGGCGCAGGTACGGTTACGGCGAATGGCGGCACAATAACAGGTGTAATGAGTGGTATATACAATGGTATGCCCGGCGGTGAAGTTATAACAATTAATAATGGTATTGTTGAAGCGACAGGCAGTGGAGCGGCCGTCAGAATATATTACGGAACAGGGAATATAAATGGTGGCATAGTAAGGGCAACAAGCACAACAGGATATGCGAATGGTGTAATGATAAATACTAACGGTGGTATTCTTAATGCAAGCGGAGGTACAATATCCGCTGCATCAACTACTAACGGTTCAGCTGCAATTTATATAGGCGGCTCAAGTACAGTAAACGTATTAGATACTGCAGCAATCACAAGCCCAATTGCAGGAATATATGGTGCATGGGGAAATGGTGCTGTTTTAAATATGAGCGGCGGAACTATTGCGGCAACCGGTTCAAATGCATATGGTTTAAAAGCAGCAGGGAACCTTACATTGAATATGACAGGTGGTACTATCAGCGCAACGAATAATACAGCTGTTACTAATTACGGTATTTACATGACTTCATGCAGTGAAGCAAATCCGAGTGAATTTAACATAAGCGGCGGAACCGTCAGCCAATCGGGAACAGGGTATGATTCAGCAGCAATTTATTTTGCAACAAATTATAGTACAGCAAATATTTCAGGAACTGCACAAATTGAATCAGCAGTAGATAATACGCTTAAGCTTGCAAATTGTGATGTAAGTGATAGTTCGGCAATGAATGTATTTGGAAAGACTATATATTCACATAATAATGCTGATATAGCTATTGGCGGGGCTGCTGTTGATAACATTAAAAAAATCAGCAGTGGGAACTATGGAAATGCAGTTGTATCTGCGATAAACTTCGATAATGGTAAAGAATTTGCAGCTTGGACAAGTGATTCGGTCAGAAATGTTACTAAAGGCGGAACAAACAGCGCTGCCTTAAGTACAATAACAACTGAGGGAGCAACAACTATTTATTTAAAGGTTCAAGATGCTGAAGTGCTTTCGAGTGAAGCATATGTTACTTCGGATATATATACAGTAAACGATGAAGAAGAAACAATATCAAATGTACCAGCAGGAACAGATGTTGATGATTTTGTAAATAATCTGACACCTGCAGATGGAGCAACAATTGGTGTATATGGTTATAATGGTAATTGGTCAATAAGAGAGGGTGCTGTTCAAGAAGGAGATTGGGTATACGTATTGTCAGAGAATGAAGAATATGAGATGTATTATGAGGTTCATCTAACGGCTGTAGAAGCACCGGCAGCTCCGACCGGAGTGGTGGCTTCAGCATCAAGCGGGAAGGTTACAGTAAGCTGGAATGCAGTGGAAGGAGCAGAAGGATATAAAGTATACATGAGCACAACCTCGGGTTCGTATGGAGATCCATTGGAAACCGTAGCTGCAAATGTGTACAGCTACAGCGCAGAAGGACTTACAAACGGAGTAACATACTTCTTTGTTGTGAAATCAAATAGTGCTCAAGGAGTAAGCGGATATTCTAATGAAGTGAGCGGAACTCCACATTCGTCAGGTGGAGGCTCAAATCCAACAACGCCACCTAGTACAACGACTTCAGGCACAGGTATAAATATCCTTGTAAATGGTAATATACAGAATGCAGGAACAGCTTCAACAACCACAAACAATGGACAGACTACCACTACAATTGCGGTTGACCAGGGAAAACTTGAGCAAAAGCTTGAGAGTGAAGGTAACAAAGCAGTAGTTACTATTCCTGTTAATACTAAATCTGATGTAGTAGTAGGACAACTGAATGGACAGATGATTAAGAATATGGAAACAAAAGAAGCAGTGTTAGAAATTAAGACTGAAAATGTAACATATACACTTCCTGCTTCTGAAATAAACATAGATGATGTATCTTCGCAAATAGGAAAACAGGTTGAACTAAAGGATATAAAGGTGGATGTAAAGGTTGCAGAACCATCTGCTGATACAGCAAAAATAGTCCAAGATACGGCGAATAAGAATAATTATCAGGTGGTAGTAAAGCCTGTTGAGTTTGAAATAACCTGCACAAATCAAGGTAAAACCGTAGAGGTATCCAGATTCAACGGCTATGTTGAAAGAATGGTTGCAATTCCTGATGGGGTTGACCCAAGCAAGATTACCACTGGGATTGTACTTAATGCTGATGGAACATTCAGTCATGTACCTACACAGATAGTAGTTACTGGCGGGAAGTATTATGCAAAAATAAACAGCCTTACAAACAGCACATACTCAGTAATCTGGAATCCTGTAAAGTTTAAGGATGTTTCAAATCACTGGGCAAAAGATGATGTGAATGATATGGGTTCAAGGCTTATAGTTAGAGGAACGGGAAATGACAAGTATGAACCTGATAGAGATATAACCCGTGCAGAGTACGCAGCAATAGTAGTAAGAGCATTAGGCTTAAAGCCGGGAATGGGAAGTAATCCATTCAAGGATGTAGAAGCTTCAACGTGGTACTGCGATTATGTGAAGACTGCAAATCAGTATGGATTAATTGCAGGCTGTGCTGATGGAAGCTTTAAACCAAACGACAAAATCACTAGAGAGCAGGCAATGATAATAATAGCAAGGGCCATGAAGGTTACGAAGCTGAAATCGGAGCTGAAAGATGAAGATATATCAAAGCTTCTTGCAAACTATTCTGATGCAGGTAAGAGTGCGGATTATGCAAAAAATAGTATAGCTGCATGCGTTGATAAAGGAATTGTATCAGGAAGAAGCGCTGATACAATTGCACCAAAAAGCTGCATTACTAGAGCAGAAGTGGCAAGTATTGTGAAAAGGTTGTTAAAGAAGTCTGATTTAATTTAGACCTGGCTTTGATAATGGACCAAAAGTGGAAAATTATTGTTATGCAGCATAATGTGAGATATAATATATAGGGAATATAATTATGACCACCCGCTGAGAGGGTGGTCATAATTATCCTCTTTCTTAAATTTAAAAAATAATAGGGAATGCAGAAAGAAAAAATGAATTATGTTTATATACTAAAATGTAAGGATGAAACTCTTTATACAGGATACACTAACAATCTGGAAAAAAGGTTGAAGGTTCATAATGAGGGCAAGGGTGCTAAATATACCAGAGCCAGGCTTCCTGTAGAGCTTCTATATTTTGAGGAATATGAAACTAAGAGCGAAGCTATGAAGAGAGAGCGGGAAATTAAAAAAATGAAAAAAAGTGAGAAGATAAAGAAATTACTTAGTGAGTAAATTAATTAGGTGGTGGACATTTGTCCACCACCTTTTGGTAGTTACCAGCTGATATTTGCGTACCCGTCGGCGGTAGTTCCATCGGTTCTCTTATCAAATACTAAGTAGTAGTCATCGCCGGATGTGGTACTCACACTCCATTGATTGGTTGTACTAAAGTAGCAGTCTTCCTCACTGACAAGTGAATCATACCAGCCGTCATGGTAAACTCGTACGCGAACGTGTCCATCGGATAAATCAGGGTCTCCTTCGGAAATCCAGGCGGATACATCCAAGTGCATGTGGCTTGCATTCACGGTGAAGGAACTGGAACGTTCAAGGTAATTATCGCCAGAGCCTATCGAAAAATCGATGTGCCGTGACCCTGCCAAAGCAACTGCGGGAATGGCTAGGGTTAGTAAAAGTACAAAAATAAGCAGTAGGGACATTTTTTTATTTGCCATCATTTTCATCACACAACCTCCAATATCATAATCTTTTTTTGTTAACGACCGGGAGCAATACTTCTTTTTCCCCCCTTTTCTCTTTTTTTACGACTTAACTGCATATACTACCATAAAATGGTTGCAATTACAAAATAATATAAATATGTATCAACAAAGAATAATTTACAATAAATAGAAAGAAAAAGCAATAGCTTTTTACAAAAATGTAAAAAAAATTAAAAAATAAACAAAATTATACAGGTTTAGCGTCGAAGAATAAAATTCATGCGTTTGCCCTGTATATTGATTACACAAATATTGACATAAGATTTTAAATATGATATAAAAAAATAAAGGTTAGCACTCAATAAGTGAGAGTGCTAACAAATCAAAAACTTTACTACGTATTACGTAGTTTTTATTTATGAAAGGGGAGATTTTTTTGGCTAAAAAACAATTTAAGGCGGAATCTAAAAGACTGCTGGATATGATGATTAACTCAATTTATACTCATAAGGAGATTTTTTTAAGAGAGCTTATCTCTAATGCCAGCGATGCGATTGATAAAATTTACTACAAAGCGTTGAGTGATGAAGCTATTAGCTTTAATAAAGAAAGTTACTATATCAGAATAGCTGCAGATAAGGAAAACAGAATATTGAAGATTTCTGATACAGGTATTGGAATGACTAAAGAGGAGCTTGATGATAATTTAGGAATTATAGCAAAAAGCGGGTCCTTATCTTTTAAAAAGGAAAATGAATTAAAAGATGGGTATGATATTATCGGTCAGTTTGGTGTAGGATTTTATTCTGCATTTATGGTTTCTGATACTGTTACTGTTATAAGTAAGGCTTTTGGAAGTGACCAGGCTTATAAATGGGAATCTAACGGTGCAGAGGGTTATACTATTGAGCCATATGAGAAGGTTTCTGTTGGTACTGATATAATTCTCAAAATAAAAGAGAATACAGAGGATGAAAAGTATGATGAATATTTAGAGGAGTACAGACTAAAATCCATTGTTAAAAAATACTCTGATTATATTAGATATCCAATAAAAATGGATATGACCAAATCAAAATTAAAAGAAGGCAGTGAAAGTGAATATGAGGATTATACTGAGGAAGAAATTATAAACAGTATGGTTCCAATCTGGAAAAAGAATAAAAATGAGCTTAATCATGAGGATTACGAAAACTTTTATGCTGAAAAGCACTATGGTTTTGACAAACCTGTAAAACACATTCACATCAGTGCTGATGGAGCTGTAAGCTATAATGCAATATTATTTATTCCTGAAAAAATGCCATTTGACTTTTATACAAAAGAGTATGAAAAGGGCTTGGAGCTGTATTCAAATGGTGTTCTGATTATGAATAAGTGCCCGGATTTACTGCCTGACTATTTTAGCTTTGTAAAAGGAATGGTGGATTCCGAAGATTTATCTCTTAATATATCCAGAGAGCTTTTGCAGCATGATAGACAGCTTAAGCTTATTGCAAAAAATATCGGTACAAAAATAAAAAATGAGTTAGACAACATGTTAAAGAATGAAAGAGAGAAGTATGAACAATTCTTTGAATCATTCGGAAGACAATTAAAGTATGGAATTTACAGCGGTTATGGGAGCAATAAAGAACTTTTGCAGGACTTATTAATGTTTTATTCTTCAAAAGAGAAGAAAATGGTTACCTTGGACGAATATATCTCCAGAATGCCAGAAGAGCAAAAATATATTTATTATGCTTCAGGAGAATCAAATGAAAGAATTGAAAAGCTGCCGCAAACAGAGCTTGTAGCAGATAAGGGATATGAAATTCTGTATTTTACTGATGATGTTGATGAATTTGCTGTAAAAATGATAATGACATATAAAGATAAGGAATTCAGATCTGTTTCAAATGGTGATTTGGGAATTGAGCCGGAAGAAAATGAAAAGGCATCTGGTACTGAGGATAAAGACAATAAAGAGCTATTTGAGCATATGAAAAATATTTTATCAGGCAAGGTTAATGATGTAAGGGCATCAAAGAGACTAAAGAACCATCCTGTATGTTTATCAAACGAGGGTGAGCTTACAATTGAGATGGAAAAGATATTAAATGCTATGCCTAACAACCCCAATATTAAAGCAGATAAGATTTTAGAGATAAACCCAAATCATGACGTATTTAAATCATTGAAAGAGGCTTATGAAAAGGATAAGGAAAAGCTGAACCTTTATACGGATTTGCTGTATAATCAAGCACTTCTTATTGAAGGATTGACCATAAGTGACCCGGTAGAATTTACAAATAATATCTGTAAAATAATGAAGTAATCAAAAAACACTTTCAAGTTATAATTTACTTGAAAGTGTTTTTTCAAAATTAAGGTTTTTTAGATGCTTGGTTTGGGGTAAGCCATTTTCTTATGCAGGAGATTATCAAAAGCACTACAGGCAAAGCCACTCCAAAAGTAAACCCGTAAGGTGTCCAAACAAAAGTATCCCAATTAATCTGATAGGGAACATCTTTGTATATGAAACCGGATAAAACACCTATTAACAATCCAATCGGCAGAACGATTTTTCTATAATCCTTAAGCTTTAACAGCTGTGACAATCCGGTAATGCCTCCGTATAATACTGTAAATACACTAATGAAACTTGTTGTTAGCCAAATAAAGGTTATTATAGTTTCAAGTCTTGTAAATATTATACCTACATCGATTTCTTTTGTAGCAAGGAAAATTGGAAATCGTGAAATTGCAGTAATATTACTTCCCAAAACTAAAATACACATAACTATTATTACAGATGATGAAAACATTCCTAATAGAAAACCTTTAAACGTTGCTTTCTTTGCTTTATTAATATTGCTGAAATTTACGGGATAAATCATATTTAAAAATATTAAAAGGAAGACAGCCAAGCTTATGAATGGTACGCTGCCTTTGAGTGCTGGAGATATTCCATTTTCCATGATAGGAAACAGATTATCTACATTTGCATTAGGGAGTAGAAGAAACATAGATATCATAAGTAAGGGAAAGGCAAAAGCAAAAAATATTTCAGTAGTCCTAAACATTGTTTCTATACCATAAAGCAGTGCAATGGATATAACAATTGTAAATAATATATTTATTACATAAAGAGGCGTTAGGGTTAAATATTGTGTTGCAAAGAAGTCTCCTACATACCATATAATCTGAGGGCATATAATAAAAGACATCAAAATAAAGTTAATGGATACAAAACCTCCAATCCATTTCCCGAGAAGCAGCTGAATGATTTCTATAAAAGTTTTGTTAGGATATAGCCCACCTAAATAGGTATTTATCCAGACAACCAATAGTCCCATAATAGTTGCAATTATTATAGAAATCCATGAGTCTTGTTTTGCATACTCTGCAATAGCGGAAGAAAGAAAAAGCGGTGCAGTACCAAAGATAACCCCGGAAGTATAAATCATTAATTGACGGTCTGATATTTCTATTTTATTCATTATGACTCAGCCTTTCGATTTTATTCCGATAACTAACCCGCTCTAAATGTTTTAATAAGAGCGGCTAAGTTCCTGGATAACGGCTTCTAATGTTCAGACAGAACTGCTCTGACTGAATCAAAGAATCCTGTTAATCCATAACCTGTTTTAAAAAATCTGAAACGGGTGAATATACCCATGTTACCCAATCTGAAGGGTTTGGTATGTCCACATCAAGGCTTTTTAATATTGCCAAAGTAACACCTAAGGCAAGTATTATCGAAAAGGTCCATAATTCTTTATACAGCCTTCCTTTAAGCATTTTAGGTATTTCTATTAAACATAAAACAGAGCTGAATACTAAAGTTAATAAAATACTTGCAGCTTTCACATCAATCACTTCCTTCTGGGAAAACCGGTTTGGTGATTTGTCCCAATCTATTTATTTTTGTATGAACAGTAACCTTTATCGGAAGATTAATAAATTCATTATTCCAGTTATCTTTGATTTTTTCCCATTGCTTCGGATAACTCCTATGGATTACTTCACCAAAGCCAAAAATATCTGTTTTCAGTTCATTCTTTGTTCTGTCTAATGCTGAATTACAGAAGCTGGTTATCCTGGATTCTACTATTTTAATCATTTTCTCAATATTTTCCTGATTTGAAACATCTATTTGGCCTTCTACACCGCCAATCTCAGTTTCCATAAAAATATCAACATTTATAGCTGGCTTACCATTTAGGAGATAAGCATTAATCTTGGATTTTTCTCTGGTAACTTCAAAAGTTACTTTATCTTGTCCGGCAATTTTTATATGTCCGGCTGTGCCTTTTACATTTCCAAGGATATAATTGTATCCCTTGCTCTCATTTTCATCCAGCCACCCTACCAGCTTATCTTTTTTTAATGCAGCCAGAGAAGTAAACTTTAATCTATCAGTTTGGCTGCTTTGCTTTAATGTATCAATAGAATTTGAGGGGTTATTATTATTGCTTGTGATTTCAAGTCCGGTCAATACAGGATTTCTGCCTTCAGAAATTATGGAATTGGCCAGTTCAATAATTCTCATGGATTTGACTGGGGCCCAAGATTTTTCTGCGGTTCTTAGGGAATCAAACATCTCAATCCCAGGTACTATTTCAAGTGGTGTCAAAACGCTTAAAACATTTTTGGCAGTAGTGCCTTTTGCCACAATAAAATAAAAATCAGTTCTGAATTCATGAACACGCAGCAGTGTATCAACAATACCTTGTATCCCGTCCTTTGCAAGCTCTTCGCCAATAACAACCATTCTAACGTGTGAGTAAAATATTCTTCTAGGGCAATGAGTAGTAATTTTTCGGCTTAACTCGAATATATCCTTCCCTTCTTCTGAGTATATTACTACTGGGGATTCAAATGTATTTCTTTTTGCGGATATTGCCTTGGAATTAAGTATTTGCTGCGAAAATACATAGCCGTCAGGCGATTTATCTATACCCATGCAAATAGACACTGCAATATTATTAATTTCCCTGCTATCCCAGCATCCGCTTAAAAGCATGCTGGATAATAATATTATTATTGATAGTATTCTTCCTGTTTTCATATATATCACCTGAATTCCGGTTCTTCTTTTTGATTGGGATTAACCGGGTTATTTTCATCTACACGTGAACTATTCACAGCACTTATTCCTGCAGGTCTAAGCTTATTACTCCATAAGGGAGAACGGATAAGGGTATCTTTATAGCCTCCCTTTATTTTAGGTGCAAAAGGTGTAAGATATGGAACACCAATTGATTTTAGCTTACATAAATGAAGCAAGATAAGGATCATACCCATGAACACGCCATATAATCCCAACACAGTGGCAAGAATCATCAGAAAAAACCTTAACAGCCTTACTGCATTCGACATAGCATAGTTGGAAATGGCCAGGCTTGCTATAGCGGTGATTGAAACAAGAACTACCATTACAGCAGATACTATTCCTGCCTCTACTGCAGCTTGTCCGAGAACCAAACCGCCAACTATGGATACAGTAGGCCCAATAACCCGGGGCATTCTTACCCCTGCTTCTCTGAGTACTTCAAAGGTCAATTCCATAAGTAATGCTTCTATAAAAGCAGGAAAAGGAAGCCCCTCGCGCTGGGCAGCTATGCTGATTAATAAAGAGGTAGGGATTACCTCCTGGTTAAAGGTTATTAATGCAATGTATAAAGCCGGAACTAAAAGTGCAAGAAAGAAGCAAATAAGTCTAATTAAGCGGATGAAGGATGATACAGTAAAATTGTTATAATAGTCTTCACTTGCTTGAAAAAATTCTGCCATAACAGTAGGGGCAGTTATGACAAAAGGTGTTCCGTCTACTAAAATTGCAATTCTTCCTTCAATTAATCCTGCGGCAATTGCATCAGGTCTTTCGGAATTAAAGAATGTTGGAAAAAAGGTATATCTATCGTCCTTTATTAATTCTTCAATGTAATTGCTTTCTGCTAAATTATCAATTTTTATTTTGTAGAGGCGGTTTTTAATTTCATCTACAATTTCTTTTTCTGCAATTTTATCAATGTACATTAGAGCTATTTGGGTGTGTGATACAGTACCAAGGACTAGCTGCTCAACTCTTAAATCCTTATTCTTTATTCTTTTTCTGATTAATGCGATATTTATATCTATTCTTTCAACAAAACCTTCCTTAGGTCCTTTAATAACTGTTTGTGAGGAGGGCTCTCCAACAGTTCTACCCTCAGTGGCGCCTGAGTATATTGAGAAGAATTTATCATTGCCATCTAATAAAAATACTGTGCCGCCAGATAATAGATTATCAATAAGAGTATTATAATCAGAGCCTTCCTGAGCTTTTCTAAAACTTGAAAGAGTATTTTTTACTATATCAAAATAATCATGAGAGATCATACTTTTAGATAGTAATATGCCTGATATTTCCATAGACAGGGTATTAATTCTGCTAGAATCTACGAGATTATGGATATATATACTTGCATAATGCAGATCCTGATTATTTCCTACGGTACCAATATTAATAGAAATGTCGCTGGAATTGCCTAATTCTCTTTTAATCCAATCAACATTTTCATTCAGCTTTTTACTCATGTGTGTTGATGAAGTATTATTAATGATATTACTTTTGTTTTTAATGCTTTTTTTAAAATGCTTCACGAATACAATTTTCACTCACTTTGCTTTTATAAATTATGGTAATATTGTTTTCAAAAAAGCTTGTATTTATGCTGATTTAAAATAATTGATTTTATACAAAAATTATATAAATGAATAAAATTTTAGATTTTTACAAAAATAAACATTAAGGGTGAAGTTTTAAAATGTTTAAAAATAAAAAAAATTCAAATAATGTTTCTGAAAATGAAACAGATAATGAAAAAAAAGAATTAACATCTCAAAATTTAAAATTGATAATTGGAGAAAGTGTTGACTTTAATTTTGAAGAGGTATATATAAACCAGAATAAAAATATTAAGGTTAATATTATCTATGCTGAAGGACTTGCTGATAATAAAATCATAAATGATGATATTTTAAAGCCCCTTTTATATGAAACAAGAGCCATGGAAATAAAGAGCACCAAAGATGTGATAAAGTTTTTGGAATTAGGAGGACTGCCTGCATCCGGAAGGAAAATATTAACAGATATAAATGAAGTTATTCAGGAAGTCATAAAGGGTAAAACTGCACTGGTTTTTGATAATGAAAATAAAAGTATTACCTTTAATACTATTAAATTTGAGAAAAGGGCTATTTCGCAGCCTATAACAGAAAATGTTGTTAAAGGTTCAATGGATTCCTTTGTTGAAACATTATCAGTAAATATTGCTACATTAAGAAGAAAAATAAAAACAAGGAATCTTATTTTTGAAGAAACCATAGTAGGGAAGCAAAGCTTAACTTCAGTTGCAATAGTTTATATAAAAGGATTGACAAGAGAAACAATTATACAAAAGCTTAAGGAGAGGCTTAGCAGAATTAATGTTGATAATGCAATTTCACCGGGGTTTGTTGAGGGAAATATTATAGATAATACTTTTTCAATCTTTCCACAGGTCATGTCGACCGAACGTCCTGATAAGTTTTGTGCGGATATTCTTGAAGGTAAGGCAGGGCTTATAGTTGATGGGATACCTATTGCTTTTATTGTTCCAGGAACATTAAACCAATTTTTTCAAGTTCCTGATGATTATTCACAAAATTATATAATAGCATCTTTAACGAGACTTCTAAGATATGTATTAATGATATTATCTTTGACAATTCTTGGGTTCTTTGTTACGGTTACAACCTTTCATCAGGAGATGATTCCTTCAGAATTGGCGTATTCTATAGAAGCAGCTACTGAAGCTGTGCCGTTTCCAACATTTATTCAGGTATTATTTATGCTGATTACTTTTGAAGCTTTATATGAAGCAAGCATAAGGCTCCCAAAAACAATAGGGCAGTCCATATCAATTGTCGGTGCTGTTATTATTGGTCAGGCTGTTGTTAATGCAAAGCTTGCATCTCCTATCGTAATTGTACTTGTTGCTGTTGTGGGTATAGCAGGTTTTGCTATGCCTGTTCAGGATATAAATAATGCGTTTAGAGTATGGAGAATTATCATAACTATTGCAAGTAGTCTTTTAGGACTGGTTGGATTTAGCTTTAGTTTACTTTTTTTGTTATACAGCCTTTGTAAAATTGAAATATTTGATGTACCATATCTTTCTCCATATGTAGGAAATGATGCAAAAGATATGGGAGATTCATTAATAAGGATTCCTTTAAAATTCCTTAAAAACCGACCATCAATTTTTTCACCAAAGAATAAAACTAGGCAGGAATAGGAATATGAAAAGAATAATAGTTTTTTTGGTAATTTTTTTAATGTTAATAAGCTTATCAGGATGCGTTCAACTAACTGGAAACAATAACGAAATATCGGATATTAAATTTATAAAAGCTGTAGGTATTGACAATGGGGCTGAAAATAATATTAAACTTACTGCGATTTTTAAAGCAGTAAAACAAAGGGAAGAAAGTCAGACCGGAGTTACTCCAAAAGAAAATGCTATAGTTATCACATCTGAAGCAAAAGCAATCGCACAAGCAAGGTCAGACATGTCAACTTACTCTGATAAAATACTTTATTGGGGTCAAAATCAGTATATTCTTATTGGGGATGAGGCGGCTAAGCAGGATATATCAAGATATACCGAACCATTTATAAGAAAAATAGAAAGCAGGCTTGATGCACAAGTGCTTATAGTCAGAGGATTAACTGCTGAAGAATTTATTACAAAAACAAAGACATCTGAAACTTTTTTAACAGAAACGCTGGACCATTTATTTGAGGCGGGTAAAAATTTATCTTTGACTAAAAAACTGAGAATCGTAGAATTGGTTCAAGGATTGGATAATGAATATATATGCCCATTTTTACCATGTATACGGTTGAAAACAGAAATAGGTCCATCCGGAACAAAAGCTGTGGGGAAAGTAGAAATTGAAGGATATGCCTTTGCTAAAAACGGGAGAGTAATAGGGTATTTGGATAAGGCAGATGCAATTGGCTTCAATTGGATAACAAATAGTTTTAAAAATGGGATATTGTCTGTGAAGGATTCGGATGGCGAAGAAGTAGTTCTTGAAGTTACTTATGGTTCAACAAAATTAATTCCCAAGATAAATGATGGAGCAATTACGATAGAAATAAACGTAGAGGCTTCTTCTAATGTATTGGAACATAAGTATAGAAAAAATATCTATGATAAAAAATCGTTAGAATATTTAAATAATCAACAAAAAGAAGTAATAACAAAGCAAGTTTTAAAGCCTATATATTTTGCCAAAGAAAATAATGCAGATATATTTGGAATATCAGACCTCATATATCATAAAAACCCCCATTATTGGGAAAGAATAAAAGATAACTGGTATAAAATTTTTCCTAAAATAAAGTTTGATATACAAATAAAATCCAAGATAAACTCTGTGTATATTGTGAAATAATTTTTTAGTAAGGATATTAAAAAGAAATGATAATATTTAAACTATCTTTTCTTGCAATAGTATTGATACTGATATGCATTTTAGAAATTAAAAGAAATCCGGATATAATGAAAAAGAAAGAAATAATAACAGTCTGTATAATGAGTGTAATAGCTTTTTTACTAGGATGCTATCAACTGATATATTCATTTGGCTATAGTATTTCAGAAATGGTTATCAGAGTATTTGGAATTGGTGGCTAGAAGTTAGTTATAAACAAAGGGGTTAATAAATTGTGATTAAAAATACAAAAAAAATGTCATTACAGCAAATGCTTCTACTAACCTTAACCATTATACTTTCACGAAATGTAGAAACACTGGGATATAATACTGTTTCAATAGCAAAGCAGGCATCATGGCTTTCCCCACTGGTTTCTTTCGCTGTTTTTATTGCTTTTATTTTTATTCTTAATGATATATACAAGAAACATAGTGATTCGTCATTTATGGAAATAGTTTATTCTGTAATAGGCAAAATACCGGGGAAAATTTTAGTTTTATTTTATAGCTTGTTTTTAGTTTTATTTCTATCACTGCATATACGATATTATGCCGAAAGGTTGACTTCTGCAGTTAATCCCTATATAAATATGAATTTCCTGATTTTAATAATGCTTACTTCAGCAGCAATAATTTTGCGTTCAGGGATAGTAACTATAGCAAGAATGAATGAAATTATAATAATTGTTGTTTTGGCGGTTTTTTTTGGAACGTTTTTTCTCGCAATGCCTAATATGAACGTAAAATTTATTACTCCTATAAGTACCATGGATATAATTCCTATAATAAAAGGAAGCATTTTTAGTACCAGTTTTTTTGGATACATTTTTTTTATGTTTTTTATAAGTGAGCAGATTAACAACAAAGAAAAAATGATTAAGCAAGGTATAATATTTTCTGCATTTTTATTAATGCTTTCGATGTCGTATAGTGGGGCTATGTTGGCGCTGTATTCACCTTCTCTTGTCGTAAGATTATTAGAACCCGGAAGTACAAGTATAAAATTAATATCAATATTTAGTGCATTTGCGGGTGTAGAACCATTGGGAATCACCTTGTGGATTATGGCTGATTTTATATTGATTGCAGTACTTGTATATATAATACTGTCAATGATAAAGTCTGTTTTTTGCTTGGCAGATATCAAGCCTTTTATTAGTGTGTTTTTAGTTATAGAATTCTTTTTAAGTATAATTATAAGTTCTAATAGATTTGAGCTGGATAATCTCTGGATAACAGTTATGACTCCGGTTTCGTGTGTACTTGAATTTGGAGTGCCATTATTTATCTATGTTGTCGGAAAGGTTAGAAAGATAGTTTGAGGTAATAAGTTGTTATCAGCTGTTAAAAGCTTGAAAGACCTGCTCCTTCTTGTATTCTATAAATAATAGTCTTTAAAGCTGAAGACGTTTTGTAGTCTTCGTAATTAAGGGTATAGCTGCCGTTTTTATTATTCCATATAGTATCAAAATAACTTAAAATATCTTTCGTAAATTTTGAGTCATTTGGTGCAGTTATCTTCAAATCTGTTTCCAGATTATAATCTCCGAGGTTTCTTCTGGTGAAATTTGCGGAACCGCCTATAACAGTGGTTTCTGATTTCCTATTAAATACTGCAATCTTTGAGTGGTACTGCTCGCCGTGGGTATTGTACCATTTAATTTGAATTGTTGAGTTGTTCCTGGATACAAGCTCATTTGCAACCTCAGTATTTGGAATGCCGATTTTCTTCCTTCCAAAGGCATCCAAGTTTTTATCAAGGATTATCTTTATTGGAGTATTGCGTCTTGTTGAAGCATATATAAGTTCCCGTACAATGTCTCTGTCTGAAAGGTAGAAGACTCCTATCAGAATATTATCTTCAGAAGTAGAATCTTTAATTTCATTAAGCAGATGTTTTTTAATCTTTCCTTCTGTAATAACCATCCCTTTAATACTTTTATTATCTTCATCAGAGATGGTAATGGGTTCATCAATTTCTATATTTTTACCGGAAAAGCTTGCAACTGCCTTTTCGGACTCAAGTAAGTCTTTTATTATTTCTCCTTTCACAGCAAATGCAATATTGGAGTGATAGCCGCTTGGCTCATGAGGATTAGCAGAGCTAATCAAAGCCTCTTTTTCAGTGCAAATTACCTTTCTATGATTTGCCTTGAAGTTAAGTAAGTCTAAATAGGAATAAAGCCTGAAATTTGGGGATTGTGAAGCGAATGGGTTGCCAAGCCACACGCCTGTCGGGAGATTAACCCATTGGAATATTCCACGCCACATGCCGGAGTATATAGGGTTGGAATCTCTTAATGCTGCCAAATCAGTAATAATAACCTCAATATTGCTCTTTTTTAATTCTTCCAAATACTTGGAAGGATATGAACCATATCCGGTATTTATTTTGTCAGTAATAAAAAATATTTTAATACCAGGATTGCTTTTTTTCTTATCAATCAGCTTCTGCGTAAGGTCAAAGGCAAGTTCCGGATAGTCATCTGTGGGTTTCTTATTGTAGTCGTCATTAAAAAGAAACATATCAATTACAATAAATTTATCAGCCTGGTCAATAATATTGTAAGCTTTATTAAAGATTTGCTGCTGGTGTATCAGCTTTCCTTCTTTTTCATATGTTAAGTCATAAAGAAATTCAATCTTATCAAGCTCTTGCATTTTTCCCTCTGCTGAAATTCCTTTTGGAAGGGCTTTATATACTCCATATAACGAACATGCTATTATGAATAACAATAAAATCATCATAAGCTTTTTCATAAATTCTCCCTTGATTATGATTCTGCTAAAATAATTTTAAGGCATAATTACTTTATTTACAATGTAGGAATTTTCATAAGGGTTCTTAAGTTTAAGTGTTATGTATATTTTGTTTAATTAAACATAGTATTGCCAATAATAATACTGGATTTTTATATTATATTTGAGGTAATAAATGAAGATTTTTAAAAAGATTTCAAAAAATTTCATAAATAAGCAGAAATCAATTAACATAGAGAAAAAACCTTACCATGATTGCTCAAAATTACCATCACAGTTTATTAAAAGAAATATTTTTTCTGATGTTGATGAAAATTTGGATTTTATTAGAAACTTGGTCGGAAATGGAATGGGCTTGGTAACTGGTAATTTTGATGTTCTTAAAGGAAGACTACAGGTAGGAATTATATATATAGAAAGCTTGTCTGATAAGCTTTCTATAAATCAGAATATTATAAGGCCTCTATTGGAAGACAATATTAGTATTCAAAATAATTATGACGATACACTTGAAATTTTTAAGACGCAAGTCATTTTTAATGCAGAAATAAAAGAATCTAATCAAATGGAGGAAATCGTTAGTAAACTGCTTTTGGGTAATACAATATTGTTTTTGAATAAAAAAGACACTGCATTAATAATCGGCAGTACAAAGCTGGAAAAGCGGGCAGTAGAAAAACCTGAAAATGAGATTGCTGTTTTTGGAAGCAAGGAAGCTTTTATAGAAGATATTGAAGTGAATTGCAGCATGATTATAAAAAGGCTGCCAATTCCTGACCTGAGATTTGCAGAATTCACGGTGGGGAGACTGTCACACACAAAAACAAGGTTAATATGGATAGAGGGAATTGCAAATCTAAAAATAATTGATGAAGTGAGTAAGCGCATCAAAAAAATTGATATTGATGTGGTAGAGGGTATACCTGAGTTAGGCGAAATTATTGAAGAAAGTCCATTATCGTTGTTTCCTAAGTATCGGCAGACAGAACGTCCCGATATGTCAGCAAGGTATCTATCCGAGGGGCGTTTTGCTATAGTAAGCAGTAACAGTCCCTTTGCTCTTTTGGGACCGTTAACGTTATGGGATAATTTCAAGACTATGGATGATTATCTGGAAGGACCTGTTGCAAGCAGCTTTTTAAGGATTATCAGATATATTGCTTTTATAATTTCTTTAACAATCAGCCCATTATACCTGTCATTTGTTACATATAATCACTCAATAACACCTCCAAGCCTGGCGATGAACATTGCTTCAGGAAGGGGAGGAGTACCTTTTCCAACCATAATAGAATTATTAATAATGAACATTGCAATAGATATTATCCGTGAGGCTGGAGTCCGTTTGCCAGGATTGGTAGGCTATGCTCTTGGAACACTCGGCGCAGTTGTTATAGGACAGGCAGCAGTAAATTCAGGGTTTGTCAGCCCGTCAGTTATTATTGTTGTTGCTATAGCTGCTATTGCAGTTTTCGCAATATCAACTACTACAATGGTAAATACCGCAAGAATTTTGAACTATTTATTTATTTTATTTGCAGGTGTTTTTGGAATGTTTGGATTGATATCTGCATCTGTAATAATGCTGTGGCATTTAGTATCTCTTGAATCTTTCGGAGTTCCATACCTTTATCCAGTAGTGCCCTTTGAACTGGAAGGTTGGAAGGATACCTTCATACGCGCTCAGTTTGAAAGCTTGAAGAAACGTTGGACAATTTTTTCACCTGTGAATCGGAAGCGGATTGGCGAAAGCGGAATAAAATTCAATTCCAAGAAAAATACGAGGAAATAAAATGTATGCAAGAAAGTAATAATTTCAAGATATCAAGAGAACAAATTATACTATTAATTGTTGGAGCTGCAGGAGGCGCATACACATACAATTTTACGTGGATAATTCCATCTGGTGGAAGAGCGGTTTCGATTATAGGACTTCTAAGCATAGTGCCTATTATTCCACTTGTATTTTGGCTTTTAAGCTTGAGGAAGGATAGACCGGAAGATACTATTTTTGAAATAATAGAAAGCGGATTGGGCAAAGTTACCAGCAAAAGTATTATTATTATTTATTATTTTATAACAATGATTTCAATAATTATATTAATGAATCTGTTTACACAGACTGTGAAAATATATTTTCTTCAATATACACCTGCATGGATTCTCATGCTTTTGATAATTATAATGTGTTACATGTTTGTAAATTCGGGAATTAAAATATTTGTAATGTTTTGCGAAATTATTATTGTTCTGGCTACAATTGATTTTCATGCCGGATTTGCGTTGGCATTTGTAAAGCAATTTAAAATAGAAAATTTTATACCTCTTTTTGATATAACATTATCCGGATTTTTAAAATCAATAATTTTTATAATGGGTAATTTATCTGAAGTTTTGATGATGTTTATGCTCCTTATAAATGTAATGCCCGATTCCAAAAAGTGCTTAACATGGATTGTTAAGGGATTAATTTTGTGGGCAGTTATTTATGCTGCTGCCGGGGTTATTTTTATTGGGATAATAGGGGTTGAACAGCTTGCACGAGTCTCGGGTACAGGTGTTGCGGTTGCAAAGGTTATCCAGATTGGTGATTTTATAAGAGGTCTGGAGGTTTTCATTTTTGTAGTGTATGTCAATCAAGCTATTGCTAAACTATGTATTTTTTTATACAGCATGCAGCAAGCGGGTTTAAGGCTTATTGGCAAAAGTAAATCCAAGATTCATTTAATCATTGCTGCAATATTGGTGTTTATTGGCTCAATTATCATGAATTCATATGTTACTGCCTATTTTGTTTCTGTATTTTTGTATACTTATATTCTTTTGCCGTTTTCTATATTTGTTCTGATTTTAGGGTCGTTGGGTTTGGCTATCAGCAATAGGAAGAGAGGAATAATTGAATGAATAAAGCAAAGTTTCTCTGCTTTATTATTTTTACTGCCTTAATGGTTTTATTATCAGGATGCTGGGATTATGTCGAGTATGAAAATATGGCACAGGTTTATGGGATGGGTATTGATTATAATCCCGAATCTCATGAAATAACTGTGACAATACAATCTATTGAAACTGGAACGGGTGTTGTCGGTGAAGCTGTGGGTGGAGGTAGCAGTGAAAAATCGAAGGAAACAATGCCCAAGTCAGTAGTACATGCGGCTGCTGATTTTACAGTTAGTGATGCACTGGAAAAACTTCAAAGGGGCATAGATAAAAGATTATTTTATGGATATATGGAAGTAATTATAATTGGAAAGAGTTCTGCTCAGTATATTACTAAAGATATAATGGAGGTTTTAACCAGGACACCTATGCTTCGCACAACAGCCAACTTGTTTGTCTCAAAAGAATCTGCAATGGATGTACTTAGGACTTTTGACCCTTTCTCCAAAGCTCCATCTACGATAAATATCCACAACATGTTAAATACTTTGGGAGAAACAGGTCTTGCCTTTCCGGTTTCTGTGAATGATTTTGAGAAAATGATGTCTACAAATGGATTAGAACCTGTTTTGCCTTTAATAAGCGTAAAAAACCTGGAAGAAAAGAAGGATGAATTTACAAGTGAGAAGGGTTCCCAAACTGTAACTCCATTAGAGCTTACCAAAGGACACTTTATTATTGATAGTATGGCTGTATTTAAGGGAGATGTATTTAAAGGTTTTTTAGAGGCAAAAGAGAGTGAGGGATTTGTATGGTTAATGGGGAAGACGAAAAAAAGTGCAGTCACATTAAATAATTTTCAGGGAGTTAATACAAAAAAGATAATAATTTTGAGGATTGTAGCATCAAAAAGCAAGATTGAAAGTAGATTGGTTGATGGCAAATTGGATATGGTTATAAAAATTGATGCTAAAGCAGTATTAAGAAAGTATGTTACTGAAGGGGGGAGCAGTTATATAACCCCTGAGGTTATTAATAATATTGAAGAAGAAATGTCAAGAAGTATATGTATGCAAATCGAAAACACATTAAAAAAGGGTCAAAAGGAATTAAAAACAGATATTTTTGGGTTTGGCTATGCTTTATATAAAAAATATCCAACCCTTTGGCATAAAAAATATGCGGACAAGTGGTATGAGATTTTCCCCGGTATACCTGTAAAGATTATTGTAAAGTCTAAGGTGATAAATACAGACACGAATATAATGAAAATAAATGCAGAATAACAATTCCTAATTAAAGTGAATAATCTAATTTTTCATCTCATAATATAAATGAAGGTAATAAATTTAAAGGGGGATATATATGATTCAAGTCGATTTGCCGGCTGCATTTGCTGTTGGGCAAATTTTTGCTTTTTTATCACAAAATTATTTAAAGAAAACACCGGAGAAATTTACTAATAAGCTTCTTGGTCCTTTCAATTTCTATATGTCATGCGGCTTTGTTCCAGCCGGATTATATCTTTTGGTTGGCTGGCCTTCATGGGAGGCAATGTATACCACCGACTGGCTTGAAAAGACTTTTAACCAGCCTTGGGCTGCAGGATTCTATGTATTGTTTGTTATTGCAATAATCCTATTGGGAAATTTGGGATTTATTTTAGCCCATCATTGGTATAACAAAGGAAAGGATAGGCTGGTTGTAATTGGTTCTGCTGCTGGTGTCATGCTTGCAGTTTTGCCGTTCTTGCTGAGATGGGGAGTGTGGTGGAAAATTGGAACCTATGCTCAGATTCAAGCTAATCAAGGGTATTCTTTCTGGGAAAATCCTTTCTTCGGAGGATGGCTGTTTATCATGTGTTATATGACTATTGTAACAATATTTACAGGAGCATGGTTTAAAAAGAGGGGGAAGATTGTTGGAAATTGATTTCCACCATGCAGTAACTTATGTATTGGCGAGGCTTGCCGGGTTTAATGCGGGTGAGGCGGAGATAATTGCCTATAGTGCGCAGTATGTTGATGATGCCATCTATGATAATACTGTTTTGTTTAATAATGGTGCCATTTATAAGCCTGTGTGTTCTGCACATAAAGCTTTGGATTACCGGAATTTCAATAAATTGGCTAATCATCTCGTATGGGTACCTTTTCATTTTCTTCCCGGTAATTGCTTTAAAAAAGAAGATGAATGCAAGGAAGATTTTTATTTAAAGATTATTTGCAGACCTAACAGCTATATTGCAGATGATATGATCAGAGAGTGCATAAGAAGGCATAAAGAGCCGAATGCATTATACAGGCTGGGAATAACAATGCACGTTTATGCAGATACGTGGGCACATCAAGGGTTTTCAGGAATTCAGCATTTTTCTAATAGGGTTCAATTTTTAGATGATGAAACATCAAGGAAATTGGGCAATAAAGTAGCAAAATATTTTTCAGGTATATTTGATAATGAGCTAAGCAAATTTTTGGATGATGTTATGCCTATTGGGCATGGCGCAGTGCTGAGCTATCCGGATAAACCTTACCTTAAATGGAAGTATAAGGATTATTCAGGAAAGCTTATAGAGAGGGATAATCCGGCAATTTTTCTGGATGCAGCAAAAAATATGTTTGTTGCAATGCAAAGGTTCCGTGCAGGCAATTCGAGAGAAGAGGGCATGGAATTGAGTAAAGAAGTATCAAATTTACTCTTGAAGCAATTTAATG
Source organism: Deltaproteobacteria bacterium (assembly GCA_050258375.1). GTDB lineage: Bacteria > Bacillota > Clostridia > Acetivibrionales > UBA4821 > JBLMYQ01. The sequence continues at coordinate 18,048 of JBLMYQ010000033.1, read as the reverse complement.
AAATAAATGATGTTGATAGTAGGGTGAGACATAAGAGGTGGATGAAAATTTTAGCTCAAGGTGCTTTGGGCTTTAGTCCGGTAAATCTGAGTTACAGCTGTGATGGTCCTGGTTCGTGGGAATATAAAGCATTTAGCGGCAAGAAGAATACTGTGGGTATCAAGTATGAATATAATGAAATCTTTGAGAACAGTAACTGGAAAAGTTTCCATGATGCTTTGGCAGAACATCACTACTTCTTACTGCATGTTTTATTTCCCAAGTATAAATTGTGCATAGCGTGAAGGCAATTAGCAATGAGCAATTAACAGTTGCCAATTGAAAAGGGAAAAGGGGTTTAATATATGGTTACATTGAATGATATAAAGCTTCAGGGATATACACTGGATAATATGAGATTGTTAAAGGAATTACGTGAACGGCAGTTCAAGCTGCAAAGTGCAATATGTATTGAGCGTGCAAAATACATAACTGAATATCTGAAGTATAAGGACAAACCGGAGGACCCTCCAATAATAAAAAGGGCAAAGGCTGTAAATTATTTCCTTTGTAATAAAGAAGCGGTATTTCATGATGATAATTTGATTGCAGGGACAACAACTTCCAACCCGCTGGGAGCACCATTGTACCCTGAGTATTTTGCGCTATCCATATGGCCGGAGTTGGATACAATAAGTACCAGAATTAAAAACCCCCAAACCTTATCTGAGGAAGAAGCTGAAATCCTCAACTTTGAAATTTTTCCTTTCTGGCTGGAAAAGAGTGCTCTTGAAGTAGTTAGAAAAAGATATGGGAGTACAAAATCATTAAAGCTGTTTGAACAATTTATTTATTTTGTTGCTGGAAAGGCGGGATGTATTTCCCATACGGTGCCTGAATACAGAATAGTACTGGATAAAGGATTGAATTTCTTAATTGAAGAGGCTAATGCAAAAGAGCTTAGTATAAGTAAAAAATCTTATATATCTGAGGAAGATTGTAATAAAAGGCACTTCTACCGTGCTATGAGAATTGCCATGGAAGGAATAATCAGCTATGCAAATAATCTTAGCAGAAGGGCACTTGAATTAGCCCAGAAAGAACGGGATGCAGAAAAGAAAAGGCGGCTTGCAAAAATGGCTGAAATATGCAAAAAAGTACCTGCCAATCCTGCAAGCTCATTTCATGAAGCTGTAAATTCTTTGTGGATTTCCCAGATAGCTATTCATGCAGAAAACATAAATATGGCTGTAAGCCCGGGCAGACTGGATCAAATACTCTATAAGTATTATAAGAAGGATGTTGAGCAAGGTAAAATGACTGTTAAGGAAGCCATAGAAATTGTGGGATGCCTTTGGTTTAAGCTTGCTGATAATGTAAATATGGTGCCGGAGACAGCAGAAGAGCTTTGGGGAGGTGCAGGAACAGCTCCGGCGGTTACTATAGGAGGAATAGATAGTAATGGCAACGATGCCGTTAATGATTTAACTTATATAATTCTAAGGGTTACAGAGCTTTTAAAAATTAGGGATCCTAGTATGAATGCGCGGTTTCATTATGAGAAAAATACCATGGAATATAGGAACAGGGTATGTGAGGTTATAGCAAATACGAAGGCTGTGCCAGCATTTCATAATGATGTTGTTGATATTAAAACACTTGAGAATCAGGGAATATCAATAGAAGATGCCAGTGATTATGCAATAATAGGCTGCGTAGAGTTAGGAAGCAGTGGAAGAAGCTATGATGCTTCCAGCTCGATTATAATGAATCTTGTAGCCCCGCTTGAATTAGCTCTATATAACGGCAGACGCCCTATTACAGGTGATGAGCAAATTAGCCCTCAAAGTGGCGCACCACAAAGCTTTAAGAGCTTCAATGAGTTTTGGGAGGCTTTTAAATTCCAATCAAAGTGGTTGATAGAAGGGGCAATAGAGTTAAATGAATGTTTTGGGAGAGTTCATCAGGAAATGCTGCAGACGCCGCTGTTATCAGCATATTTTAGAGGACCGATGGAAAGAGGCAGAGATTTAATTTTTGGAGGTGCAATTTACAATTCTTCGGGAGCGACGCATATTGGATTTGCAGATACGGTTGATTCTTTAAATGCAATTGAAAAGGCAGTATTTATTGATAAGAAATGCTCATTTGATGAATTGATATCAGCTCTGAATAATGATTTCAAAGGCTATAAAGGATTGCAAAAATATTTGATTAATAGGACACCCAAGTATGGAACAGAAAATCCAACAGCGGTGAAAAATTCACAAAACCTGATAACCTTTTTATATAATCTTTATCATTCAAAAACCAATTATAGAGGAGGCAAATACCGCCCGGCTTATTGGACAATGACCAGCCATTCAGGGCAGGGCAAGCTTACAGGTGCTCTTCCGAATGGACGAAATGCCGGAGAGCCTTTTGCAAGTGGGATTACGCCTGTATCGGGGGCGACTGGAGAGTTGACTGCATGCCTTAGAACTGTAGGCGGTTTGGATAGTAAATGTATTCCTGGAGGAGAGGCTTTGAATCTTAAATTTACAGCAATTGAAAATGAGCAGGACATTGAAAAATTTGCCGAATTTGTTGAAACATATTTCCGGCTTGGTGGTATGCAGGTACAATTTAACATAATGTCCTATGATATGCTGATAGATGCAAAAAATCATCCTGAAAAATATCCTGAACTCATGGTACGGGTTTCGGGGTATTCAGCTTATTTTAAAGATTTAAATGAGAAGATGCAGGATGAGTTGATTAAAAGGACTGAATATAATTTAAGGACAGGAATGGCGGTGCCATTTAGGAAATATTAGTGTTGACCCTGCTATCCTCCCTCAAAAGGGAGCGAACAGTAAAATGCTGAAAGAAAAGCCCTGAAAAAATAATTAGGTTCCTTGTGAAAACCTTCTGCTCGCCTCCTATTAAAGGAGGGATAGGGAGGTTTTAGCAAGTCAAATTGATAATATTATGTTAGGTGGAGATAAGAAAATGATTGATTCTGTTTTAAATACATTGCTTTTTAGGAAATGCAGAGCTAATTTAGCCGGAAAAAAATTTATAAAAGCGCTCGAATCAGAGCTAGCAGAAGGGTTCCTTGACATACTTCTGAATCTAATGGGGCTTATGTTTTGTATTGATAAAAGCTTCAAACGCAATATTGAGAACTTTGATGCAAGATATACGTTTAAAGATAAGAGTGGAGATATAACCGTTTCTGCAATATTTGAAAATTCAAAATTAAAGGTTATCCAAAAGGATATAGATAATACAAACATAACCATAATATTCAAAGACCAAAAAGCCTTAATGAATTTTTTACTTTCGCCTAAGCCTGATATTTTAAGTGCAATACTTAATCAGGATGTAACCTATGAGGGCAACCTTAATTACCTAAGCAAATTTGCATATATGGCAACCCATCTGGTTTACATGTTTACAGAGCATGAAAAGCTTAAGTAGTTTTCCGTTAATATTTAATATACGGCATGGTTCGATTGATGATGGTACAGGAATAAGAACAGTAGCATTTTTAAAGGGTTGCCCGCTGAATTGCATATGGTGCCATAATCCGGAATCCATTAATCATAATGCGGAAATGGCATTTTATTCTGAACAATGTGTTGAATGCAGTCAGTGCTTGGTGGTTTGTCCAAATGGGGCGATTGATTTTAGGCTGCAAGGCAGAATAAATCGTAAAAAATGTATAAGCTGTGGCAGGTGTGCAGAGGTATGCCCTTCAATTGCTCTTAAGAAAATCGGCAGGTTTTATGAAGTAAATGAATTGGTTGAAATATTAAAGCTTGATAAGGAGTTTTATAAGGTTTCAGGCGGGGGAGTAACCTTTAGCGGCGGTGAGCCGCTTGTGTTTATGGATTATGTAGCTGACGTAATGAGTGAATTGAAAAAGGAGAAAATAAATATTGCAGTACAGACCAGCGGGTTCTTTGATTATTCTATTTTTAAGGAAAAAATAATGGGATATGTGGATACAGTGTATTTTGATATAAAAATTCTTGATGCTAAATTACATAAGAAATATACTGGTGTGGATAATAGTTTGATTTTAAATAATTTTTTGAATATAGTAAAAGAAGAAAACATTAAGGTAATACCAAGAATACCATTGATTCCGGGGATAACAGCATTGCCGGAAAATCTTTTGGCTATTGCAGATTTTATCAGAGGAACAGGCTGCAGCGATTATTCATTGCTAACGTATAATACCGGGGGGATATCCAAGAGATTAAGCCTGCAAAAATCAATGTCTGAGGGGATACCTGAATATATACATGAAGAAAAACAGTGGAAGGGGATATTTGAAAGCAGGTTTAAGAGATAATAAATTTTTTTAGACTTTTTGTACATAAATGCTATAATAAATTAAATACTGAAAGGAGTTGATGCTTTATGTTTAAAACATATAGTGTGGAGATTGTAATTAAAGGGGAGGTATTTGCAGACTAAATTAAAGCTGCCTCCCCGTGCCATGTAAAAAATAAGGGAGGACAAAGAATAATGAATAAAATAAATTTATTTGATATAGGGCTTCATGAACGCTATGTTCAGGAAGCTGCAATGTATGAAAAGGATTACTATTTAGCCAGGGTATCTGTTCAGCAGAAGGATATGTACAAGGTTATTACAGAATATGGAGAGGTTCATGCAGAGGTTTCAGGAAAGCTGAGCTATTTGGCGGGAGATTCTACTGATTATCCGGCTGTGGGTGATTGGGTGTTGATTGACCGGACAAATGATAAAAATGGCAATGCAATAATTCATCACATTCTTAAGCGGAAAAGCTGTTTTGAGAGAAAAGCACCCGGAACAGGATATGAACGCCAGATAATTGCTGCAAATATTGATACGGTGTTTATCTGTATGGCTCTTAATAATGATTATAACCTGCGCCGTATTGAACGCTATCTTTCAATTGCTTGGGACAGTATGGCCAGTCCGGTTATCATTCTTACAAAGTCTGATTTGTGCAGTGATTTGGAAGCAAAGCTTTTGGAACTGGAAGCTGTCGCAATAGGTGTTGACATTATTGTAACTTCAAGCAAGGATGGCAGTAGTTCTAATGATTTCCTAAAGTATTTAAAAAAAGGGAAAACTGTAGCTTTCATTGGTTCATCAGGTGTTGGCAAATCTACATTAATAAACAAGCTTATGGGGAAAGATATACTTGCTACAAATGAAATAAGAGATGACGACAAGGGCAGACACACAACTACTTCCAGACAGCTGTTTGTATTGCCCGATGGTGGAGTGGTCATTGATACACCGGGATTAAGAGAGCTTCAGATTGCGACTGCTGATTTTTCAAAGGCTTTTATTGATATAATGGATTTAGCTGAAAAGTGCCGTTTCAAAGATTGCAGGCATGAAGCCGAGCCGAATTGTGCTGTACAAAAGGCGCTTAAGGATGGAACATTGTGCACAGAACGCTTTGAAAGCTACAAAAAGCTTAAGAAGGAAGCACTTTTTGAGGAGCGTAAGAGTACAATGACTTTAGCACAAGCGCAAAAACAGAAAGTGATTGATATGATGGGCTCACTGAAGGTCCAGAGACAGATTAAAAAAAGTAATAAGAAAAACAAGGGAAATAGATAATTTATAAAGCTGTATAGAGTACTCTATACAGCTTTATAAATTTTTGTATATAAGTGCAAATATTAATATTCACAAGCTTCTTTCCGCAATGTTCTTAAAATTTACAAAATGCACCCGTATATAATGCATGATTATATTTTATTTATCAACAAAAAATGCTATTATAAAATAGATACAAATTAATAAGTACATTGTAATTAAAAATCATAATATTAAAGGGAGGCTGTATTAATATGAACAAGAAAGTGCTGTGTGCTGTTATTGCTGTTATGATTTCTGCAGGAATGTTTGTGGGATGTGGTAAAAGTACAAATTCAGGAGGGGAAATCAATAAACCTCAAAGCGATAAACCTGCTGTAAGCGATAAGCAGCCAGAGCAACCCAAAACATTTGAGGCAGTAGACCCTACGAAAACAATGATTAATAAGGCTGTAAAGGTTGGAAATATTGAATATAATGTTGAATATTCAAGAGTACTTAAAACAGGCAAAAATTTTGCGCCGAAGGAAAGTGGAAATCATTTTGTGCTTATTGGGGTTAGTGTAAAAAATACTAATTCAGAAACTTTGGAATCTAGATATGGAGGACTTTTGGCAACCGGATTGTTTTCATTGAAGGATAAAGATCACAAGCCGCAGTTCGGCTATGACCTTGCCTGTGGAACAGGGGATGCAACCGGAGGATTTGATTCTTTAAAAGAGATAGAAGCAGGAGACACAGTAACTGGAGAAATCCAATATGAGGTTCCAGCTAAGAATACATCCTTCTTGCTTGAATTAAGTGAAGTAAAAGACGGAATTGCTCCGGTCGAAGTTGAAATTCCTGTTGCGCAAAAATAAGAGTATAGAAGTAAAAGCTATTAATGAGCTTTGCTAATATTAGCAAAGCTCATTAATGTTAGAGGTTGTTATTTTTAATTTATGTAGTATAATTTAAATTAATAAATAGAAATGGTAAGGTATTGGGAACATGAGAATTAACTAATTCAGCCTTAAAGCATTAATGATTCAATATTGGCGCAGGGCGCCTTATTTATGCTGGATTAGTTAAATGGAACGAATACTGGTATTATGCATGTAGATGCATTTTTATGCGATTCATTTATCTTTCCGGTTTGTAAAGGAGAGATTTTTTTATGCTCATTTTAGAAGCTTTAAATCTAAAAAAGTATTATGGAGAGAAATTAATTATATCTGTTGAAAATCTTAAAATATATAAGGGAGATAAAATAGGAATTGTAGGTCAAAATGGCGCAGGGAAAACCACTCTTCTTAATCTCCTTGCGGAAGAAGTGGCAGCAGATGAGGGGAGTGTTAAGAGGTATTGTGATATTGCTTACATTAAGCAATTCTCATATGAAAGTATAAATGCTGATGCAAAAATTCTTAAAGAATTGAATGTGCAAGATAAAATAAAGTGTGATGTGTTAAGCGGCGGAGAAAGCACAAGATTGAAAATTGCGGATGCCGTAAGTAAAAACTGTATTTTGATGTTTGCTGATGAGCCTACTTCAAATCTTGACTATAAGGGAATTGAAATATTAAAGCAGAAGCTTAATCAGTCGGAATCACTGGTGTTAATAAGCCATGACAGAGACTTGCTTAATGCATTGTGCAATAAGATTATTGAGGTAAATGATGGCAAGCTATCATTTTATGAAGGGAATTTTTTGTCATATCACGAACAAAAGCGTTTACAAACAGAGCGAGAATGGTTTGAATATGAAGAGTATACGGCTGTGAGAACAAGGCTGGAAGATGCGGTAAGAGATAGACAGGGCAGGTCAAAATCAATGAAAAAAGCTCCTAAAAGAATGGGTAATTCCGAAGCTCGTTTGCATAAGCGTAAAGCGCACGAAAAACAGGAGAAAATAGATAATGCAGCCGGAAGTATGAAAACACGTCTTGAAAAACTGGATATAAAACAAAAGCCAAGAGAAATACCCGAAATAAAACTTGATTTTTCTCTTACTAATCCTCCGGAAAATAAGATTATTATTTCTTCTGATAATTTAAGCTTCAGTTATGGCAGTAATAAGATTTTTGATAATACCAGCTTTAAGGTTTATAATGGTAGGAAAACAGCTGTTGTGGGCGATAATGGAACAGGAAAGACTACACTCTTAAATTTGATTAATAATAGAAATAATCAGATTTACGTTGTTCCAAAAGCGGTTTTGGGATACTTTTACCAAGGCTTTGAAAATCTTAATCACAGCAAGACTGTACTGGAAAATGTAATGCTGAATAGTATCCAAACAGAATCAACGGCTCGAACGATTTTGGCAAGACTGCTTATTTCTGGTGATAATGTCCATAAAAAAGTCAATGTATTGAGCGGTGGTGAAAAAATAAAGGTTTCATTTGCAAAGCTTTTCGTATCAAATGCTAATGTGCTGCTGCTTGATGAACCTACTAACTATCTTGATATGATGTCCTTGGAGGCATTGGAGAATATACTTTGTGAGTATAAGGGTACAGTACTATTTGTGTCACATGATACAGCTTTCGTGAATAAGGTGGCGGATAGGCTGCTTGTATTAAAAGACAGGAAGATAGAAGATTTTGAAGGTAATCTGAAGGCTTTTTACGAATTTAAGCAAAAGGTTAAAGCTTCTGATGATAAAGAAATGCAGAAAGCAGTATTAGAGATGAAACTGACAGAAATCATATCAAGGATGTCACTGCCTGACTGTAATAAGGAGCAGCTCAAAGCCGAATATTCAAGGCTTTTGGAGCAGCTAAAGGATTGTAAATAAAATGTGCATAATTACAAATGTAAATATAAGTAAAATAATAATTACTAATTGTTACTACAATAAGCCTTATTTTAATGTTATACTTTTATAAGAGAATTATCTTATTTAGTCGATAAAAGCACATAGGATTGGAGAGTGAAACGAATGTATTGCCAATTTTGCGGTACTCAATTGGAAGGAAAGCCTAAATTCTGTGAAAAATGTGGAAAGTCTACCGCGGATACTGAAATGCAGAGTACAAACCAAGCAGGTTATATGCCTGCTGATCCGAAGAACAATATGGGAATGCAGCCGCAGATGACCAAGCAGAAGGAAATGAAACAGCCTGCAAATAAAGCAAAATCAGGGATGAGTGCTGGTCAAAGTATTATATTTTGGATAACGTGGTCCGTACTTGCTGTAATGTCTGTAGGAATGATGCTGTACGAGTTTTCGGCAATTCAGGCAGGTGCATTTGTGATATTACTTTTTATATTACTTCTTCTTAGAAAAAAGTTATTTGGCAAGGTGCTTTCATCTATAGCTGGGTGGAGTGGTGCTTTTTTAATATTTTTAGTTATTGTAGGGTTGATGGGGAATATAGATCCACAGAGAAATAAGGAAATAGGTGAAATTCAAAGTGCATTTGAACAGAAGGATGTGGCTAAGGTTGCAGGATATCTTCATCCGGAAAATTCTACTCATATGAAAGCAATATTTGAAAAGCATCAGGGTGAACTGGACAAGGTTGGGAAGCTTATATCCACAAAGAGACTGATCTATGCGGATGCAAACTATGCTGAATATGAGGTAAAGGACAACGGCAAAAAGTACATTATGATATTTGAAAAAGTAGAAGGAAAATGGCGCTTGTCCAGATTTTAAACTTTATAAGGGGGCTGGAATAGTGAAACCTATTAAAACAATAAAAAAATTATGTTCTATATTATTGAGCTTTTCACTGGTGATTACAAATACAAGCAGTGTATTAGCTTTTGATAATAAGGAGTTGAATGGCGCAGCTGATTCTATAGCAGGCGGCGCTCACAGATTATTAAATAAAATAGCTCTTGAGAAATTTGCCGAAAAAGCAAAAAGTGATAATATCTTAAAAAATTATAATTTCTATCCTGATAAAAAACAGCTTAATATAAAGGGTTTAAGCAGTGTGGATGATATTTCGGGTACTTGGACGGCTAATCTTTTTAAGCCTGAAGGCAGTGACATTTATAAATGTGGGCAAACAGCTGCAGATTTGAATACTATTGAGAAAAAGAATAGCAAAACCTTTGCTGATTGGATAATTGATGGCGGGTACAGTGCAGACGAGCCGGAGAGGTATATGTCATGGAGACATTTTTTTAATCCTATACAGGATAAAGGTCCGGATTATTTTTCGGATTTGCCGTCTGATGATAATGTAGCAGCAAATTACATAGAATCATTGAATCAAGTGATGGGCGAGTCAAATCCGAAGGTTAATGCAAAGATATGGGCGCTTTCACATTGGGATAATAAATATAACTGGGTTAATGGAATCAATAGTTTGGAGAAAGGCTTGACCAGTGGGAATACTGATGAAAGCTTTGCGGCAGGTTGGAGGAGCTTGGGACAAACCTTACACCTGATAGATGATATGACAGTTCCTGCACACGTAAGAGATGATTCACATCCGGCAAAGGGCAGCGGAGCTTTTGATGATGCAAGGGCTGATGCATATGAATATATTATGTCGAGTGACCTTGGAATAATTAAGGCTAACAAGAATGGGACAATTGCAAATGCGCAGCTTGATAAAAAAATTGATGGAATAAATAATCCTAATGAACTATTTAATGTGGTAGCGGAACACGTCAATCAGCATTTTTTTTCATCTGATACTATTCCATATAAAACAATGACAGGCGGCTTAAAGGATTTGAACTGGGACGGCATTGTTTATGACCTGCCTGATTATAAGCTTCCGCAAAAAGAAAGTGAATATTCAGATAATTATGTTGTCAAAGATGAACTTGGCGGCTTAATTATGTATCATAAATCATGGCTTGATGATAATGGATGGGAAGAGGTGCCCGGTATAGTAAACAGGAGCGCTGTTGAAAGTCAGGCAAAAAGGCTTATACCAATTGCAATAAAAAGCAGTATGAAAATTCTTGATATGAGCATACCAAGGGCAAGTATAGATGATGTAACCTTTGACAAAGAAAAGCTGACCGGTAAAGTAACCCGGTACAAAAGGCAGGATAATGGAAGCTATGCTCCGGCTGAAGGAATCAATTCAGCGCAGAGGATGATAGTATTTGTTACCCTGCCGGATACCGGTAAGCAGGAAAACTTTTTACTGCCTCCTGTTGATGTAAAAAATGGCCAGTTTGAATTGAAAATGAGTGAGCTTGAAAGGTATTCAAATTTCATATCCAGATATATAAGTTCTGATAGAGATATAAGCATAGATATAGGATTGGATATGGGTGGAATTCTGGTTAAGTCTGTCAGTAAGATAAAAGCAAAGATAACGGTAGACCCGCAAAAAGCAGCAATACAGCCGGAAGGTACTGCAAATTTTAAAGCAAAAGTGACTAACGGACCTAAAGAGCCCTATTATGTATGGGATTTTGGAGATGGAAGCGAAAAGGTTAGCACCGATAGTGCAAAAGTAAGCCATAAATATTTAATTGAGGCTGAATTTACAGGAAGTGTGGCTCTTTATGATAAAAATAATAAGAGTGAAGAGCTTTCGAAAGCGGAGTTCACAGTAAAGGTTGGAGAAGGAAAGCCGGCTAAGAAAGGAACGCCTGATGCAAGTGCATTTTATATAGCGCCAGGAACGGTTGGGCTTGGCGGAATAGCCGAAGGGAAAAGAGTATGGCATGGAAATGCGCACAAAGGAGGAACTAATGAATCGTTAAAGATAACTAAAGGGGAATGGACCGACAGGGATCAAAATGGTGAAATGGACACGTACGTTGGTGGAGTGGGTTATGATAGAACGTACTTCTGCGATGAATCTATCAATACTTATGCTGTTAATACAATAAACGTAACCGCGGGGTGTACGCTGATGAACTTTTCTTCTATGGGACAGATTATAAATGATGCTGCCCAGAGAGAAAAGAAGCAAGTAATATCCCAAGCAAGCAGTACTTTTAATATTGATGGGTATACGATATATAAAAAGGATGCTCTGGCAGATTACGATCCTACTGAATACCATGCTTATATAAATGATTGGAATGTTGAATTCTTTTATAAGTATAGGCATTGGAGGCAATACCAGTCAGCTGTAAAAGTACCTCAAAAAATCAACAGCGACGCAGTGTTTACAGAATGGTTCAGAAAAGCGGTTAAAGCTTTAAAATAACTCACCCCCTAGCCCCCTCTCTTTCCAATAGAGGGGGAAAAATTCTTATTTAAGGAGAAGGATATGAGTAAACAAGAAATCATAAAAGTAATAACCGGAAAGTTTGCAAAAATGGGTATATCGTATCAAACAGGAACCAATACTGATATAGCTATTACAGCGGAGTTCCTTGATGCAGGCTGGAGTACCGGAAAAAAAACAATAAACTATGAGTCGTCAATATTTGTTGATGAAGCTTCTCAGACTATATTTATGTGGGAACTCACAAAAGAAGTTGGTTCTGGGTTTTCCTTCGGGGGAGATAGTGAAAGCTCGTTTCAGTCAGGTACAACACTTTTTCGCAAGGTGAAAAGTGTACAGTACGGTCTTGATGGCAAGGCATTTGAAATAAATCTTGACCTTGGAGCCATCCCGAAGGCTGTAAAAGAGACAGCGAAACAGTATGGATGGAAATTCAAAACGGTGTTAAAAAGGGAAAAGGCTTTGTGGCCTGCGGGTTATGTGCAGTCACAAGGCAGAGAAGTGCAAATGACAAATAATGAAGCGCTTCAACAGGCGGCTGTACCAAGCAATTCATTTTGTACTAACTGCGGTAATAAGCTTTCGGCTGCGGCTGTATTCTGTCCCGAATGCGGAACACAGCAGAGGGAGGATATGCAGCAGCAAACCTTTAACAAGCCTCAGGAACAGGTGCTTATCCAACCTCCTCCAATCACAGTAAATACCAATGCAGCCCCGATTTTTAATCAAGCTGTAAGCTCTCAGCCAATTAAGGCTGGTAAGACCAGTGTGATGTTTTGGATATTGTTTATACTTCTTGCATTATTTGATTTAATGGCTGCCAAACTTTGCGGTGTTGTATTTATTGTTTTATCAATTATAATTCTGATGATTCTTTTTAAAAATAGAAAAAGTATTTCAAAAGGGTTTTTCAAGACATTATTTTGGTTTATAGCTGCATTTATAATTACTACAGCTGTATATATAATTACCTTTGTAATACTTGCATTTGTTGCCAGAACATGATGTGAAAACCAAAGAATACAGAAAGTTTAAATAGCCTTGTGGATTAATAAATAATTTCTTGACATAAATGGATTACAATTGTAAGATATATAATATATTACAGTTGTAATCCATTTTTCGTAAGGAGGGTTTTATTTTGAAAACAATGTCTCAAATATCTGAAGCTGAATTGGAAGTTATAAAAATATTATGGGAGCTCAACGAAGCTACAAGCAGTCAAATTGTTGACAGGCTTACGCAAACAACTGATTGGAAGCCCAAGACCGTTCAAACGCTTATTACACGTCTTGTAGCGAAGAAAGCTATAAAGGCTGAGAAAATAAACAATAAGGCATTTATATATTCTCCGAATGTCAGTGAAGAGGAATATAAAGCTTATGCAAATAGTTCATTTTTAAAAAGGGTATATAACGGTTCTGTGAATTTAATGCTAACAAGCTTTATAAAGGAAAGAAAGCTCTCAAGTAATGAGATTGAGGAGCTTAAGAAGCTTCTTGATGGCAAGGGGGAATGAGTATGGAGTATTTATTCAATATCATTTTAACCACATCTATTTATGCAAGTGTTGTAGGAATTGTTATTATTATATTTAAAACAATATTAAAAAATAGAATAAATGCCTTCTGGCACTATGCAATCTGGGGAATATTATTATTAAAGCTGGTTGTGCCTTTTGGACCTGAGAGTGCTGTAAGCTTATTTAATACAGTACCGATACATACTCAAGAGATAAATACGGTTTATCAAACATGGCAAAAAAATGCAGCAGCTGGTGCGGCTGTTCATACTGAGGCAACCACTACGGCTAAACCAGAAATGAAGCTTGCATCAGAAGAAGTATCTATTGAAGATATAGTTCCATATATATGGTTTTCCGGTATTCTTCTTATGCTTCTAGGGCTTATATTTATCAATTGCTCTTTTCATATAAAGCTGCGAAAGAAAACCATTTCGGCCGATGAACGTGTAAACTCAATTTTGGAAGCCTGCAAAAGCAGATTAAAAATTAGGGACAATATTCAGGTGATGTTTCAGGATATTATTGGGACACCTTCCTTATTTGGTATAATCAGACCTAAGATTCTGCTTACGTCTGCTGTATCCAATCTGAGTGACAAGGAGCTGCAATATGTTCTGCTGCATGAGCTTGCACATTACAAAAGAAAGGATTTGTTTGTAAACTACCTTCTTCTTGTACTGCAAGCAGTGCATTGGTTTAACCCTATTATGTGGTACTGCTTTATGAGGGTTCGTCAGGATATGGAGCTGGCGACTGATGAAATGGTACTTGGTATTCTGGAAAACTCTGAGCACAAGGATTATGGAAAGGCACTTTTAGCGGTACTAGAAAGTTTTAATTCTCCTAAGCTTATTCCTAAGCTTTTGGGGATGATTGACGATAAGAAAAATATTAAGAGGAGGATAAAGATGATAGAAATGGCTAAGCTTTTTAAAAGTAAGAAAAGGATTATCATGACAGTAGGCTTATTATGCATTATAGGCCTTGCTGTGGTACTTCTGACAAACGGGAAGCCTGTATCAACTACTAACAATTATAAGAACGATCTAATATATAAAAATGATAAATACGGTTTTTCATTTACATTGCCTGATAGCTGGAGGGGAAAGTACATTGTGAAAGACAATGGTGATACAGTTTCAGTGCATAACAAATTATTGTCGGAAAGTACTCCCGATGGGTATTTTGGTACACTTTTTACTATTCACGTATATTCCCCTAAAGATAAGTGGAAAACAGAGGGCATGCAGCTTGCAGATGTGACAGGCATGAGGAAAATTGCAGAGGATGACAATGCGGTCTTTGCTGTAAGAATGCCTACCGATGTTCAATTTGATCCACAAAACGCTGATGAATACCGTAATATGGAAAAAGATGTTCAAGCTATTATTAACACATTCATAATTAATAACAGTATACAATCAAATACGAATAAAATATCTACTTTCTCAGACTTTACAGGACTTGAAGGTGATAAAATTAGGGAAATACGTTTTGAGCTATTTAACAGTTTATTTAAAAGCAATAAGCAAGAACCTCTAAATATAAGTGATAAGGAAATGATAGTTGATTTAATTAGGCAGTTAAATAGCATCAAGCTTCTACCGTATTTAAAGGAAAAGAGATTAACACTTCCAATGAGCGGCTTTTACTTAGTTTTAGACAGCGGAAATGGAGATACATATTTTTATATTGATTATAAAACAGGTGGAATTGTAAAATATGCCCCTTATATGAGTTCGCTCCCAAGATTTGAATACCGTTTTGAGGATACAAAACAGCTCAGAAAAGTTGCTTATGAATTTATTTCAAAACTTCCTATTAAGTCAAATTCTTTAGAATATGCAGTATCTGAAGCAATACTCAGTAAAAAATCCAGTTATCTTGCTGGAGAAGCTGCAGCTGAGGGGCATGTAATACTTGATACTGAAGAGAAAAACGGAAAAATTAAGGTTTATACGGTTTCAAGCTTTGGCTGGTTTGGGTTTGAAAATGGAATTTTCACAAAGGTTAGTGGAAGTGGAGCTATTCCTACAGTAATAACCTTCTTGCGAAATCAAAAGAGTGAATATTCTCTGCTTGAATATAAAGAGCCTGTGGATGGGGCAGGATATACCAAATCAATAAAGCAAATGTTTCCTCAAAAATTATGGAATCAAGTGCTTACGGTAAATAAATATCAGGAGCTTACAAAACAGCAGGAAACTCAGGCGGCACAATATCTTAAATCAATAGGCAGAGAGGCAAAGATATCCGAAAAATATGTAGAGAAAAAGCTTCCAAACATAAATGTAGAAGCATCAAATACGCTTTTCTCTGAGTTTACCAAAGAGAACCAAGAACTAAATGAGTTTCCTTATTGGCTTGGCACAAAAGAAAAATTAGAAAATGGTGTAAGATATATTTATCAAACATTGCAGAGCAAAGCTGATGATGGCTGTGACCTTATAGCTTTTAAAAAGACAAAACAAGATGGGGCTGTAGTTAAAGAATACAGGTATAAAATTGTTGGGAGTGAGCCACGGCTTATAAACTTAGTGAATGATTAATTTTAATAGTCTATAATTATAAAGGGTCAGTTTATGTTACAAGGCATAAGCTGACCTTTATAATTATAAATGCATACGAACTGTATATCAAACAAAGAAAATAAAATTGTATGACATTAAAAAACAAATAATAATGGTTTAAAAAAGTCACAAAAAAATACAAAATGTATAGAAAAAATATTTAATAGGTGATATTATATTAATATAATAAAAAAAATGACAAATCTATATGACAATTTTTTCTCACAATTATTCTATTGAGATGCAATAACTTCTTTGAGCAAAGCCCATTTTCTAAAATAATTTTAAAATTAATCAGGATACACGAGGGTAATAGTGCTTTATTATTGTCTTTATTGTTGATATTCATTGGTAGATATATTTTGCCCTGTGTATTTAAGACGATTAATATACAAAAGAAAATGAAAGGGAGTTGATAATGTGGCGGAAACAGATGAAGTTTTTATGGAATTGGAAGAAGATACTCAAAAAGGCAGACATCTTACTTTTACGTTAGGGAAAGAAGATTACGGTATCGAAATCAAGTACGTAACTGAGATTATCGGCTTGCAGCCAATAACGGAAGTGCCTGATTTGCCTGATTATGTAAGAGGGGTAATCAATCTGAGAGGAAAGATAATTCCTGTTATGGATGTAAGGCTGCGGTTCAGGAAAGAGGCAAGAGATTATGATGATAGAACATGCATTATAGTTGTTGACATCAGTAATATTTTAATAGGTTTGATTGTAGACAGAGTCCGCGAAGTCGCAACTATTTTGGAGGAAAATATTTCACCGCCTCCTAACTTGGGAAAGAGCCAGCATAACAAATATATTAAAGGGATTGGAAAAATTAATGAGGATGTAAAACTTCTCTTGGATTGTGACAAGTTATTAAATGATGAAGAAGTATCACTGCTTGAAAATGTTGGCTAGATTAATTTTATGTATAGAAAATATATAAAAAATATTAAAAAACTAAACAGGAGGTACATATAATGAAATGGTTTTGTAATCTTAAGATATCATTAAAGCTTCTTATCGGATTTATTTCAGTTGCTTTAATAGCAGGTGTTATTGGTGTTGTAGGTATAATAAATATACGTGCTATTGATAAGGCAGATACTGAGATGTATGAAACAGTAACTATACCTATGAGCATAGTTACCAATATTGCTATGTCTTTTCAAAGAGAGCGCGTTCATATTAGGGATATGGTTTTAGCTTTGTCAGATGAGGCAATGGATAAAGAAATTAATAATATTAAACTTAGAGAAGAAGAAATAAGCAAGTTTGGAGAACAATTAGGAAAGTATGTTGATGAAGATAGAAAAAAGGTTTTGTTTGATGCTTTTACAAATGCACAAAAGAATTTTGTACCTTTTGTGCAAAAAACAAGTGAAATTGCCAAAAGTGGTAAGATTAAAGAGGCAATACAGTATATGAAGAGCGGGGATGCAGCAAAATCTGCTGCGGCATATCAGGAAGCTATCGATAATCTGGTAAAGGCAATGGTTAGTATAGCCAAAGAAAAATCCGACAGCAACACCAAAATTGCTAACAATGCTACTACCATGATGATAATATTCATTGCGATTGGAATGATATTGGCAATTATCGAAGGTATAATTATTTCAAACATGATAAGTAAGCCGGTTAGAAAGCTTGCTGAGGCGGCTGAAAAACTCTCAGTTGGAGATGTAGGTGTAGTTGTAAAAGCTGAAACGAAAGATGAGATTGGGGATTTAATGCTCTCATTTTCTAATATGGTACAAAATATGAAAGAGCAAGCTATGGACATAAAGCAAATTGCAGATGGGGACCTTACTGTTGAACCTCAACCTAAATCAGAAAAAGACGTTGTTGGAATCAGTCTTTGCGAGATGGTTGAAAAACTAAATGATATCATGGCAAATGTAAACGCATCAGCAGACCAGGTGGCATCAGCTGCGACACAGCTAGCTTCTTCAAGCCAGAGCTTATCTCAAGGCTCTACAGAACAAGCAAGTACGGTTGAAGAGCTTAACTCAAGTATGGAGGAAGTATCTGGACAGATACGCGATAATGCCAGTAATGCACAGCGTGCAAATGAGTTTGCTGAAGAAGCAAATTCAATGGCCATGGAAGGCAACCAACATATGACTTCCATGCTGGCTTCAATGAATGATATTAATGATTCTTCCAAGGAAATATCAAAAATCATCAAGGTTATAGATGAAATTGCTTTCCAAACCAATATTCTTGCTCTTAATGCTGCAGTTGA
>JBLMYQ010000032.1:0-16917 GCA_050258375.1 Deltaproteobacteria bacterium | reverse complement strand
CTTTATCAGGATTTGGTTCTATTGCTCTTATAGCACATTCTTCGCTGGCAGCATATGCCATATCGCCTTTTTCTGCAACAACCATTGAACGAAGCTTAAGACGGTCGTTCAAAGCCATCATTCCGCCTTCAAATCCGAGCAGGATGGAAAAAGGTCCTGTTATAAGAAGGCTGGAGAACATATTACGTAAATAGATAAACTTCTCTCTTTCTTCCGATGGCTTGGAATCAATTGTAGACCAGAACGGAGCTGCAATGACGTTAGCCACTTCTTGCAGGGTAAGACCCTGTCTTCGGTGCAAATAGTCAATAATGTAAGTTATGACTTCCGTATCAGTCAAAAGCGAGCATCTGTAGCCATACATTTCAATAAATCTACGATTTGCATCATACGAAGAAATCTCACCGTTGTGAACAATAGAATAATCCAGCATGGCAAAGGGATGTGCTCCTCCCCACCAGCCGGGAGTATTTGTCGGATACCGTCCATGAGCAGTCCAAGAATATGCCTCATATTCGTCCAAGCGGTAAAATCTGCCTACATCTTCAGGAAATCCAACCGCTTTAAAGACTCCCATATTTTTCCCGCAGGAAAATACATAAGCACCGTCAATTTTCGTATTAATGTGGATTACCCGTTGAACCGTATACTCTTTTTCGTTCAGTTGACTGTCGGCAAGCCGTGTAGACAGCGGACTGACAAAGTACCGCAAAATCATCGGTTCATTCGTTATACAGCTAATTTTTCGTACGGGAATCTTTGACATATTGACCACATCAAAATTCCTGTCAAGATATTTTTCGCACTTTTCCCTTGCCTCGATGCTGTCATAAAATATATGAAAAGCGTAGAAATCCTTATATTCAGGATAAATACCATATCCCGCAAATCCCCCTCCAAGTCCGTTGGAACGATCATGCATAGTAGCTATGGACTTTATAATCGCTTCCCCATTCATTCTTTTGCCTTTTTTGGAAAAAATCCCTGAAATAGAACACCCAGATGGTATTCTGATTTCTCCCTCTTTTTGCATGACATCTCCCCCTAACAATAAAAAGTGCTCATCAACAAACAAAGCCCGCAGGTCTTTAGTCTTTATGATGAACACTATTGTTCAATATTTTTTTCATTCTCTCACCTTATTTTTTCTTAATACACATTGTATTGAATGTCTTTGTAAATGTCAATTCTCAAAGCCATGATATATTTAACAATTTCCTTAACAATTTTTACTATGCATATTGACAATTATGTTCTGTCATGCTTATAATAAATTAACAAGTAACAGCAAAGGTGCTGTAGGTTTTGTCCTGCGGCACCTTTTTTGTTTTAATTTTAAAGGAAGAGAGGTTGATGCTTTACCTTACTTTATCAAAGACAAAAACGTCAAGCTTTTCACAGAGCATAATATATTAACAGATTTCAGAGATGTTATTTTTCTAGGCATGCAGGAACTACGGGCGATTGCTGACGAAATTGAAAGTCTGGTCGGAGAAAAATATTGGCCATATCCAACTTACGGTCAGCTTCTCTTCAGTGTTTAATCATACAAAATACTATTTATTCCTATACACAAAGGCGTGTATGCGATATATGCATACACGCCTTTGTGTATTAAAGATATTTACTATTAAACTATTATTTAAAAGGAGGAAAAATTAATGATTAATGCAGGAGATACCGGTTTTATAATTATTTGTACCGCACTTGTCTTTTTAATGACTCCGGGATTGGCCCTCTTTTACGGAGGAATGGTCAGGAAAAAAAATGTTTTAAGCACAACCATGCATAGCTTCATTACAATTCTTATAGCTTCTGTTCTATGGGTATTGGTTGGATATAGTCTGGCTTTCGGTCCAGATTATAAAGGTCTTATTGGATGTTTAAATTGGATTGGGCTATCCGGGGTTGGAATGGATCCAAACTCCGATTACGCAGGGACCATTCCGGCTCTTGTCTTTATGTCTTTTCAAATGATGTTTGCCATCATTACTCCTGCCATAATTTCCGGTTCTATTGCCGAACGCATGAGATTTCCGGCTTTTATATCTTTCATTGCCCTGTGGATGCTGATTGTGTATTATCCTTTAGCACACTGGGTATGGGGAGTCGGCGGATTTTTAAGAAATATGGGAGCTCTTGATTTCGCCGGTGGTACAGTTGTCCATATCAGTTCCGGTGTTACTGGCTTGATTGCAGCTCTGATTTTAGGCAAACGAAAAGGATTTGGTGTAGACCCTATTCTCCCTCATCAGCTTCCGATGACAATCTTAGGTGCAGGCTTACTATGGTTCGGATGGTTTGGTTTTAATGCCGGAAGTGCCCTAGGTGCCAATGGTCTTGCAGGCTTAGCCTTTGTAACCACCAACACTTCAGCAGCCGTTGCTGCCTTGTCCTGGATGTTAATTGAATGGCTCCATCGTGGCAAACCGACCATGCTTGGAACAGCGACCGGCGCACTTGCAGGATTGGTAGCTATTACACCTGCTGCAGGTTTCGTAACTCCAATGTCTTCTATTATAATTGGTTTAATCGGAGGTGCTCTATGTTATTTTGCAGTGACGGTTCTTAAAGCCAAACTCGGATATGATGATTCCTTAGATGCCTTCGGCTGTCATGGAATTGGCGGTATTTGGGGAGCTCTCGCTACCGGATTATTTGCTACAAAAGCAGTTAATCCAACCGGATCAAACGGACTATTGTATGGAAATCCGTCACAATTAGGAATTCAGGCTTTAAGTGTGGTAGTAACTATTGTTCTGGCAATTGTTGTAACTTTTGTAATTCTCAAGGTAGTTGGATTATTTACCAAATTACGTGTAACATCTGAAGAAGAAGATGTCGGTCTTGATTTGGTCTTGCATGGAGAAGAAGCCTATCCCGATAATTTTGGCTTTGGTTTTACCTTTCAGCCTGCTCTAAGCATGGCAGGCGGAATGTCACCGGCACCCGGTATGCAAAATCCAATAATCAATACTCCAACCTTTTCAGTACTAGCGGAAGTGCCGGATGATTCCTCTTCCCATGTTAAAATGACTAAAGTGGTTATTATTCTCAAACAGGAAAGATTTGAAACCTTGAAATCTGCTCTAAGTGCTATTGGAATCACCGGAATGACCGTCACCCAGGTTTTGGGCTTCGGGATTCAAAAAGGTGCTCCTGAGTATTACCGCAGTACCAGAGTAGATTCAAGCCTCTTACCAAAAGTAAAAGTAGAAATAGTCGTTTCAAAGATTCCTGTGAAAGTAGTAATTGAGACAGCCAAGAAAGTACTTCATACCGGTCATATCGGTGATGGCAAAATTTTCGTCTATGATGTAGAAAATGTTGTAAAAGTTCGTACAGGTGAAGAAGGCTATGACGCATTACAGGACGAAGAATAACCTTCAAAAATATTCAAGTGTAACTATTTACACTTGAATATTTTTATAGCCATATATATAATTACCAAAATCTCTACAATTTGGAGGTAAATTTCAATGTATCATTTTACATCAATATCGGATTTATCCCTTGACCAATTATTAGATTTATTGTTCTTAAATGTTTCACCTCTGCGGTCATGCTCTTTTTTTAAGCTCTTCCGATATACAAATCGGACGTGGAGAAACAATTAAAGACACCGCTCAGGTACTTTCAAGATATCTTGATGGAATTATGATTAGAACTTTTTCACACGATACCGTCCTTGAATTAGCGAAGTATTCTTCAGTCCCTGTAATCAATGGATTAAGCGACCTACACCATCCTTGCCAAGCTTTGGCAGACATAATGACCATAATGGAAGCAAAAGAAGATTATCAAACTGCAAAAATTGCTTATATTGGAGATGGCAACAATGTGTCACATTCTTTACTTGAGGTATGCACCAAACTAGGTATAGATATTAGCATTGCGACACCTAAAGAATGTTTGTGTGATGAAAACATTTTTTAGGCACTGCCTACCTGCTTATAGAGAATATGAAGTTTCTTCCGAAGTAATAGACGGTCAACATTCTGAAGTGCTAAATCAGGCAGAAAACAGGCTTCATGTTCAAAAAGCACTTATGACTTATTTGATGAGTAAAGATGGCGATTATTGTTGGCTATAATGAGCAACCTAGTAGATTTTATCACTTACCAATATCTTCTGCGACAACACTTTGGAGCAGTTATGCACTTTTCGATAACACAATAGGTATTGCGTTTCCGATAAGACAGTATTTTCTTCCTTATCAAAATAGACTTCTTTTTCAATATTTCCATTTAAAATAACCTTAAAATGATTCCTGTCGTAAACTATTACTTTGTTTAAAAGTTCTTTACATACTTCCTCACTAAAATCTTCAGAATTGCTCAGCTTACTAATTGTATTTTTAATTTTTCTAGTAATCTCTCTTTTGTCTACTAACTGCTCTTTTTGAATTACTGATTGTTTTAAATATTCCTCTAATTTTTCTAACTGCAAGTTATATTCGTCATTTCTTTGCTTGAATTCAATTTTACTAATAGCTTCTTCAGAATATAAATCAATTAATTTATCCTTACGCCTACTGATTTTCTCTATTTGTGATGATAGCTCTTTGATATGCTTGTCATTTTGTGTTTCTTCAATAACCTTAAATATTTCTTTCTCGAGACTCTCTATAATTTCATTTTTATTCTTTATTACATCTCTAAGTATAAAAACAAATGCCTGCTGAAGTATAGTTTCATGTATCGACTTTGTATTACATCCAACCTTTTCACCCATTTTATTTAACTTTTCAATACCATATTTCATACTAGTAGCACATTGCCAAACCTTTGTCTCACCTTTCTCGCCTTTGTTCCATGTCCTTCCTTTAAACTTTGACCCACAAGCTCCGCATTCTATTTTCCCAGGTCAGGAATATCTATTTGTAAGGGAGGATTCTCCCTACGAGTAGACCGAGTCTCCCCCTTTCTGAAGACAGAATTCAAAGTATCACGTGCTAGAATTTGAAGAATGTGGGAGAACCGAATTGTGATTCTCATCAGTCTTATTAAAATCTTTTTCTTTCGCTTTATATTTTGAACTTATCGAATCGATGCATCTGCTCATTTGTTCTTCGGTCAGGAGGTTTTGCTTATGTAAATCTTTTATTATCCCAATTTGAAAGTGCAAAACGACTTCTGTATTTTCTTCTGCCATAAGACTCACCCATAGCTAATTTATGAAATTCTGGGTTTGTCCTATTACTCATTACTTGTTCTGGTATTTATTTATATGGAGTAATACTTGATATGCCTTTGATATTAATATGTTTTGAAAGAATGGGACAAGAAAAAGTAATACTGGACAAATTGCAGTAATACTTCTGGATGGCTTGATATAAGCTTTTGAGCAGGGTAGTAATACACCTTTATATCTGTCTTACCTTTTTAATAAAGGGGTAGTATTAACAAATATACTTAGTAATTACCTAACCAAATGATCATAGATGTTCTAATATCCACGTATTTTTCCATTAATTTTAGTGATATAATTTATATAGATTTGATAGCAATATGGAGGTTTATATAATTATGTCTGAAGAACCTAAAAGGATAACACCCGAAGAAGCCCTTGAAATCGCTAAAAACCAGCAAAGAGGGCATCTTAAAATATTTATGGGATATGCCCCCGGAGTTGGTAAAACATATTCCATGCTTTCTGAGGCGAATAGAAGACATAAGCGGGGAGAAGATGTTGTAATTGGATATGTTGAATCTCATCAGCGGGAAGAAACTGATAAACAAGTAGGAACACTTGAAATAATCCCTAGAAAAAAGGTTGAATATAGCGGAACAAGCCTTGAAGAAATGGATACAGATGCAATATTACTTCGAAAACCTAAGACAGCTGTTATTGACGAATTA
Source organism: Deltaproteobacteria bacterium (assembly GCA_050258375.1). GTDB lineage: Bacteria > Bacillota > Clostridia > Acetivibrionales > UBA4821 > JBLMYQ01. The sequence continues at coordinate 11,056 of JBLMYQ010000032.1, read as the reverse complement.
GCACATACCAATGTCCCAGGTTCGAAAAATAAAAAAAGATATGAAGATGTCGAAGAAATATTAAATGCCGGAATAAGCGTTATTACTACGCTTAATATTCAGCATTTGGAAAGTTTAAATGATGTAATTAAACAGATTACTGGAATAACAGTAAGAGAAACAATACCTGATAAAATTGTTGATAGTGCTGATGAAGTTGTTGTTGTGGATATTTCTCCTGACGCCTTACAGAATAGGTTAAGAAGAGGTAACATATACCAATTAGACAAAGTAGAACAAGCACTAAAGAATTTTTTCAGAAAAGGAAACCTTAACGCATTAAGAGAAATTGCTTTAAGACAAACCGCTGAAGAAGTAGATGAGCAACTAGTAGGTTACATGAAAAGCCACGGCATCCTAGATAACTGGCAAACTGTTGAAAGAATTATGGTTTGTATCAGCCCAAGTCCTAATGCTAAAAAACTAATACGAAGAGGGGCAAGAATAAGCAAAATATATAGGTGTGAGTGGCTTGTTGTCAGCGTAGATTGTACACATTTATTTGCTCCAAAACTAACTAGGCAAAATGAAAAGGTTCTTAATAGCCATTTTGAACTTGCAAAACAATTGGGGGCAGATGTTGTAACTCTCAAAGGAAAAAGTATTTCCGGTGAATTGTCAAAATTCGCTCAGGAGAGACATATTACGCAAATAATCATGGGGCATTCTACAAGAACCAAGCTTCAAACCCTGCTAAGAGGCTCAACGATTAATAAACTGCTTAAGAAGACCAAAAATATAGAGGTTCGTGTTATTCCCAATGATTTATAGTTAATTACCCTATCTTTCATCTCTTTTCTAATTAAATATTCAATTTATTTGCTATTTCTATGTTAATCTTTAAAACGTTAACTTTTGGTTCACCAAATATTCCGAGCACCCTTCCTTCAGTATATTTTGAGACTAACCTTTCTAATTCAACAACATTAATTCCAGTTGTTTTTGAAATTGCAGCAATTTGTACTCTTGCTGCTTCGGGACTAATATTGGGATCAAGTCCAGAACCCGAGTTCGTTAAAAGGTCTGTTGAAATTCTTTCTTTCTTTATTTCTGGATGTGTTTTTAAAAACTCGTCAATATCCTTTTTAACCCTTTCAGCTAAAGCAGGATTTGATGGCGCATAATTTGAAGAGCCGGAAGAAACTCCTGTATATACTGTTTTGCCACTCTTATCAGAAAGGGTATCTTCTTTTTTATAAGTGTTATAATTTATTGACGATACTCTACCATGAAAAAATCTAGGGTCTGTAAAGGATTGTCCTATAAACTCAGAGCCTATAGCTTTTCCGTTTCGTTCAATAATACTTCCATTTGCCTGCTTATTAAGAACCAATTGGCTTATTCCTGTCATTCCAAGTGGATAAATTACCCCGCAAATAACTAAAAGAACTACACTTACTAAAATTGCCCTTATTAAGGTCTTCATTTCAACTTCCTCCTCAACCCAAATTCAATAGTTTTAACATAGGACTTATTACAAGGTCTATTATTTTGATTCCGATAAAAGGTACAATTATCCCACCTATACCGTAAATGAACATATTTTTAGCAAGCATTGCTTCTGCGCTCATTGGTTTGTATTCAACACCTTTCATTGCAATGGGAATCAAAGCTGGAATAATTATAGCATTGAATATTAAAGCAGATAATATTGCGCTTTGGGGTGTTGCAAGTCCCATAATATTCAATATTTTAATCTGTGGAATTGCTATTATAAACATTGCCGGAATTATTGCAAAGTACTTTGCAACATCATTTGCTATGCTGAAAGTTGTTAGTGCACCTCTTGTAATTAGTAACTGTTTACCGATTTCCACTACTTCCAATATCTTGGTAGGGTCTGAATCAAGGTCAACCATATTTGCAGCTTCTTTTGCTGCTGTGGTTCCATTATTCATCGCCAATCCAACATCAGCTTGGGCCAGCGCAGGAGCATCATTTGTACCGTCTCCTGTCATTGCTACAAGCTTGCCTTCTGATTGCTCCTTTTTGATAACATCAATCTTCTGTTCCGGCTTGCACTCAGCCACAAACTCGTCAACACCTGCCTCTTTTGCTATTGTTGCAGCAGTTAGAGGATTATCCCCTGTACACATAATTGTCTTTATCCCTATTTCTCTCAATCTTGCAAATCTTTCTATAAGTCCGGGCTTTATTGTGTCCTTTAAATAAATAACACCAAGTATTTCTTTATCAATACAAATTACAAGTGGAGTTCCCCCTGCTTTTGATATTTTTGATGTTATACTATCAAGCTCATCAGGAATTGTGCCTCCCAAATCAGTTGCAAATCCCCTTATAGCATCACCAGCACCTTTTCTTATCTGTGCGCCATTAGGAAGATTAATGCCACTCATTCTGGTCTGACCAGTAAATTCAATAAATTCGGCATTTTTATATTCTTCAACATCAACTTGGATACCTTGTTTCTTTGCTAGCTCCACAATTGATCTCCCTTCTGGAGTATCATCCTTTAAAGAAGATATAAGAGCAAACCTTGCAACATTTTCTGCTGTGTATTTTCCGACTGGATTAAATTCTGCTGCCAATCTATTTCCGAAGGTTATTGTTCCTGTCTTATCAAGTATCATTGTATCAACATCACCACAAGCCTCAACAGCTTTACCTGACATAGCAATTACATTGAATCTTGTAACTCTGTCCATTCCTGCTATTCCTATTGCAGATAGCAACCCTCCAATTGTAGTAGGTATAAGGCAAACTAGAAGAGCAATTAATGTAGATATTGGAATCATTATTTTTGAATACTTAGCCATTGGATATAAAGATATTATTACTATTAAAAAAATTATAGTAAGAGAAATAAGCAACATTGAAAGTGCAATTTCATTCGGTGTTTTTTGCCTTGAAGCACCTTCAACTAGGTTAATCATTCTATCAAGAAAAGATTCCCCTGGAGTTGCAGTTATCTTTATCTTAAGCCAGTCGCTCTTAATCTTAGTACCACCTGTAACCGAGCTAAAATCTCCACCCGCTTCTTTCATAACTGGAGCCGATTCTCCTGTAATAGCAGATTCATCAACAAAAGCAAGACCTTCTATTACTTCCCCGTCATTTGGTATGATATCGCCTGTTTCAGCAAGGACAATATCGCCTTTTTTTACTTCACTTGAACTAACAGTTCTTAATATATTTCCGTTTTTATCAATCAACTTAGCAGTAGTGTCTTTGCGGGTTTTCTTCAAGCTTTCTGCCTGTGCTTTCCCTCTACCTTCTGCCACTGCTTCCGCAAAATTTGCGAAAAGAACTGTTACAAAGAGTATAACTGTTACAATTCCGTTATACATCCAGTTACCATTTTCACCAAATGATTGTGGGAAAACAGTGAGATACAACGTGATTATAAATCCTATTTCGACTATAAACATAACGGGATTTTTAATCATATACTTAGGATTAAGTTTTAAGAAAGAATCTTTTATTGCATCTGTTATGATTTTTTTATCTATCCAACTTTTTCTTGTTTTTTTACTCATATCTGCCACTCCTTTAATATCCAAGCGTTAGATGTTCAGCTATTGGGCCAAGAACTATAGCTGGGAAAAATGTCAAAGCACCAATTACAATAACAACCGCCACAAGTATGAAAACAAAAAGGCTGTTGTCAGTTCTAAAAGTACCAACACTTACAGGAACTTGCTTCTTAACTGCTAACGAACCAGCAACAGCAAGCAATGCAATTATTGATATATATCGTCCTATAAACATTACAATGCCGGTTGATATATTCCAAAACATAGTATTATCCGCCATTCCTTCAAAGCCCGAACCATTGTTTGCCGCAGATGAAGTAAACTGATATACAACCTGTGACAGCCCATGAAATCCTGGGTTAGATATTCCTGCAAGTCCTTGCGGTACTGATAATGCAATTGCTGATGAAACCAATATTATAAATGGATGTATCAAAATCGCAAGGGCAATTAGCAAAACTTCTTTCCCTTCAATCTTTTTACTCAAAAATTCTGGAGTTCGGCCAACCATCAAACCACATAAGAAGACGGTTAATATTGCATACATAATCATGTTCATAAAACCGGCTCCCTTGCCTCCGAACACTACATTAAGCATCATTTGCCACATTGCGACCATACCGCCCAACGGTGTAAGAGAATCATGCATATTATTAACCGAGCCAGTTGTAAAAGCTGTCGTAACTGTTGTAAATAATGATGATTGTGCAACGCCAAATCGTACTTCTTTACCCTCCATATTACCCATGGTTTGGCTTAATCCTACTTTAGCCAATGCTGGATTTCCTGAGCTTTCTGCAAAATAACAGGTAGTTAAAGATATTACAAACAGTACTGCCATTGCTGCGAAAATTACCCAGCCTTGCTTCTTGTTCTTTAACACAAGTCCAAATGCATAAACAATAGAAGCAGGAAGAAGCATCATAGATAATAGTTCGATCAAATTTGTAAGTGGTGTTGGGTTCTCAAAAGGGTGAGCCGAGTTAGCACCAAAGAATCCACCTCCATTTGTTCCTATATGCTTTATAGATTCCAGACTTGCAACAGGACCTAAGGGAATATCCTGTAAACTGCCTTCAATTGTTGTAATTGTCCTATTTGGTGATAAAGTTTGAGGTACCCCCTGCCATACCAAAAGTAAAGTTACTATAATGGAAAAAGGGAGTAATATCCTTGTTGTCAGTCTGATTAAATCTACAAAGAAGTTCCCAAGTGGTTTTCCTGCAATACCTCTTATGAAAGCAGCTGCCGCAGCAAAACCTGTTGCTGCTGATGTAAACATTAAAAACGTTATTGCTATCATCTGACTTAAATTGGTAAGCCCCCATTCACCGCTGTAATCCTGCAAATTGGTATTTGTTATAAAGCTTATGGCTGTATTGAAAGCTAGTGAAGGATCCATATTTTTTATACCATTTGGGTTTAGACCTAGCTGTGATTGAATTCTAAAAAGGATATACACAAACAAGGTCATAACAGCATTTGCTACAACCAAAGCTATAGCATACTGCTTCCATGTCATTTCCTCTTTCTTTATACCTGTAATTCTGTACAAAAGATTATCAATCTTGTTCATTACAGGATCGACAAAGCTCTTTTCACCGCTTATTACTTTATAAATATATTTGCCTGTTGGTATGACCAGTATCATTAAAATGGCTAATGTCATCAAAATTTGTAGTAAGCCCACTTTCGTTCTCCTCCTTATTCTGAATTCTCTCGGGTTTTATAAAGCAATAAAAAGATAAAGAAACAATAATAATGATATAGCAACTATAATATTCATGATAACTCCTCCATTTATTTGCTTACCTGCCTATCACACCAGTTGATAAAGAATATTAATAATGCAAACCCTGTTAAGAAAGAAATTAAAAATATTAAATCAAACATTCAAATTCCTCCTGCAATTCGTCTCAATTAGTTTACTTATACGTTATCTTCTACATCTCGAATTATAGTCCTTAGCATATATTAACTAAAGAATCTTTAGCCTTTGAATAAGAAATTATCCTTACAATCAGAGGCTAATAATTTAAATTAACACTCTAAATCATATAAATATCTCCTGTTTTTGCGGTTTACTATTAGTATGATAAATTGTGCCAATATTTATTTTGCAATATATTTGACTTTGAAATATGCAAATCCTATACTAAAAAGGAAAAACAGTTCCCACAATATTAAGGAGCCTATTTATGTTTAAGACGCTTAAAGGAAAAATCTCATTAATATACTTTTGTCTTGTAATATTTATTGCGATTGTTGGTACAACGTCGGTTGTTAATCTTTACAAGCTAAGTAAGGCAATTAACGGATTAATGACAGATAATTACAAGAGCATAAATGCTGTAACATATATGCTTGAGGCTATCGAGCGCCAAGATAGTGCCGTTTTAATTTATATCAATGTCGACAGGCAAAAAGGTATTGATATATTTTCTGATAATAACAATGTGTTCTTAAAATGGTTCAATGTCGAAAGCACCAACATAACTGAATCTGGAGAGAAAGAACTCGTTGAAAAGATTAATGACTACTATACAAAATACGCAAAACTATTTTCTGAAATGCAAGAAGTTAGAAATAACCAAGGAATAGAAAAATCTGTTGACTTTTATAATACTAAAAGCATGCCTTACTTTATTAAAATAAAACAAGTAATGAAAGAGCTGTCTCTGTTAAATGAAAGAGCTATGTTTAATGGAAAAAATAATGCTACTAAAAATGCAAAAAAATCAATGTACACTATATTGATTTTATCAACAATAGCTGTTATTGGCGGATTTTTATCATCAAGATTCTATATTAACAAGTTTTTAAAACCCATGCACTCTCTTACAGAAAGTGTAAGGCGGGTCAAAGAGGGAGATTTAAACCAGCAAATAGGTATAAATTCTCAAGATGAAATTGGAGAGCTTGCCAGCGAGTTCAATAGCATGACACAAAGGCTCCAATTGTTTGAGCAAAGTACGCTAGGTCAGCTTATGGCTGAGAAGAATAAATCCCTTGCTATTGTAAAAAACATAGCTGATCCTCTAATTGTATTGGATATAAATTATAAAATTGTATTACTTAATAACGCTTGTGAAAAATTCTTTGATATAAAAGAAGAAAAAGTAATCAACAAGCATTTCTTAGAAACCATAAGAAATGGAGAATTATTCGATTTTATATCAAGCATCTCTGATTCTAAAGAGGATTACAAAGAAAAGATTTTTTTGATAAAGTCACAAGAGGATTATTACTTCAACGTAATTGTTACGTCAGTAAAGGATATTGATAAAAACGCAACCGGAATAGTAGTTGTATTTCAGAATGTAACAGAGCTCAAACAGTTGGAGAAAATAAAAACTGACTTTATTGCTACAGTCTCACATGAATTCAAGACGCCGCTAACCTCCATTATGATGGGAACAAGTTTGTTTCTGGAAGAAAGCATCGGTAAAATGAACAATAAACAAAAAGAGATAATGGAGACAATTCGTGAAGATGGGGAGAAATTATCAACTCTAGTTAATGATTTGCTAGAAGTCTCAAAGATAGAATCAGGTAATGCAGTATATAAAATGAAGCCCTGTATGATTAGTGATATTATCGAAACTTCAATAAAACAATTCAATGAAAAGGCAAGAATTAAAGAAGTTAATTTAAAACATGAGATAGAAAATGGATTGCCCAAGGTCAATGCTGATAATAAAAAAATCCTTTGGGTAATCAACAACCTAATCTCTAATGCATTGGAATATACAGATAAAGGCAACCACATCTTTGTGAATGCATACGCTAGAGATAGAAAAGCTTATGTTTCGGTTAAAGATACCGGAATAGGTATCCCTGAAGAGTACCTGCAAAAGATATTTGAGAAATATGTGCAAGTAGAAGGATATGATTTGGAAGTCCGAGGAACGGGATTGGGACTTGCAATTGTTAAAGAAATTATTGAGGCTCATGGCGGGGAAATATGGTGTGAAAGCAAAGTAGGTATAGGAAGTAATTTTACTTTTACTTTGCCATTAAGTTTTTACGAGGAGTTTTAGATATGAGAATATTAGTAGCTGATGATACGAAAAACATTAGGGTTCTTCTGACCAATTGCCTTGAGATAGAAGGATATGAAGTGGTGACAGCTAATGATGGTCAGCAAGCTTTGGCTTTATTCAAGCTTGATAAATTTGACTTGGCTTTTTTAGATATTAAAATGCCAGAAATGAGCGGAACGGAAGTGTTAAAAAAAGTTCGCGAACTGGGAATTAATACCCCAGTTATAATAATAACAGCTTTTGCTACAGTAAAGAATGCTGTGGAGTGTACAAAACTAGGTGCAGTTTCATATCTGCAAAAACCATTTACAGCAGAAAAGGTTAGAACAGTTTTGAGTAAATTATACAATCAGGATTTAAGAAATGCTCATCCAGAAAACCTTCTAAACCAGGCAGAAAACTTGATCAATCATGGTTCATTTGAGGAAGCTAATGTAATACTAAAAAAAGCCATCTCTTTAGATCCAACCAATGCAGAATTATTCTTACTTTTCAGTAAAGCTTATAAAGGGATAGGGAACCACGAACTTGAAGAAAAATTTTATCAGACGTATCAATTGTTCAACAATTTAAATCGTTAAATTACCCTTCCTATTCAGATAAGTCCGTTACACAAAACAAAAAGATATTTATATGTGTCCTACTCCTTACACATAAATACGTCTTTCCCTACTTGTCCCACCTATACAGCCATATATACTTCTATTAGTAACTTAGTATATTGATTTTTATCATTCGCCAATGCCTTCTCGGACAACACCTTGGAGCAGTTATGCACTTTTCGATAACACAATAGGTATTGCGTTTAACACCGACATTTCTTCTCTAAGTAAGATATCCTTACAAGTCAAACCGTAATTATCAATCAAATGTAAAATACTCTCACTTATAAAGCCTGCAATAAATATCTGCTCTTTATTCATTAACCTTAAGACATCACTTATGTATATTTTAGAATTGCAATATGACCAATTGATAGTTTGCTCATCTCTAGAGCATGGTATAGGTCCGATTACAAATCAGAACCTTCAATTGTCTCTTCCAAATTCACAGCCTCAAGCATTTTTGCGCTAATTTCTATATTTTTGAACCCAAATATTCGTACAGCATGCCCATCTTCAGCTAAATGCTCTGCTAGCTTTAAATTTCTTAATCTCCCCCGATTACTGCAAATGTTTTTTGTATTACTCATAATTCCTATCACCAATATTTTTGATAAATTATTTTATGTTAAACTAATATAATTTTGACACAAAACTCTTGTTATAAACATTTATATGGCAGCGTATACTTAAATCCTTCAAGACTTTATAAGGTTATGGTAAATTATTGAACTAATGGATAAAAGATGATAAAATAAATACTAGAGGTATTTAAATAATTCTATTATCTTTGTATGTGGGAGGAATTTTTATATGAAATATGTTAGTATCTCTGATAAGCCTTTATCTGAAGATTTTGAACGATTTGATGAAATTAAAGATATAAAAAGAAACAAACCACCATTTGGTATTTGGGGAAGCCAAGCATTCGAACAATCTGCATCCAACCCAATTATATCTGAGTGGCATCAATATTGTTACTATAACCATCATGCATGGATAACACGTAATGTTGACGAAGAGAATGAAGCATATGTAATAAATATGGATCTCAACCCTGGTACAATAACAATTAATCCAAGTAAATTTTCAAAATTACTAACTGGTTTAAATAAATTACCGACTACCAAACTCAGCACTTCTGAACAACTAAGAATAATCTTATGCGATATGTTAAAAGAAAGATTGAAAATGGATGTTAAGCATGTTATTTGTAGTGTAGATTCACAAGAAGATTTTGAAGTACTGAAGGAAATTTATGGGCATAGTAATAAAAACCCTAATATTTTAGACTGGCATAAAATTACAAGCTTATTTTCAGGGTTCGAGTTGACAGAAAACGGATATCGGAAAAACAACGATTCTTTTGACGCCTGGGATATGGCATCATTTGTAGTATTTGATAGAAACTGTATTGATGGAACTACAACAAAACAGCAAATACACAGTAAAGATACATTTAAAAAATCCATTATAGATATGATTTCTGAATATGGCAAGGGAATTCAACTAGATAACTTTGAACTTGATAAATCCGAAAAATACGATCACTATGGTGCATCTTGTTATACTTTTAATGGTGACAGGACTTATATTACTATTAAAAACCTACGCCAAGGCACGGAAAGGATTAAGGATATTCCAACTGAAGATTTTTTAGTTGATATAAACTTATTAGAATTTGCAGAAACTATTGATAACCATAAAACAGCAACTCCAAATCAAATGCCCGAAACCGTTAGAAAAATATGTCAAGCTGCTAAAGCAGGTGTATTCTTTAAAGTAGCAACAGACTCTGATACTGAAGAACGTGACCCTAAATCCCTAAAATTTTTAGATACTGTAATATCAAGATTAGTTAAAGAAGAAACCGGAACTACTCCAAGACATAATGGCGGTTTACTCATAAGTGATATAAAAGAAGGTTTTGCTGTGGTAACTTGCATAGAGAACTTTGAAGAACAGGGAATTGCTTCTCTTGAAATCAAATCATCAGATAAGGAATTAAAAAACTTTCTTATAGAACAAGGATACTTGACTTCAAATAAATCACAAAAAACAAATGATAGTTCTGCAGTAAAAACATCAAGGGATATTAGAGCTTGCAGATAAAACAATAGCATTGGGGCTGAATTTCTTATCTTCGAAGGAAAGTTTTTATAACCTTCCTTTATACTTTGATTAAAACTATTATTAGCAAAACTGCAATATATTCTCCTTGTTTTACTTCACTTTCAAATCTTTTTTGACACAGTATATTTTATATAATACTGATTATTGCAGGTCATCCATTTATCACATACGAAATGGAACTATAAATATCACATAGTATTTACACCAAAACACAGTATTTTAATTTAAATTATTTTTTATTTTTTAGCCTTCACTGATAATATTATAAATTGTATCTTTTATATATTTTGCAGCTGTAACTGGTGCAACTTTACCAGGAAGAGACAATGCCCAAATTGCTTTAAGCCCTATTTCTTTTGCTTTTTCAAAATTAATTCCTCCGGGTTTGGAAGCAAGATCGACTATTAATGCATTCATTTTTATATTTTGCAGCTCTTTAGCATCTAATATGACATGCGGTACTGTATTAAAAATAACATCAAATTCATTTAACCATACAGAAAAATCCGACATTCTTATTGGAGTATATCCGTTTGCCTCTATCCATGCTAAGTCAGAATATTTTCTAGCTGCTACATATACTTTTGCACCTATACCATGAAGCATTTTTGATAGTACTTTCCCTATTCTGCCATAACCTAAGACTAAAGCCTTTGAATCATGAAGTGTTATTGGCATTTCTTCCAGAGCTAATTGTATTGCCCCTTCTGCTGTAGGTATTGCGTTTAATACAGACATTTCTTCC
>JBLMYQ010000031.1:0-6883 GCA_050258375.1 Deltaproteobacteria bacterium | reverse complement strand
GATTTTTCTAGTTATATAACGGTAGTTATCAATTTGGGGTAAATAATTAATTTAGAAACAAGCATTTTTGTTTGCCTTTGTTTTTTTATGGTATAATCCTTACATAGTTTTATTTTAGGAGAAAATTTATGCGAAACATTAAGCTTTCATTGCAATATGACGGTACAAGATATGACGGTTGGCAGAAGCAAGGCAATACCGAAAAAACAATTCAGGGTAAAATAGAAGCAGTATTATCTCAAATACTAAACGAAAGAATTGAAATCAACGGTTCAGGAAGAACAGATTCTGGAGTCCATGCCTATAATCAGATTGCAAACTTCCATACAAGAAATGATAATATTGATTTACAAGAATTAATAATCAAAGCTAATTTTAACCTTCCAAATGATATTGTTATAATGTCAGCTCAAATAGTGGATGAATCTTTTCACTCCCGCTATAATGCGAAAGGCAAAAAGTATATTTATCGTATCTGGAACAGCAATTTTCGAAATCCTTTTTTAGAAAGGTATTGTTTTTATTTGAATGATAAGCTTGATATAAATGCAATGAAAGCTGCAGCGGAATATCTTATTGGAGAGCATGATTTTTCAAGTTTCACCAGCCTAAAGAGTAAGAAAAAATCAAAAATCAGAACTATTTATGCTATAGATTTTAACGTAAATAATGAATTGATAGAAATTTTGTTTTATGGAAATGGATTTTTGTACAATATGGTTCGAATTATTATAGGAACATTATTAGATGTAGGAATAGGCAAAATTACATCTAAGGATGTAAAAGAAATTTTAAACAAAAAAGGCAGAAATCTTGCTGGCTGTACTGCTCCAGCCAAAGGATTATTTTTATATGAGGTTGAATATTAAATTCTAATAATTTATAACCGTGAAGATCTTAACATAGAAAAAACTAACCACAAAACAATAATAATTGCAATTACTAAACCTATTTTAAGAATGGTAGAATTTAAAACGTACATTTCAACTCCTATATCTGCACTCAAGCTGGAGCCTACAATAATACCTGCAATTATTATACTTACAGCAAGCAGTACAACACAAAATGAAATTCTATTTAAAGCCCTGTCAAAGCGCTTTTGAATACTATCTATATCTTTTATTTCATATTGAAAAATAAAATCTTTTTCTTCCATTTTATTTAAAAAATTTAGCATGACAGATGGAAATTGGTCAAATAAATCTCCATAATTTAATAAATTTTTTCTAATGTTTTTCCTAAGAATTTCAGGCGAAATAAACCGGTATGCTATTTTACCTGCAATAGGCTTTGCAATTACAAATACATTTATATCCGGATCTAGACTTTCCAATAATAATTGAACCGTTGCAAGGGTTTTAGATAATAATGCAAACTCTTGTGGAATTTTTATATTATTCAAAAAAGCAAGATTGAATATTTCAGAAAGTAAATTGCCAAGCTTTATTTGATTTAAAGGCATGGTTAGGTACTTATCTATTATTATATCAACATCATATTCAAGCTTCTTCAGATTATGGCTTTTAGGTTGGTTGTCCAAATCAACAAGTGCTTTTACTACCAAGTTACTTTCTCTGTAGGTTACTCCTATAAAAAATTTTGTGATAGCTCTTTTTCTACTCTCGCTTAAAACTCCGACCATTCCAAAATCCAGAAATACTATCGTGCCATCAGGTAAGATTTTAATATTACCTGGATGGGGGTCAGCATGAAAAAAGCCATCTCTGATTATTTGATTAAATATTGATGCAGCAAGCTTTCTTCCCAGCCTTTTTTTATTAATACCAGCTTGCTCCAGCTTCTCAAAATCGTCTATTCTTACTCCATCTATATATTCCATTGTCAGTATCTGTCTTGTAGTATAAATCCATTTTATTTCCGGAACAGCAATCTCTTTCTCCTTAATAAAATTCTTTTTGAAGGTTTCAGCATTTTGTCCCTCTTTAGTAAAATCCAATTCATTTTTTAAAGTATTTTCAAACTCAATGACTACATTGGTGAATTCATACATCTTCCCATATCTAGTATGATTATCAATGAAATAAGCTATATCCTTCAATATATTCAAATCAATATCTATTATTTTTTCTATTCCTGGTCTTTGAACCTTTACTGCGACCTGCTTTCCAGAATTCAATCTTGCATAATGTACTTGTGCTATAGATGCTGAAGCAAAAGGCTTCTCCTCGAATTCCTTATATATATTTTCAAGCTTATTATCAAACTCATTTTCAATTAATGCTTTTACTTCTGGAAACGGAAATGGTTGTACTGAATCCTGAAGCTTCTTTAATTCCTCAACAACCTCCAGAGGAAAAAGGTCTAACCTTGTACTTAATATTTGCCCAAGCTTTACAAAGGTTGGTCCTAGTTCCTCCAAAGTGAGCCTAAGTCTCTCTCCTGTTGAAAGCTTGGAATTATTCAGCTCATCTCCGGCATTAGAATCTCTTTTTTTCATTTTTAAATACTTTAAGATTCCAACCTGGCTCATAAGCAATTCAAAGCCATGCCTGCCAAAAGCAGTTATAATCTGCTTATATCTTGCAAGGTTAATTCCCTTTTTTATTCTCATTACTTATTTGGAACCCTCATTTTTATTAATTTCCTGCTCATTAATTATTTGTGTAACCTGCTCTTTTACAATTTGATTAATCTCATCTCTAGTTACAAAATCGCCCTTTCCTCCTGACTTCATGTGACCCAATACTTCAGCAACTTGATTTTTAATCAGATTCTGCAGCTCGGTTTTCTGCTCCTCTCCTTTTTTCATAAGCTCTCCTGCAAATTCCTTTGCATCCTTTTTTGCAACCTCGCCTTTGTTAACCAGTTCATCAACCATTTCTTCAATCTTTTCTCTTGAATATACAAAAAGCCCTACTCCTAAATTAAGCGACTTGTCCAATAAATTTGCCATACCACACCTCCAAAATAATCTTTAGTATAGTATCAACCTTATTTTAGAAAAAATACTTTTATTTAAAGTTCCATTATAAGAAATAAAATTTATTCTATTGAAATCTGTTTAAGAATTCATAAAGATATTCCTTTGTCTTATCTCTTGTATTAGTCCAATAATTTTTTTCCTTTAATTATTTTATCGATAAACCCTAATTGTTTGTGTTATCATATTTACAATATAACTATCAGATAAGGATGATTTCATGATAATTCTAAGCTGCAATAATATCTCGTTATGCTTTGGAGAACAAAAAATACTTAGCGACGTAACACTTAATATACATGATACTGATAAGATTGGCATTGTTGGCGTAAATGGAGCTGGAAAGACAACCCTTCTTAAAGTAATATGCGGCATAATCAAGCCAGATAGTGGAGATATTTCCTTACAAAAAAATTGTAAAATCGGATACCTCTCGCAAGATAACGACTTTGATAGCTCATCCAGTATATGGGATGAGCTTGTAATGGGTTTTGCCGAAATTATTAAAATGGAGAAACGCATAAATGAACTCCATGAGAAGATAAGCATTGAGAAAGAACAAGCCAAGCTTTCAACTTTAATGAAAGAATACGATTCTATAACCGATAGATTTACACGTTCTGGAGGCTATGAGTATAACAGCAGAATTAGAGGAGTTTTACGTGGTTTAGGCTTTGATGAAAATCAGTTTGATTCTAAAATTAATACATTAAGTGGCGGACAAAGAACCCGCCTTTCTCTAGCAAAGCTATTGCTAACCGAGCCTGATATTCTTCTTTTGGACGAGCCTACAAATCACCTGGATTTAAATGCATTGGAGTGGCTCGAAGAATTTTTGAAAAACTATAAAAAATGCGTCATAGTAATCTCACATGACAGGTATTTCCTTGATGTTGTTACCAATAAAATAATTGAACTGGAAAACTGCAAGCACACAGTTTACAGTGGAAACTATTCAGATTATCTCATTAAAAAAGCAGAACAAATAGAAATACAGCAAAAGCATTATGAACTTTACCAGCGTGAAACTGCAAGAATGGAAGGTATAATTGAGCAGTATAAAAGATGGAATAGAGAAAGAAGCATCATTGCGGCAGAAAGCAGACAAAAAGCTCTAGATAGAATGGAAAAAGTTGATAAGCCCAGTGATGCTCCCAGCAAAATACAAATTAGCTTTTCATCCCGCATTTCCAGTGCAAAGGATGTTGTTTCAGCTAAAGGACTATCCAAAAGCTTTGACGGCAAATATTTATTAAAAGATATTAATTTTAAAATCAAAAAAGGTGAAAGAGTATTTCTTCTTGGTCCAAATGGCTGTGGAAAATCAACCTTACTTAGAATGATAGTTGGAAAATTAGAAAATGATACCGGCACCATAGAGCTTGGATATAACGTTGATGTTGGATATTATGACCAGCATCAAGAGGATATTGATAAAACCAACAGTATTATAGATGAAGTTTTCAATTCAACTAATGAACTTACTCAAACTCAAGTTAGAAATGCGCTTGCAGCTTTTTTGTTTAAAGGAGAAGATGTATTAAAATCCATATCAGTATTAAGCGGTGGCGAAAGAAGCCGGATATCACTGGTTAAGCTCATGCTCTCTAGAACAAACTTCTTAATTCTGGATGAACCAACGAATCATCTTGATATTAATTCAAGGGAAATACTTGAAAGAGCTTTGCAAAACTTTGACGGTACAATATTAGCCGTTTCGCATGATAGATATTTTATTAGGAAGCTTGCAACAAGAATATTTGAAATATCCAATTGCTCTTTAAAGGACTTTTTATATGACTATTCTACTTATCTTGAAAGGAAAAATGCGGAAATCAAAAATAGTTTATCAACTGCCTCTCAAAGCAAGATATCTGCTTCAAAATTAGAACGTCTTAATGCCAAGGAAGCAGAATCCAGGCAGCGTAAGCTTGAAAAGCAATTGATACAAACAGAAAATGAAATTAATACTGCAGAAGAAAGATTAAAAGAAGTTGAAGAAGAAATGCAAAAAGAAGAAATAATGAGTGACCATCTATTGCTTGCAAAGCTTTTCGAGGAACAAAGCAATTTAAAATCAAAGCTTGGCAAATTATATGAGTTGTGGCAAGAGCTTGAAGCAGAAAAAGAAGAATTTTAAAGTGCTTGCAAATCCTAAATTTCCATATTTGCATTATAATAAGCATGCATGTTAGAATGTATTTTGTAAATAACGGAAATAATATTTGAAAATAAGAAAGGTAAAAATCTTAATGACAGTAAGCTTTTCATCTCTTGGTATTAACAGTGAACTAGAAAATATCCTTAAAAAAAATGGTATTACACAACCCTCCCCTGTTCAAGAACAAGCTATACCAGTTGTTTTAACCGGAAAAGATGTAATTGCTCAAGCTCAAACAGGGACAGGCAAAACACTCGCATTTCTACTTCCAATATTAGAATCAATTGAAAAAAATATTAGCTTTGTACAAGCTTTAATTATTACGCCAACCCGCGAACTTGCACTTCAAATAACAACAGAAGTTAAGAAGCTGGTACCTGATAAGACAATAAACATATTGGCTGCATATGGTGGACAAGATATCGATAGGCAAATTAAAAAGCTAAAGGGTAACATTCATATAGTTGTCGGTACTCCGGGTCGATTACTTGACCATATTAGAAGAAGGAGTATTAACTTAAAGCAAATTAAAATTCTTGTACTTGATGAAGCCGACCGTATGCTAGACATGGGTTTTTCAAAGGATATCGAGCATATAATCCGAGAAACATCCAAAGAACACCAGACCATGCTTTTCTCAGCAACTATGCCTAAAGCAGTCCGTTTATTAGCTTCCAAGTTTCTTTCTGATCCTGTTCAAATAAATGTGCAAAGCAAAAATATAACACTTGAAAAAATAAATCAAACAGTAATAGAGACAACAGACAGGGCCAAATTCGATGTCCTTTGCAAGGTTATTGATGAGGACAAGCCATTTATGGCAATAATATTTTGCAGAACAAAACGCCGTGTTAGTATGCTAAATAATAATCTACAAAGCCGTGGATATAATACGGATGAGCTTCACGGTGACATAACCCAATCAAACCGCGAAAAGGTTATGAAATCATTTAGGAAAACTGATATTCAATTTCTTGTTGCAACTGATGTTGCTGCACGTGGATTAGATATAGAAGGTATTACCCATATATATAATTTTGACATTCCTGAAGATGCAGAAAGTTACATTCACCGAATTGGTAGAACTGGTAGGGCCGGTCAGTCAGGTGTTGCAACTACTTTTGCTACACCAAGAGATCGGGAATCGCTAAATATGATTGAAAAGGGAATTAACTTAAGTATTGCCAAGCGCAGGGTGAAAATTGAAGATAAGGCTGCTTCTCGTGATAGCTCTGAACCAATAAGAAATTTAACATCTAAAGAATTTAATTTGTCAAGAAATGCCAAAAGAAGGTCCAGCAAAAGCTCTCCTCCTAAGAATGCTAAATATAGCAAAACGCCCTCGAACAAACAAGAATCTGCTGATAGAGGAAATGTTGGTCGTAGGAGCTCAGGAAAGTCATCACTTGGTAGGAAGCCAAATAGTACTAATGCTCCAAAATCTAGAGCAGGCAAAAGGCAGACAAAAAAAGGGTTTTAGCTTAATTAGCTAAAACCCTTTACTCATTAGTATCCATACAATAAGAATTCATAAAGAAACTCTTTTGTCTTATCCCTCATATTAATCCATCGGGAATTTTCTTATAAGGAACCCTTAAACATCAATCTCTTGGATTCGGTCTTCAAATATGGTTATTTTACTCAATAATAGTATTACTATTATTTCAACTTTATTTTAAAAAATACTTTATAACTTTTAAATATGAACATAGATTATCCGTGAATTTTTGTTTAATTACATACCATTGAAAAAAAAACCTTAAAATGCTACCATTATATAC
>JBLMYQ010000030.1:0-19625 GCA_050258375.1 Deltaproteobacteria bacterium | reverse complement strand
TCTTTAATAATTGCAGTTTTAAACCAATCTCAAAAAGAATTGAAAAGCTGACTGATAAATACTGTATAACTAGAGAAGAAATTAAAAGCTATATAAATATATTGGCATACTCTATTCCAATATATTTATATTTTGTTTTGAAATTATTTGCAAATAATATACCTAATATTTTTGTTGAGATGTTTGGAATTTATACAATTATTTTCGGAATTTATACTTTTTTTACTTCTTATAAAAATATTCAAGAAAAGCTTCCTGTTGCTGTAATTCTTACCGTTGGTTATGTTTACTATCAGCAGATTCCCCAAATATATCTTTCTGATGCTGTAAAAGATGGTTTTCTAATTACATTGATTTATCTTGCAGGGGTTTATATTATTATAAGAAGCCGATATTACAATCATGTAAATTGCAGTGAAGATCCTGCGGGACTTGCCATGTTTGCAAAAAAGTATGCAGTAATGAAGTTTAAAAGTGAGTTTGTTGCAAGTTGTATAAAGATTAAAAGTGATTCTACACGAAAAAGTGTAAAAAGTGATATAGACCAGTTCTATAATCAGATAAAATGCGAATTAGGCGAAGCACATATAAATAAAAGTATTACTGAGTATTCAGAAGAAAAATTAAAACAGGAATATAAGCGTGAAAAAATAGCAATTGACATAGGGGATTTTGGCAAGGGATATGTAACCTTAACTGAGGGTATTAAGCTATCGATATGTGAATTTAATGGTGGAGTGCCTGTAGCCTACATAAAAGGATTGGACAATCATATTACCAATACAATTGATTTTGCTAGAAAGTGTAAAGTGGGAATAGCTATAAACGGACAAAATTTTATTTATCCCACAACTCCTTATCTTAATATGTTTGAGCTTGCATTACTTACTGATGTTGATAATATATTAAACAAATTTCAGGAAGAAAGAGTAAAGGGGCTTGATGTAAATACAATCCATAAAGAAATAGCCAGTCTGGATAAGGCTTTACATTGCTATAACGGTTTTTTCTGTAGAATTAAAGAAACCTTTGACAAAATTAAGCTGGAGAGGACTGAAACCAGTATTGAAAGGGACTACTGCCATGAGATAGAGAGGATGGCTGGTGTTATTGAAATATATAAGCATGAAGCCGCAAAGAAAGAAGAAATGGCAAAGCGGGCAAAGGATTTTCAAGAATACGATGCACCTAGAGGAAGACCAAGAAATCAGTCAGAGCGTGAAAAGCAAGGCGAATTTTATGGTCAGATTAAACGTGAGAACGAAACAGGAATTTATAATATACCTATAGTAAAATCCAGACAGGAAGTATTCGCAGATGGTATGGAACAGCTTGAGAACATTGTGGGGCTAAATGCTGTAAAGACCGAAATCAAAGAGTTTATAGATAAGCACAGAATAGATAAATATGCCAGGAATGTAGGGCTTGCACCTGTAAAAATAAATAGCAATTTTGTTTTGGTTGGAAGACCGGGAACTGGGAAAACTACTTTTTCCGGAATACTCTCAAAGATACTGTTTGGACTTGATATAATCAAAAATGATGAAATACATGAAGCTGGAAAGGCTGAGCTTGTGGGCAATAGTATAGGTGAGACAGAAGAGAAGACTGCCAAGATAATTAATAATACTGTAAAAAATGGTGGGCTGCTGCTAATAAAAAACTTTGATAAGCTTATTAAGGAAGAAGTATATGGAATGGAGGTAGTAAAACTCATTGTTTGTGCATTACAGAATCATAATGATAGATTTGTTTGTACTTTGACAGGATATCCTGAAGGTATAACTCAGGCAATGAGACAAGCAGGAGAGGATTTCCAATCATTATTTACCAATTTTATTTTCTTTGAAAACTGTAAGCCTGAAGAATTACTTAAGATTTTCGAGGAGAATTTTTGTGGAACAAGGTATCAGCTTAATCATGATTCAAGGCAAACCCTTAAAAAAGCATTCATGCATTTGATAGATTCTTATCCGGATTTTGAATTTGGACGTGAAGTTAAAAAAATATTTGAAAAGGCCATAAGGAAACAGACGAACAGACTTGCAGCACATCAAAATGATTATTCTAAAGAAAAGTTAATGCTAATAAGCAAAGAGGACATTGAAAGAGCGATTGAAGAATACATTAATGAGAAGAACAGAATGGAAGGGCTTAAAACCGAAGATAACTATATAAAATAAAACTGACCGTTACAAGCGGTCAGTTTTATTTTATATAGTTGCTCTGAATACGGTGTAAACAGGCTCAGCTAACTTGCTGTGCATTTTGAATGACTCTATATTTGAGTGGAACACATCTCCGAAGATTTCATTGTAGCCATTTTCCTTGGCATAATCCTTAATGGCCTCAAGTACAAATCTATAAAAGAATTTTCTGTATTGATTTTTTAAGTATGTAAGCTGTACATAAAATATATTTTCAAAATAAGAAATAGAGTAATTGAGCTTTACCCAGAAAAATCCTAGCTTTTCAGTCTTGTTGACAACTAATTTTATTTCCTTGTTTTTTATTGCTTCCTTAATGTTTTCAATGTTTACCTCTGAGTGTCTGCTTTCAAGTTCAAGGGTTTCTTTTACAGCTTGTATTATCATTTCAAGGTCGGAATCGGTTGCGTCTAGTAGTTTGTAGGTTAGTTTCATGATACACCCCCAAAAATAGTTTAGAATTATATCAATTAGCAGTTAGCAATGTGTAATGTGCAATTTAAAATCACAAAACAAAATAATTGCTAATTATTTTGTAAAGCTCAATTCGTCATTCTTCACATCAATCTTTATTGTATCTCCATCCTTGTATGTGCCTCTTAAAATCAAATCGGAAATATTGTTTTCAATTATTTTTTGTATTGCACGTCTTAGAGGTCTTGCTCCGTATTTCTTGTAAATGTTTTTATCTAAAATCAACTGCTTTGCTTCTTCGGAAATTTCCAGCTTTATATTATGCTGAGATAACTCATCATGAACTTCATTCAGCATAAGCTCTACGATTTTAAGTAAGTCTTGGTTTTCCAACTCCCTAAAGACAACAATTTCATCTAATCTGTTTAAAAACTCTGGGCGAAAGGTTTCCTTTAGTACAGTTTTAATCCTGTTTTCAAGCTCAAATGAATTTGCTTTTCCGAACCCCATTGAATTCATATTAAGATTCGAGCCGGCATTTGATGTCATTATAATTATTGCATTTTCAAAGCTTACAACCTTGCCGTGGCTGTCGGTAAGCCTTCCGTCATCAAGTATCTGCAAAAGCATATTAAATACATCTGCGTGTGCTTTTTCAATTTCATCAAATAATACAACCGAATAGGGTTTCCTTCTGATTTTTTCTGTAAGTTGCCCTGCTTCATCAAAACCCACGTAACCGGGAGGGGAACCAATAATTTTTGAAACTGAATGTTTTTCCATATATTCTGACATGTCAAGTCTTATCATAGAATCTTCATTCCCAAAAAGTTCGGATGAAATTGCTCTTGCAAGCTCAGTTTTTCCAACACCTGTTGGACCAACAAATATAAATGATGATGGACGTTTTTTATTTTTTAGCCCTGTACGGTTTCGTCTGATGGCACTTGCAATGCTTGAGATTGCAGATTCCTGACCTATAATTCTTTGCTTAAGCCGTCCTTCAAGATTGAGAAGCTTTTCTGTCTCTGCTTCTTTGATTTTTTGAACAGGTATTCCTGTCCACGCTTCAATGACTGAGGCTATATCATCAATTGTAATTTCTAAATCTTTATGTTCTTTTTCTAATTCTTTTATTTCAGTTGTTAGCTTGCATTCCAGTGTTTTTAAATCTGCAGCTTTTTGATAATCCTCGATTGAGTCAGCAGAAATTGCGAATTCCTTATCCTCCTGAACATTTTTAAGTTCTTGTTTTACAAGCTCAAGCTTTGCTAGAACAGTATTCCTTAAATTTGCTCTTGAGCCTGCTTCGTCAATAACGTCTAT
Organism: Deltaproteobacteria bacterium; assembly: GCA_050258375.1. Taxonomy (GTDB): domain Bacteria; phylum Bacillota; class Clostridia; order Acetivibrionales; family UBA4821; genus JBLMYQ01. The sequence goes on along the minus strand of JBLMYQ010000030.1, from coordinate 15,678 downwards.
AGCCTTGTCAGGAAGAAATCTGTCAATAATATACCGCTCTGAAAGAACTGTGGCTGCTTTAATTACTTCATCACTTATTTTAACTTTATGATAATCTTCATAATACTGCTTTATACCATTAAGGATTTGTATTGTTTCTTCTACTGAAGATTCCTCAACCAATATGGGTTGAAATCTTCTTTCAAGAGCCGAATCCTTTTCAATATGTTTTCTGTATTCCTTTAGGGTTGTTGCGCCGATAACCTGAATTTCTCCTCTTGCAAGAGCAGGCTTGAGAATATTTGCAGCATTCATTGCACCTTCAGCTTCTCCGGCACCCATTATATTATGAAGCTCATCAATTACGAGAATTATATTGCCTAAGGTTTTAGCTTCTTCTATAATACTTTTCATTCGACCTTCAAATTGGCCTCTGAATTGTGTTCCGGCTATAAGAGAAGTCATGTCAAGTAGGTAAACTTCATGATTAAAAAGCTTAACCGGAACCTGTTTATTTAATATGCGTATTGCGAGACCTTCAGCAATTGCAGTTTTACCTACACCAGGTTCGCCAATAAGAACGGGATTATTTTTTGTTCTCCTGTTGAGTATTTGAATAACCCTTTCAATTTCTTTTTCACGGCCAACTATATTATCAATCTTATTCTCCTTTGCGTGCTCAATAAGGTTGGTTCCGTATATATCAAGAAATCTTTTCTTTTTAGGGGTTTTCTTTTCCTGAGTTTTTACCTTTGTACCTTTTTCTTTATCTTGTTGGGAAAATACTTCAATGGGCGGTGCATCAGGCTGATCAACAAATGGGTTGGCGTTTTTCGGGAAAAATTTGCTGAAAAACCCAAACAGATTATTGTCGGGTGATTGAGCTGAATCTGGTTTGCTTTCCGGATTAATGGTATTTATATTTTCAACAAAAGAGCCTACCTGTTTATTTAAATCATCTAAATCATCTTCGGTAAGACCTACTTGATCAAGAAACTGATTGATTGGTTGGATTCCTTGCTTTTTTGCGCAGGAAAGGCATAAACCTTCCTGAGTTTGGTTTCCATCTACAATTTTTGTTACAAATACTACTGCTATATTTTCTTTGCATATTGAACAAAGCATAAAGACAACCCCTTGAATGGTATTTTTTTCGATTATACCATATTATTTTTAATAAGTGTATACAGTAAATAACCTTAATGTTAATACAATTATTAAAACATAAAACTATATTTGTATATTGTGGAATTTAATGTAACATATTGAAAAATTTAAGTATTTTTGTTATTATAGGATAAGGCTAAAATGAAAAAAAGCATTGTATCTAAAATATGAGAAAATAAACCGAGGAGAAGAAATGATTCTTTGTCTGATAAGACACGGCATTACAGATATGAATGCTCAAAAAAGATTGCAAGGGTGGTCTAATACGGGTTTAAGTGCTGATGGTCATAAACAAACAGAGGCTGTTTGCAAGTTAATTAAAAGCATAAAGTGGGATGTAATTATTTCAAGTGATTTATTAAGGGCGAAACAAACCGCAGAAATAATTGGAGGCTTTTTCTCTATTCCAATATATTTTATGAAAAACCTTAGGGAACGCTGCTTTGGCAGTTTAGAAGGCAGATTAATAGAGGAAATTTCAGGGGGTAAGTTTGATACTAAAGAAACTGGTGGAGAGGGGATAGATGATTTTAATATCAGAATACGAAGAGCTTTTGAAAGGATAAGGAAAGGCTATTTTGATAAAAAAGTAATTATTGTTTCACATGGAGGTGTACTTACATCCTTCTTAATGATGTATCTGGGTATTGAAAAAAAAGATTGGATAAATAGCGAGTATGTTCTCGTAAGATATCAAAGAGATAGTTGGGATTTGTTAAAGTAAGAATTATAATGGGGGCTATGATGAAAAGTATAGTTATAGATGGGCATGATTTTTCAGGTAAAACTATTCTAGCAAAAGCTATTTCCGAAACTTACAAAGATTCACAATATTTACGCCCTTTTGATAATAGCATTGGTGACTTATTCTGGTGGTGCTTTACTAAAAAAAATTATGAAATTGCTAATAAGCTTGCTGAAAGTTCAATAGAAAAGTGTAAAGAAAAATATGAAGAAAAACTAATCATATTTGATAGGCATTGGGTTACCTTGTTTTCTATTCTGCCAGAAGAATACTGGGCATCATGGTATCCATTACCAATTACAATAATTTGTTGGGCTAATCCAGAAGTCACAGATTTGAGAATGCGAAAGGCTCAAGAAAACGAGCTTTATTATGGATATAATCAATACTATTGTGAAGTATATAGAGCTATAGCAGAAAAATTTGGTACATACTTTATTGATACTTCATATAAAACAGAAGAACAGGTTTATTTTCAAGCTATTGAATGTATAAATAAAGAATTAGGGGTGATTTGATTGAATAATTTAAAAGCTCTAAGCAAGGTTGGTGAAGGAAAAAGTAAAATTATATATACTGATGGGGTTTCAACATACTTGGAATTTAAAGGTGATGTTAGGTGTTCTTCACATATAGAAAAATATGATGAAGAAATTGCAAAAATTAGGGCACAGATGACTTGCTTGTTATTTGATTATTTATCTCAAGAAATTGATGGTGTTGCGAAGGCTGAGTTAATAGAGCCTAAAATAATAAAAATGGAAACATTAGATCCTTTACCATTAGAGTGGATTCCCAGATATATTGCGGCAGGTTCTGTTGTCAAACGCTTTGGTTTTAAAAAGGGGCATGTTTTTAACAAATTAGTTTTAAAAATAGATTACAAGACGGATATGGATGATTACCTTATCACTGATGAATTAATTATAGAAAAAGGTATTTTAAACAAAAAAGAATTAGAAAAAGCAAAAAAATTAGTTTATAGTATTGCAGGTTCATTAAAAAATCTTTTCCTATCTAAAGGTCTTAAATTATGGGATTTTAAATTAGAATTAGGAATCAATCCTTATACACGGCAAATAAAGCTGATTGATGAGATTAGTTTTGATGGTATGCGGCTGAAAGATGCTAATACAGAAGAATCTTTTGACAAAGATATTTATCGAGAAACAGGCAGTATTGATGCAGTTATTAAAGCATATAGACAAGGCTTTAATAGATTATTTGGAGTATTATAATATGGAAAAATACTATGAAAATCAAATATTAAGTTTCGAAAATGCATGCAGGCTAATTAAGGAGTTAAAAAGTCAAAAATATGTAATTGATCACAATGAGTATATGTACAAGCTCTTTCCAGAAAATAATGGTTCTACTATTAATCTGGAAGAAGGAGAGTGCGCCGTAGCTTATTGTAAATCAGCGTTTAACTATTTTATTGAAAATGATGATGATTTTGAAAAAGCTATGAATACAAAAAAACATCATCCGATAACCGGTGCATATAGGATAGGAGTTTTTTCAAAGGATGAAGATATTTTAATTGATATTGATGATGTTGTACCTTTTTATGACAGAATTTGGTGCATAACAAGGTCGGCAGGTGTATTATATGAAAAATTTAAAATGATTGGAAATACGTCTCAAGAAAGAGCTCTGAAGATTTACCCACCATGTATGCCTTTTCCATCAGAACCGATGATTGGTTTTGTTGGAACAGAGCCAAAGAAAGAATCTTATAGTAGTGGAAGAGGGAATTCACATGGTGGAAATTTAGATTTACCATGTATAAAAAAAGGCTCCAAAGTGATTCTGCCATCGGTAAATAATCATCCGGGAGTATGGTTTGGCGATATCCATGCTAAGCAGGGATGGGGCGAAATTGCAGGAACAGCACTTGAATGCTCGGGAATGGTTAAATTCAGAATGTATAAAGTTCAGTTGTTTAAAAAGGCGCAGGAGCCTATTGTAATAGTACCTAAACCAGACAACAATGGGTATGAAATATATTTTGTCGGTTGTAGGAATACTTTTACAAATGCACTATCAGCGGCAGTTAAAAATGCGGTAAAGTTTTACCCGATATGGAATACCTACGGTTTTATAGATGCATATAGGGAGTTAGGCTTTAGCGGGAATGTTTACGTTGGTCAAGCCAGGGGGAAAACAATAAGTATTGCAATAAAGATTGAAATTGAAGATATTAATACCCTCTTTATTAATGGGAAAGGAGTATTTTAAAAGTATGCAAACTGTTTTGGTAACAGGAGGATCAAGGGGAATTGGGAGAGGTATATGTCAAGCTTTTTTGGAAGAAGGGTATAATGTTGCATATACTTGTACAAATAATGATTCTATACATTTGGCTGAAGAGAAGCTTAAAGAGTATAGAAAAAATGACAATCTGTTTGGAGTGGTGTGTAATTCAGGGATTTATGAAGAAGTAAAAGCTACAATTAAAAAGGTTATAAATAGATTTGGTAGCTTAGATATTCTCATTAATAATGCAGGCCTCAGAAAATATGGTTCAATACAGGATATTACAATAGAAGATTGGAATAATTCTGTAAATACAAACATTAATGGATATTTTTATTTTTGTAAGGAAGCTATAAATTACTTAAAAAAAAGTGATAATGCCTGGATAATAAATATCGGAAGCACAGCGGGAAGAGTGCCGTTCGCCGGAGGAATTGCGTACAATACAACAAAATCCGCCACAAATGGTTTTTCGGATTCTCTTCAGTTAGATTTAAGAAATGAAGGAGTAAGAGTCTGCAATATTTGTCCTGGAAATGTATTCAATAAAGATTTTGAATGTCCCGAAGATGAAGCTTGGCAAATGCGACCCATTGATATTGGAAAGTTTATTATATCTTTTATAAATTTAAATGAACGGGTTATGCCATCGGTTTTAGAGATTCGTCCTACTAAAATACCGGAGCATCCTGCCAAGGGAATTAAATCACTTAGATATATCTAAATTTAACTAAGTATAATTTTAGGAGGAAATATTATGTTATCTGCTGTAGTAGGTGTAAATTGGGGAGATGAAGGTAAAGGAAGAATGGTTGATTTGATATCTAATGACTATGATGTAGTAGTTAGATATCAAGGTGGAAATAATGCAGGGCATACAGTAATTAATGAATTTGGGAAGTTTGCTCTTAATTTACTTCCATCTGGAATATTTAGAACTGATACATTAAATATTTTAGGACCGGGTACGGTTATAGACATTGAGCATCTTGTAAAAGAAATTGATAGAGTAAGAGCTGCAGGAGTACATATTGATTTCACTAATTTAAAAATTAGTGAAAGAGCAATTATCTGTTTTCCATTTCATAGAGAACAAGATAAGCTTGAAGAAGTTAGGTTGGGAAGTAAAAAATATGGCTCAACTATGAGAGGGATTGCCCCAGTATATAGTGATAAATATTTAAAAAAAGGTATTCAAATTGGAGAACTATTACATGGTGAACATTTAGAATCAAGACTGGAAAATTTACTGGAATGGAAAAACAAAGTTATTACATCTGTTTATAATTCTACACCTTTTTCATTTGAAAGCATGATGGAGTGGCTGGAGACTTATGGAAGTAAGATTAAAGAAATGATTTGTAATTCTACACTCTTAATCAATGAAGCTGTGAATAATAATAAAAATGTTTTGTTTGAGGCACAATTAGGAGCACTAAGAGATATTGATTTTGGGATATACCCATATACTTCTTCCTCATCACCTCTTGCTGCATATGCCCCTATTGGTGCTGGTGTTCCAATGTATAAACTCGATAAAGTAATAGGGGTTATAAAAGCTTATTCAACATGTGTCGGGGAAGGACCTTTTGTTGTAGAGCTATTTGATGAAGTGGGAGAAAGAATCAGAGATATTGGGGCCGAATACGGAGCAGCAACTGGCAGACCCAGGAGAGTTGGCTATTTGGATTTGGTGGCATCAAAATATGGAGTTCAAATGCAAGGAGCTACTGAGCTTGCTTTAACAAAACTGGATGTATTGTCTTCAGAAAAGAATATTAAAATCTGTACAGCATATAAAATTGGGGACAGGCAAACTAAAACATTTCCTTATACGGCAGAGCTTTATAAAGCTGAACCAATTTATGAAGAATTACCAGGTTGGTGTGAAGATATAGGGAATATAAGAGAGTTTAAAAAAATGCCTGTAAATGCTCAACGTTATATTGACTTTATTGAGAACTATCTTGAATGCAAGATATCTTATGTTTCTGTTGGAGCAAAAAGAGAAGAGATAATTATTAGGTAGGTGCGGCTTATGAAGAATCCGATAATTATTGCTATTGATGGACATGATGGTTCCGGAAAAACGACCATAGCACATTTATTGTCAAAAAGAATAAATGCAAAATATATTAAGCCTTTTTCAGACAGTTTGGGTGATCTTATTGCATGGCTGCACGTAAAAGGAGATAACAAATTTTTAAATGAAATTGCAATAGCTGCAATTTCAAAACAAATAGAAGAAAATCAAGGTGTTGAGCATCTCGTTTTTGATAGACACTGGTTAAGCATTTTTACTATATTACCCGAAGAATATTACAATTTGTGGATAGATAAGCCTATTACGATTTTGTGCTGGGCTGATGTTAAAACAGTTGAAGAAAGACTTAAATTACGAAGTGGAAATGAAGTAGACGAATGGTGCCATGAATATTATTGTAAACGTTATAAAGAATTAGCGGAAAAATATGGTGTATTTATTGTTAATACTTCGGGAGATTCAAAGCCTGAGGATAGAGTGAATGAGATAATGAAGCATCTATCAAATTTAAGAATTATTAAATCCTAAATTGCTGGTCTTAGAACTATTATTCGTAAATACTTAAGATTAGAGGAGTGTAAATTCATGATGATAGATGTTTTGTTGGTTAGCTCTTTTTTTGATACTATAAAAATTGCTGAGCCTCTTGGATTAGGATACTTAGCTGCTGCAATAAGAGATGCGGAGCTATCGGTTGAAATTATTGAGCCTAGCATAGAGGGGCTATCTATACAACAAACAATTGAATATGTTAAAAACGTGCAGCCCCAAATAATAGGGATATCGATTCATAGAGACGAAAATATAGAAAAAGCGAAGGAATTTGCTAGATGTTTAAAAGAAGCAAACTATAAAGGATTTATTTGTGCGGGTGGTCACGGACCAAGTGTTGGTATAGCTAATTCGCCTATAAAATATAAACCGATTGCGAAGTTTATTGACTGTTTTATTATTGGCGAAGGTGAATTAAGTATGGTCGAATTAGCGAAAAAGGTTATAGAAAAAGCAGAATGGAATAAAGTAAAGGGAATTGCTTATTTAGATTCAAATAATGAATTTATAATTAATCCCACAAATGAAAAAATTAAAGACCTTGACCAGATACCTTTTATGTCAAGGGATATACTCGAAAAATTAATTCATAAATATGGGGAAAGCATTCCTGCATCGATATTATTTAGTAGAGGATGTGCTTATAATAAATGCAGATATTGCACAGTTGTTGCTTACGAAGAGCTGCAGGAGGGGCATTGTTACAGGCAGCGTTCTATTACTAATGTAGTTGAAGAAATAAAATTATTGCATTATAAATACGGGATTACAGAATTTAACTTTGAAGATGATAACTTTATTCTGCCAGGTTCTATAGGTAAAAGGAGAATTGAAGAATTTTGTGAATTAATAGAAGGTTTAGATTTTAAAATTAAATTCACGTTTTTTTGCAGAATTGATTTTGTGGAAAAAGAGCTATTTGCGAGGCTGAATAATGCAGGGCTTACGGGTTTATATATAGGAATAGAATCTATAAATGAAGAAACTTTAAAGTTTTTCTCAAAAGGATTGTCTAAAAAAACAATTAATGATGGATTGAAAATACTGTTCGATTTAGGTTTCTCTACTGATTTAGAAAGTAACAAGAGAATAATGGTTGGGTATATTTGTTGGCACCCTTTGGTAACAATAAATGAGTTAAAGCAAACTTCAGAGTTTGTTAAAGCCTATAAGATACCTCCGAAAATTTTAAGAAGAAAACTACATATATATATTGGGTCAAAAATAATTCAGGACTTAGACAAAATGGGATTATTGGATTCAAATGAAAGATTTGGATGGAGATATAAAGAACCTCAGATGAAGCAAATGGAAATGCTGATTCGGGGATTTATTGATTATGTTAATGAAACTAGAGATGTAATAAGATCAATTGAGAAAGCAATAACAAGATTTAATAAATATCCAGAACTTAAAGAACCTATGAAAAAATTTAGAAAATTTATGGATAATTGTTGTTTTACATATTTTGATGGTATTGTAGAATTTGCTGAAAAAAAATATAATAATCAGAATTTTGAAAATGAATTAAACTATTTCGATAAAATTATGCGATATGATTTTCACAAATATATTGATGACAACGAAATAAAATTGATGATTTCGGAATCATTAAGATTACTTGACCTTCCTGAGAATACTGTTGATATATTTAGAAAATAATTAGTTGAATATTGAATCAATGATGAAAGGAATATCATCAAGAGTTGAAGCGTGATATTTTACAGTATCACTTGCAGGTGTATGCACTAATATTGCAGGAATTCCTGCCTGTTCTGCACCTTTAATATCAGCTTGAATATTGTCCCCTATCATTACTGCTTTCTCCGGATATCCAATAATGTCCAGAGCAATTTTAAAAGATTGGATGTTTGGTTTCTCATAGCCAATATTTGCAGAGGAAATGCAGTGGCTAATGAATTCTGAAAGACCTTTTGCTTTTATAATATCCGGAAGCTCAGGAACATGATTTGATAAAATAATGTGCTGCCAGCCACTTTGTTTTAAAGAATGTAAAATGTTTTTTGCATTAGGATATAATGTATAACTATCAGGTGAAATATATTTTTCATGAGCCAATGAAGCTAATACTTTTGAAGAACTTGGGCTTAGTCCGGCATTTATATATGCATTGGACATTATATTCTCTGTATAATTCCACCAGGAAGAAGGGGTTGAAAGCTCAGGGTGTGCTATGTCAGCTTTATGCCAGGGAAAAGTATCCTTAAGATATGGAATAATATGCTCTACTGAAATATTATGATTTGGCATATAGGTATCCAGTGCAAACATCATAGCTTTGCTCCAGAGTTTTTGCCCGCAAGAGAGGGTCCCGTCAAAATCCCAAATTATAGTTTTCCTATTTTTCATAAAAAAGTCACCTTGTAATTTATTAAGAGAATAACTACTCTAAGTATAATATAAGTAAAATGTAAACATATGTAAAGAAATTATTAAATATGAGGTATAAATGGTTACAAAAGGAGAAAAAGAAACAAAAATATTATTGAGTAAAAATGAATATGAAAGGCTGATTAGGATTGCTAAAAGGTATGAAAATAGGAAAATGATTAATAAAAACTATTATTTTGATACCCCTGAATTCCTATTTTATAAAAAAGGCATTATTACTTTCAGATTGAGAGAAATAATAAAGGAAGACAAAAGAAAATATGAAGTAATATTTAAGACTAAAAATCAAAGCTGCACAGGCAGTATTAAAACTAGCGAAATTGATATAATTGAGCTGGAAAAAGAATTATTTGAGAGGATTCTAAATGAAAAAAATGATATTATACATCTATTGCCTGAGTTAGTTAAGGAAAAGCTATATAATCTGGGATTTAGTAAGATAAATTATGTAGGAAATCTTATAACAGAAAGGACTAAATTTAAGCCAATACAAAATTTGTTTTACTTGGAATTAGATAAGAATAAATATTTAGGCGTAACAGACTGGGAGCTTGAATATGAATTTTTAAATGATAACGATGTTAAATTAATTGATTATTGGCTGAAGAGTCATCAGATATTTAGAAATGAACACATATTCGGTAAGTATGAAAGATTTATGAATAAATATATGGAGAACATAAGTTAAATAAAAAATATCCAAAAATTATAATTTTTGGATATTTTTTATTTAACTTTATTATATTGTATAGTATAATAAAATAACAAAGCTTAATAAAATATGTAGTTCTAATAAGTATTCTTATAAGAAGTGGTTGGTTAAGAAAGGAGGATAATTCTCTTTTAAAGAACAGTTAAAACTAGCAGACATTTATGAATTTTATCCAATATGCTATTGAGTAAACAACTTTAATAAAGGAGGAATTCAGATGACTACTACGGCTGTGGTTGGAATTAACTGGGGAGACGAAGGAAAAGGAAGAATGGTTGACTTGTTGTCGCAGGATTATGATGTTATAGTGCGTTTCCAAGGTGGGAGCAATGCCGGTCATACGGTGGTTAATGAGTATGGGAAATTTGCACTAAATCTTATTCCGTCTGGTATATTTACACCTGGAACCGTAAATGTGCTCGCAACGGGAACGGTTGTTGACATTGAGCATTTGGCGCAAGAAATCATTAAGGTAACTACTCGTGCCAAAGGAATAGAGATAACTCCGGCAAACTTCAAGATAAGCCAAAGAGCAATTATTTGCTTCCCGTTTCATCGTGAGTTGGATGGCTTGGAAGAAGATAGGCTGGCAGACAAGAAGTATGGCTCAACCAGAAGAGGTGTTGCGCCGGTTTACGGAGACAAATATTTGAAAAAAGGTGTACAGATTGGCGAGCTTCTTTACCCGGAATATCTTAAAGACAGGATGGATGGAGTGCTGGAATGGGCAAATCTTCGTCTGGCTATATACGGGGCAAAGCCATACGAGAAAACCCAGATAATGGATTGGCTTCTGCAATATGGTGATGCAGTAAAGGATTATATATGTGATACATCAGCATATCTGCAAGATGCTATCCGTGATGGGAAGGATGTTCTTTTTGAAGCGCAGCTGGGGGCAATACGCGACCTTGACTATGGAATATACCCGTACTCATCTTCCTCATCACCATTGACGGATTATGTCCCGATTGGAGCGGGTATTCCCGGGCTTAAACTGGACAAAGTTGTTGGGATAGTGAAAGCTTATTCAACCAGTATCGGGGAAGGACCATTTGTAGTGAACCTTGAAGATGAAGTCGGTATCAGATTAAGAGAGATAGGCGCTGAATATGGAGCTGCAACCGGAAGACCTCGTAACGTGGGATATTTCGACCTGGTAGCTACAAAGTATGGAGTGTATGTTCAAAGACCTACTGAAATTGCACTGACTAAGCTTGACACATTATCCCAGGAAGAAGTATTGAAAATTTGTGTGGGTTATGAAATCCAAGGGCAAGTCCATACAGATTTTCCCTTTACTCCGCTGTTGTACCAAGCGAAGCCGGTGTATATTGAAATGCCGGGGTGGGGAGAAAACATCAGTCATATAAGGGACTATAATAAGCTTCCCGTAAACGCCAGAAAATATGTTGATTTCATTGAAGAAAACATTGAAACTCCTATCAGGTATATCTCTGTTGGGCCAGAACGGAACGAATACATCGTTAAGCTATAACAGAAACAAACAGGTCGGGAAATTTATTATATTTCCCGGCCTGCTGCATTTTAAAGATAGAAATTTATTCTTAAATTATTAAGTGTGCGAGGGATTTTTGAGGCAAAACATATTTTTTATACATTGGCAATACATAGTTATTAAAGTAAAATATTACTTCTTGAGGAGAAACATTATCTACGACTGTATCTCTTGCAATTCTCCTTTCCAGAGTGGTTTCAAGATTGGTATCTAAATACAATCGAAAGAACCTTTCATCATCACCTAATAAAAGAATAGTATGCAGCCCTTCTATAATATTAATTTTTCCGGGTGCTAGAACGTTGTCATTTGCGATTCTTGTATTAGATGGTTTGTCATATCTGGGTGACAATATAGTTTTCCCACTTATTAAACTTTTGACATCTTTTATAAATTCTTCAACATGAAAAGCATTAATTGAATCAAAAATGTGACGAGTGCCATCTGTGGGAATATCTCGGATGTTTTTGAAATAGTTATCCTGTTTCACAATAGTTACTGGATACTTTGAGCAGAATTCAGAATTAATTTTTTTGGCTAAGGTACTTTTTCCTGCACGGGTTCCTCCAGCGATTAGTACATTCAGACTTCCCTTTTGAATTAAACTGGATTCTATTAATTCAAAAATCATTATTTTCACATCCTTTTTTTTCATTCAAACGACCTCCTCTTTCTTTACGTCCGGTTTCATTGCACACTAATTTGGAATAACGATTCCGTACTTTCTGAACCTTAATAAGGGTTCATACAACTTAGAAGATTAAACATTTGAATAATATTTTAATACGAGTTTTATAAAGAATCAAGAATAAATTTACCAAATGCTGGGTGAATTTGTAGATTTTTAAAAATATTAATATTAGCAAACCATAAAATCTAAAAAATATTTTTATTTCCTATGGTAAAATAGCAAGAATAAATAGTACAATTATAAAATCTATATGATTGGAGGTGCAAGAATGCCAATAAAAATACCAAATAATCTGCCGGCAGTAGAAATACTGCACAATGAGAATATATTTGTAATGGGAGAAGAACGGGCAGTCCATCAGGATATTCGTCCGTTAAAAATTGTTTTGTTAAATCTTATGCCTACAAAAATAACAACAGAGACACAGCTTTTACGATTATTAGGAAATACGCCTCTTCAGGTCGAGGTTGATTTTCTTCATACCAGTATGCACACATCAAAAAATACTCCACAAGAGCATTTGATAGCCTTCTATAAAACCTTTGATGATATTAAGAATCAAAGGTATGATGGGCTTGTGATAACTGGTGCACCGGTTGAAACACTAGAGTTTGAAGAGGTTGATTACTGGGACGAATTGAAGCAAATAATGGAATGGTCAGTTAATAATGTTTTCTCAACCTTTCATATTTGCTGGGGAGCACAGGCAGGCTTATATTATCATTACGGAATTCCTAAATATTCCCTTCCTGCAAAAATGTTCGGAGTGTTTGAGCATGCGATTAATAAGAAAAATGTCAGACTTCTCCGTGGCTTTGATGACATATTCTATATTCCTCAATCGCGCCATACTGAAATTAGAAAAGAGGATGTAGAAAAAATCGATGAATTAGAAATTCTGGCAGAATCAAAGGATTCAGGCATTTATCTGGTTGCTTCTAAGGATGGAAGACAAATTTTTGCAACAGGTCATTCAGAGTATGATGCGATTACATTGAAGTCTGAATATGAGAGGGATATTGCAAAGGGACTAGATATAGCTATTCCTAAAAATTATTATACTGATGACAATCCTGCAAATGAACCGATTGTCAGATGGAGAGGACATGCAAATCTGCTGTTTTCTAACTGGCTGAATTATTATGTATATCAAGAGACACCTTACGATTTAAGTGAATTATAGCCAATAAGGTCTTTGATTACTTCTCCGGCAATTATTAATCCTGCAACAGAAGGAACAAAGGAAATGCTCCCGGGAGTTTGACGGCGTGAAGAAGACTCATCTTCAAATGGTTTTATAGGGGATTCTTTGGAGTAGACTACTTTCAGAGAATCTATTCCCCTTTTTCTTAACTCTTGCCGCATAACCTTGGCAAGTGGACATACAGATGTTTTATAAATGTCGGCAACCTCGAATTTGGTTGGGTCAAGCTTATTTCCAGCACCCATACAGCTTATAACCGGAATGCCATTCTGCTTTGCTTTGACCACTAGGTCAATTTTTGCAGTAACTGTATCAACTGCATCTACAATATAGTCATAATCCTTGTTTATCAATTCAACTGATGTCTCAGGCAGATAAAATTGTTGAAATGCTGTAACTTCAGCCTTGGGGTTGATCTCCAGAATACGTTCCTTCATTACCTCAACCTTAGGCCGCCCGATTGTTTTGCTTGTAGCGGGCAGCTGTCTGTTTATATTGGTAATATCTACGTTATCCTTGTCGATAATTACAATTTTGCCGATACCTGCTCTTGCAAGACCTTCAACTACATATGAGCCGACACCGCCGATTCCAAAAACAGCAATCTTGCTGCTGCCAAGCTTCTTTAAGGCTTGTCTGCCTATTAACAATTCTGTCCTTGAAAATTCATTAAGCATTATACTCTCCTGATATTATTTGTTGTAAATAATATATAATAAATTATAACTGTTTTCCAGTATAAAAGAATTTACAAAAAGCAAAAGCTCTTGGAAGTATCCAAGAGCTTCTAGGCTATTTTATCCTGAAAAGTATCCGAGGGTATTGCTGGCGGATATATGCCTCATCTTCTCTAAGGGTTCTCTGCAGGAATGATTCATCTCTTGTTGCTTCGTTGAAAATTGCAAGGGCTATGAGTATTAATATAACACTTGGAATTCCGAAAAAACCTGCGACAAAAATATCTGAGCCTATGGACCGAAAGAGGCTGCTTAATAAAGAAAAGCTAACCGAGCAAGAGCTTAAGCAGAAGATGGTTGCTAATCCAGATGTTTTTCCCAGTCCAAACACAGGAAGTGCGAATACCATACCAACAGCTAGCAGCAGAGTAAACCTCTCATGAAATTGGATACCCACCCAGATGGCTAATACATTTAGGGACAATAAGGTCAAAGCAAATAAAACCAACCCTTTTTTCATACTAATTTCCTCCTTCGTAAAAATATTTACCAAGATAACGTAGTTACAAATACTTTTCTGAAAACATTCAAAAAATAAATAATAAAAATTAAACTAAATTACATTTTACTATATTTTGTAAAAATAAGCAATTCTTTTAAAGAAAAAAATAGGGCGAATGCATGAAGCAAAATACTGGGAAAATAAAAGATAAATTCTACTTAGACCCCTCTTTCTCCCCTGAAAAGGGGACGAAAAGTAGTTTTTCATAGGAAAATCTTCATAGAAATTACTATTCGCTCCCTGTTAGGGAGGATAGGAGGGTCTGGATTTGAAATTATTTGTATCCATGCGTTTGCCCTGAGAAAAATAGGTATTGTACCTGATTTAATAATGTTATATAAAGGGTATATTAGTAATAAGGAGGTGAAGGTATGAGTGATAATTTGGATAAAGTTACTCTGAAGTTAAAGGGTATGAGTTGTGCTGCTTGTGCTTCAAGGGTCGAAAAAAAGATAAACAGCCTTGAGGGTGTATCATCAGGAACAGTTAACCTCGCATCTGAAAAAGCATTAATTGAGTATGACCGCTCAAAAATTCAAGTACTGCAAATGATTAATGCAATTGAAGCAATCGGATATAAAGCTGAGCAGGAAGAAAAAACGATTGCAAAAGAGGAGAAGCATGAAGAAATAAAGCTGCTTCGCAGCGAGGTTATATTAGCGGCAGTACTTGGCTCGCCATTAATCATGGCAATGCTTCTGACAATGGTTGGTATCAACATACCTTTTCTTCATAATGAATATTTTCAACTTATCATAGCAACTCCTGTTCAATTTATTATTGGATTAAGATTTTATAAAAATGCTTATAAAGCTTTAAAATCAGGAAGCACTAATATGGATGTACTAATTGCATTAGGAACTACTACTGCATATTTTTTCAGTGTATATAATGTATTTTTTGTGCCTGTAAAAACTGGTGCAGTGATGAAGGATTTGTATTTTGAAGCCTCGGCGATAGTCATAACGTTGGTATTACTCGGCAAATATTTAGAAGCAATAGCTAAAGGCAAGACGTCGGAAGCCTTAAAAAAGCTTGCTGGATTACAGGCAAAAACTGCACGTGTAATAAGAAATGGCTCAGAGGTTGATATTCCTGTTGAAGAAGTATCGGTTGGGGATTTAATAGTTGTAAGACCGGGAGAAAAGATTCCGG
>JBLMYQ010000029.1:0-80914 GCA_050258375.1 Deltaproteobacteria bacterium | reverse complement strand
AGAATATAAGCAGACTGAGGGTAATCCACAGATTAAAGCTAAAATAAAACAAAAACAGCGCCAAATGGCGGCAAGCAGAATGATGAAAGAAATCCCCAAGGCCGATGTAGTTATTACAAATCCTACCCATTTTGCGGTAGCTGTAAAATATGAGCCTGAAAAGAATTCTGCACCTTTGGTTATAGCAAAAGGGCAAGATTATCTGGCATTAAGGATAAAAGATATTGCCAGGGAAAATAGTGTAGAAATAGTTGAAAACAAACAGCTTGCAAGAACATTATACAGCACTGTCGAAATAGGGGAGCAAATACCGGAAGATTTGTATCAGACGGTAGCAGAGGTTCTGGCATTTGTATACAGCTTGAAAGAAAAGAAACCAGCAGTATAACTCACCCCCTGGTCCCCTTTCTTAAAATAGAGGGGAAAAATGAATTTGAGAAATAGGGTAATCAGAGATAAAAGGTAAGACGAAAGGAGGAAACATCTAAATGAGATTTAAGGATGCAGGAGTAGCTATAATAATCGTTGCTGTTGTATTAATAATAATACTTCCTGTTCCTGGATGGATGTTAGATATCCTTTTGGCCATTAATATTTCTTTATCTCTATTAATATTGCTAAATAGTATATACGCAAAAGACGCATTGCAGATGTCGATTTTCCCTTCATTATTGCTTATTACAACCATATACAGGTTGTCTTTGAATATTTCAGCTGCCAAGCTTGTTTTAGCATTTGGAGAAGCTGGACAGGTAATTGAAAAGTTTGGAACTTTTGTAACCAGAGACAATATAGTAGTTGGATTTATAATATATTTAATAATTATGATAGTGCAGTTTTTGGTCATAACAAAAGGTGCTGAAAGAGTTGCGGAGGTAGCAGCAAGATTTACTCTTGATGCAATGCCGGGAAAGCAAATGGCAATTGATGCTGATTTGAATTCGGGATTAGTATCAGAGGAGGAAGCGAAGGAAAGAAGGAAAACCGTCCAGCGTGAAGCTGATTTTTATGGAGCAATGGATGGTGCAAGTAAATTTGTAAAAGGTGATGCTATTGCGGGGATTATAATTACTGCAATAAACATTATTGGAGGATTAATAATTGGTGTTTTTCAGAGGGGTGAAGCAATAGGTGAGGCGTTGAATACCTATACGATACTGACTGTTGGAGATGGTTTGGTAAGTCAGATACCGGCACTTCTAATATCTACGGCAACAGGTATTATAGTTACAAGAGCCGCCTCGGATTCGACATTAAGCGAAGGTCTGATAAAGCAAATATTCCAAAATCCAAAAGTTATGCTTATAACTTCTGGTGTAGCTTTGATTCTTGCTTTGTTTGGATTGCCTACCCTGCCATTTGTCATAATTGCTGGAGTATTAACTGTAATAGGATTCAAGCTTGAAAGAGAGATGAATCAAAAGCAAAAAGAGATGGAGGTCAAGGTACAGGAAACAGAGGTAGAAGAAACAAGAAAACCAGAAAATGTTGTTACACTTTTACAGGTTGATCCTATTGAATTGGAGTTTGGGTATGGAGTAATACCACTTGCAGATGTGAATCAGGGTGGAGACTTGCTTGATAGAGTGGTAATGATTAGAAGGCAGCTTGCGCTTGAACTTGGAATGATAGTTCCAATGATAAGACTAAGAGATAATATTCAGCTTAACTCAAATGAATATATAATAAAAATCAAGGGAGTTGAAGTAGCCAAAGGTGATTTAATGTTTGAGAACTATTTGGCAATGAATCCTGGAACTGTTGAGCAGGAAATTGATGGCTATGAAACTGTTGAACCAGCGTTTGGACTTCCGGCAAAATGGATTTCTGAAGGCCAGAGAGAAAGAGCAGAAATGTTAGGTTATACAGTAGTAGATTTACCGTCAATTATTGCAACTCATTTAACAGAGGTCATAAAAAGATACTCACATGAATTGCTTGGCAGACAAGAGGTACAAACGCTTATTGACAATGTCAAAGCTAATTATCCTGCAATTGTTGATGAGCTTGTGCCAAAGATAATGTCTTTGGGCGAAATCCAAAAGGTTCTTGCTAATTTGCTTAAAGAAAATGTAAGTGTTCGGGATATGGTTACAATACTTGAAACCTTAGCTGATTATGCACCTATAACGCATGATTCGGATATGCTTACAGAGTATGTAAGACAGGCTCTGGGAAGAGCAATCTCAAAAAAATTTATTATAGGAAATAAGTCTAGTGTAATTACTATAGATCCTGTGTTAGAACAAAAGATAATTGATTCGGTTCAACGTACAGAATACGGTTCATATGTATCAATGGAGCCAAATGAATCACAGGCTGTAATAAATAATTTATACCAGCAGATACAGACACTTACATCAATGGGACAGCAGCCAATTGTAGTTGCTTCTCCCGGTGTAAGATTATATTTTAAAAGACTTACCGAGCAGGTACTTCCAGAGTTAATAGTTTTATCGTACAATGAACTTGACCCAAGTGTAGAAATACAATCGGTAGGAATGGTTTCAATCAGTTGACAGTTGGCGGATGAAAGTGTAAAGTTAAAATATTAATGGTACAAAATAACTCAAGGGTGGGTTAGAATGAAAATCAGAAGATATATGGGTAAAGATGCTCATGAAGCAATGTTAAAAGTTAAAATGGATTTAGGAAACGAAGCAGTGATTATTAACACAAGAAGAGTTAAGCAAAAAGGCATAATGGGCTTTTTTAAAAAGCCATTAATAGAAGTTCTTGCAACCTTGGATGACAGCGGCAAGAAGCCTCAAGAGTCCAAGCAGATGGAGAAAAATGAAGATAATAAAAATAAGCTTGAAGAAGAAATGAAACTAAAAGACTATAAATTAAATCAGCTTGAAGCGAAGGTTTCAAATATTGAAGGCTTGCTGCAAAAGCTTTCCGGCCAGCTTCAACCAGGGGCAAAGGCAGTTCAGGAAGCACAGCAGGATTTTAATAGCAAGGTATACCAGCTTTTTACCAACAATCTGCTAAGAAATGAGGTTGAGCCTGAGCTTGCAAAGAAAATAATTCAAATGGTAAAAGAAAAGGTTGGCAATAGTGAAAATGTTAGTGAAGTGGCATCTACCCTATATAATACACTTCAAAGCTTTTTGGGTAAGCCGGAGGCAATACAGCTTCCGGAAAATAAAAAGCCTTATATAGTTATTTTGCTTGGACCTACCGGAGTGGGCAAAACTACAACCCTGGCAAAAATTGCAGCAGATTTTGCACTGAATCAAAAAAAGAGTGTAGGTTTAATCACGTCTGATACTTTTAGGATAGCGGCTGTAGAACAGCTTAAAACATACGCTGAAATACTTGGTATGCCTGTAAGTGTTATATATTCGCCGAATGAGATTAATGAGGCGATAAATAATTACTCAGATAAAGATATAATACTTATAGACACACCGGGAAGAAGTCATAAAAATAAATCGCAGTTTGAGGAGCTTAAAGCTTTGGTTTCAAACAGCCATGCTGACGAGTTCTATCTTCTGATTGGAGCGACTACCGGAATGAAAAACTGTAGGGAGATCATAAAAAGCTACAGCTTTATAGATAACTATAAATTATTATTTACCAAGGTTGATGAAACATCTTCATATGGAATAATTCTAAATGTTAAGGAAATGACAGGAAAGCCGTTGTCATATGTTACCATAGGGCAGAGTGTTCCGGATGATATAGAAATTATCAATATTGATAAGATATCTAAAATTTTATTAGGGAGTATACCTGCATGAAGGATCAGGCAGATAAGCTGAGACAAATAATTTCAAATATAAAAAGTAAAAATGTAGTCACTCCGGAAGTTCAGCCAAAAGAGATACCAAAGAGGACCTCAAGGGTAATTACCGTTACAAGTGGCAAAGGTGGAGTCGGGAAGACAAATGTTGCTGTAAATTTGGGGATAACCTTAAGTGAATACGGCTTTAAAGTAATAATTCTTGATGCAGATTTTGGATTAGCGAATATTGATGTTTTATTTGGGATTGTTCCAAGGTTTACATTATTGGATGTTATAAACAATAAAAAAAATATAGCAGAGATATTAACAGAAGGTCCGAAAAATTTAAAATTCATATCAGGTGGCTCTGGAGTAGAACAATTGGCAAAATTGGACAAGGTCCAATTGGAAAAGTTTATTGAAAATATAAGTGTTCTTGATAAATTAGCGGATTATATAATAATTGATACTGGAGCAGGGGTATCAGAAAATGTAATAAGCTTCGTAATGGCTGCAGATGAAGTTCTACTGGTAACTAACCCGGAACCTACTTCTATAACTGATGCTTATGCCTTGATAAAAATGGTCTCAAATAGGGATAAAAATAAAAATATTAAATTAATTGTAAATAGGGCAGAAAATCAGATTGAAGCTGAAAATATACTGAAAAAGCTTTCTATGGTTGCAGACAAATTTTTATCTATCAAGTTGTCACCTTTGGGATATTTGATAAATGATGAAATTGTTTCAAAGTCGGTTAAGATGCAGCAGCCATTTACAATTGCTTTTCCTAAAAGCAACCCTACAAAGCAGATTAGAGATATTTGTAAGAAATTAGTCCAAATAAAGGTCGAAAGAGATCAAGGAGGAATAAAATCCTTTGTCAATAAATTAGTTAGCTTTCTAAACACTTAGAGAATGTATTTGTTGGAGGTTACGTAAGTGCAATTAAAGGATATAAAAATTGGAGCAAATTTCGAAATAGCATTATTTAAAGAGGGCGAAAAACCAAGCAAATCTTATCCTGTAAAGGTGCAAAATATACTTGATGACAAAAAAATTGAATTTGATGCTCCTTTTTCACAAGGGCAGATGATTTCATTTCAAATTAATACTATTATAGAAGCTTTTACCACAACGCAGGAGGGGATATTCTCCTTTAGGGCAAAAGTAATTGAGCGTACAGTAAGAAATAATATCCCTGTTATAGTCATAAAGCCAGAGGCAGAGCTCGAAAAGAAGCAAAGAAGGGCTTATTTCAGATTACCCTTTACCTGTAATATTAGATACAGAAAGTATAAGCTCCCTATATTTGGAGAAAACGACCTGCAATTTAAGACAACAACTACAATTGATATAAGTGGTGGCGGAATATGCTTTCAGACTGAAGAAAAATTAGATGCTGAAGAATTTTATGAATGTGTTATAATATTAGACAAAGATAAAGATATAGAAATAAATACGGTTGGCAAGCCTGTTTGTATTGTAAAAGAAAATGATGCCGATAAATTCTGGAAAATAGGAATGAAATTTGAAAGAATATCTGAAACTGCAAGAGAAAAAATTATTAATTTTATATTTCAGGAACAATTAAAGCTGCGGAGAAAAGGATTGGTTTGATTGTATAATTCTTCACCAGAAAATATAAAAGTTCTAGTTATTGGACAGTCGTATTTCACAGGGCAAATTATTGCAAAATCACTTCAGAGTGATTCAACTTTAGAAGTAGTTGATATATGCAGAAATAATGCTGATATTGCTAAACGAATAAATGTGTGTAATCCTGATGTTATCGCTATAGATGCTCAAACCCAAAATACATCTGAAATGGAACATATTAAAAAAGTCCTGAACAATAATTTTATACCTGTTGTGATGCTTGGGAAAAATGAAGAAAGGTATGAAAATATTGCTAAACAGGATTATAGGAGCGCAAAAACCTATTTTGTCAATAGACAAGATGATTATTTAGAATTAATAAGTGAGCCTGTTAAAAAAGAATTAATTAAAAAGGTTCACATGGCGAGAAATTTAAAGTATAATCATATTGATAATAATAGCATTTCATTTGATGATAAAATTGATACATCTAATAATACTTTGCATTGTAACAAATTTGGTTGGAAATATCGTAACAATTTCAGCAAAAGACTTGGTATAAAAAATATTATAGCAATAGGAACATCAACAGGTGGGCCAAAGGCTCTTTTGGATGTATTGCCATTTATACCCAAAGATTTATCAGCTGCATATCTTATTGTCCAGCATATGCCTGTAGGTTTTACTGCCAGCTTTGCCAAGAGGCTCGATGGATTAAGTGAAATCAGGGTAAAGGAAGCAGAGGATAAAGATATAGTACAAGCAGGAACGGCGTATATAGCACCAGGTGGATATCACATGGTAGTAGAAAGAAATGAGTATGCAGGGAATCTAAGAATTAAGTTATCTGATGAACCGCCTAAAAATTCCGTCAGACCATCTGCGGACATACTATTCAATTCATTAGCCAAAACAGATTTGGACAATTTAATAGGAATTGTAATGACTGGTATGGGATGTGATGGTCGAGAGGGTTTGATAAATATGAAAGAAAGAAATAATGCAGTTATCATAGCCGAGAGTGAAGAATCATGTGTTGTGTATGGTATGCCTAGGGCTGTGATAAACGCAGGAATAGCAGATAGAATAGTTCCTGCGTCACAAATCACCAATGAGATAATTAATTATGTGGGGGTGGATAGAAATGGATATGAGTCAGTACATTGAGATTTTTATTGAGGAAACAAAGGAGCATGTCCAGAATTTAAATCAAAGCTTACTCCAACTTGAGAAAAATCCCAGTGATATGGTAATACTTAACGAGATATTCAGGGTTGCGCATACGCTAAAGGGTATGGCAGGAACCATGGGATTTACTAAGATGGCAACGCTTACTCATGATATGGAGGATGTGCTTCAATCAATAAGGAACGGAGAAATAAGTATAAGTACTAAACTTGTTGATATCCTCTTTAAATGTCTTGATGCAATAGAAACATACTTGAATGCTATAATAAATTCCGGAAGTGAAGGCGATTTTGAAGCGGAAGAAATTGTAAATACACTCAAGAAGATAATAAAAGAAAAGAAAATAGACTTTGATACTGAACCGGAAATTAAGAAAGATGAGAAAAAAGCTGAACCTAAAGCGGGTATGGGAGTAACAGCCGAATTCTTACCTGATATTTACGAACAAAATGTAATTAATAAAGCGCTCGAAATGGGTATAAATGCATATAAGGTTACGATTGTTCTTGATAAAGGGTGCGTCTTGAAATCTGCGAGAGCGTTTATCGTGTTCCAAACGCTTGAAAGATATTCAGAAATAATCAAATCTGTTCCTCATGTTGAGGATATAGAAGATGAAAAATTCGAGCAGGAATTTACAGTAGTGGTTGTAACAAAGGAAAACGAACAGCTATTAGAAAAGGAATTATATTCAATTTCTGAAGTAGATACTGTAATAATTAATAATGTTCCTGCTGCAGCAATAGAAAGCAGTAAAACAGTTCAACCAGAACCAAAGAAGGTTGTAAAGGAACCTGAAGTAGTTATAGAAAGTGTGAAAAAGGATGTAGAAGATAACTTTAAAGAAATATCAGATATAGATTCTATTGAAAAGAAAGCTGAACAGGATGACCTTATAAAGCGAAATATGGAAATGCTTAATGAATATGAAGCGGATGTAATTGAAAAGACTCCTATTGTAGCAAAGAATGCAGCTGCAGCTGCAAACGCAAAGGGAGTTAAGACCGGAAAAACTGTCAGAGTAGATATAGACAGACTTGATGCGTTAATGAATCTTGTTAGTGAATTGATTATTATAAAAACCAGGCTTGAAGGAATTGATGGGATTCAGAGAACACAAAATTATAATGATGCTGTTGAATATCTCGAAAGAATCACAACAAATCTTCACGATGCGGTTATGAAAGTCCGAATGGTTCCTATTGAAATAGTGTTCAATAGATTCCCGAGGATGATACGTGATTTGTCAAGAGAAACAGGAAAAGAAATCAACCTGATTATGTCCGGTGAAGAAACAGAGCTTGATAGAACCGTTATTGATGAAATTGGGGACCCACTTATACATCTATTAAGAAATTCCGCAGACCATGGTATTGAAACAACTGAGAAAAGGAAGCAGCTCGGGAAGCCTTCTGCTGGTTCTATATTCTTGAGATCATATCAGGAAGGAAATAACGTAGCAATAGAGGTAGAAGATGATGGTGCAGGAATTAATTTTGAAAAGACTAAGAAAAAGATTATAGAAAAAGGTCTTTTGACTAAGGATGAGTTGAAGGCACTAAGTAAGAGAGAAGTAATGGATTACCTATTCAAACCAAGCTTCAGTACAGCAGACAAGGTTACTGATATTTCAGGCAGAGGTGTTGGTCTTGATGTTGTAAAAACTAAGATTGAGGCTTTAGGTGGAGTAATAGAAATTGAAACCGAACAGGATAAAGGATGCAAATTTATTATTAGATTGCCGCTTACATTGGCGATAATTCAAGCACTCCTTGTTTTGATCGGAGAAGAGAAATTTGCTGTACCTCTTAGCTCAATTAGAGAAATAATAAATATAGACTTAAAAGACATCAAACTTGTTCAAAAACAGGAAGTAATAATACTAAGAGAGCATGTAATACCAATTATCAGGTTGGATCAAGTTCTTGAAGTACCTAAAATTGAAAATGATTCAACTCAAGTAACTGTTGTTGTTGTCAAGAAAGGTGAAAAGCTTTCAGGTATCGTGGTTGACAGCTTAATTGGACAGCAGGAAATAGTTATTAAATCTCTTGGTAAACTCCTTGTAGGAACAAAATGTATTGCGGGTGCAACAATTCTTGGAGATGGACAGGTTGCGCTAATTATAGATGTTAATGCATTAGCATAGGGGGGAATATAAATGGAAGGTCAGGCTAGAACATCAAACCAATTTGTAATATTCTGTATGAATCATGAGGAATATGGGATAGATATTCAGAAAGTAACAACCATTGAAAAGTTATTGGCTGTTACGAGAGTTCCACATGCCCCTGAGGCGGTTAAAGGTGTTATAAATCTCAGAGGTGAAATAATACCAGTTGTAGAGCTGGCACAAAAGCTGCGTATAGGTAGCTTTCTCCAGTCAGATGATACAAGAATAATTATATTCAAAATAGAAGACGTATCAGTTGGATTTATTGTTGACGAAGTTGCAGAGGTTTTAACCATTCCTGAGGAAAACATAGAAAATATAACACAGGTTTCAAATGATATAGCTATTGACTATATTTTAGGCATAGGCAAGATAAAGGGAAAAATAGTGACGCTTTTGAACCTTGATAAACTTATCACATTAAAGTAATTGTAATAGAGGTGTTTGCATGTCAATTATAATTGATAATTTAAAGGATAATGAACTTGATATTTTGAGAGAAATAGGCAATGTCGGAGCCGGCAATGCAGTAACTGCTTTGGCAAAGCTCTTGGGTAAGAGAATTGAAATGTCTGTCCCAAGAATAAAAATCTTGGATTTTAAAGAAATACCGGAAATTCTGGGAGACCCTGAAATGCTTATTGCAGGAATATTGTTAGGAATGAATGGAGATATGACAGGTAATATACTTTTCATATTAAGGCTAGAAGCTGCACATGCATTGGTTAATATACTCATGGGAAGAGAAAAGGCTAATCAGGGAATAGAATTTGACGAAATTGAAGTTTCAGCATTGAAGGAAACCGGAAATATTCTTGCTGGTTCATATCTATCCGCCCTTTCAACCATGCTGAACCTGAATATTACACCTTCTACACCTGAGTTGTGTGTTGATATGGCAGGTGCAATACTTAGTGTTCCAGCTATAGCATTTGGTTCTTGGGGGGAAAGCGTTCTTTATATAGAGAACAAGTTTAGTGACGGTAATCAGAGTATTGGGGGAGAGTTCTTCCTGATTCCGGATATTCAGTCATATGAGACATTATTAAAGGCATTAGGAGTAACGAGTTGATGGACAGGGACAATGTGATAAAGGTGGGTATGGCTGATTTCAATGCCGTATCATGCCCAGATGTTTTAACTACATTAGGATTGGGATCTTGCATCGGATTATGCTTGTATGACTCTTTTACAAAGGTTGCAGGTATGATTCATATTATGTTGCCCTATTCTTCAAATGGTATTGGAGAATACAATCCTGCGAAATATGCAGATACGGGGATACCGTTGCTAATAGATAAGATGGAAAAAATGGGCGCCATTAAGCTTCGTTTAACGGCGAAGATGGCTGGTGGTGCCCAGATGTTTGGTTTTAGCTCGGATAATGATATAATACAAATAGGTAAAAAAAATATTGCAGCAACCAAAGAACTACTCGAAAAGCTAAATATTAGAATTATTGCTGAAGATACGGGTGGGAGCTGCGGCAGAACTATTGAGTTTTCTGCAAATGACGGAAGTTTACTTATAAAAACAATTGGGAAGGGAACTCAAGTAATCTGATTAATTGATAGAAGGGAAACATATGAGATACGTTTACAAGCTTCCTATACTGCTATCAATTGTTTTTGCTATCATTACAGCTATTGCTTCACTTATTAATGGTAAGGATGTTTCAGCAATGGCATACGATGTTTGCATTGTTATCGTATTAGCCTACCTGGCTGGAATAATTATAAAGAGCATTATTATAAAAACTGTTAAGGAAGTGCTGGTAAAGCAATATATATTAGAACAACAAGAAAAAATGAAGAAGAAGAAAAATAATAAAGAAGAAAAATCTGAAAGCGAGTTTGAAATCAAAATTTAACATTAATAATCAACAGCATTAGGGGGATTTTAGATGAGCGAAACTCCTGAAAGGCAGATTGAGCTTTGGAAAGCGTATAGTGAAAATAAAAATCCTGGAATAAGGGAAAAACTTATTATAGAATATTCCCCTTTAGTTAAGTTTGTCGCTGGAAGGTTAAGTATTTATTTTGGTTCACATGTTGAATATGATGATTTGGTAAGCTTTGGAGTTTTCGGACTTATTGATGCAATAGATAAATTTGATATAGGAAAAGGAGTTAAGTTCGAAACTTATGCTTCGTTAAGAATAAGAGGCTCAATTATTGACAGTATAAGGGAAATGGATTGGGTTCCGCGTTCACTAAGGCAAAAAACTAAAGAAATTGAAAAAGTATATTCTGAAGTAGAGAATGAACTGGGGCATGCAGCTACAGACAAAGAGGTTGCTGATAAGATGGGAATAACGGTTGAAGACTTCTCTAAGCTGCTAAATGAAGTCAATGTATCATCAATGATGTCGCTGGATGAATTTCTCGAGCAGAATTATGAAATTGGAGTTGAAAGTAATAATGTATTAAAAGATGGAATTCCGGAAAATTATATAGAAGTAAATGAATTAAAAGAAATTTTAAGCGACTCATTGAGCAAGCTTCCGGAAAAAGAAAAGATGGTTGTTACATTTTACTATTATGAAGAGCTTACACTTAAAGAAATTAGTGCAATAATGGGAGTTTCAGAATCAAGGATATCCCAACTGCACACAAAAGCGCTGTTAAGGCTAAGAGGGAAATTAGGCAGGATGAAAGCTATATTAATAGATTAAAGAGGCGGGGAAAATTGTTGACACAGAATAATTCTTATCGGAATCCAAATGATGGCTATTTTGATATTGTATTTCAAAGCGACGGGGTTTTTCTTATAGTGCAGCCACCTACAGCTAGTGGAGCTAAGGTGTCGGCGGCTGACGTATTGGATAAGCTTAATAAAAAACAGGTTAGAAATTTTGACAAACGTACTGTTGAGCTGGTTGTTGCCAAGGCATCAAGAATTCCTGAAAAAATAGCTGAGCCTCAACGTGAAGAACAAATAGATGCTGCTGTTTCTATAAGTATAGCGCCAGATAAAATGAAGGCATATGCTATGATTTTTCCACCTGAAGGTGGGAGAATGCTTACTGCTGAGGAATTTTTAGATAGAATGGCTGAAAGCAAAGTTGTTTTTGGAGCAAAAGAAGAAATTATTCAAGATATTTGCAAAAACCCAGTGTATAATCAGCAGATACTGATAGCAGAGGGTGCACTGCCTGTTAATGGAGTTAATGGCAAGCTAGAGATGAAGGTTGATGTTCATAAAAATGCAAAGCCGACTATAAACGAAGATGGAACAGTTAACTTTAGAGAGCTAAATCTTATAGAAAATGTTACAAGAGGGCAGGTGCTTGTGACATCAACACCTCCTACTCAGGGTACACCAGGGAAAAATGTAATTGGGATGCCAATTAATGCATTGAATGGAAAGCCTGCAGTCCTTCCGAGAGGCAGAAATGTAGAAGTATCTCCTGATGGAACCTCTTTATTAGCATCAATAGATGGACTTGTTAATTATTTAGATGGCAAGGTTAGTGTTTTCTCAATTTATGAGGTTTCGGCCGATGTTGATAATTCTACTGGAAATATTAACTTCGTTGGAAATGTTCTTGTCCATGGAAATGTGCTTTCGGGCTTTACAATAGAAGCAGGTGGAAATGTTGAAATATTTGGAGTTGTTGAAGGTGCGACAATAAAAGCAGGAGGCAATATTATCCTTCGAAGGGGTATGCAGGGTCTTGGCAAAGGTATGTTAATAGCGGATGGAGATATTGTTGCAAGATATATTGAGCATAGTAATATTTATGCTCGTGGAGATATAAAGGCAGAGGCAATTATGCATTCTAATGTAAGATGCGGCAATAAAATGGAGCTTTCCGGCAAAAAGGGACTGCTTGTTGGTGGAACTGCAAAAGTTGGAAGAGAAATAAATGCAAAGGTTATAGGCTCACCAATGGCAACAATTACTGAAATAGAAGTAGGTGTTGATCCGGGCAAGAGGGAAAGATACAAAACCATTAAGGATGAAATAGTACTTGCGGAAAGTGATATTATGAAATCCAATCAAGCAATAGAAATATTAAAAAAGCTTGAAAAAGTAGGGAAGCTTCCGCAAGAAAAGCTGGCAATATTAGAAAAGAGCATAAGGACGAAAGATTTTTATGAATCAAGGCTGGTTGAACTTCGTGAGGAATTAGAAAGGCTTGATGAGGAACTAGAGCAAGAATCGAATGGAAGGATTCTTGTTCAATCAATAGCATATCCGGGAACGAGGGTTGCTATAGGTACAAGCTTATTGAATGTTAGAGAGAACCTTCAATATTGTTCACTATATAGAGATGGTGCTGATATAAGAGTAGGAGCATATAAGTAGTGTAAAGTGTAAGGAAATATAAAAGCGACAGCCAAGAGCCAACAGCCAATAGTGATTACCACGGTTGTGGAAGATTGGAGGTTACTATGTCAATAAAACCTGTAGATTTTCAAATATCAATACCAAGAGCTGTAGAAGCTTCCAAGGTAAGAGGCGATGAAAACAATAAAGAGCTTGCTCAACAGCATGCTCAAGCGGGTTCAATTCAACATAAAGCAGATAATACGATGAAACAAGTACAAAAAAGGAATCAAGCAGAAGAAGCTAGAATTCGTGAGAAGCAGGAAAAAGAAGAAAGCAAAAGACAAGGAAAAGGGCAAGAAGAAGAGGAAAAAGACAACAAAGATAAAAATAATGGAAATTATGTCACAAAACAAAAAACCAGTACATTTGATGTCAAAATATAGTTGAAAAAATAAATAATATACTGTATAATGTGTAAAAGGAAACATATTTAGAAATAGGTTTCCTTTTTTGTATAAAATAATAAATAATTTTGGTACAAATGATAAAGGAGGGACTTACATTGGGGGCTTTTTATATTTTCTTAAATGCTTTTTCTGCGTTCTTCCTGGTTTTTTCATTAGTTTCTCTCGTGCTTTTCAAACGCTGGGGTAAACATGAATTTGCCCGTATTGAAAAAAAGAGAAAAGAGCTTGAGGATATACTTAATTCTGCAGACCAAATGATTGATGAGATGAATAGATTTTCTGATTATGTAATAACAAATCTCGAGGAGAAATCTTGTACGGTAGAAGAAATGGTTACTTCTCTTGAAGAAAAAATAAAACGCAATAAGGAATATATTGATAACGTTAAAATACATGAAAAAACTAAAAAGGAAGCAAAGCCTGAAACAGCAAAAACTATAATCCCTTTTCAAAATAGGTTTTCTTCAACTGTTAATGATAAAGTATTCACAGAATCAAAGCCTAATTTTTATGAGAGTGAAAATTTGAAACCCAAAATAAGCAGCAGCAAGTCAATACAAATATTACAATTGGCTGAGAAGGGGTTGGATGAAACCGAAATAGCCAAGAAGCTTAATGTGGGCAGAGGGGAGATACAGCTTGTTCTTGGTATGAGCAAAGGGGTAAAAGAAGCATGACTAAAAAGCTAGATATTTTATCTAGCTTTTTTCAAAGCTAAGAGTTAGTTGGAATTGGGAAGTATTTTAAATTGAAAATACATTATATATAAACTATAATGTATAAAACAAATGCATCTGTAGAGAGGAAAATAATTATGTATGAAAAACGGGTTCTCGCAAATGGTTTGAGGTTGGTTGTCGAAAAGATAACATATGTAAAATCGGTATCAATAGGAATATGGGTGGGGACTGGTTCTAGGAATGAGACAGTTAGTAATAATGGCGTGTCTCATTTTATTGAGCATATGCTTTTTAAAGGAACGCCAAAAAGAACTGCAAAGCAGATTGCTGAAAGTATTGATAGTCTTGGCGGTCAAATAAATGCATTTACTGGGAAAGAATGCACTTGTTTTTATGCTAGATGCCTTGACAGCCATATAGATATTGCTGTAGATGTTTTGGCAGATATGCTGTTTAATTCAACGTTTTCTGAAAAAGATATAAAGCTTGAGAGAAAGGTAATTATAGAAGAGATTGGTATGTATGAGGATTCTCCTGAAGAGCTTGTACATGATATACTTTCTTCAAGTGCTTGGGAAAATAATCCTTTGGGATATTCAATACTTGGTACGAATAAAAGTGTAACGGATTTATCCAGAAAGGATATGATTGATTATTTATCCAGAAATTATACTCCAAATAATACGGTAATATCGGTTGCCGGAAATTTCGACATTGATCATGTAGTAAAGCTTGTAGAAACATATTTTGGTAATTGGACTCAAAACCAAGAGAAAATAGGAATAGAGCAAGCGGTTTTTACTCCTAAAATTTATGTAAGAGAAAAAGAGATAGAGCAGGTTCATGTTTGTATTGGGTTAAATGCAATTGAACATGGGAATGAAAAGCTTTATACTGAAATAGCTATTAATAATGTTCTGGGTGGAGGTATGAGCTCACGATTATTCCAGAAAATAAGGGAAAATAAAGGACTTGTTTACTCAATTTACTCCTACCCTACTTCTTATAAGGATTCTGGTATGTTCACAATATATGCAGCTATGAATCCAGCGAATCTTAAAGAAGTATTAAAGCTTATTAAGAATGAAATTAATAAGCTATGTACTAAGGGATTAAGTGAAGAGGAAATATCAAAAGCAAAGGAACAATTAAAAGGAAGCTATATCATTGGTTTAGAAAGTACTTCTGCAAGAATGAACAGCATAGGGAAATCGGAGCTCATGCTTGAGAAGATTTACTCACCTGAGGAGGTTCTTAAGAAGATTGACCATATAAATTTAAATGGGATTGAAGAGACTATTGATATGGTATTCAGAAACAAAAAGGCAAGTTTGGCATTGGTCGGTAAGCTTGCAGAGGATATTGATTTTGAAAGCATAATCAATGGGC
The DNA here is from genome assembly GCA_050258375.1 of Deltaproteobacteria bacterium. GTDB lineage: Bacteria > Bacillota > Clostridia > Acetivibrionales > UBA4821 > JBLMYQ01. The sequence goes on along the minus strand of JBLMYQ010000029.1, from coordinate 65,413 downwards.
GATAACTGTTGCTAATAAGAGAAGCCAAGAAGGGCATTGAAGGAGTAAAGCTATGTCAATTGAAATATTAAAAGACAATCTGAAAAAGGGTATACTGACTAATGTATACCTTTTTTGGGGTTCTGAGGACTATCTTATAAAGTATTACGTGGGGGAAATAGAGGCAAGGGTGGTTAAGCCTGAATTCAAAAGCTTAAATTGTGTTGTACTTAAAGGTAAGGAGTCGATAAAGGAAATAATAAGCACATGTGAAACGATACCTATGATGTCTGAAAATAAAATGGTAATAGTTAAAGAATCTGAAGTATTTTCAGATTCAGCAAGTAAAAAGGGGAAAGATAATTCTGATGAAATAAAGCTGCTGTGTGATTATATTAGTAATATTCCGGAAGGAGTTTGCTTGGTTTTCTTAGAAAATCAGGTTAACAGGAAAAATATTTTATTTAAAGAAGTTGAGAAGAATGGGCTGTGTATTGAATTTGATTATCAGAAAATGCCGGAGCTGATGAGGTGGGTTGAGAAGGTATTTTCTTCATATAAAATTAATATAGGGAAAGCAGAAGCTGAATATCTTGTGAGTATATGCGATCCGGGAATGAATGATATTATGAATGAGATTAAAAAGCTTGTCGATTTAGTTGGAGAAGAGAATAGTGTGTTGAGGGAGCATATAGATTCACTGTGTATAAAATCAGTACAAAGTAAAGTCTTTGAGATGATTGATGCTATTACCAATGGAAATCCATCAAAGGCATACAAGCTCCTAAATGATATGCTGTATTTGAAGGAGCCGATCCAAAAGGTTAGTGTGCTTGTAGCAAGGCATTTTAAAATAATGTTTTTTGTAAAGCATATGAGTATGAAAGGATACAAACAGGACAAAATTGCACAAGAAATGAATCTTAATCCATATATAGTATCAAAATATATTAAGCAGGGAGCGAAATACAAGCCTGAGGTTTTAAGAAATGCTTTTAGGGAATACCTGGAAATAGATAGACGGACTAAAACTGGAAGAGTTGACCCTCGTATTGCATTAGAAACCTTTATCTCAAAATATTCAGCATGATTGTTGTTATTGAAGTTTAGTCAATAAATTATTTTTCTTATATTCTTAAAGAAAAAACGAATTTATATCTAAAACTTCAAGATAGCAATGCTGGATAATTCTAAGGTCCCTTCTGACTAGATAGTTTCGAATTATCCAGCTTGGGGGTATCCCATTATTGTCGTTGAAGTTTGATCAATAAATTGTTTTTTCTTTAGATCCTTATATTTTTGTTAAAAAAATCTAATAATAATACCATCTTATTTTCTAGGAGGGTATTATGCCGCACAGTATCAGAACAGACTTGGCTCTTGAAACACGGGAGCTTTACAAAAAAAGTAATCAGATTGAGGTTCCTGGGGTTGAGGTTGAAACAGATAATCAGAATGAGCTTAGTATAACAAGGGTAAAAATAAAGACTTCTGAGGGAGTAGAGGCAATGGGTAAACCTATTGGTAACTATATTACCCTTGAGGTACCAGAGCTTAATCAAGGAATAAAGGAGATTAACGATAAGGTTGTAGATGCACTGGCGAAAGAAATTACAAGAATTATGAATACGGGTAATGAGGCTTCTGTATTAATTGTCGGTTTGGGCAATTGGAATGTAACACCTGATGCTCTTGGTCCGAAGGTTATTTCGAAGATTGCTGTTACCAGACACCTTATTGAATATGCGAGTGAGTATATTGAAAAAGGAACCCGATCGGTAAGTGTTATTGCGCCTGGTGTTCTGGGCATAACGGGAATAGAAACGGGCGAAATAATAAAAGGAGTAATTGAAAAGATTAAACCTGACGTTGTAATAGCGATAGATGCATTAGCTTCAAGAAAAATGGAGCGAATAAGTACTACAATACAGATTGCTGATACAGGAATAAGTCCGGGCTCTGGGGTCGGAAACAAAAGAATGGAATTAAACAAAGAAACACTTGGAATTCCGGTTATTGCTATTGGTATACCTACAGTGGTTGATGCGGTTACTTTGGCAAATGATACATTGGATTTAATGATGCAAAGGATGATGGAGCAGTATGGAAAGCAGGAGGATTTTAATAGGATTTTTGGCAAAGCGGAAAATGGAGATAAGATGCAGTTAATAAAAGAGGTGTTGGCTCCATATGTTGGGGAGCTGGTTGTAACCCCAAAGGAAATAGACTCTATAGTTTCAAATATTTCAGAGGTGGTTGCAGGAGGCATAAATGCTGCGCTTCATGGCTCTTTGGAAAACGCTGAAAAATATTTGAGCTGAAGCTTATTTTTAAAACAAAAACGTGACTATTGGTCACGTTTTTGTTTCTCAGTTGTTATTTATCTGAGGGCTGTTAATAATTGGTTTCTTTTTTAAGATATTGGATTCTCCAATGTCGATTGTAGTGGGTTCTCCAAAATTTTCAACCTTTTCAAATTTGGACATACTGCAAATACCATGAAACTGACCGCCTTCTTCTATTGAAAGGCCTTCAACCTGAACATCTCCAATGATTTTCGCGGTAGAAGCAAGTCTCAATTGTTTCTTACTATACACATTTCCTTCAATATTGCCTGCTGTATCAATATTATTTGCTGAGACATTGCCAAGTATGAAGGCTGTTTCTCCCATAGTTAGATCACCGTTTATTCTGACATTTCCGTTAATTTTGCCATCAATCCTAACTCTTCCGTCTGCGGAGAAGTCTCCGTCAAGAGTAGCTGTGCTTCCGATAAGTGTGTCGTATGCTTCTGAAACCAAGTTACTGCTTTTGGTGAACATAGTTACCTCCCTAATACATAAAACTAATTAGCTATAATAATATCAAGTAAAAAACATTTTGTCCATACCGGAATTAAATCCAAAGAATAAAATTAAAAAATACTAATATATATACATATAACAATAGACAAGAGAAAGGTTTTTTAATGAATTCACTTGGAGTAATATGCAGCCCTCATAATAATAAAAATATTAAGCTTGCAGGAGGGATTGAAAAGGTACTTCCTAACAGCTTAAGAAAATATGCTTTGGAGATAACTCCTGTATTGCACAAAACTGTGACGCTTGAAAAAATGGGGCTGAAAGTTGAGGAAATTCAACTTCCTTTTATGATTGCAAACAAGGATGAAATAGCCGGAATCAGATTTCAGAGAGCGCTTAATAGAGTAAAGAAGGTTTTAAACAAAAAAGGTATTGCAGAAATAATATTTGATGAAGAAGTACATAAAATGATTTTAGAAGAAGGCTTTTTGGGAATAGAAGATTCATTTAAAATATTTTATGGAACAGATTTTTGCAGTATGTATATTATAGAAATACTTAAGTATATATGTAAAAAAGTAGGGGTAAGCTTGCAAAAGCTTTCTGTTACAGTGATGTTGGATGAAATGGATGATTTCTTTAAAAACATTTTAAAGGATTTGTGTACAAAAGTTCGCTTTTTAAGTATAATTTCACTTGATTCTGAGAAGTTTATACCAGTGGCAAACGAGATATACAGTGAAATAGGGTTGGTTGTAAGACTTGAGAAAAGTATAAAAACCAAAAAAGGGGATTACGGCATATTAATAAATTTTAGTAAGGATAAAGAATTTATAAATTCTAACAGGTTTTCAAGAAATTATATAGTGCTTAATCTTGGTGCTGAAATTTATAATAATAATCATAATGGAATATTAGTCACAGATATAATAATAAAGTCTAATAGGAAAGATAGTGAAAAGTATTCATGGATGGAGAAGCCTGCTTTTTGTGAGGCTTTAGGGTATAGGCTGGCAGGGGAGGGTACTAAAGACAAAGCTATATTATTAGAAAAGCAGAAAAGGATAATAGCAGGGCTAAAAGCAGAGGGCTATAAGCTTTGTGGTGTTAAAGGGGTAAGAGGTGAGATTAAAGCTGAAACCCTTGCAGAATTTGGTGAAAAGATTAAGTCAAAAATCGTTTAAAAACAATAAAAATTTACCTATTCTCTTTAAACGTCTAAATTCTTGACAATAATTTTTTTGTATTTTATAATGAGTGAAGTCACAAATTTGTCATTAATTTTTGTTTACTAAAGGGGATTACTCTCAGGTTAGATAAAAAACTTTCAAGGAGAAGCATCAAATGAATGATAAGGAAGTAATATTGACCTATGAAGGTCTGAAAAAGCTTGAAGATGAACTGGAGAATCTTAAAAGCGTCAAGCGTAGAGAAATTGCAGAGAGAATAAAAGCAGCGCTTGCATTTGGAGATCTTTCAGAAAATGCAGAGTATGATGAGGCAAAGAATGATCAGGCTTATGTAGAAGCCAGAATTGCGCATATAGAAAACATGCTTAAGCATGCAAAGGTAATTGATGAGGATGAAATAACCACAGATACTGTTGGTCTGGGAACAAAGGTTAGAGTTCTTGATATTGATGAGAATGAAGAGGTTGAATATACCATAGTAGGTTCTACCGAAGCTGACCCATCAAGCTTTAAGATTTCAAATGAATCTCCTGTGGGAAAGGCTCTCATAGGTCAAGCAGTTGGAAATGAAGTAAAGGTTTTGGTACCTGATGGTGTGATAAATATTAGAATTTTAGAAATTCATAAATAATATCAGGGATAACAAAACAATAAATTCCCAATTTTTAAGCAGCTATTTTTTGCCAATACTGCGTTGACGTCAGTTGCAATAAACCAATTATTGCGTCTTCCTCCGCCTTGTCTTGACAAAAAATATCTTTCTTGGAAATCGGGTTTTATTATTTTATCGTCCCTTTAAAGAATGGAAGAATAAAGCCGAATTTAAAAAGGTCAGAGAGATTTGAGAGAAAATGAAATAAATACAATGAAAGGGATGTAAACTAGATGAACGAAAATATTGAAACCCAGGATTTGAATGAGATACTAAAAATACGCAGACAGAAACTAAGTGACTTACAAAAAGAAGGTAAAGACCCATTTATAAATGTTAAGTACGAAAGAACTAATACTTCTGGCCAAATTGTAAATGATTTTGAGAATCTCGAAGGTAAGCAGGTTAGTATTGCAGGAAGAATTATTGCCAGAAGAATGATGGGAAAAGCGAGTTTTTGCAATATTCTGGATCAGGATGGCAAGATTCAATTTTATATAAAGATTGACGAGGTAGGAGAAGAAAAATACGAAGAATATAAAAAGTATGATATTGGAGATATCGTTGGTATAAAAGGTGATGTGTTTAAGACACATACAGGTGAAATATCAATAAAAGTTAAGGATATAATACTTTTATCAAAATCGCTTCAGCCATTACCGGAAAAGTGGCATGGGCTTAAGGACACTGATCTTAGGTATAGACAAAGGTATGTAGATTTAATTGTAAATACCGATGTAAGAGATACCTTTATAAAAAGAAGCAAGATAATGAAGACTATAAGAACATTCCTTGACAGCAAAGGTTTTATTGAAGTAGAAACACCTATCTTGAATGTAATTCCTGGAGGTGCAGCTGCAAGACCTTTTATAACCCATCATAATACTCTGGATATTGATTTGTACTTGAGAATTGCGCCGGAGCTATATCTAAAGAGGCTGATTGTTGGCGGTCTTGAAAAGGTTTATGAAATGGGAAGGGTATTCAGAAATGAAGGGATTTCGATTAAGCATAATCCTGAATTCAGTATAATGGAGCTTTATCAGGCGTATACTGATTATAACGGAATGATGGATATTACTGAAGAATTAATGTCTACTGTTGCAAAAGAAACCTTGGGAAAGACAAAGATTACTTATCAGGAACAGGAAATTGAGCTTGCTGCACCTTGGACAAGAATCACCATGATTGATGCAGTTAAAAAATATACAGGGATAGATTTCAACGAAATCAAGAATGATGAAGATGCAAGGAAGAAGGGGAAGGAGCTTAAGCTGGAAATTAAGGATAAGTCTACTTGGGGAGAAATACTCAACCTTGCATTTGAGGAGCACGTAGAGGAAAAGCTAACACAGCCTACATTCATTACGGATTATCCGGTTGAAGTCAGTCCTTTGACTAAGAAAAAACCTTCAGACACAAGATTGACAGAGAGGTTTGAGCTTTTCATATGTGGCAGGGAAATGGCAAATGCATATTCCGAGCTTAATGACCCGATAGACCAGAAGGAAAGGTTCTTAAAGCAGGTTGAAGCCAGAAATGCCGGAGATGAAGAGGCAAACATGATGGATGATGATTTTGTAAATGCACTTGAATATGGTATGCCTCCTACAGGAGGTTTGGGAATAGGGTTAGACAGATTCATAATGCTTCTGACAGATTCGTATTCGATTAGAGATGTACTGCTCTTCCCGACAATGAAGCCAAGAGAATAAAAAAGAAATTAATAAACGGTAATTGCTTGGGCAATTGCCGTTTATTAATTTCTTCATACAAGCCTTGAAAAAGTTTGTATTTGATGGTTAAATAATACCAGCATAAAATACGTGTAATCTAAAGGAGTTAGGATGGATTATTTTATTGATGTATTATTAATGTTACCGGCGGTTTTGATTGGTCTTGTATTTCATGAATTTGCTCATGGACTTGCAGCTGACAAGCTTGGTGATCCGACGCCAAGGTCATATGGAAGGCTGACTATTGAGCCATGGCCGCATATTGATATATTAGGACTTATTATGATTTTTATTCCTCCGCATATTGGATGGGCTAAGCCTGTACCTATTGATCCACGGAATTTCAGAAAGCCTAAAAGAGATGAGGTTATAGTATCTATAGCCGGACCGCTAATGAATTTATTTATTGCAATTGCCTTTGGATTTTTGTTAGTGGCATCTTTGAAATTTGGGTTAATAGGAGCCTTGCAAGCTGCTCAGCAGGGAATACTGGTAAAGATCATTCAAAATATTATGGTAATAAATATAGTGTTGTTTGTGTTCAATCTGATTCCGATTCCACCTCTTGACGGGTCACACATTATTGCTAATTTACTCCCATACAATCAAGCACAAAAATACAGGTCTATTGAAAGATATGGGTTTATAATCCTTATAATATTAGTTTTGACTAATGTACTTAGTTATATATTATCGCGGCCAATAGAGCTTATTTTTGGTGCAATAATAACTATATTTAGTTTGTTATTTGGCTTGATATAGTCAAATAGCATTTATTAGGGGTTGATTTTTTGAACAAGGATTTGATTTGCCTTGCAATTGAAACAAGCTGTGATGAAACCTCTGCTGCAGTTACCTGTGGCAGAAAAGTGCTTTCTAATGTAATTTCATCACAGATTGAACTGCATAAAGTATATGGAGGTGTGGTTCCTGAGATTGCTTCCAGACATCATGTTGAGAATATCAGTGTTGTTATTGAACAAGCGCTTTGTGATGCGGGAGTTGAATTTTCAAATATTGATTTTATTGCAACTACCTATGGACCCGGGCTTGTGGGAGCGCTGCTTGTAGGATTATCAACTGCTAAAGCCATTGCTTTTGCTCTTGAAAAGCCGCTGGTAGGTGTTCATCATATTACAGGTCATATTTCTGCCAACTATATTGAAAACGAATGGCTTGAACCTCCTTTTATTTGCCTGGTTGTATCCGGAGGACATACCGAGATTGTTCATGTGAAGACATATACAGACTATAAGGTATTAGGGCAAACCCGGGATGATGCCGCCGGGGAAGCATTTGATAAAATTGCAAGAGCTATGGGGCTTGGTTATCCGGGCGGCCCGTGTATTGATAAGGCAGCAAGCTGTGGGCGAGATGATGCTTATTTATTTCCCAGAGTGCGGTTTCCTAACTGCCTGGATTTTAGCTTTAGTGGCTTGAAGACTGCAGTATTAAATCATATGAATAAAATAAAAATGGCGGGAGAGCAAATAATTATTCCTGACTTAGCAGCAAGCTTCCAAAGAGCGGTGGTTGATATACTGGTTGAAAACACAATATCTGCTGTGGAACAAACGGGTATTAATAAGATTGCATTAGCTGGAGGAGTTGCAGCTAATTCACTGCTGAGAAAAACGTTTGTTGAACAGACACAGATAAAGGGTATAAAATTCAGCTGCCCACCACCCATTTTATGCACGGATAATGCTGCAATGATAGGATGCTCTGCTTATTACAGGTACATTTCCGGATATACCAGCACGCTTGATCTTAATGCTGTTCCGGGACTAAAACTATAAGATGCTGTTAACCTTATAAATTTGTCGAATTTTATCATGTTGATATTGTGAAGAAGTGTGTTAAACCCTAGATAATAACAGGATTGAGCCTGTGGACAAAATTGTGGATAATGTGGATAATTAACATAATGTGAATTATGTTTTAATATTTTATGTAAATACTGAGGAGGAAGTTGTTGTGATTTGTTTACAAAATTAAAAGCCAGTAATATAATAGTTTTGCTGATAATAGGATAGTATCCGGGAAGGATTAATGGGTAAGATATGGGTTTAAAAGAAAACTACAAATACTGGAAAATCACAAATAAAGGCGGGTTTATAAAGTTTGTTTTTCATTCGAGGGCATTCCTTATTATGCTGCTTTTTTTTGTTGCTATATGTATTGGCTTAGGTGGGGGATTATTCCTGGCTGTGGTAACTACTACCCAAGAGCTTGAAAATGATGATTTGGAATTTAAAAATTTGTCATCAATATTTTACGATAAAGATGGAAAAGAAATTGTAAAAGTCTTTGGATATCAAAACAGAATTGTTGTAAGATTGAATGAAATGTCTCAGTATCTGCCAAATGCTTTCATAGCAATTGAGGATGAGAGATTCCGTGAGCATGGAGGCATTGATATAAAAAGGTCAATAGGTGCGGCTATAAATTATATAATACCTGGTGGCAAGCAGTATGGGGGAAGTACCATAACTCAGCAGCTGATTAAGAATATAACTAATGAAAGGGAAGTTTCAATTAAAAGAAAGCTGCAGGAACAGATTAGAGCAATAATGTTGGAACAGAAGCTTTCTAAAGACCAAATCATCGAATTGTATTTAAATACTATATTTCTTGGTCAAGATGCTTATGGCGTTGAAACAGCAGCAAGAACCTATTTTGATAAAGAAGCAAAGGATTTGACTATAGCTGAGTCTGCTATGCTTGCAGGAATTACTCAATCACCAAGCAGAAGAAATCCGATAACGGATTTTCAAGCTTCTAAAGAAAGGCAGGAGCTTGTACTGGCAAAAATGAAAGAGCAAGGTTTTATAACAGAGCAGCAGTATAATGAAGCATCAAATGATAAAATAAAGATTAAAAAAGGAAAGGTAGTTAAGGTTGCGCGTCAGTCTTATTTTATAGATGCAGTGTGCGAGCAGGTGTTGAGTGATTTGCAGTCAGAACTGGGAATTGAAAAGAAAAGAGCACAAGAAATGCTTTTTAATGAAGGTTTATTGATAGATACAACTATGGATTCAAAGGTTCAGGAAGCAATAGATGAAGCATATTCACCAAAGAATTCTGTATTTGCGCAATTTAGTGGAAAATCTGTTCAACCTCAGTCTGCAATGGTTGTTATGGATTATACTAATGGTTATGTGGTAGGTTTGTGTGGAGGATATGGACCGAAAACAGGTGTAATGACATTTAACAGAGCAGTTCATTTAAAGAGACAGCCTGGTTCTAGTATTAAGCCTATTGCAGTATATGGTCCTGCACTGGATATGGGGCTTATTACACCGGCTACAGTAATTGATGATGTACCAATAAGGATTGGAAATTGGTCACCGCGTAATTCATATAAAGATGGTTTCAGGGGACTTTCAACAATAAGGAGGGCTATTACTGATTCAATGAATGTTGTAGCTGTAAAAGTCTGGATGAAGGTAGGACCTGATAGGTCATATGATTTTTTGAACAATTTAGGGTTAAATAAATTAGCAGGGCAGGATAAATATTTACCTGAAGCACTTGCTCTTGGCGGATTGACTGAAGGGGTATCGCCTTTGAAAATGGCTGCGGCTTATACTGCTATAGCAAATGGCGGATATTATTCGAAGCCAATACTATATACTAAAGTAAAGGATAAAAATGGTAAAGTTCTTTTAGAGAAAAAGCAAAATCTTACAAAGGTTATGGATGAGAGAGCGGCATATATTTTGACAGATATGATGAAGAATGCTGTTAATGAGGGAACAGGAGGTTCTGCAAAATTACAAAATATGCCTGCAGCAGGAAAAACAGGAACCACATCAGAGAATGTAGACAGATGGTTTGTAGGATTTACACCTTACTATGTTGGAGCTGCATGGTTTGGCTATGAAAACGATGACGGCAGGAAAAGATCTATTCCCGGAAGTGCAAATTATTCAGCAAAGATTTGGAAAACAGTAATGGAAAAAGCACATAAGAACTTACCTGTAAAGGATTTCGTTGAGCCAAGCGGTATAATAACAGCTAATATTTGTATTGATTCAGGATTACTGCCTGGAGAATATTGTTCACATGACCCAAGAGGTAATAGGGTTAGAAAAGAGAAATTTATTCAGGGGACAGAGCCAACAGAAATCTGTAAGACTCACTTAAAAGTGAATATCTGTAGTGATAGCAAAAAAATAGCTACAGTTAATTGTCCACCGGAAAAAGTTACTTCAGTAATTAGGATTCAAAGACTTGAACCTTATACACCTATTGATAGTAGTGCTCCTTTACCTAAAGATGCAATTTATGAAGCACCAAAGAAAGAATGTGATATTCATACAGGATATTGATCCAGAATTGTTTTTATTGCCAGGGTGGTTATTGGTGAGCCTTTTAATGGATCATCAAAGCCATTCATTTTTCCTGGATCACCTATTCCAACTATATAGGGAATATTGATTTCATTAAGTATATCTACAGTATCTCCAAAGACTTCATTTCCTTCTATTGGCACACCTTCTTTATCAACAGCGGAATCCACTTTTTTCCCTTCTCTTGAAATCGAGCAATTAACCTTTATTCCAGATTTGCCATGTCCTGTCGCAGCAACAGCAAGAGCACCGATTATTTCAATTTGCGGAAATGAGGCAAAAGACCTTAATGCAGTTTCACCTTTTCCCTTATCTCTATTTCCATTATCATCAACCATTATTACCACAGGGTCGTGCTTGGCAATCATAACCTGCTCTGCAATTTCTGAACCGGTTAGGGTGGTGGGATTCCCTGCTGATAAGGATATACACCGGCCACCATTTTTGCTGACTGCGCTTTCAACTGCTGCACGGGCATAGTCATCACCATCTGTAACTACAATAACCTTTCTCTTATTCATTTAGAGTGCTCCTTTCAGCTTTTTGGCTTGGGTTTTGCTACTATGGATATAATATATCCGAAAAACAAGGCGGCGGTTATTCCTGCTGCGGCAGCTTTAACTCCACCTGTAAGTGCACCTAAAAGACCAATTGAATTAACATCTTTGATTGCTCCTTTTGTAAGAACATAACCAAAGCCTGTCAAAGGAACGGTCGCTCCTGCACCTCCCAGTGTAACAAGATGATCATATAAGCCTAAGCCTGTTAATACTGCGCCTATTGTTACAAAAATTACAAGTATTCTCGCTGGAGTTAGCCTAGTCTTATCAATCAGTAATTGCCCTATTGCGCAAATAGTTCCACCTAATATAAATGCCCTTAGATAATCCATAATTCACCCCCTGACCGAAAGTTTTATTTAGTACACCTAATAGCAACAGCATGAGCGATAGCGGGGATTGTTTCGCCCTGTTGTATACTTGTAGGGTTCATTAATGCCCCTGTAGCAACTAAAAGAATATTTTTAAAGTTTCCAGCTAATAGCTCTTTATATATATAACCGTTGAATACGGTGGCAGAGCAACCACATCCACTTCCTCCGGCATGGACATCCTGTCTTTTTCTATCAAAAATCATCACACCACAGTCAAGAAGCTTATCAGTTATGTTTAACCCCATTCTTGCCAAGATATCTGAGGTTATTTCCAAGCCAATATATCCAAGATCTCCGGTTATTATAAAATCATAATCATCTGGATATATACCTGTATTGTTGAAGTGTTCGTATATTGTATCTGCAGCTGCAGGCGCCATTGCTGCACCCATATTGTTAGAATCATTTATACCCATATCAATAACCTTGCCTGTTGTTATATGAGTAAGATATGGACCGTTACCCGTTGAACTTAGAAGTGTTGCTCCAGCGCCGGTAACAGTCCATTGTGAGGTTAAAGGTCTCTGGGTCCCCAATTCAAGTGGAAAGCGGAATTGCTTTTCTGCTGAACAAAAATGGCTTGAAGCAGCACAGATTACATTATCTGCAAAGCCTCCATCAATTATCATTCCAGCTAGAGATAAAGATTCTGCCATAGTAGAGCATGCTCCATATAATCCGAAGTAGGGTATTTCAATATCTCTAACGGCATAATTAGAAGAGAGGCATTGATTTAATAAATCTCCTGCAAGTATATAATCGATAAAGCTATTGGGTTTATTTGATTTTTTTACCAAATTGTTTATACATTCTCTAAGAATTTTACTTTCAGCTTTTTCCCATGTTTTCTCATTCCATAGTTCATCACTAATAATCTCATCAAAATATCTAGAGAGAGGACCATCCCCCTCTCTAGGACCTACAATACTTGCAGTTTGAATTATTGAAGGCGGATTATGAAATTTCACAGTGTTTTTTGAAATTTTTTTACTTATCATCATTCACCCACTGCCTTAAAAAATCATTTGAAAATATAAAATAATATTCCTATTACTACTGAAGAGGCTATTCCAAATACAAGAACAGGTCCTGCTATTACAAACATCTTTGCACCAACTCCTGTTATATATCCCTCGCTTTTATATTCCATTGCGGGAGATACAATAGAGTTGGCAAAGCCTGTTATAGGAACTATTGAGCCGGCACCGGCACGTTTACCTATTTCATCGTAAATATTTATCCCAGTCAAAAAAGAGCCTATAAATATCATTGTAATTGATGTAAGATTTGATACTGTATCATTATTAAAACCATTTAATTCATATAGATTTCTGAATATTTCACCTATTGTGCAAATAATTCCCCCGACAACAAACGCCCAAACAATGTTCTTTAACAATGAAGTATTAGGCGATTTCTTTTTGACATAATCTTGATATTCTTTTTTGGTAAAGGGCGAATTCATATCTGCCTCCCCTTTATTTGTTTGGATCAACATAAAAAGCTACATTTACATTTGCTTTATACTCTACAATTCTACCATCTTTTACAGTACCGGTTGTATTCATTACTTCAACTCCTGTGATGTTTTCAACTGTTCTTGAGGCTTCTGAAACTGCTTTTTCTACTGCATCCTGCCAACTTTCTTTTGAATCTGCTACAAGATTAAGAACTTTTACAACTCCCATTCTAAACACCTCCAAAATTTTTATTAAGATATATTAGTAGGGTATGCAGATAAAAAACGATTATACTGAGAATAATTTTCTAAAAAAAAAGAACCATTTTTTTAATGGTTTCTTTTTACGAAGCTATTATTGTCCAAGAAATTTCTTTAGAAGTCCTTCTTCTTTGGATTTGAACTCGCTAATAACATTTACAAGCATATCCTGATTTTCCTGGTCAAGCTGTTTAAATTTTATGCCATATTCATATCCGTTTTCAGTCAATAACTTTCTTATAATATTTCCATAAAATCTAATTGTATTTCCGCTATCTATAAAGAGTTCTACAAATGCATCAGAATTTAGTTCAAGCTCTGACTTTGAAAGTACGGATATACCGGAATTGCTAAGGCTGGTTACTATTGAAAATATGGCTGTTTCTCTGTTAACAGTTATTTTAGAGATAATATAAGCATCATATCTATTGTTTTGTCTTGCATTTTCAAATCTGTTAATATTTAAAACTTTAATTGATATTATTCTGGAGTCATCAATTTCAATATTTTCTACAATGCCATCTATAACGTATTCGGTCTCTGATGTTGTAACTTTGCACTTTACTTGATTTCCTTGCATTATTAGCTTATTTATATAATCTTGTGTAAGTTCAATTTGAATAATATCATTAAAAATTTTATAAATTACGTTAGAAATCCATTCTGTTTTATCAAATTTTGTTCTGATTAAGGCGCCTGCAGATATTATTTTATTTAAATCGAGTTTTTCCATTGACCTGCCTCCCCTTTTAATATCATATTTTTCATAGCTAAAAGAATAATTAATTACTTGCATATGAAACAATTATCTATTAATATAGATATTTGACAGATGGTTTTATAATTTAATTCAGTATATGGGAAAATAAGTTCATAATATTTAGTATACTAAAATTATCAAATATTCACAATACTTTCCGTTTTTCGATTTGGTAAATTATTTGCAGGAGGGGTTAACGTGAAAGTTTATGCTTTTGTTGGTCCTAGCGGGACAGGCAAAAGTCACCGAGTTCAATGGGTGGCAAAAGAACATGGTATAGAATGCATAATTGATGATGGACTTCTTATAAAAGGAAACAAAGTTATTGCAGGCTCTTCGGCAAAAAAAGAAGATACAAAGATTGCTTCAATAAAGCGAGCTTTATTTACTGATTATAGTCATGCCAGAGAGGTAAGAGAGGCAATAAAAATCTACGACCCTGAGTCAATAATTATTCTTGGCACATCAGATGAAATGGTTTCCAAAATTGCAGCGGCACTTGAGCTGCCTGAAATTTCAGATATTATAAGAATACAAGATGTTGCAACCGAAGAGGAAATTAACATGGCACTTTCAATAAGAAAAGATGAAGGAAAGCATGTTATTCCTGTCCCTACATTTGAAATAAAAAATAATTTTTCAGGGTATTTTCTCGACCCATTAAAATTCTTTAAGCCGAAAAATAATAATAATGAATTACCTTTTATTGCGGATAAATCAGTTGTAAGACCTACATTCAGTTACCTGGGCAAATATATAATTTCTGATAATGTAATTAATAATATGGTTGACTATATAATTACTCATGTAGAAGGTGTATATAAAACTGTAAGGTCAAGAGTTACAAATATGCCTGCGGGGGCAATTATAGATATAGAAGTCTCAATAGAATATGGATGCTATATACCGGATGTATTAAATGCAATTCAGGAGAAAGTTTGTGAGGAAATGGAAAGGCTTACGGCTTTAAACATAATATATATTAATGTTACTGCAAAGACTTTGCATGTAGACCAGAGCTAAAAAACTACCTTGTGGTAGTTTTTTATTGTGCGGAACGTATTTGTGATTTGCCATTTTTTTCTGTTTGGGTTTGTGGAGATTTTTTGCTTTCAATTGACTGCGATTCAGATTGACTGAATTTGGTATTTAGTATTACTATTTCGACCCTTCGGTTTTTTGTCCGGCCTTCTTCATTACTATTGCTTGCAAGAGGACGATATTCACCATATCCAACCGCAGATAGTATTCTAGGATTTATCCCGGCTTTATCAATAAAAAGTCTAAGAACGTTTGTTGCTCTGGAAGAAGATAATTCCCAGTTGGAAGCAAACTTTCCCGAAATAGGTACATTATCGGTATGACCTTCTATCCTTATATACTGTCCTTGACTTGTATATAAGATTTTGCCTATGCTTCTTAAAATATTATCTGCCTGGGGAGTTAAATCTGCATAGCCGCTATTAAAAAGAACTCTATCAACTATTCTGATTGCTACTCCTCTTTCTTCCAATGTGACAGAAATTGAAGATTGCAAGCCTTCCTTTTTAGCAAGTGCTTCAACTTTCTTCTTAATTTCCTTTAATTTATTCTGCTCAGCTTTTTCTTTTTCTTCATTGTTGACTTCAAGATGAAATCCACTCTTCCCTTGTATTTGTGAAATGCCGGGGCTTTCGCCGACTATTTCCTTTGAGCCTGTTAAGGCACCATTAAGAGATTCTGCAACCTGTTGGAATTTTGCAGCATCCTGTTGGCTGATTGAATAGAGTATTATAAAAAATGTAAGAAGAAGAGTAATAAGATCAGAATATGTAAGTAACCATCGCTCGGAATTCTCTTTTTCCGGTTCTGGCTGAGGCATGTTCGCCATTTATAAATCACCCCTCTGCACGTACGCCTTCATCTTCTTTGACCTCAGACGGTTTCTTTCCGCTCATTTGTTCAAGCAATGAGAGGTTTAGTTTTTCTTTTATTATTCTAGGATTTTCTCCTGCTTGTATTGAAAGAAGTCCTTCGATTATCAGGTCGTTAATCATTTTTTCTTTTTTTCCTTTAACCTTTATTTTCGTAGCAAAAGGAAGCCAGGCAAGATTGGCGAAACCAACTCCGAAAAGTGTTGCTATAAAAGCAAGAGCTATTTTAGCACCAAGTTCATTTGGATTTGAAAGATTACTTAAAACACTTATCAGACCCATAACAGTTCCTACGATACCCATTGTAGGCGAATATCCTCCGGCTGCTTCAAATATTGTTGCACTGGAGTGAAATTCATGCTCATGAAGATAAGTTTCTCTAACTAAAATATCCTTAATAACTTCAGTTTCTATACCATCGACAACAAGGCTCAGACCTTTTCTAATTAAAGGATTAGGATTTGACTGGGTGTCTTGCTCTAAACTCAAAAGACCATCTTTTCTTGCTTTTTCAGACAAATCAGCTAATTGATTTATAATATCAATCTCGTTGTAGTCTTTTTGAACAAAAATAATTTTAGCAATTTTTAAAGCTCTTTTGATGTTATCTAAAGGAAAAGATATCATTACCGCACCTATGGTTCCACCAAAAACTATCATTGCTGCAGTAATCTGAAGGAGACCAGCTACATTTCCGCCTTCCATTACAAAAGCGGCAAGTATCATGCCAAATCCTATAACAAGACCTATAATGGTTGAAAAATCCATGCACTCAACTCCTAGATTAATAATTTATCGCTTGTAATTCAATATACTATTTAGGAACGAAACTTAACAAAAGTGGAAAAAGCTTTTTTGACAATATTCGAAAAGGAATATAGAATTTCATTATGTTTATCGGATGGCGATATATAAATATTAACACAAAATAAAAAAAAATATTATTAAATTTATTAAATCTGTATTAATTTTTTGCTAATTACTTCAATTTTTTAAAATTTTATTGTAAAATATGTTTGCTTATGTCTGGCATTATGTAAATTATGTGATTTTGTAATTCTAGCCGGATTAAATATGAAATAGAGTGTATAAAATGAAATTTACCAGTAGTACAGAAAAGCTTTTAATGAAAAATTCCTTGTTCTTATACATAGCAGCTTTACTAACATCCTTATTTCTTTTTAATTTTAATATTCGGATTTTATTTGCGCTGACACTCGGATATGCTGTTAGTCTTATCAGGCTGAGAGGGCTGACAGAAATGGTAAAAATTATGTTTTCAGATTCGGGGCGTTCCGGATTGGTTATTGTAAAATATTTTATCATTCAATTGCTTACTGTAATCCTTTTGTTTGTCTCTGCAGATAAATCATTGCAAGTTTTTTTTGCTGTTTTTATAGGAGTAAGTATTGTTACCATGACAATTATGATTAATGCTTTTACTGAAGCTGTTGGTATTACAAACAATAACTTCGAATAAAAAACGTGATATGCCGCGCATTACTGCGTTGTACATATACTTAAAATTTAAGTAATAAAATTAAGCTTAAGCAATAAACAATATTAAAGGAAAGGAGATGTGAAATGAGTCATCAAGCAGCTAGTGCAGTAGAAGATACTGCGGTACAAAATACTAATGCTGAAGCTCAAGTTGAAGTAACAACTGCTGAGCATGCAGCATCAAAAGAAGGAAAGACTGTAGAGCATGGTGCTGAAAAAGAAAGTCTGGGTTCAGAGCTAACAGCAAAGATGCAGAAAATTACCTACGAAAGTATTAAAGTGGAAGTGCCTGGCTTTGATATTCTTAACTATCATATGAAGCCATTTACAATAAACTTTAATGAATCTATTTTAACAATGTGGTTTCTAACTGCAATAATTATTATAGGAGCCATTCTTATCACAAGAAAATTCGAAAAATTTCCCGGTAAAGTACAGAATTTTGCAGAGGCGCTTGTAGAAGGCATAAATAGTTTGGCAAAGTCAATGATAGGTCATCATTGGAAGCCTTTTGCTCCATATTTCGGTACAATCATTATATTCCTTGCATTTTGTAATACAATTGGAATGCTTGGGATACCAGAGTTTCATATAGGGGGATTTTTGTTTCCGGGACTCAGACCTCCAACAAAGGATATAAATCTGCCAGCAGCACTTGCTTTAATGACAATACTGCTTGTTATTGGAAGCCAGCTTAAATATAAAGGTATTGGTGGTACAATAAAAAGCTGGTTTGAGCCAATTCCGATTATGCTTCCGTTTAAACTGATGGAGTACATAATTAAGCCGCTTTCTCTTTGCTTACGTTTATTCGGTAACGTTTTCGGAGCATTTGTAATGATGGAGTTAATAACAATAGTTTCAAGAAGGTTATTACTTCCACCTATATTTAGTCTTTATTTTGACATATTTGATGGTTTATTACAGGCATTTATATTTACGTTCTTATCAATGCTTTATATTGAAGAAGCTATAGAATAAAAAGGGGGTGAAAATACAATGAATGGATTAATGGGAATAGCAGCAGGTATCGCAGCTCTAACAGGTATAGGAGCAGGAATAGGTATAGGTATCGCTACAGGTAAGGCAGCTGAAGCTGTTTCAAGACAGCCGGAAGCAGATGGCAAGATAACCAAAAACTTCGTTTTGGGTATAGCTCTTGCAGAAGCAACTGCAATTTATGGTCTTATCGTTGCAATACTTATATTCACAAAGCTTTAATTTTAACAGGGCCTGATTGAGTCAGGCTAACTAGACATAGGCAATAGGCATAGGGCTGTTGCGGGTACATATTTCATGTAAAACGGATGGTCTTATGTCTTAGCTTGCGTCATCAATTGGGAGGAGAAAAATGCTCAATTTTGATTTTACATTTATATTAGTAATAATTAATATATTATTTTTATATTGGATACTTAAAAAAATTCTTTTCAAGCCTGTAACCAATTTCATGGAAAACAGGGCTAATTCTATAAAAGAAATGTTTGAGTCTGCTCAATCGAATAAAGAGCAAGCCGAAGTAATGAAGGCTGAGCTCAAGGAACAGCTTGACAAAGCTGTAGAAGAAGCAGAAAAGATTGTAAATGAAGCAAGAGCTAAAGCTGAAAAGCAGTATGACGAAATTCTTAATAAAGCAAAAGAAGACGCAAAATCTCTTGTTGAAAAAGCTCAAAAAGATATTGAAATAGAAAGAAAGAGCATGGTTAATGAACTTAAGGCTCAGATTGCGGGTATCGCACTTGCTGCAGCTTCAAAAGTTGTAGCGAAGAATATGGACAACGAAACCAACAAGAAGCTTGTTGACGATTTCATTGATGAGGTAGGTGCTGCATAATGCCGCTTGTAGAAAAAAGATATGCTGAAGCATTAATCAGAATTGGTGTAGAGCATAAGTTGATTGATACATTTCAGGCTGATATGGAAGCTGTTGAAAACACCATAAAAGACAATCCAGAGCTTAGAAAGTTTCTGAATAATCCAAGCTTAAAGGACAATAGCAAGAAAGAAGCAATAGAAAAGATATTCGGAAATGATATTCATAAGGATAGTGTAAATTTCTTAAAAATCCTGATTGATAAAGGAAGAATGAAAAACTTTTCCGGAATTATAGAACAGTACAAATTGCTTGCTGATGAAATAAAGAAATGCCTTAACTTAAAAATAATATCCACAGAGCCATTATCTGAAAGTCAGATTAATAAGCTTGGAGAAAAGCTAAGGCTTCAGTATGGCAGTGAAAATGTAAAGGCAGACAATGTTATTGATCCATCTATATTTGGAGGAGTCATTGTAAAAATTGGTGACAAGATGATAGATGGAAGTATTAAGGGCAAGCTTGATAGAATGCAAAGCGCAATGGGCTGAAATTAGCTATTGGCTATTAGCTGTTAGCTATTAGCTAAAACAGAAAGCCAGTAGCCAAAAGCCAATAGCCAATGGCCAAAAACAAGAGGAGGGTAAAAATGAAAGTAAGACCTGAAGAAATTAGTTCAATATTAAAACAACAAATAGAAAATTATGATATGAAGACAAAAGAAGAAGATGTAGGTTATGTCCTTCAAGCCGGTGATGGAATTGCAAGAATATATGGGCTCGAAGGTGCTACATATGGTGAGCTTCTTGATTTCGGAAACGGAATATTCGGTATGGCTCTTAACCTCGAAGAAGACAACGTCGGATGCGTGCTCTTTGGTGGAGAAGAAGAGATTAAGGAAGGTACAATAGTTAAGAGAACAAAAAGAACAGTTGAAGTTCCGGCTGGAGATGCTCTTATTGGAAGAGTTGTTGATCCGCTTGGAAGACCACTTGATGGAAAAGGCGAAATAAAAACAGATAAATTCAGACCTCTAGAATTCCTTGCACCGGGTGTTATAGACAGAAAGTCAGTTAACAAGCCAGTGCAGACAGGCATTATGGCTATAGACTCCATGATACCGATTGGAAGAGGACAGAGAGAGCTTATTATTGGAGATAGGCAGACAGGTAAAACTGCAGTTGCAATTGATACAATACTTAATCAAAAAGGACAAAACATGATTTGTATTTACGTTGCAATTGGTCAAAAAGCTTCATCAGTTGCTGCGATTGTTAACCTGCTTGAACAAAAAGGCGCAATGGAATATACAATAGTTGTTTCCTCAACTGCCAGTGAAATGTCAACAATTCAGTACATTGCACCTTATGCTGGATGTGCTATGGCAGAAGAGTTCTTGTATGCACAGAGCAAAGATGTATTAATAGTATATGATGACCTTTCAAAACATGCACAAGCATACAGAGCTATGTCACTTCTTTTGAGAAGACCACCAGGAAGAGAAGCTTATCCTGGAGATGTTTTCTATCTCCATTCAAGATTGCTTGAAAGAGCTGTAAGACTTAGTGATGAGCTAGGTGGTGGTTCAATAACAGCATTGCCTATTATTGAAACACTTGCAAGTGACGTTTCGGCATATATACCTACAAATGTTATCTCTATAACAGATGGACAGATTTACCTTGAATCAGAATTGTTTTATTCTGGTATCAGACCTGCTGTTAATGTTGGTTTGTCAGTTTCCAGAGTTGGAGGTTCTGCTCAAATCAAAGCTATGAGGAAGGTTACCGGTAAGTTAAGGCTTGGACTTGCACAGTACAGAGAGCTTGCTGCATTTGCTCAATTCGGCTCAGAACTTGATAAAATCACACGCGATAGCTTGATGCAGGGACAAAGACTTGTTGAAACGCTAAAACAGGATCAATATGATACAATGCCTGTTCAACATCAGGTTGTAGTACTATATTCAGGTATAAACGGCTATCTTATGGATGTTGATACAAAACAGGTAATAAAATTCAATAAAGGACTTATTGAATTTATAGGTGAAAAATATTCACAAATATATGATTCGATAGTAAAAACTGGAGAATTAAACGCAGAAACAGAAGAATTGCTTAAAAAGGCAATTGAAGAATATAAGAGCGTAAGATTCAGGGCATAGAATCAGTGTAAAATGTAAAGTGTAAAAGATAAGGTTAATTTCATAATTTAAGATTTTCAACTTTAAATTTTGCACTATCAACTTTACACTACAAAAAAGGGTAGGTGAGAACAGAAATGGCTAGTGCTAGAGAAATTAAGCTTAGAATGAAAAGCATAAAAGAAACCAAAAAGATTACTAAAGCTATGAAGCTTATGGCAGCACAAAAACTGAAGAAATCCAGACAGCAGTTGGAGCAGACACTTCCGTTTTTTAACAAGGTACAGGAAACAATAGCTGATATATTGCTTCGTACAAGAGATATAGAAGTAAAATACTTTGAACAAAGAGAATCCAAGCCAGAAAAGAAGACAATGTATATTGTAATTGCAGGGGATAGAGGACTGGCAGGTGGATATAATTCCAATGTTCTAAAACTTGCTGAAAAAACCATAAAGGATAAAAATGATTCGGTTATTCTGACAATTGGTAATATGACACATAGTTATTTTAAGAGGAAATCATATAATATCTTTAACGAATATGCTTATCCTTCGCAGAATCCATCAGTATACAGGGCAAGAGAAATTGGCGAAGTAGTAATTGATGAGTTCGTAAATGGGAATATCGATGAGGTTTATTTAGTGTATACCCAAATGGTAAGTGCACTTAAACTTGAGCCACAAGTTATTAAAATACTTCCATTAGATGTTGATAATCTAAAGGGTGTTGATTTAACTACTCCGAGAAGGGCGACATTCTTGTATGAGCCTTCACCCAATGCAGTTTTTGATATATTGGTACCTAAATATCTCAAAGGTCTTTTGTATGGGGCGTTGGTAGAATCTTTTACAAGTGAAATGAGTGCCAAGATGACAGCAATGGATAGTGCTACATCAAATGCTGATAAAATGATTAAAAAGCTTACGTTGTCATATAACAGAGCGCGTCAGGCTGCAATTACTCAGGAAATATCTGAAATAGTTGGAGGAGCGGCCGTGCTTTAATAGCTAGCCCTCCAGACGTTTCACGCCAGCCTCCCTAATAGGGGGAATACGGTCAAGGACCAATGGGGGTTAGAACTAGAAATAACTTAGAAGGAGTGTAAAATATGCCAGAAAATGTTGGAAAAATTATGCAGGTTATAGGTCCGGTCATCGACGTAAAGTTTGAAGATAGCTCACTGCCTGCAATCTATAACGCAGTAAGAATTGATAAAGAAGGTGGTAAAGTTATTGCTGAAGTAATGCAGCATCTTGGAAATGACACAGTAAGGTGTGTTGCTATGTCTTCAACAGATGGTCTTTCAAGAGGAATGGAGGCAGTGGATACAAAAGCACCAATTAAAGTTCCTGTTGGTAAAGGTGCACTGGGAAGAGTTTTCAATGTATTGGGAGAAGCAATTGACAAAGAAGGTGAAGTAAATGCAACCGACTATTACCCAATACACAGACCGGCACCAGAGTTTACAGACCAACAACCTGCAACAGAAATGCTGGAAACAGGTATCAAGGTTGTTGACCTGCTTGCTCCTTATGCAAAGGGTGGTAAGATTGGTTTGTTTGGAGGAGCAGGAGTTGGTAAAACGGTTCTTATTATGGAGCTTATCAGAAACATTGCTTATGAGCATGGCGGTTTCTCCGTTTTCGGTGGTGTTGGAGAACGTTCCAGAGAAGGAAACGATCTTTGGCATGAAATGAAAGATTCCGGAGTTATGGATAAGACAGCAATGGTATTCGGACAAATGAATGAACCGCCAGGTGCAAGAATGAGAGTTGGTCTTACAGCGCTGACAATGGCTGAATATTTTAGAGATCAGGAAGGGCAAGACGTTCTACTGTTCATAGACAATATATTCAGATTCATACAAGCAGGTTCTGAGGTTTCTGCACTTTTAGGAAGGGTACCTTCTGCTGTTGGTTACCAGCCGACGCTTGCAACAGACGTTGGAGCTCTTCAAGAAAGAATAACCTCAACTAAAAAAGGTTCTGTTACATCAGTACAGGCAATATACGTTCCTGCTGATGACTTGACAGACCCTGCACCAGCTACAACCTTTGCTCATTTGGATGCAACAACAGTTCTTTCAAGAGCGATAGTTGAAAAAGGTATTTATCCGGCTGTTGATCCGCTTGATTCTACATCTAAGATTCTTGATCCAAGAGTTGTTGGTCAGGAACACTATGAAGTAGCAAGAAAGGTTCAGGCTATATTACAAAGATATAAAGAGTTACAGGATATCATAGCTATTCTTGGTATGGATGAATTGACAGAAGAAGATAAGCTTGTTGTTTTCCGTGCTAGAAAAGTTGAAAAATTCTTATCACAGCCAATGTTTGTTGCTGAAGCATTCACTGGCACATCAGGAAAATATGTTCCAATAAAAGATACTATTGCAGGATTTAAGGAAATTGTTGAAGGTAAATTGGATGATATTCCGGAAAGCTGCTTCTTGTTGGCTGGAAATATCGATGAGGTTAAAGAGAGAGCTGCAAAGCTGTAGGGGGTATGAAAAATGTCAACATTTTATCTTGAAATAGTAACTCCCGAAAGGAAATTCTTTGAGGGTCAAGCAGAAATGATTATAGTGCATACTCCAGATGGAGAAATTGGTATATTGAAAGACCATGAACCAGCTGTAATAGCAGTTGATTCAGGAGATATCAGATTTCTTGTGGATGGAGTATGGAAAGAAGCAGCTGCTACTCCGGGGTTTATGGAGGTAACCAGCGAAAAAACAATTTTGCTTGTTGATACAGCTGAATGGCCTGAAGAAATTGACATAAACAGGGCGAAAGCTGCTAAGGAGAGGGCAGAAGAGAGACTTCAACAGAAGTTGGCATACTTGGAATATATAAGATCGCAAGCTTCTCTGGCAAGAGCACTTGCAAGATTAAAAGTAACAAATCAAATAAAATAAAAAAATGAATGGCAGGCATAAAGCCTGCCATTTTACTATTGATTTTGTTTTGCCCGCCATTCTTCTAAACTTATCCATTCTCCCGAAATAACATCGTCGACCAATATTTCTTTTAAATCCTGCCTAACTAGAAATG
This sequence comes from Deltaproteobacteria bacterium, assembly GCA_050258375.1. Lineage (GTDB taxonomy): Bacteria > Bacillota > Clostridia > Acetivibrionales > UBA4821 > JBLMYQ01. The sequence goes on along the minus strand of JBLMYQ010000029.1, from coordinate 40,858 downwards.
AATTCCATCTGGATGTATGATCACCTAAATCTTCTCCTACATAGATTTCAAAATAGTCTTTTGCGTATTTATCAGTTGAATTTGGATTAGGAGAGCTGTCTAATCTAATGATAAAGCGGCTCTTGAAATCATTGCTTTTATTGTTATTTTCTATATCCTTACGGAATTTATCTATCTCAGGAACCTCTTTTAAAAGATAGTCTGATGCTAAATCAAATTTATTAACGGGGTGAGATTTGCTGGTATCTGTTTTCCCATTATTACTTTCCAGATTATCAAGATTAACTTGGTCTTTTTCGATATCATTAGTGATATCCTGAATGTTTTGAGGCTGGATTGATGAATTTTTCTGACTAGGCTGGTCATTATTGTTGTTTTCATTGCAAGCGGAAAGCATAAAAAGAGTAAGAAATACAAATAAAAATGATAAGAGTTTTGCTTTTGACATAAATGAATTCCTCCTTAGAATATTGCTCAGATAATTTGTCGAGGGAAAAAATACCAGGTATGGCGAGAAAGCGCCAAATCTTGTATAATTATATCATAGAAAATTCAGAAATCAAAAATCACAGGATTTCTTGTGAAAATCTATATTAATTTCTTGTTTTTGCCGATATAAGATATGACAATTTATTGTCTTTAAACCCAAGGAGGAGCATATTCAAATGAAAAAGTCCAAAAGAATTCTTTCTTTTTTACTTATTTTAAGCTTATTTGTATCAATATTCAGTGGAATATTGCCTTTGCCTGCAAATGCAGCCGGACCGGCAGATATGGATTTGGATGGAGTAAAGGATGAGAATAACGAATACATAATTAGTGATAACAGTGTTGTTCTGTATTGGAACTCAATAGCAGGAGCTTCTAACTATGTAATTTCAAGAGATGACCTGGGACCAAGTAAGGATATTACTGTTACTGCTGCAACTTATACAATAACAGGTCTTTCACCAAACCGGATTTATCATTTTGCGGTTAAAGCAAAAGACAGTATGGGAGCAGATATTTCAGTAACTGATAACCAATTGAATGTTCTTACCGGCAATATGAATTTTTCATGCTCGGATATAAGTCCATCATCAGCTTCTAATAGTGAAGGGGGTTTGAACCCTGGGTTTAAGCTTCAATGGGAAATTCCACAAATTTGGGATGGTTCTGATTTTGTTACTATAGATTCAAATAAAATTGACTATATTGTAGGCGCGGGTACTGATAAGGCAGCTATGAATGTCGGAAATTATGAGGTCTTTTATGATGGAGGCGGTTCTCCTGATAATTATGATGTAGTAAAACAAGGCGAGCCTTCTGTTTCAAAGCTTGTTTATGATGCTGATATAACTAATGGAGTTTTATCCTATGACTGGTGGAAATACAAAAATTTCGCCTCAAAGGTCATTAATGATGATTCATTAAAGGCTGGAACCGTATATTATATGAAGCTTTATCCACAATTTAATACTACTTTGAAAAATGCTAACAACGTATCAATTGGGAAGACAATAAGCAAAGCATCAGTACTAAATCATGGATATGCTTCTTCGCCACTGCATGTAAAGATAGGAAAGGATTCTAATAATAATATTACATGTACAATTGACCGAATAAACTATGATACCAACGATGGTACTGAAGTTATTAACTTTAAATATGAGGTTTATTCAAGCTCAGATTCGGGTATGATGACACCTTCTCTTGAAGGATATGAATTTGAACAGTATGGAGATTTGTCAAAACCAATTGAAATTTTCCTTCCACGAAAAAATAATACTTCCACATACTATTATAAGGTTTATGCAAAATCTGATAATTTAGACAGCATTCAATCAGCAATAATACAGTACAATATGGCAGGTGAAGAGGCAAAGCCTCCTATACCTCAAAATTTGACTGTTACAGGAACCGGTTTGATTACAAATGGAACCGATACAGGAGCTGCTGCAAGGTTGAAATGGGAAAAGCCAAAGGGCTTGGATAATGATGAGCTAAGATATTATATTCTTGTAAGCCTTAACAAAAAAGATTCTACTGATGGAGATGGAACATATTATCAGGAGGTTATTAATGGCAAACCTTATGATATAAGATACAGGACCGTAAAAATTGTAAATGAAAGCGATTTGGATTTTTCTGAAGATGGATATGTAAAATATAATTTGAATGGTTTACAGCTTTTACAGGATTATGATGGTTTTGGTGATAATTATCCTGCAAGGTTGAGACTTAATAAAATTTATTATGTAAAAATTTATTCAGAAAAGATAACAAGCGGATTAAAATCTGACTATTCTTTACCGGCAAGCTTTACAACCCCCGGAGAAACAAGAAAGCCTCCGGTACCAAGCTATTTTGGCATGGAATCAGTTTCAACTAATGAAATCGGGCTGGTATGGCAAAAAGCAGATATTAACATTACTAATTATAACTTTGCTCCCAATACCGATTATACAGTTACCTATGACGTATATATCAGTGATTCACTTAACAGAGACGCAAATGGAAATTACAATTCATTTATATATTTAGGAAATTATCCGGATACCCCGGCGGCAGGCTTGAATTACAATGCAAGAAGAGCTACAATAAACAGCTTTGCTGGAAAGCCGAATGTTGTTGCAAGATTCGGCCCGGCTGTTAAGCCAGATACAACTTATTATTTTACAATTAGACTAAAGCTTGATGTTGATGGTGCCGCAGATTCAAGCTACTCTGATTTTTCTTATGTTGTTCCTGTAACTACAAAAAGAGGAGATATTGAAGAGCCTGGCGATGAAGCAATTAAACCGAAGGCATCTGCAGATTTTGGTATAGATGTTGATGCTTTAGGAAATCAAAAGCTTAAAAGCAATGAAGTAACATTGAAATGGACTAAGCAGCAAGACGGTGTAACTTACAGATTAATCAGAACTTCAAAGGCAATTGCCCAAAATGCAACTGTTGCAGAAATTCAAGCTGATGCACAATATAATTTTTTGGATTGTGGGCTTTCAAATCCTATGACACCTGATTCTGTAGGCAAGTTTGTTTATACAATGCAAAGATTGCAGCCGAATACGATATATTATTTTAGTTTAAGAACCGAAAGGCTTTTGCAGGATGGCTCTTACAACGTTTCAGAATGGATTACCCTTCCGGTTACAACAAATATACTGGAAAGTCCGGAAATATTTTCTTTTGTTTCGGACAAGACCTTTAACGCTTATACTGCACTTAAAGTTCAGTGGAGGTCAAAGGAAACTTATGATGGGCAAATATGGGTAAAATCTGAAACGGATACTGATTATACCTTGTGGACCAATACTGTAATAACTCATGATAAGCCTAATGATTTAGCAGGGACTGACTTAAGAATGAACTATGCAATTATTAATCAATTAAAGTCGAATACAAGATACTACATTAAGGCAAGAAATACATTTACAGCTGCAGGGAGTACACAAACCGTGTTTTCAAAGTTTGTCGGACCTATTGTTTCGAGAACTGAGTTCAGACAATCTGATTATGAGGACAATCAAAAAGATAAGAATGATGAAACAATATTCAATGAAGAGATGAAGGATATTAGATACGGACTTTATTGGATTATTGATAATACCAACGAAGATACAAAAATAAAACTAAGAGAAGCCAGAGTAATAAACCATATGACGAATGACAATTCAAAAACTCTTACTATAGATATGGGCTATTTCAAAAGAGCGCCTGATGAAGAGGATGAAGACAAGAAGGCTTCAGAGAACAATGAAATAATAGTACCTTATGGAGTATTTAATTATATAAATAATTACAAGGAAACCTTGATTATAAGAACGGGTTTTGGAGAAGTCTACTTAAAACCTGGAATGATAGATGATAATAATTTAAAAATTGCAGAAATGAAAAATGATATTTTAAGTGAGAGTCCTTCAATCAAGGATATTTATGTCAGGCTGATTTTCGAAAACATGGGGAAGACAGGTTCGGATGTTTCTTCTAAAAAGGACCTGCTTGCTTCTGATGTATTGAAATTCGAAATGGAAGTTCTCGGAATGGATATGACAGAAACGAAAATGGATCAAGCTATTGATAGTGAACTGACCGATATACTTAATGATAAGCTTTCTGATTTCCAGGACGAGTCAGAAAAAGACAAGGATACCTCTAAGGAGCTTACAAAGCTTATAAATGAATACAGAGCAGAAATATTGGAAGATTTAGGTGAATACGTTGATGAAGAAATTGATGATGCTGTTGAAGAAGGTCCTGAAGATGTTACCTTTTTAAGTGGCCCTATTGGCTTTAAGTATATATATACACCATTAGCCGGGATTTTATATTACAATGCATACATATACAGGGACAAAGAATGGGTGAAACTGACCAGTTCAATTGATTATGATGAAAATACTGTTGATTTTGAAATAAAACGAACAGGAAGCTTTGCAATATTGAAAAATACTTCGTCTATAAAAGCTTCAAATGGGCAGGTGAGTGAGCAGCTTACCAAGCTTGATATGAAATATGATATTGCATCAATCCTGACAAGCAATGGAAGTCTTAATGGGCAGGAGATTGTTAATGTGAAGCAGCTTCTGGGAGTAATTCAAAAAATATTTGGTGAAGAAGCATCGGATGAGCTGATGGTTTCTAAAATGACAGAAAAGCTTAACCTGAATTCAAGCTTCAGAATGCTGGGAGATTCACATAAGCTGACAAGAGAAGAAGCGGCATATCTTGCGATGAGAATGTATGCTGTAAAGACAGGGGTTTCCGAAAATACATATAAACCTACAAAAACTATAGACTTATCTGATTATAAGAGTATTAACCCTGCTTATTATAAAGCTGTAATTATGGCAGTTGATCTTAAAGTTATTACTCCTGATTCTTCAAAAAGAATTCAGCCAAAAGGGCAAATAAGTATTGAAGATGCACTTTCAATGATTGTCAGAACACTTACTTTACTAGGGGAAATATAAACAAGGAGACAACTATGAAGAAAATTGCGATTGTACTTGCAGTTCTAATGGTTTTACAAATTATCCCGCTTGGGTGCTTTAAAGTATATGCAGCTGAACAGGCGACGCCTACGAACCTTGCTGTAGCGACAGAAAATGGCCGGCCTGCAATATCTTATTCCCCGGAAAAAGGCTATTATGCAAAGCTAACCTGGGCTGCTCCTGCGGTATGGGGTGGAGATAAACAGTATTATGAGCTGCATTATCGTACTGAAAATGACACTGATTATCAAATATATGGCGGTAATATTGATAAAAGCAGTACTAATATTGAAATAGATAACTTGAAATCCGGTACTGTTTATTATGCGTACCTTACTGCGGTACATGAGCATGATCAGCCTGCTGAAAAGCATATGGGAAGCTCTTTGGAGATTACTTTTGTTACAGATACCAAGATTACAGTTGAGCCGGGAAATAATGAAACCTTAAATATAAGATGGGATAATGTTGATTACAAAGCGGCCAGCGTAAGCTATTATGTATATATTTCGGAAAGTGCTTCTTTTGCAGAAACCTCTCCAATACATGTGAGTAGTGCAGATATTGGAGAAGGTAAAGCTGTGCAGATACAAGGAACCAAGCTTTTCTATAATGCAGTTGATTTAAAACCAAGTACAATATACTATATTAAAATCAGAACTGTTGTAAATGATGACAAGGTAGTAATCCTGCCTGTTTCAGCATCTGCAGTAGGCTTTACAAATATAAAAACCGAAATAAATAAAACTTCTTCAGATTGGTGGAAGCTTCAATGGAATGCCATAACAAATACAAATCTTGGTCAGAATGAAGAGGTTCTTTATAAAGTAATCAGAAGTGTAGATGGAGATCTTGAAAAAGAGATAGCGGCAACAAAGGATACAAGCTTGCTTGTTAAGGTTCCTTCAGATAATACATATTTTAGGATTAAAGCGGATTTGGTTAGTCAGCTTGGTTCTACAATTAGTGTTGTATCTGATAAGATTGCTGCCAAAGAAAGCGAAGTAATAGCTATTCCCCCGGTTCCGCAAATTCTTGACGACCCTACGCAGCAGCATACACAAATCGGCTCTGACAGGATAGAGCTGCTTTGGGAAGCACCATATTTACCGACAGGTAATGTAGATACCGATGTGGTTTATGATATATGGGCGCTTAAAAATTCGGCTGATATTGATAATAATAGTCAAAACCCTGCAGCTGCCAATTTGAAGGTGGGGGTTGCCGATTATGTTTATGAGAAAATAGGAAACATGACGGGAGATAGAGTAATTGGGTTTAAACATATATTATCAAAGCTTGAGCCCAATACAGTATATTATCTTAAAATGATAGCGAAAAAGACTTACTCTGTTAACAACTCTACAAGTACAGTTGTTTCTGAACCTGCTTTGAAGGTCTTTGTTACCCTTCCGAATGGAGCGATTGACCAACCAGTGATACCGTCAGTTCCACCATTTAAAGTGAAAACAAATACTGTAAATGGAAAGAAGGTTGATGCTACAACATCAAAATCTATAACTCTTGAGTGGAAGAATCAGTGGTATGAAAGATGGAATCAAGCTGATTCAAAATGGATTTACCTTGCGGATGAGGATGTTGCAGCGGCAGCAGTAGCTGGAGCGGTATACAGGTCTGTAATCTATTCTCCGGACATAAAATTCAGCGTAGGTTATGAAGTGTATTCTAATAGCTTTGATTTTTCGAGGCTTCTAGAAACAACAGCTCCAATGCCAATGCAAATTAAAGATATAGCAAATAATACAGCATCAACCACTATTGAATACACTGTAGATGGATTACAATCAAATACTGCATATGTTTTTTGGATGAGGGCTTACAGATCTGATTCATTAAAATCTCATGTTTCCGACCCGATAATTATAAGCACAAGACCTGATTATGAGGTTCCTATGCCAAAGCCAGCAATTCCCGTAATTAATTATCAATATAAAGGTGATACTTATGTTGATTTAAGTTGGAACGTTATTAACGGTTATTATTATGATATTAAATATGGAATTTTTGATGATAGTACCAAAGCAACTACGTCTATTGTTGTTAAACCTGAAGATGTGGCAGTAATACCTAAATACAGAATTTCCGGGTTAACAGCAGACACGGTTTATTATTTCTGGATTAGAGCGAGAATTAAGGGAGCGAACGAGCAGGAAAGCATTTCAGATTGGAGCGATTCATATCTCATTAAAACGTCGCCATTTGCACCACCTGAGCCGCCAAAGGGTTTTGGTATAAAGAATATTGCGGATTCAGTCGGCAAGGATTACATTAATTTTGAATGGATATATGTATCAATGCTTGAGTATAATCTTGAAATAGCAAAGAAGCCGGACTTTAGTGATGCTGTTTCATATCCTTCAAAACAGCTTGCTGAGTATAAGGTTGAAAAGCTGCTGCCTAACACTCGGTACTATGCAAGGTTATTTGCTTATGATCCTGCTAAAAAACTTACTTCTCAATCATCACCAGTAATATCTATAAAAACTTTAAAGAGTACTGATGAATATGATACAGGTTCGGATACAGAAACTACAGCAGAAGAAGTTCCAAAGCCTGAATTTGATGAAGAAGATGACGATATTGCGGTTCTTGATGTGAAGCATGAAAAAACAGATATGCTCATAGAACGGATTGCAAGTAGCTCGGGAAAAGATTTTATAATCAATTTTGAAGGTTTAAATCCTGATGAATCAAGCAAAACAAAACATGCAGAGGGTGTAAAGGTATCAAAGACCAGGATTTCACCGAGAATTTTTATTGCATTGGAACAAAAAAAGCAAAACCTTATTTTGAATAATGGACCTGCAGCGCTTGTCATTACACCTGAAATAACAAAAAATAAACAAGTTTTTGATAAGCTTAAAAATAATCCGGATTGCATGATGGAAATAACCCTGCAAAAGATTTCAAATCCTACAAATAAGACCAACAGCAGCTCGTATGTTTCCGATGTATGGCAAGTGGCAATAGAGATGATAACTGATTCAGGGAAAACAAAATTTTATACAATTAAAGGTTTAAAGGTAAAGCTTCCATATTATGATAGTAAATGGTTCGATAAAGCTGCTATGACAGGTGCAGTTTATGACCCGGCTGCACAGCAGTGGATTAGAATTGAAACAGGAAGCAATTTTGATGTGTTAAATAATGAAGGAACAGTATATTTCAGCATTCCGGGCAGCTGCGATTTTGCTGTAATGAAAATGGGTGGGGGTAAATTCTCTGATATTTCAGGCAATTATTATGCAAATGAAATTAAGGCTATAACAGAAAAATACAATATAAAATGTCTTGGAAATGGTAATTTTGAGCCTTCAAAGACTGTCAGCAAGGAAGAAGCTGTAAAGATAATTCTTGATATATTGAATTATAATTATGATGAGGATTATCTTACTCCTGCAAAAAAAGCAGGAATAACGGCAAAAATCAATACTGCTGATATGAGCCAAGCAGCTGTTAAGCAAGAGGCTTTAACAATGGTTTTAAGGCTTTGCGAGCTTATGACAGGTGAAAAAGTACAGTATACAAATACTGACTGGAATTCCACAGAATCATTTTCAAGAGGGCAGATGATGGGTATAATTAAATACATGCTGGAGGAAGCGGGAGTGTTTTAGATAGTGTAAAGTTTAAAATGTAAAGTGTAAAGTTAAAACCACAAAAATACAAAAAAATCAAAGTTAAAACTAGAAAAATGCAAAAGAATCATAGAAAGGACATAAACTTATGAAAAAAACTTTTATTTTAGCAATTATAATGCTTTTTGTTCTATCTTACGGCTGCTATGCTTCTGGAACAACCTATTCAGTCAGGCAGGTAGGCGAAAACACCATTAATATTGTGCTGAATGCCAAACTGCCAGAAGGACAGGGGATAGAAATTACATCAGTTTCAAAGAGAGAAGGCAAGCTACTGAATATATTCTTTAAGACGGGTAAAGGTATAACCGGTTTAAACAGTATAGATGTTGACTTAAGAACAATGCTGCCACCGGTCAGAATTATATTAACAAATATTGATAATCCGGAACAGGGTGTTTTTAAGGATATAAAAGGAACTGCTGCTGAAGAATATATAAGACATCTTCATGATATGGGAGCAATTGAAGGATATACTGATGGGACATTCAAGCCGAATAAGAGCGTAACAAGGGCAGAGTTTATAACTATGCTCCTTAATTCTTTAAAAGTTGAAAAAAAATCAAAATCAAAAGGATTTAAGGATACAAAAAAGCACTGGGCAAGAGATGCAATAAATACTGCGTGTGATATGAAGATTGTAAGCGGATTTGTAGATGGCACGTTCAAACCTGATAAAACTGTGACTATTGCTGAAGCCGCAAAAATAATAACAAGGGTATTTGTATTTAGTACAGCTAATCAGAAAGAAATGCCGGCTATTAATAAAAAGCATTGGGCATATGATTCATTGAGGAAGATTTTTTTAGCAGGGATAATTAATAAGACAGATTCACTTTTTAAAGGATTTAAGGAGGATTTAGTATTAAACAGAGCTAACTGCGCAATGATAATAAGCAGGGCAATAACTACAAATTAGTTGATAGCTAAAGGAATAATACAAAACCTAGTAGGGACGAGACATTGGCTTGTCCTTTTGGACAACAGGAAATATAAAAAGATGCGAGTTTCAGCATCTTTTTTTGCATATATAACGGCAGGGTTGGTAATAATTTTATTATCAAAATACAATTATCAAAACTTCCATATTGTTCGATAAAGGAGAATGACCGTGATAAAACTTGTTGTTAAGCAAAGTGGTCCCTTGAAGGGAAAGGTCAGAATAAGTGGTTCCAAAAATTCTGTACTCCCAATTATAGCTGCAACGCTTCTTACTGATGGCGAAAATATTATTGAAGAAGTTCCTTTTTTAAATGATGTTGAAATAATGTGCAGTCTTGTTGAGTCTATTGGAGCAGAGCTTCAAAGAAACGGAAGTAATAAGCTGAATATAACAACAAAAGGAATAAAAGAGATTGTTGCACCGTATGAGCTTGTCAGTAAGTTAAGGGCTTCATTTCTGGTTATGGGTCCACTGCTTGCAAGGGTTGGAGAGGCAAAAATTTCAATGCCGGGTGGTTGTGCAATAGGTTCAAGACCAGTTGATTTGCATCTGAAAGGTTTTGCAGCTATGGGTGCAGAAATTAACAATAATGCTGGATATATTCATGCTTACGCCAAGAAGCTTAAAGGGGCGCAGATTTATCTTGATTTTCCCAGTGTAGGAGCTACTGAAAATATTCTTATGGCTGCTTGTCTGGCAGATGGAAGTACAATAATCGAAAATGCATCTGTAGAACCTGAGGTTGTAGATTTGGCAAACTTTTTGATTATGGCAGGGGCAGATATAAAAGGAGCAGGAACAGATACAGTAAAAATTACAGGAGTGAAAGAGCTTAAAGCTACAAGTCATCTTGTTATACCGGATAGAATTGAGGCAGGAACCTTTATGGTAGCTGCGGCAATAACACAAGGAGATGTTATTATTGAAAATGTAATACCGGACCATTTAAAGCCTGTTTCAGCTAAGCTCAAGGAGTGCGGTGTCGAAATATCAGAAGAATTAACATCAATAAGGGTTAAAGCTGATAATAAAATGAAAGCTGTTGATATTAAGACTCTTCCATATCCAGGATTTCCTACGGATATGCAGTCTCCGGTTGCATCATTAATGAGTCTTTCCGAAGGAACAAGTGTAATAGTTGAAACAATTTTCGAAAATAGATTCATGCATGTTTCTGAATTGAACAGAATGGGAGCAAATATAAAGATTGATGGGCGAACAGCGGTTATAGAAGGGAAAAGTATGCTTAATGGTGCAAGGGTTAAGGCAAATGATTTGAGGGCAGGGGCAGCGTTGGTTCTTGCGGGTCTTTCAGCAGAAGGAACTACTGAAGTTACCAATGCGGAGCATATTTTTAGGGGCTATGAAAATATTGATGAGAAGTTAAAAAGTCTTGGTGCTGATGTATCAAGGGCAGAAGAAGAAAAGGCTGATGAAGATTGTGAATAATCAAAAAATAGTCCTTGTCAAAAAGATAGAATGATATATAATTATTTTAGTTTCAAAAAGGGGAGGCTGCAATGTGGAAGATAAAGCATATGAACTGATTCAAAAAATGTATGTGGAATTTACGGACAGGCTTAATGGCATAGACAAAAAATTTGACGGAATAGATAGCAAGTTCGATGGTATAGATAAAAAATTTCAGGTAATTGATAATAGATTTGATAATATTGAAAAAGAAATAAAGCAGAATGGTAGTCAGATTCTAAGACTTGAAAATCAATTTCATGATAAGATTGGAATATTATTTGATGCACATAAGTCAACCAATGAAAGATTGGACAGGCTTGAAGCCAAGTTTGATGATATAGCAAAATTGTCAGATATGCATGATGTTCAGATAAAAGGAATCAATGACAAACTAAGGGCGTAAATAATATAAAAAGCAATATGGTTTAATTATTGCATTTTATGTAAATCTGTTATAAAATAATATTGTAAGAAAACAAAATAACCATTGAAAAAGGCAAATCCGGTGAAAGCTGGAGACGCAAAGCCAACGAATCTGAAACCGAAAGGTTAGATGGTCGGGTTACCAATAACAGAAAAGAGTTTTAGCTCTTATTTCTTGGTAATCCAGGCAATAAGAGCTTTTTATTTGCAGTGAATGAACTTTCAAAAATGAATAGGAAATTTGAAAAAGGCAAAACCGCGCGAAAACCGGAGACGCAAAGCCAACGAATCTAAAACCGAAAGGTCATGATGGTCGGGCTGCCAGATTCCCGCCTGACGATTTATCGAGGTGCAGGAATTGGCACTAGAGAGATAAAATTGTCAGGTTTTTATTTTTGGGGGTGTAGGTCATGAAAAGAACATTGAGCTTGTTAATGCTAGTGCTAATATTAATATCAGCTGTTTTCTCTCCTGCTTCTTTTGCAGAAAAAAAGATAAAGCTGTTTAAGACACAAGAGAGCATGGACTCTATAGTTAAGAATAACGTCGGCGCATTAATGCTTAAGCAGGATTGGTATGGAATGAAATTTGAAATTAATCAAAGCAAGCAAATCGGACTAAGAAAATTAAGTACTGTTGATATGAAAGAATATGCTCTGGCTCTTAGCGAAATCAATTATGGAGCAAAAGATAATTCAGTAAACCAAAGCGTTTATGGCAATATATATAGTGCAGTCACAGCAAATGTATATTTTTTGGATTATAAATTAAAAGACTATTCAAATGCAATGGCACTAAGCTTTAAAGATAATAGCATAGTAGTTTTTGGGACAAGCGTAAAACTTGGCAAAGAAGAAATACATAGATTAGCAGTTCATGAGTTGGGACATCAGGTTGATTTTCAGTTGATGGATGAGAAAAAAAGGCAGGAATACAGGAAAATAAGAGGAATCGAAGATTCTGCTATTTATAATGACAGCTCCAAAACTTATGTAAACAGACCACAAGAGATATTCGCAGAAGATTTCAGATTGTTATTCGGTGGAGAAGTTGCAAGGAAAGCGCCCCATCTTAATAGCAGTTTAGAAGATGTAAATCAGACAGCACAATTGAAGGAATTCTTCCTTTCATTGATATCGCAAATCAAGTAACTTAAGTGAAATGCTTAAACATTCCTATACACCTCCTTTTGAAAGCCTTACTCCCGGTGAGTAAGGTTCTTTTTTTGTGTCAAATTACAATATATGGGCGAATATAAATATTAGAAAGTGCTGCCTAAATATAAGCAAGCCTATATTTGACTAAGATTTACCAAAATGATATAATTATATATGTGACTTTTACATAATTATGATAGGGGGAAATAAAATGAAATTGTTTGTGAAATTAGGTTCTTTAGTTTCTATTCTAGCATTATCTACAATACTGCTAATAGGCTGTTCAGCTAATGAAGCACAGGTCTATAATTCTTTTATAAAATCATACCAAATTAAGTCTATGGAAGCTAAAAGTGACATTACGATGCATTTCAGCACAGAAGGAATTCCTGAGGAACAAAAAGCATCAGTATCTTCTGTAACACAAATATTGAATAACATGAAGCTAAGTATTAATGCGAAATCAAAACAGAGTGAAGATAATAAAATAGCAAAGGCAGAATACCAAGGAGAAGTAGAAGTTGGTGGAATCGGAACCAAGTTCGGATTATGGGTTGATGCTGATCTTTCAACCGAAACTCCAAAGATCAAAGAAATAATGAAGCTTCCTGCAATTTTTACGGCGTCTTTTCCACAGCAATTTGCAGGTAAAGAGTATATGGTTATGGACTTCTCAAAAATGAGTAAGGAAATTTCCGAATCGGGAGTAGATTTTAAGGGCTTAGCGAAGGTATCTGCGTCGGCAAATGATTTTGTAAACACCAAGCTGGTAAGTTTTCTTGATACATATGGAAAGCAATTTAATTCAGGGCTTAATATTGTAACTAAAAAAGGAAGCAACCAGTATGAAGTAAGATTTGATGATGCAACCTTTAAAGCTTTCCTCAGATACTTGGTTAATAATGCTGATGAAAATAAAGCCATAATTAAAGAGATTGTGAAAGAATACTTCAATTTAATAGCAAGTAGTATGAAGGATAAAGGTGAATTTGATGCTAATACTATTCTTGCTGGATTCGACAGCGGAATGTCTGAGTTTAAAAAGAGCTTCAATACTGGCATGGACTTATTAAAGAATGTGAAGATTGTAGGAGATAAGGGTATAGTTATTACTTATACACTTGATAATGGATATGTAGTAAAAGCACAAGGAACCATTGACCTTGTATTTGATATTGCCAAGCTTGATGCCATTAGCAATCCGGGTAGTACTGATGCAAGTAATCAGGGAATAATAAAAATTACTCTTGATATCAATTCGGATATAAGCAATATAAATAAAGATGTGGAGGTTTTATTCCCTACACTGACAAGTGATAACTCTTTTGATTATGTTGATATGATGAAGTATATTGAAGAGGAAAACGCAAAGCAAGCAAAAGCATTTAAAGAACAGTACTATAAAAATAAAGCAATAGATGTTATGCTGAATGATAGATACGTATATTTTAGCACTTCCCCAAGAGTTGTTAAGGGCACTGTAATGGTTCCAATGAGGGAAACCTTCTCAGCCATGGGAGCAAAGATACAATGGAATTCCAAGAAGCAAACAGTTCTTGCGGCGAAGGGGAATACGAAAATTTTAATAAAGGTAAAAAGCAGCTCTGCAACTGTTAATGGTAAAACTAAAAAATTAGCTGTTCCAGCAACTGTAATTGATAATAAGGTATTTGTTCCGCTAAGGTTTGTAACTGAGAGCCTTGGTGGTTCGGTAAGATATGATGTAGCTACCAAAACAGTATATATCAAATCAAAATAAAAGATTAAAGCTTTGAGATAGTAGCAGCCTTCCTAATGCGAATGGCTGCTATTGTTTTGGCTTTATTCATCTTATTTATGAACGCTTTTGCTGTAGTTTGGATTTTTAAAATTAAACTTAAAAAAATTTTTTAATTATTATGAATTTTTACTTGAAAAATATAGAAAGCTATAGTAAAATTAAACGGCTGTGACATATTGCGATGATGCAAGAGGTGGCTAATCTTGGAATTAGGGAATTCTTGCGGAGTATGTCCGATTATAAACCGGGCGACAAGTAGCTTACACGCTATGGCTTGAAATGTGGAGAAGTCATTTTTCCTGAGAAACAGCCCAGGTTTACGCATTAAGCGGTTTGACCGTGTAATGTTACCTGGGTTTAATTATAAAAGAGAATGATACACCAGGCCTCGTGGAATAAAAAATACTTGTCTCACCTAAAAAACCAAATATATAGAAGCGTCAGATGCGAGCACAACACAGCATTGCGATGCATAGCACGTTTCGAACATTGAAGGAGGAGATAAAGTGACCAACAAAGAAAAGATCAGAATCAGACTAAAGGCATTTGATCATCAAATTCTCGACCAGTCCGCTGAAAAGATTGTGGAAACTGCAAAGAGAACCGGAGCGAAGGTTTCAGGACCTATACCATTACCTACAGAGAAGGACATAGTTACAGTACTTAGGGCTCCGCATAAGTACAAGGATTCAAGAGAACAGTTTGAGATGAGAACACATAAGAGGCTTATTGATATACTTCTGCCTACACCAAAAACTGTAGATGCTCTTATGAAGTTAGATTTGCCTGCTGGAGTTGATATCGAGATTAAGCTGTAAGGTCATGTTCGCAAACCTAAAACGCGAACCAATAACCGGAGGAGGTAAAAGTAATGAAAGGAATTTACGGAAAGAAAATAGGTATGACACAAATTTTTAATGAAAATGGAAACGTTATACCGGTTACTGCTATAGAGGCAGGTCCATGTGTTGTTGTACAAAAGAAAAATGAAAAGACTGACGGATACAACGCGATACAGATTGGATTCGGCGAAGTTAAAGAGAAAAATGTTGTTAAACCCATAAAAGGACATTTTTCAAAAGCAAAGGTATCCTTGAGAAAATACTTAAGGGAAATAAGAGTTGATAATGCGGAAGAGTATACCGTTGGGCAAGAAATAAAAGCTGATGTATTCAACGTTGGAGATAAGGTTGATGTAAGCGGAACATCCAAGGGTAAAGGATTCCAGGGTGTTATTAAAAGGCATGGAGCTCATAGAGGTCCAATGACACACGGTTCAATGTATCATAGAAGACCGGGTTCAATGGGACCGACAACGTCTCCGGGTAGAGTATTCAAAGGAAAGAAACTTCCTGGACATATGGGTAACGTAAAAGTTACAATTCAAAACCTTGAAGTGGCTGGAGTAGATGCAGAGAAGAATATACTTTTAATAAAGGGAGCTATTCCGGGACAAAAAGGAAGCTTGGTATTTATAAAAGAAACAGTTAAATAAAGCTATTAGCTTAAATAAAGATTTAATGTGTTAGATTAGAAAGGAGGATTACAGTGCCTAAAGTTGCTTTATATAATTCGCAAGGCGAACAGATTGGTAGTTTTCAATTAAGTGACAGCATATTCGGAGTAGAAGTAAATGAAGCTGTACTCCATGAAGTTGTTGTTAACCAGCTTGCTAACCGCAGGCAGGGCACTCAGTCAACCAAGACAAGAGGAGAAGTAAGAGGTGGAGGTATTAAACCCTGGAGACAAAAAGGTACAGGTAGAGCGCGTCAGGGAAGTATCAGAGCACCACAGTGGATAAAGGGTGGTATCGCTCTGGGACCAAAACCAAGAAGCTTCAAATATTCAGTACCTAAAAAGGTTAAGAGAATTGCTATGAAATCAGCTCTTAGCGCAAAGGTTAATGAAAATAATATCATGGTGATTGAGGAATTAAAATTTGATGAAATAAAGACAAGAAGAATGGCTGAAATCTTTAAAAAGATGGATGTTCAAACAAAAGCTTTACTTGTTCTTCCGGAAAAGAATGTTGAAATTCAGAAATCAGCTAGAAATATAGCCGGAGTAAAGACACTTCTTGTAAATACACTTAACGTATATGACATTTTAAAGTATGATAAATTCATTGTGACAAAGGATGCAGTTGCTAAGATAGAGGAGGTGTACGTATAATGAGAACTCCTGAAGATATCATTGTAAGACCTATAATTACAGAAAAGAGCAATGACGAATTAGGTATAGGAAAGTACACTTTTGAAGTTGTAAAAAATGCAACTAAAACCGAAATAAGAAGTGCTGTTGAACAATTATTTCAGGTTAAGGTGCTTCAAGTAAATACAGTAAGTATGCCGGGCAAAACAAAAAGAAGAGGCGTGCATATTGGTAAAACACCTGACTGGAAAAAGGCAATAGTAAAAATTGATACAAATCCCAAACCGGAAATATTCCTTGATAAGGGTGGTAAGGAAAAGCTTACAGGTAAGAAGTATAAGGATAGTATCGAAGAGTTCGGCGGCGTTCAGGCGTAAAATCGTGATAATTGAAATAAGGGAGTGAATAAGAAATGGCTATAAAGAAATACAACCCTACGACTCCTTCAAGAAGGCAAATGACAGTTATAGATTATTCGGATCTAACCAAAAAAGCTCCGGAAAAAAGCTTGCTTGAGCCTTTGAAGAAGCATTCGGGACGAAACAATATGGGTAGAATAACAATTAGACATCGTGGAGGCGGCAATAGAAGAAAGTATAGAGTAATTGATTTTAAAAGAAGTAGAGATGACGCAAAGGCAGTTGTTACTTCAATAGAATATGATCCGAACAGAAGTGCAAATATTGCGTTAATTCAATATGATGATGGACAAAAGAGTTATATAATAGCTGCTAACAATCTTAAAGTAGGAGACCAAGTTGAATCAGGTGCGAAAGCAGATATTAAAGCTGGAAATACCCTTCAAATAGCTAATATTCCAGTTGGTACAATGATTCACAACATTGAGCTCAAGCCAGGTAAAGGCGGTCAGCTTGTAAGAAGTGCAGGAAGCTCGGCACAGCTTATGGCTAAAGAGGGAGATTATGCTCAGGTAAGACTTCCTTCCGGTGAAGTAAGAATGATTAGCATGAAATGTAGAGCTACAATAGGACAGGTTGGGAATATCGAGCATGAAAACGTTTCCTACGGAAAAGCAGGAAGAACGAGATGGCATGGCATTAGACCAACTGTTAGAGGTGTAGTAATGAACCCAATTGATCACCCTCATGGTGGTGGAGAAGGAAAATCTCCGATTGGTAGACCAGGACCGGTTACTCCTTGGGGTAAACCTACACTGGGACTTAAGACCAGAAAGAAGAAAAAAGCTTCAGATAAGTTTATAGTTAAGAAGAGGAAGTAAGGCGTGCGAAAGGAGGAAAAGTAATGAGTAGATCAGTTAAAAAAGGACCTTATATTTATCCGAGTTTAATAAAGAAAATTGAAGAAATGAACAAAGCCGGAGACAAAAAGGTTATTAAGACTTGGTCAAGGGCATCTACAATATTTCCACAAATGGTTGGACATACAATAGCTGTTCATGATGGAAGAAAGCACGTGCCTGTTTATGTTACTGAAGATATGGTAGGACATAAACTTGGTGAATTTGCACCTACTAGAACATATAAAGGACATAGTGGACACACAGAAAAGTCAACTTCATTAAAATAGCATTCATAAAAGTATAGGTTGAATAACATGTGAGAAGTTTATCATGTTTTCAGAATGGAAGGGAGGATAAAGTTAGTGGAAGCAAGAGCGGTGTTGAGACATGCCAGAATTTCTGCGCGTAAGGTAAAAATCGTTATAGATTTAATCAAAAATAAAAAGGTTGGAGATGCTTTAGTAATATTGAAGACTACCCCGAAAGCAGCTTCACCGATTGTAGAAAAATTAGTGAAATCTGCAATGGCTAATGCGGAGAATAACCACAATATGAATGTTGATGATTTGGTTATTTCTGAAATATATGCAAATCAAGGACCAACAATGAAAAGAATTGAACCAAGAGCACAAGGTAGGGCATACAGGATTAGAAAGAGATCAAGTCATATTACGGTAGTACTTCGCGAAGCAAAGTAATAAGGAGGATAGAAAATGGGCCAAAAAGTTCATCCACATGGTTTAAGACTAGGAATTATTAGAGATTGGGATGCAAAATGGTATGCAGATGACAAGAGTTTTGCAGATAACCTGATTGAAGACATGAAAGTTAGAAAGTTTGTAAAAAGCAAATTATTTATTGCAGGCGTTTCAAAAGTTGAAATAGAAAGAGCAGCAAACAAGGTTAAGGTTAATGTTTACACTGCAAAGCCTGGAATAGTTATAGGTAAAGGTGGAGCATTAATAGATGTTCTACGTAAAGACCTTGAAAAAATGACTAATAAAAACATACTTGTAAACATATGCGAGGTAAAGATTCCTGAACAGGATGCTCAGCTTGTAGCTGAAAACATTGCTTCTCAGCTTGAAAAGAGGGTTTCTTTTAGAAGGGCTATGAAACAGGCAATGGGTAAAGCTATGAAATCAGGAGCAAAGGGAATAAAAACATCAGTATCTGGAAGACTTGGTGGAGCTGAAATCGCTAGAACTGAACATTATCATGATGGCACAATTCCACTGCAGACAATGAGAGCTGATATAGATTATGGCTTCCATGAAGCTGATACAACTTATGGAAAGATTGGTGTTAAGGTTTGGATTTACAAAGGCGAGGTTCTTCCAAGAGCTAGGAAGACAAAAGTAGTTGAAGGAGGCGAATAAAGATGTTAATGCCTAAAAGGGTTAAACGTAGGAAAGTTCAAAGAGGCAGAATGACAGGTGTCGCTACTCGCGGAAACAAAGTTTGCGAAGGTGACTTCGGTTTGAAAGCACTTGAGCCAGCTTGGATAACAAGTAATCAAATAGAAGCTGCAAGAATTGCAATGACGCGTTTTATAAAAAGAGGCGGAAAAGTTTGGATAAAAATATTCCCGGATAAACCGGTTACAGCTAAACCTGCTGAAACACGTATGGGTAGTGGTAAAGGTTCACCGGAATACTGGGTAGCAGTAGTTAAACCAGGAAGAATATTGTTCGAGATTGCTGGTGTGAATGAGGAGTTAGCTAAAGAAGCGATGAGACTTGCCGCACACAAGCTGCCAATAAGATGCAAATTTGTAGTCCGCGGTGAAGAAATGGATGGTGAGAACAATGAAAGCAATTAAGATGAGAGATATGTCTTCAATGGAACTCCAAAAGGAGCTTTCAGAACTAAAAAAAGAATTGTTCAAACTTAGATTTCAACTGGCCACAAATCAGCTTGACAATCCTAATAAGGTTAAGAATGTTAAAAAAGACATTGCAAGGGTAAAAACAGTAATTAGAGCCAGAGAGATTGAAGGTATAAAGGAATAGTAGATTGGAGGTAAGATAGCTATGACTGAAAGAGGTCTTAGAAAGACTAGAACAGGTAAAGTAGTCAGCGATAAAATGGATAAAACTGTTGTCGTTGCTATAGAATACAGTATTAAGCATCCTCTTTACAAAAAGGTTGTAAGAAAGACATATAAATTGAAAGCGCATGATGAAAACAACCAGTGTACAATTGGAGACAGAGTAAAAGTTATGGAAACAAGACCGCTTAGCAAGGAAAAAAGATGGAGAGTGGTCGAAATAGTTGAAAAAGCAAAGTAGTTTTTATTGTTCAGAGTTAAGGGTTGACAGTTGAGAGTATTAAGAATTCTCCAAAGAGAAACTTAAAACTCAGAACTAGATAAGAGGGGAGGTATTGAAATGATACAGGTGCAAACCAGATTAAAGGTTGCAGATAATACTGGCGCTAAAGAGCTTATGTGCATAAAGGTTCTTGGTGGTTCATTGCGCAGGTATGCAGGTATAGGAGATATAGTTGTTGCTTCAGTTAAAAATGCAACACCCGGCGGGGTTGTTAAAAAGGGCGAAGTTGTCAAAGCTGTTATTGTGAGGTCTAAAAAAGGTGTTGATAGACCGGATGGTTCACATATAAAGTTTGACGAAAATGCTGCTGTTATTATTAAGCCCGATAATACTCCTAAAGGAACTCGTATTTTTGGACCAGTTGCAAGGGAATTGAGAGATAAGGAATTCATGAAGATAATTTCTCTCGCTCCCGAAGTACTGTAAAGTGGGAGGTGGATTAAAATGGCTAAAATGAGCATAAAAAAAGGTGATAAGGTTATGATTATCTCCGGCAAGGATAAAGGTAAGACTGGAAAGGTATTAAGTGCAATTCCGGATGAAATGAAGGTCCTTGTTGAAGGTGTAAATATGTCTGTAAAGCATAAAAAACCAAGAGGCAGATACCAGCAGGGGGGTAAAATCAATCAAGAATCCCCTATATACAGTAGTAAGGCTATGGTAGTTTGCAAAAACTGTGGAAGACCTACTAAAGTTGGTAAAAAAATTCTTGACGATGGTACAAAGGTCAGAGTATGCAAAAATAATGGCTGCGGAGAGCAGTTAGACTCGTAATGTTTTTATGAAGGGAGGTAATTTGTCAGATGTCAAGATTCCTTGAAAAATATAAAAAAGAAGTTGTTCCAGCCCTCAAGCAAAAGTTTAACTATTCAAATGCTATGGAAATACCAAAGCTTGAGAAAATCGTAATCAATATGGGGATTGGAGATGCAAAAGACAATCCTAAAGTTATAGATTCAGCAGTGAATGAGCTTGGTATAATTACAGGTCAAAAGCCGGTAGTTACTAAAGCAAAAAAGTCAATTGCAACATTTAAAATCAGAAAAGGCATGAATATTGGATGCAAAGTTACACTTAGAGGTACAAGAATGTACGAGTTTGCTGACAAATTTGTTAACATTGCACTTCCAAGAGTAAGAGACTTCAGAGGTATTTCACCAAATTCCTTTGATGGAAGAGGTAATTATGCAATGGGAATTAAGGAGCAGCTTATATTTCCTGAAATTGAATATGATAAGGTCGAAAAGGTAAGAGGAATGGATATTATATTCGTTACTACTGCCAAGACCGATGAAGAAGCTAGGGAACTTTTAAGACTACTCGGAATGCCGTTTAGTCAAAGTTAAAGAGGAGGGAACCAAGTGGCAAAAAAGGCTTTAGTATTAAAACAACAGAAAACACCAAAATATTCTACAAGAGCTTACAACAGATGCAAGCTTTGTGGAAGACCACATGCTTATTTAAGAAAATTCGGTATATGCCGTATTTGTTTCAGAACTTTAGCTCATAAGGGTATGATACCTGGTGTTAAGAAAGCAAGCTGGTAGGTCTTTTGGTCAACAGTATAAAGTGTAAAGCTGGCAGTCTGTCTGAAAACAGTAATATGTCCTTTATACTGCAGCTGTTGAAGTTAAAAATATGAATAATATTAATAGTTATAATCAGTATGGCTGTTATAGTAGTTGATGGAAAATAACTATCAACGGTAAACTATCAACTGCCAGCTCATTAGGAAGGAGGTTTGAGAATGAATACTACGGATCCAATTGCAGATATGCTAACAAGGATTAGAAATGCAAATTCGTCAAGACACGAAACTGTAGATATTCCAGCATCAAAATTAAAAAAGTCCCTGGTTGATATATTAGTCCAGGAAGGTTATGTAAAGGGTTATGAAGAAATTGAAGACGGAAAGCAGGGCATAATCAGGGTTGCTCTAAAATATCAGCAAAGTAACAAACAAAGAGTAATTTCAGGCTTGAAAAGAATCAGCAAACCCGGTTTAAGAGTATACGTAAATAAGGAAGAGATTCCAAGGGTTCTAGGAGGCTTGGGAATAGCTATTGTATCAACATCAAAAGGAATTATGACAGACAAGAAGGCTCGCCAGGAAGGTGTTGGAGGAGAAATTCTTGCTTTTGTATGGTAAAAGAAATAGTTGGTAGTTCTTAGTTCGTAGATTTAAGAAGGAGCTTCAAAGCAAAACTTAAAACCAAGAACCATGAACCAGTATTTAAGGGAGGTGACGAAAATGTCTAGAATAGGTAAAGCGCCTATAGTTGTTCCAAAGGGCGTTGACGTAAAACTTGAAGACGGGAATTTAATGACAGTAAAGGGACCTAAGGGTACTCTTGTTAGACAGCTGCATCAAGATATGATAATTAAGATAGAAGAAGGACAAATAGTTGTTGAAAGACCTTCAGAAGAAGCAGGTCACAGATCACTTCATGGTCTTACAAGAACTCTTGTGAACAATATGGTTGTCGGAGTAACAAATGGATTTGAAAAGGTTCTTGAAATAAATGGTGTTGGTTACAGAGCACAAAAACAAGGTAAGAAGCTTGTTTTGACACTCGGTTATTCACATCCGGTTGAGATGGAGGAGCCTGAAGGTATTACCGTTGAAACTCCTGCTCAGAACAGAGTAATTGTCAAAGGTATTGACAAACAAGCTGTTGGTGAGTTTGCAGCAAAAATAAGATTCAAGAGAGAACCTGAGCCATATAAGGGTAAAGGTATCAAATATGAAAATGAAGTAATCAGGAGAAAAGAAGGTAAAGCAGGAGCTAAGAAGAAATAGAAGGGAGTGAAATATTGTGAGCACAATTGCTAGAAGCAGCAATCCACGCGTAAGAAGACATGTGAGAATAAGGAATAAGCTTGCAGGTACGCCTGAAAGACCAAGACTCAATGTTTTCAGAAGCCTTAATAACATATATGCTCAGATAATTGATGATACGGTAGGAAATACTATTGTATCAGCTTCTACTTTGGATGATGCAATAAAAGGAAAACTTAAGAATTGCGGAAACAAAGCAGGTGCAAAATTAGTAGGAGAGCTTATTGCACAAAGAGCACTTGAAAAAGGAATTAAAACAGTAGTTTTTGATAGAGGCGGATTTATCTATCATGGCAGAATTAAAGAACTTGCTGACGCCGCAAGAAATTCAGGATTAGAGTTTTAGTGAGAGGGAGGAAATGTATGCTACAGATAGATTTGAGCAACGTTGAACTCAAGGAGAAAGTTGTAAGCATCAACAGAGTTGCCAAGGTTGTTAAAGGTGGAAGAAATTTCAGATTTAGCGCATTGGTTGTTGTTGGAGATGAGAACGGCCTTGTTGGAACTGGTATGGGGAAGGCTACAGAAATTCCGGATGCAATCAGAAAAGGAATCGAGGATGCAAAGAAGAATCTTATAAAGGTTCCTATGTTAGATACAACTATTCCACACGAAATAGTTGGAGAGTTTGGTTCTGGGAAAGTTTTGCTTAAGCCTGCCGGACAGGGTACTGGAGTAATTGCAGGAGGTCCTGTAAGAGCTGTACTCGAACTTGCCGGAATAAGAGATATAAGAACAAAATCATTGGGTTCAAACAATCCAAGAAATATGATAAATGCTACAATGAGTGGTTTAGCTCAACTTAAAACACTGGAGGAAGTTGCCAGACTAAGGGGCAAAAACCCAAGCGAAATTAAATAAATCAGTTTTGCACTTTAAATTTTACATTTTACACTAACAATGAGGGGAGGTAAAAATATGAAGCTGAATGAATTAAGACCTGCCGAGGGCTCAAGAACTGCGCCAAAGAGAAAAGGCAGAGGAATAGGAACAGGAAATGGCAAAACTGCCGGAAAAGGCCATAAAGGTCAAAAGGCACGTTCTGGCGGTGGAGTAAGACCTGGATTTGAAGGTGGGCAAATGCCACTTTTCAGAAGACTTCCTAAGAGAGGTTTCAAGAATACTTTTGCTAAAGAGTATGTTGAAATAAATGTTGCAACATTAAATTCCTTTGAGGATGGAACAGTTGTAACTAAAGAGCTGCTAAAAACATCAGGTATTGTAAAAAATTACAAAGATGGTATAGTAGTTCTTGGAAATGGAGAAATTAAGAAAAAATTAACGATTCAAGCTGCAAGATTTACAAAAGCTGCTGAAGAAAAAATAGTAGCAGCAGGAGGAAAGGTCGAGGTGGTATAATTTGTTTCAGACTCTGGTAAATGCATGGAAAATCATGGATTTGCGCAGGAAGATACTTTTTACAGTAGGAATGATTCTGGTTTTCAGAATTGGTTCCTTTATTCCTGTGCCTGGACTTAACCACAAAGTTATGGAAGGCATAATAGGCAAAGGTGGAGACTTGGTTGGATTGCTAGATAGCATAGGTGGAGGTGCTTTGAAAAACCTTTCGCTTTTTGCTATGAGTATAACACCTTATATTAATGCTTCAATTATAATGCAGCTCCTTACAATAGCTATACCAAGCTTAGAAAGGCTTGCAAAAGAAGGTGAGGAAGGAAGAAAGATAATTGCTCAGTATACCAGATATGGAACAGTTGTATTGGCTCTCATTCAAGCAATAGGGCTTTATGCTTCACTTGCTTACAGCGGTGCTGTTTATAATCCTGGATGGCTTACAGCAATTACTGTTGTTCTTACTTTTACTGCAGGGACAGCGTTCCTTATGTGGTTGGGAGAACAAATCACCGAATATGGTATAGGAAATGGAATATCACTTCTTATTTTTGCAGGTATTGTATCAAGAATACCGTATGCAGGAGCTTACTTATATGAAAAGGCAGGTACCGATGTAGTTATGTGGCTGCTGGTAATATTACTTTTAGTATTTATGTTTGCTGCAATTGCGGCTGTTGTGTGGGTGCAGCTTGCAGAAAGAAGAATTCCCGTACAGTATGCTAAAAGAGTTGTTGGAAGAAAGATGTATGGTGGACAGAGTACGCATATTCCTGTCAAGGTTGCAATGGCTGGTGTTATTCCAATCATATTTGCAATGTCAATTACTATGTTTCCTGCTACAATAATGAGATTTGTTAATCCTAATCCAACAGGTGCTTGGCTCTGGATACAAAATAATATATTCTCACCTAACTCTGCAGTATATGCCATAGTAGATGCATTGTTAATAGTAGGATTTACTTTCTTTTACACATATGTAATATTCAATCATGTAGAAATAGCAAATACCCTGAAAAAAAATGGAGGTTTTATACCTGGAATAAGATCAGGAAAACCAACGGCTGATTATATTAAGAATGTGCTTAACAGGGTTACTATTTTTGGAGGATTATTCCTTGCAACAATATCAACAGTTCCTTACCTTATCCAATGGGTTACTCCTTTCGGAAATATCTACTTTGGAGGTACCGCTCTTTTGATTGTTGTTGGTGTTGCTATGGATACTGTAAAACAGCTTGAGTCACAGATGCTTATGAGGCACTATAAGGGTTTCTTAGAATAGGCTGGTAGTAGTTTAAGGTTGACAGTGTAAAGTTAAAAGAATCTAAAAAGTTTTAACTGTCAACTTTAAACTTTAAACTATTTAAAGGGGGCGTGTTTTGTGAGGCTTATCATTTTAGGAGCTCCCGGAGCTGGTAAAGGTACACAGGCTGATATTATTTCGCAAAAATTGAATATACCCCATATTTCTACTGGAGATATATTCAGGGAAAATATCAAGAACCAGACCGAGCTCGGGAGAATTGCAAAGGAATATATGGATAAAGGCAGTCTTGTGCCTGATGAAATAACTATTGATATGGTGGGTAGACGCCTTAAAGAAAAGGATTGTGTAAATGGCTTTATACTTGATGGCTTTCCAAGAACTGTTGCACAGGCAAATGCTCTTGAAGACAAACTTGCAAAAGATAATCTTAAAATTGATATGGTACTCAATATAGAGGCTGCTGATGAATTAATACTTGAAAGAATGATAGGCCGAAGGGTATGTTCTAACTGCAAAGCTACTTATCATATAATTTATACGCCTCCTGTCATTGATGGGAAATGTAATACATGTGGAACTGCTCTGATTCAGAGAGTGGATGATACTGAAGAAACTGTTAAAAAACGTATGTCGGTATACCACGAGCAAACTGAGCCGCTAATCCAATATTACAAAGAAAGAAAGCTATTGACTGAAATTAATGGAGAAGGCGAAGTAAAATCTATATCTGAAAAGATATTCAAAGTATTAGATAAATTAGGTTAGTAATAAGCTAACTGATGTAAAGGATTTGGGATTGTTATAAATTTTGGAGTATTTTTTAAAAAATATTTGGAGGTCAAAATGATTTCAGTGAAATCAGCCAAAGAAATAGAGCTTATGAGAATAGCCGGAAAGATTGTTGCTTTGGCGCATGAAGAGGTTAAAAAATTCATAAAGCCTGGAATAACTACACTGGAATTGGATGAAATAGCTGAAAGGGTTATCCGTGCAAATGGTGCAATTCCTTCTTTTAAAGGGAAAGAAGGAATAAATCGTAGTATTTTTCCTGCAACAATATGCGCATCTATAAACAATGAGGTAGTGCATGGAATACCCGGTAAGAATGTCCTAAAAGAAGGAGATATAATCAGTATTGATATTGGAGCCTGTTATAAAGGGTATCATGGAGATTCTGCAATGACCCACCCTGTTGGAGAAGTGACTGCTGAAGCACTTAGACTAATAAAAGTTACCGAGCAGAGTTTCTTTGAAGGAATAAAATTTGCTAGAGAAGGAAATAGGCTTACTGATATTTCAAATGCAGTGCAATTGTTTGTTGAAGCCAATGGATATTCAGTTGTCAGAGACTTTGTAGGTCATGGTATTGGAAGAGAGCTGCAAGAAGAGCCTCAAATACCTAATTTCGGAAGACCGGGCTATGGACCCAGACTTGCAAAAGGAATGACATTGGCAATAGAACCAATGGTTAATATGGGGGAATATTCTATAAGGATATTATCTAACAATTGGACAGTTGTTACAGCAGATGGAAGTTTGTCTGCCCATTATGAAAATACAATATTGATTACTGAAGAAAATCCTGAAATACTCACAAAACTGAAAAAAACATCTTGAATATTGAAAAAAAATAGTATAAAATAAATTGTTCAATTTTATAAGGGTTATAGAAGAAATAGGTTGTTATAATGACGAGGTGATTTTAGGATAATGGAACTCGGTCAGATTGTTCTGTCCAAGTGTGGGAGAGATAAAAAAAAATATTTCTTTGTAGTACAAATAGATGAGTCCGAGGAATACGTGTTTATTGCGAATGGAGACTCGAGAAGGATAGAGAGACCTAAGAAAAAGAAAGTTAAACATCTGGTTCCTTTATATATTGACGAAACCGTAAAAGGCAAGGTCCTAATTGGTTCGAAAATCACAAATTCTGACTTGAAGAAGCATTTGAAAAAATATTTTGAGGGTTCAGAACAATAGTAGGTCTTGTATCGGAAAATGAGGGAGGGTGATACAATGGCAAAGGAAGATATAATAGAAGTTGAGGGAACAGTAGTAGAAGCGCTGCCAAATGCTTTGTTTCAGGTAGAATTGGAAAACGGTCATAAAATCCTGGCTCATATATCTGGAAAATTGAGAATGAATTTTATTAGGATTCTTCCAGGTGACAAAGTAACAATTGAGTTATCACCATACGATCTTACACGTGGCAGGATAACATGGCGGGCAAAATAATAGTTAAGAGTTGAGTGTTGGGAGTTGAGAGGTTTAAGAAATACTTTGAAGGAGCTCTAAAGCTCTGAACTCACAGCTCTGAACCCTAAACCAAAATTAGTGAAAGGAATGAGGATTAACATGAAGGTAAGACCATCAGTAAAGGCGATTTGTGAAAAATGCAAATTCATCAGAAGAAAAGGTAAGCTTAGAGTAATTTGCGAAAATCCTAAGCACAAACAAAGACAAGGCTAAAATTAGTTGATAATTAAATGGGAAATAAATTGATTATAGGTAGCGGCTGGTGCTTTACAGACAGATAAATGCTGTAATTCATTTACTTATAATGCAGTTTATATATAAATAACAATTAAATCCAGATATTGGTCTTATTGACCTCCCTCGTGGTCAATAAATGGAGCTATTAAAGAGAATTTTTAGGAGGTGTATCGAGAAATGGCTCGTATTTCGGGAGTTGATTTGCCGAGAGAAAAAAGGGTCGAAATTGGCCTTACCTATATTTTTGGTATAGGTCGTTCAGTATCAAATGAAATTTTAAAAGCAACAGGAATTAATCCTGATACACGCGTTAAAGACCTTACAGATGCTGAAATAAGCAAGCTTAGAGAGTATATTGATAAGAATTGTAAGGTAGAAGGAGATCTCAGAAGAGAAGTATCCTTAAATATAAAAAGACTTATGGAAATTGGATGCTATAGAGGGATAAGGCATAGAAAAGGGCTTCCGGTTAGAGGTCAGAGAACTAAGACTAATGCCAGGACAAGAAAAGGGCCTAAAAAGATTGCTGGTGCTAAAAAGAAATAGGAGGTAGAAGTATAAATGGCTACAAAGGCTTCTAGTGCTAAGAAGACCACAAGAAAAAGAAGAGAACGCAAAAATATTGAACGTGGAGCGGCTCATATACAGTCAACATTTAATAATACAATTGTAAGTATAACCGATACGGCAGGAAATGTACTTTCTTGGGCAAGTGCCGGTGGACTTGGATTTAGAGGCTCAAAGAAAAGCACTCCTTTTGCGGCTCAGATGGCAGCTGAAACAGCAACAAAAACAGCAATGGAACATGGACTTAAGACCGTAGAAGTTTACGTTAAAGGTCCTGGTTCAGGTAGAGAAGCTGCAATTCGTGCTCTTCAAGCGGCAGGATTGGAAGTAAGTCTTATTAAAGATGTTACTCCAATTCCACATAATGGCTGCAGACCGCCAAAGAGAAGAAGAGTTTAATTCAGTTTAAAGTTGACAGGTTAAAGTTTAAAGTTAAAACCTTAATAAGAAAAATAACTTTACACTTTACATTTTACACTTTAAACTACCAGTTTTAATAATTGATGGAGGTGTGAATATAGATGGCGAGATATACTGGACCTTCGTGCAAGCTTTGTCGTCGCGAAGGTGAAAAGCTCTTTCTTAAAGGCGAAAGATGCTATACAGAGAAATGCGGAGTAACTAAGAGACAGTATGCCCCAGGACAGCACGGTCAGGCAAAAAAGAAACTTTCTGAATATGGCGTACAGCTTAGAGAAAAACAAAAAGCAAAGAAATTTTATGGAGTTTTGGAAAGTCAATTCAGAAAATATTTTGAAATGGCTTCAACAACAAAAGGTATTACAGGTGAAAATCTCCTTAAGCTCCTTGAAACAAGGCTAGACAATATTGTTTATAGGTTAGGTTTTGCTAGATCAAGAACAGAAGCAAGACAATTAGTAACACATGGACATTTTGATGTAAATGGCAAAAAGGTTAATATACCTTCATATTTGGTAAGAGCACAGGATGTAATTTCTGTGAGAGAAGGAAGCAAGGAAAATGAAATATTCAAAGAAATCCTTGAAGTAACAGGAAGTAAAGTAGTTCCAAAATGGCTTGAAACAAATCAGGAAAAACTCAAAGGAACAGTACTAACAGCTCCTACTAGAGAAGATATTGATTTACAAGTAGAAGAACATCTGATAGTTGAGCTATACTCCAAATAATATACTCTGCATGTAAATAAAAAAATAATAAAGCGGAGTATAAAATGTGTTAATGCGGTTATGGCAGAATTAATTAAAGAAATTTATGATCGCGCACATTATAAGTTTATTGCTTTCATGAAAATGAAAAGCAATACAGTTTGCAGAGAGATGTTGACGTTGAATTTGAATTATTGCTGTCAACTGTAGACTGTTAACTGTAAACTGTAAACTATAAATGGGAGGTTAATGATGATAGAAATAGAAAAACCCAAGATAGAGTGTGTTGAAGTGGCTCCGGACAATTCGTACGGAAGATTTACCGTAGAACCTCTTGAAAGAGGATACGGCACGACACTAGGAAACTCATTAAGAAGGATTCTCCTTTCATCACTACCTGGAGCAGCTGTAACATCAGTAAAGATTGATGGTGTATTACATGAATTTTCTACAATAAACGGAGTTGTTGAAGATGTTACCGAAATCATTCTTAATGTTAAAGGTATAGCTTTAAAGCTTCATACAGATGGACCAAAGACCCTTTATATTGAGAAAAATGGTGAGGGAGAAATAACCGCGGGAGATATCAAAGAAGACCCTGATGTTGAAATACTCAATCCGGAATTGCACATTGCAACATTAGCAGATAATGCCAAGTTTTATATGGAATTAAATGTTACTAAAGGTAGAGGATATGTTCTTGCTGATAAAAACAAAAATAGTGCCAATCCAATAGGTGTTATACCGGTTGATTCATTATACACACCTATAAGGAAGGTAAATTTTGTTGTTGAGAATACCCGTGTTGGTCAGGTTACTGACTATGATAAACTTACAATTGATGTTTGGGCAAATGGAAGCATTAATCCTTACGAAGCCCTTAGCTTGGGAGCAAAGATAATGAGTGAACACTTAAAGCTGTTTATTGATTTATCAGATAATGCTCGGAATACTGAGATAATGGTAGAAAAGGAAGAAACCAAAAAGGAAAAGGTTCTTGAAATGACAATTGAAGAACTTGATCTTTCGGTTAGATCTTACAATTGCTTGAAAAGAGCTGGTATAAATACAGTTGAAGACCTCATTGCGAAGACTGAAGAGGATATGATGAAGGTAAGAAACCTCGGAAGAAAGTCGCTTGAAGAGGTAGTTCAAAAGCTAAATGCGCTGGGACTTTTGCTTGCTCCCAGTGAAGATTGATTGGGTTTCAGGAGGTGAAGTATAATGACAGGTACAAGAAAGCTTGGCCGTACAACGGCACAAAGAAATGCAATGCTTAGAGGTCTTGTAACAGCGTTGTTCCAAAGTGGACGTATCAAGACAACTGAAGCAAGAGCGAAAGAAGTAAGGGTCATAGCAGAAAAGCTTATAACGCTTGCTGTAAAGGAAAGAGATAATGTAACCAGTGCTACAAAGTGGGTTAGCAGAGCTAAAGTTGACAGCAAAGGCAATAGAATAACAAGTACTGTTACCAGTAAAAATGGGAAAAAGTATTTAAAGGTTGAAAGAGAAAAGGTTCAGGAAATGGTAACTTTAGATGCTCCTGCAAGACTTGCTGCAAGAAGACAAATTATGTCTTATGTGTATAAGGTTAAGGATTCTGAAGGGAAAAATGTAGATCTTCCAAAGAAACTTTTTGAAGATATAGCATTGAAGTACAAGGATAGAAATGGTGGGTACACAAGGATTCTTAAGCTTGGTCCAAGAAGAGGTGACGGAGCAGAAGAAGTAATACTTGAATTGGTATAAATAATGACATAAAATAAATTAAAAAGAAACCTAACGGTTTCTTTTTAATTTATTTTATGCTTGGAGAAGAAATGCGAAATATAAAACTCATAATTGAATACGATGGAACAAATTATCATGGATGGCAAAGGCAGCCTGACCAGATTAGCGTGCAGGAGGTTCTGGAAAATACGCTGGGTAAAGTTCTTGAACATGAGGTTTCTATTACATCGGCAGGGAGAACTGATGCAGGAGTTCATGCGCTTGGTCAGGCTGCCAATTTCAGCACTGATTGCAAAATACCTGCAAATAAGATTCCTTGCGCGCTTAATGCTTTGTTACCTGATGATATTGTAGTCAAGGAAGCATGTGAAGTGCCCGAAGATTTTCATGCCAGATTTTCTGCTAAAGGCAAATATTATAAATATATAATTAACAATGCCAGATTTTCTTCTGCGCTTGAGGCAAAACGAGAATATTTTTGTCCATACAGGCTTAATATTGACCTTATGAAGCAATCATTGGAGCTGTTACTTGGTACACATGATTTCAAAGGATTTATGGCTTCCGGATGCTTGGTAAAGGACACATTTAGAACTATATATCAAGCTGAACTTGAAGAAAAGGGTGATAGGATTATAGTTGGATTGAAAGCGGATGGATTTCTCTATAATATGGTTCGAATAATTGTAGGAACATTAATTGATGCAGGAAGAGAAAAAATTAGTATTGAAGATATAAAAAAAGCCATGGAGACAGGAAATAGAAGCTTGCTGGGAAAGACTGTCCCGCCGCAAGGATTATATCTTGCAGAAGTATATTACTAATTAATATTACATATTATTTGCGCTCATTTCATATACTTCAAATAAAAAAAGAAGGAAGCTATGTGAAAAGACTTACAATAATAATATCTATAATATTATTGATGCTTTCTGCCTGTGCTTTGAAAATCAGCGGTTCAGAACGTTCTGTTGTAAGTCAGCAGTTTATGACCAATGAGCAAATCAAAACAGTAATAGCGCAGAAAACAAAAATACCAAAGGATAAGATAACTGATAAATATATATGGCTTCAGTATGTGGATATAGACGAGGATCCGGAGCTTGAATTGCTGTTAAGTTACAGATTTGGATTACATGAAGGGTACTTCTTTATATTTGATTATCAAAACGGAGAATATGTTAATGTATTTTTCCGTCCTTGGTCTGTTGAAAAAATGAGCCAAAAGGAAGTAATATATGCATCCGGAAATGAAACGGTTCATACACTAACCGCAAATATACTTCAAATGCAAAAAGGTAAAGTCAATATCATATGGAGCGGAATATATGATAAATATGACTATTCTAAACTGACTAACGGCATGGAAACGCACGGGAGGTATTATATTGATACCAATGGTGTTTTAAATTATTTTTACAAAGTAGATAAAACTAACCAGAATGGAATACCTGTCGAAACTGATTATATCAGCGAGAGATATATTTGGGATCCTGGCAAGAATATGTTCGTAAAGAAGTAAATTTTATTCTTTACGGATATTTCTTTGTAAGTAATCAAACTCGTAAGTACTGCCGGCAAGCAGCTTCCAATCAAGCCTATTAAATACCTTAATTACAAAATCGGGATAAAATATCTCTTCGCATTCAGAACAATAATATAGAGGGACATTATTAATATTGTAGTTTTTACTATTAACATTTTTTTTCATAGATTTGAAAGTAAGTGTGGTTTGATTTCCACAGTAGAAACATGAGCATGGTTTTAATGTCAAAACTATTCACCTCGTAGTAAATAATATAAAGCTTATCTTTATTTTACTAAGGAAATATGGATTTTACAAGAAATAAAATATTACAAATTTATACAAATTGAATAGACCCTTCTTAACCGAAGGGTCTATTCAATTTGGTTACATTGCTCTTCCCGGAATCAAATAATCAACTATTCCAAAAATAATTGCGCCTATAACAGCTCCTAATACAGTAACGCTATACCCAACTATAAAAAATTGTGTAGCATAAATTATTACTGCAGCAGAAATAAAGCCAACCAGACCTCTTGCAAATGGTGATGCATTAATACCGGTAATAAGATTAAGAAGATAATCAAGTATTGTAAGAACTATTGCAGCACCAATCAAAGGTACAATGCCTGTTATTGAAAAACCAGGAGTAAAGAAAGCTGTTATAGCAAGTACTACCGTAGCAGAGATAAATCTAATCAAAAGTTGGGAAATATCAAATCCTCTTTCTTGAATTTGTTTATTTTCACCTTCCATACATGCACTTCCTTTCGTTAATTATTTCTATAATAGTATTGTAAAAAAATTTTTTTTTATACATAAAAAAGCCAAAAAAAACCAGAAACTATTGCGTATAATATCTGTAAATTATTTTGAAAATAATAATTATTGAAAAAGCAATACAATATTTTATGGAGGCAAAAAATGCTTGTAGTTTTTTTTAGAGCACTTATATTATATGTTCTGGTTGTCATTGTTATGAGAATAATGGGAAAAAGGCAAATCGGTCAGCTTCAGCCTTTTGAATTGGTAATTACAATAATGCTGGCAGAACTTGCGGCTATTCCTATGCAAAACACAGGAATACCTTTAATAAATGGAATAATACCTATTATTACACTGCTTATTGCGCAGCTTGCATTTTCTTATACCACGTTGAAGAGTGAAAGGCTTCGCGGAATAATTTGTGGTAAGCCAAGTGTACTTGTCCATGGAGGTAAAATAGTTGAAAAAGAGCTTGAGAGGCAAAATTATAATCTGAATGATTTAATGGAACAATTAAGATCAAAAAGCTACCCAAATATAGCAGATGTAGAATTTGCAATTCTTGAAACCAGTGGACAAATAAGTGTAATTCCAAAGGCCCAAAAAAGACCGATAATTCCTGAAGATTTAAAAATTGATACGCAATATGAGGGTATTCCTATTAGTCTCATAATTGATGGCCATATTCTAGCTGAAAATCTTCATTCGATTGGATTGAATGAAGAATGGATTATTAATGAATTAAAGAAATATAAAATAGATAACTATAAAGAAGTGTTATATGCAAATATTGATACATCAGGAAAATTATTTTTTCAGAAAAGGGTGAAATAGAGTGAAATCAATTATCATAATTTCTTTAGCGCTAATTCTTATTTTTACAGCAGGTTATTTAATGACCGATTATATCAATAAAACTTCAGAGGCAATTGACACTGAGCTTACAAGATTAGATAATGAGGTTAGGCTTAATAAGTGGAATTCAGCAAATAAGATTCTTAATATAATGGAAAGTAGCTGGAATAATACAAAAAATACATGGGCGCTGCTGGTAGATCATCAAGAAATTGATAATATTAATTTATGTATTTCAAAAATGAAAGAATATATTAAAGGAAAAGACCCTGTAGATGCACTTGCAGAAATTTCATCACTAAAGCTTTTATTTGAGCATATACCGCAAAAAGACTCTCTTACCTGGACAAATATATTATAAAATCAAAATCTCCAAGATAATAAATTTCTTGGAGATTTTTTAAAAAGCCTATTACATGAACTGGAAAATAGTGATAAAATTCTTATAAATAAAACAACATAGGTAAAAAGGAACACTAGAGATGAATAACAAATATTTTGGTAAAGGGTTTGAAGTACATTATTATGAAGCGAATGAATTCAGAGAAGCTTCTATTGCATCAATTATGAATTATCTTCAGGATACTGCGATTTCGCAATCTCAATATGCGGGTTTGGGGGTAGAAAAGCTAATCGAAAAGCAAAGAGCTTGGATATTAACTAAATGGAATATAGAAATAGAAAGATATCCGTCTTTGGGAGAAAAGATTATAGTTAACACTTGGCCATCAAAGTTTGAAAGGTGTTTTGCAACAAGAGAATTTGTAGTTAAAGATGAAAACGAAAATGAAATAATTAAAGCAGCTTCTTTATGGATTTTCTTAGATACAGTCAGGAGAAAGCCTTTAAGAATTCCAGAGGAAGTAAGTAATGCTTATTTATTAAACCCGGAAAGAGCAATGCAAGATAGGTTTGAAGAAGCATATGACTTGAAAAAGGATAGTTACTTAAAGGATTTTAATATTCGCAAAAGTGATATAGATACAAATGAGCATGTGAATAATGTAAAATATGTTGAATGGATTATTGAAACAATACCTATAGAGTTATATAAAGAATATACCCTTAATTTTCTTGACGTGCGTTATATAAAAGAATTAGTGCTGGATAATGATATAGCCTGTTCTACTGAAATTATTTCACAGAATGAGTTGGTATTTATTTGTGTACATACTATAAAAAGCCCTGATGGTTCTATCGAATTTGCAAAAGCAAAGACTATATGGCATAAAAGATAAGTAAATAAAAAAAGTGGTTTTGCCACTTTTTTATTTATCTATCTTTTTCTCTTATTTCAACTCTTCTGATTTTTCCGCTTATTGTCTTTGGCAGTTCTGTCACAAATTCTATTATTCTTGGATACTTGTAAGGAGCAGTAACCTTTTTAACGTGTTCTTGAAGCTCCTTGGCAAGTGCATCACTTGCCTGATACTCTTTAGTAAGGATAATAGTTGCTTTTACGACCTGACCTCTGTCAGGGTCAGGAATTGCTGTTATTGCACATTCAAGTACGGCAGGGTGTTCAACCAAAGCACTTTCAACTTCAAAAGGACCTATTCTGTAGCCCGAACTCTTAATTACATCATCTGCACGGCCTATGAACCAGTAATATCCGTCTTCATCGCACCAGGCCATATCGCCTGTGTAATAAATCTCGTCATGCCAGACATTATTGGTTAAGTCGCTATCTCCATGGTAGCCATTGAACATGCCTGCTGGTTTCCTTTTGTTTGTACGAACAACGATTTGACCTTCATCTCCGACGTCACAGGAGCTTCCCTTTTCATC
This sequence comes from Deltaproteobacteria bacterium, assembly GCA_050258375.1. GTDB lineage: Bacteria > Bacillota > Clostridia > Acetivibrionales > UBA4821 > JBLMYQ01. The sequence continues at coordinate 4,389 of JBLMYQ010000029.1, read as the reverse complement.
AAGCAAGTCAATATCGTAACCGGGAGAAGGTTTACCCATTGAACCGGGTCTTGATTCCATCCAAGGGTAAGTTGCAAGAGTTACTGTCAATTCAGTTTGACCATAACCTTCCATGAGTCTAATACCTGTTGCTTTTAAAAATTGATTATAGACTTCAGGGTTGAGTGGTTCACCCGCAACTGTACAGTATTTAAGCTTTTCAAGATTATAAGAGGCTAAATCTTCTTTTATTAAGAATCTATAAATTGTCGGGGGTGCGCAAAAGCTTGTTACCCCATATTTTGAGATTACGCTTAAAAGGTTTTTAGGAACAAATTTATTAAAGTCATATACAAATACAGCGCAGCCGCATATCCACTGTCCATAAATTTTCCCCCATACTGCTTTAGCCCAGCCTGTTTCAGCTACTGTAAGGTGAAGGCCATTGTCTTTAACATTCTGCCAATATCCGGCTGTAAGGATATGACCCAGCGGATAGGTATAATCGTGGCTTACTATTTTAGGCATGCCTGTTGTTCCTGAAGTAAAATATAGGAGGAGAATATCGCTATTTACAGGCGCTTCAGTACCTTGAGGCCTTGTGAAATCAGGGGATGCTTTGGCGATTTCGTCATCAAAGCTATACCAGCCTTCTTTAGAAGCTCCTACCAGTGCTTTTAGCTTTATTGATGGAGATTTTTCAAGCGAGTCTTCTATATGCTGAATTACTTCAGATTCAGCTACACTGATAATCATTTTTATATCAGCTTTATTATTTCTGTAGATTATGTCTTTGGTAGTAAGGAGATTGGTAGCAGGGATGCAGATAGCCCCAATCTTGTGAAGTGCGAGAATGCAAAACCAGAATTCATAACGCCTTTTAAGGATTAGCATTACACGGTCACCTTTTTTAATTCCAATTGACTTTAAAAAGTTGGCTGTTTTATTGCTGTAATCCCTCATTTCAGAAAATGTGAAGGTTCTTTCCTCGCCTTTTTCGTCGCACCAAACCATAGCTATCTTATCCGGTGTCTGATTTGCTCTCACATCAACTATGTCATAAGCAAAATTAAAGTTATCAGGGATATTTATCTTGAAGTTTTCATAAAAATCTTCATAAGACTCAAATTCTGTTTTATTTAAAAAGTTTTTAAGCATCAAACTGACCTCCTTAATTGATTAGAGTATAATTGCCAGAAACCTTGCAGGTTTATTGTTAATTGCCTTCATACCATGGTTTATACCGGAATCAAAATAAAGTGAATCGCCTTCGTTTAATGTAATTTCGTGACCGTCTATATAAACCTTCATGGCACCTTCAAGGACATAGTTGAATTCCTGGCCCGGGTGGGAATTGTAATGAATTTCAGCATTGTTGGCTTCGGGTTCTACGGTAACCATAAATGGTTCAGCTCTCTTATGAATAAAATTGTATGCCAGGTTTTCATATTTATACTCTTGCCTTCTATCAACGCTTACCCCCTTGTCTTTTCTTACAATTGAATAAGTGTGAAGTCTTGGACTTTCACCGGTAAGAAGTGTCGAAAGCTCGATTTTAAACTTGTTTGCAAACTTATAAAGGAAGCTTACAGGAATATCTATGCTTCCTGATTCATAATTTTTATATACCTCACAGCTGACATCAAGCTCCTTTGCTAACGTATCTACAGAAAGGTCTGATATTTCACGCAGTTCCTTAATTCTTGCTGCAACTTGCTTAATTTGTTCAGTCATATAAATTCATCCTTTCAATACTAAAATCAAAGATTGCGATTGTAGAGGGGTAAAGAATTAATTGACAACATGATAGCATTACAGCATATAAATGTAAAGGAATATTATTCCTTTTATGAGAATGCAAATACTACTATCCATTATATGGAAGATTGCTTCAAAATGGATTTGGTGCTATAATATTAAATATAAGAAGCTAATTATTTTCTTAAGCGAGGGGCTTATGAAAAGATATCATATCATTTTATTTTTAACAATTTTAATTATTATCCTGCCGGCTTCTGTAATTATTTCAGCACCAGATAGCTTATATGGGAACTTTTCAGTTGGCGATAGTGTAGCTGGCAGCGTTTATTCCTCGCCGGTTGTTCGGGTTGAAGCCGGTGCAAAGCTGGAGAATAAACAAAAGAAAAAGGATACAATAAAACCTCCTGCTAATCCGAAGAAATTTGCTTACCTTACCTTTGATGATGGTCCAAGCTCAACTGTTACTCCTAAAATTCTTAAAGTATTGGATGAGTATAATATAAAAGCGACCTTTTTTATGCTTGGCTCCTGTATTGAAGAATATCCTTCTGTGGTTAAAAGTGTTTATAGTAAAGGTCATGAGATAGGTAATCATACATATACGCACAGATGGAATCTTGTTTGTAATAATTTTAAATCAGAAATTACAAGGACTAATAAAGTGATTGAAAAAGCAGTGGGCGGTTATAAGGTTGGTTTGTTTAGATCGCCTTATGGCTATAAGCTTAGAGCAAGCTTCAAAGAATGCCTTAAATCACTTGGAATGAGGACATATGGTTGGAATGTAGATTGTAAGGATTCGAGAGGGAGAGGGGTTCCTGCTGATACTATTTATAATAATGCTGCGTGGTCACTTGATAATAAAAAAGATGTAGTAATTATATTACATGACGGAAAAGGGCATGACCAAACAGCCATTGCTTTGCCCAAAATAATTAAAGAGCTGTACAGGAAAGGGTATGGAATAAAGCCGCTTACGCCAGATACCAAGGTTAATGCGAAGGTTGAAGTAAAGTAAAAAGTAATGTATGAATACAAAAAAGTTGGTTGCAGCTTCATAATGAAGTAACATCCAACTTTTTTAGTGAACAATTTAAATTTGTTTTTTTATTCTTTCCAATTGAGCCTCTGCGGCCTTCCACATATTTTTATTCAATTGGGATGCCAGCTTTATCAAATAGATTGAGGTGCCAGTTATCGCAAGAATTAAAATAAGAGTAAACAGCAAGGCAATGTTTCCAATTAAGCAATACGAGAGTGCTGTTAAAATAAATGCAATCAATAAAATGAAAAGTACTTTTGCTACAAGCTTGAATTGTTTTAAATCTTTTTTTCTTATTTCAGAAGTCTCTTTAAAAAAATCTGGCTGCTCATGCAAACTTTTCATTTTGTATTTTCCGTCTTTACCTAATTCCATTTCAAGGGTCAATGACTCACGCTTCATAAACATCCTCCTTCCAAAAATTTTCGGGGGTATAATTTTAAATTTTTCGTCTGCAAAATATTGTTATGACGATGGTAAGTACCATAATAAAAAGATATAGTCTGTATTATTATACCAAATACATTGGTAAAAACAAGAAAATACTATTTGTTTTCTAAAATATCATTTCATTCAAAGATGAATCTTATGTCTTGCTTATCAGTGCTTTTGAAATCTTATTAAAATCGAAGGTTTCACAGGTACTTGTAAGGAATGCTTAATTTTCAAAGTCAGAATGATCAGCTGATAATACATGAAAATCCGGATGATTACAGAACACAGCCGGCGGGCAATTCTGGGAAAAGAATTCGATGTGGAGTGATACATCAATATATATAAAGGAACACAGAACTTAGTTCTGTGTTCCTTTTGGTGGGTGATAATGGGCTCGAACCATCGACCCCCACGATGTCAACGTGGTACTCTAACCAGCTGAGCTAATCACCCATTTCATCAGCGAAATTAATTATATATACTACTGCATAAATATTCAATACCTAAAATAAAAAAACAGCTCCCTTTAGGGAGCTGTTTTTTTATTTTTATTCTTCCTCTTCTTCATCCTTCATTGTCTTCTTAGCTTCTTCAATTATCTTTGTTGCTATATTTGATGGAGCTTCTTCGTAACGCTCAAATTTCATGGAGAATCTTCCCCTACCTTGAGTCATTGACCTTAAATCAGTTGCATATTTGAACATTTCAGCCATCGGAACTTCTGCAACAACTTGCTGAAGGCCTTTATCCTGAGGATTCATTCCCATGATTCTTCCACGCCTCTTATTTAGGTCTCCGATTATATCACCCATGTATGAATCAGGAATGTAAACTTCAACGCTTGCTATCGGTTCAAGAAGAGCAGGCGATGCCTCAGCCATACCTTTCTTGTATGCGAGAGAAGCAGCAACCTTGAATGCCATTTCAGATGAATCAACCGGATGGAACGAGCCATCAACAAGAGTTGCCTTAAGGTTTACTACCTGATAACCAGCAAGAACACCCTTTTGGATTGATTCCCTAAGACCTTTTTCAACTGCAGGGAAGTATTGTCTTGGAACGGAACCGCCAAATATCTTTTCTTCAAAAGTTAAATCTTCGGTTGGTCCTGGTTCAAATTCAATCCAAACATGCCCGAACTGTCCGTGACCACCGCTTTGTTTTTTATGTTT
>JBLMYQ010000028.1:0-11795 GCA_050258375.1 Deltaproteobacteria bacterium | reverse complement strand
CCTCTATAAGCTTCCAGAAATTCTTCATCTCTTTGAAGCTTTACAATATGGTCTACATTTGGAGTGACAACATATGACTTTCTGCCGCTTCTTATCAAATCCTCTATACGTGCAATACATTCATCCATACTTAAGTTATCAATATAGATATTGCCTATCCGCACCTTTGTATTAGCCCTATATACGTCTATAATCTTGTAAACGTTACTCTCCCATGAATAATTCTGCTTAACCGTCTCTTTTGCTTTTTCTCCTATTTTAGAAATGTCATATTTTTTCAGGTTTTTTACAACCTTGCAGTAATCCTCTAAATTATTATATTCAAAAAGAAATCCGTTCTCTCCATGATTTATCACAAAGCTTGTGCCACCCGAAGCTGCTGCTGCAACAACCTTCCCCAAAGCCATTGCCTCCAATATGACCGTAGGCAGTCCCTCATAGGAAGACGGCAAAGCCAGTAACTCACAGCTTTGATAAGCGCTAGCCAGCTCGTCAAATGACACCTTGCCGCAAAATTTAACATTTTCTTCAACCTCCAAGGTTTTCGCCAGCTCTTTTAATTTTTGGACTTGATTTTCTTCGCCAGCCCCTATAACAGCCAGGTTATAACCATCCAATTTCAAATATTTCATTCCCTCGATAAGAAAATCGATCCTTTTAACATAGTCAATTCTTCCTACAAAAAGAATGTATTTATTTATTTTAAACCTTTCACAAAAAGCACCGCTTATTACCTTATTATTAAATTCTGAAAAGTTTATGGAATTAGGTATGATAGTTATTTTATCTTTGTTCATTCCAAGCCTTACTGCATCAGCTTTATCATTTTCGGTCAGGCATATCATCGTATCCGCTTTTCTGAAAGAATTTATACCAAGTGTGTTGTCAAAAATAATCTTTTTTAAAAAACTATTTATATTCTTAGCAGGATAAAAACAGTGAGGGGTAAAAATAATCCTGGCATTTTTACAATATTTTTTTGCTAGGATTATACCTGCAGCCGAGAATACCGTTCTGGAAAAATGGGAATGTACAACCTCAAATCCGCCCTTGATTAGTTCTTCCTTTAATTCTTTAAAGCTTTTAACACGTATAACCTTTATTTCTTCATAGATTTCAGCTTTGCTAAGTATTTCAGCAGGATTTTGCCTGTTTTTGTTTGAAGTGATAATATATACATCATGCCCAAGTTCAATCAGCTTTTTTGACAGATTCTGAATATGAAATTCTACCCCTCCAATAAAAGGATAAAAGTATCTGTTAATGAAGCATATTTTCATCTAGTATCGACTTCCTTGTGAACTCTATCATTTTAACCAAGCCTTCTTTCAAATCTGTTTTGGGTATAAATCCAAGAGCCTTTATTTTACTGATATCAGCCGCCAACACCTCAATATCACCCTTCCATGTTTCATACCCATATTCTATTTGCGCATAAGGTGCAAGCTCTTTTGCCATCATTTCCGCAAGCTCTTTTATTGTAATTGGATTGCCTCCAGCAATATTGTATGAATCCTCACCCTTTTCTGCCACAATAAGCATAGCAGCTACGGTATCCCCGACATATGAGTAATCCCTCACCTGCCTGCCGGTACCAAGAACCTCCAGCTTTTTCGGGTTGTTCAAAAGCTTTTTTACGAAATCATACATAACATATCGAGGCTGTCTTGGACCATATGTGTTGAATATTCTTACAGCAGCAAAGTTAAGCCCATATGTTTTCTTATATGCAAAGCCCATTCTTTCACCAGCTAGCTTTGTAGCTCCATAGGGTGATACAGGGGACAACAGATGTTTTTCATCAACAGGAATATATATAGGATTACCATATACAGCGGCACTGGAGGCATACAAAACTTTTCCTGCATTGCATTCTACTGCCGCTCTCAAGATATTGAATGTCCCCACTACATTTGATTCAAAATCATTGTAGGGATTGTTTACAGAAGCAGGTACAGATGCATTAGCTGCTATATGAATAACCATATCCTTGTTTCTGGTAAGTTTATCGATAAGTGTTTTGTTTCTGATATCCCCTTCAATAAATTCAATCTCATCTATAACTTGCTCAAGATTCTTAACGCTGCCTGCACTCAGATTATCAATACAAGTAACCTTTGCTCCCTCATTTACTAATCTGTCAATCATGTGGCTGCCTATAAATCCGGCTCCTCCTGTAACAAGAGTCCTTTTATCTTTAAAAAACATCATTTTCCCCCATTTGCTAATTCAATAGCTTTAATAAAATTATCTGCTACCCAATCCAGATTGAACTTTTTCATCTGTTCTCTTGACCTTTCTGACATTACTTGCCTCATTTCATTATCATCCATAAGGTATTCAATCGCACTTTGCAGCTGGCTCACATTCCCCGGCTTTACAACAATGGCATTATAATTGTTAATGACAAGTGAGCCTTCTGCCCCCTCCATTTCTGTGGTAATAACCGGCAGACCGAATAGGCAAGCCTCATTTATGGTATTTGCCCAGCAATCATGATAAGTTGGAGAAATCATTATATCTGCATTAAGCAGGAACTCCTTTTTTTGGTTTCCTTCGATATAACCCGGAAATTCTATGTTTTTATTATTCTGAGCTAACAATTTTAAATATCCTTCATATGGTCCCTTACCCACTATTATCAGTTTGTATCTTCTGTTTTTCAGTTTACCAACAGCAGTAATCAGAGTCTCTATACCTTTCCCTTCTTTTAAATAACCTAGGTATAATAAAACAACCTCTTTATCCGGGTTATCCGAATAAAGAGGTCTGTTTGTCCTTACTTCTTCCGCTTCACAGGCATCCATTCCCTGCGTCCCCCATACAAATTTTTCTCTTTTAGCATTATAATTCTTAACATAGTTTTCAACCGTTTTAGGACCATAAGCCAGAAACCCATGTGAGCTCTTCACAAGATACTTCTGATACCTCCCTGAAATACGCCTGAGAATCCCAGGTATCATGTTATTTCTTCTAAATTCCGATTCAATCTCGCCGCACCAAAGAATTATTTTTTTCTTATTCTTTTTGGCATAATGAACAATAATCAGATTGCTGATAATGCACCTTAAGTCATCTGTAATAATGAATACATCAAACGGATTATTTTTAAGATACTTATATAAACCTCGGCAAATTGTAATTATTTTACCCCTTATGCTTATATTGACACCATTTAAAATGGTATGCTTAAAGCCTTTCATATTGGTACTCCAAAATCTGTCTCCGGCATTTACCGTCGCAAAAGCAATGCTTATATTCAGCTTTTTGCTTAGCCGCTCAAACAAGGGTATCCTATACGGAGCCGACGAATTTTGAAAGATTAAGATTTTCATTGTTTACTCCTGCTTTTAGCTATAAATTTTTCTATAGATACCCCCATAGGAGGGTTTAAGACCTAACAGCATTCCTGCAGTTATCCATATATTAAAGTAGGCATTAAATGCAAAGGGGTAATGAGAAAACAGGTTTATTACTATCGTTCCAACCATTATCCCGCACAACGCCAACGCTACACTTGCCATTTCCTTATCTTCAAAAGAGTTAATATTAAGCTTTAAATCTTTAAAAACATTAATTACAAACATCAAAAACAATATTATTCCTGGATATCCTATCTGTGAGATTATAAAGCTGTATCCATTTTCAGAGCCATAAAATGCTCCTATTCCCTCACCAAGAAAGAACCTTGGCATCCACATTATTTTTGTAAAAAACTCTGCTACTCCCGTCTGATGTGCAGAATCAATCTTCAGGGTTACTGTATCTGCGATAAACTCGTGTACTCCACTTAAAAGAAGCAGTGGTACTAAGGCTATACAGACAGGCACTAAAAAAGCTGTCCTTTGTTTTTGAAGCATCATTACAACCAATAGTGCTATTAAAATCAATACCCAACTCGACCGGGATAAAGTCAGAAAAACTGCTGCGAATATAATTATCAAAATCAATTTATTTTTTTTTGGGTTTTGTAAAAATATTATAAAAAGGAATAGTGTTATAAATGAATTTGCTATGCCAAACGAAAGAGGATCACCATAAGTCGATGAAAGCCGCCTTGGAAGGAAAGCTCTGCCTGCCGTCGTCCCTGAGATTCCCCTTTCCATATATACGGCCAGTGCTGAATCGCCTTTGACTTCTACGTTGTATTTTGCAATATTGGCATGGTTTACCCAGAAATCATCTTTCAAAAAGAACACTTCATAAATACCAAACAAAGATGCAATTACAGCCATGATAATAATCAAATTAATATTCTTTTTAATATCCTTCGCTTCAAAGCTGATTAAATATCCTGTAATAAACAATTCAAAGGGTGTAATCAAAAGTCTTATGTTTTTTGCAATTTCTGCATCAAAGCCTTTATATAAAATTGTAAATACGCTGTATATACCTATCGTAATAAGAGATATTATAGCAACTTTATAGGCTTTGCTTATCTTTGTTTCTCTTGTGGTTAAAAATAGATACACAAACAAAACGGTTACAGCTATTTCTTTAAAATAGATTAGTCCCAGAATAATGTCCTTATTCATTCCGTAAGTAGTATAAAGATATGGCAAAACAAAATTCTGCAAGGGTATCCACACAAATATTATGGGTAAAAGCAATTTTTTGTTTGTAAGTACTATCAAAAAAACCAGTACTACTTCTATTATAATTACAGCAGCTAAATCACTCATCAGTTTCTCGCCTTTAAAATCAAGTCATTAAATTATCAATAATTATCCTGTCTATCCTTGCCGATACATCTTTTATCATAAAATTCTTTTTAACCCGCTCGTATGCATTATTAATCAGTTTATCCTTCAATATTTCATCATTAATAACTTTTTCAATGCCGTTTGTTATCGCATCAATATCTCCCGGCTGAAACAATATGGCACTTTCCATATCTTTTACCTGATCCAGAATACCATCAATTCCCGAAGCCACTATAACTACCCGTGATGCCATAGCTTCAAGTACCGCCCTGGGAAATCCTTCAAAGTAAGAAGGGTATAAAAAAATATCATTTTCTGATAAAGCTTTTACTGCATCATTTGTATAACCACAAAACCTGATATAACCATCTTCTATTAAATCAAGGGAGTATTCTTTTATTTTTTCTTCTGAATCAGCTAATTTGCCGAACCTCCCATATATGCTGCAAATAAGCTTTATACCTTTTGTCTTTAAAATTCTTACTACATCCAGAACATCATATATTCCTTTGGTTGAGCATATGGTCGACATAAGACAAACTATTCTCATTCTACCGTCCGGATTACAGCTTTTCTTTACTTCAAGCTGCTTTTGAAGAAGCTCTTCCTCAATACCGTTGGGCACAACAAATATATTCTTTATTTTTTTCCCCAATACACCCTTAAGCACATTTTCTTCGCTTTTGGATACAGCTATTATGGCTTTTGCGCATATATTATGCAACTTTACACGAAACAGCTTAACCTTGATTTTCAACGTTTTTTTAGCCGACAGATTAAATCTGCTTAACTCCTCCAAGCCTCTTACCTGCCAAATAACCCTGCACCCCAGAAGCCTTCCTATTAAAGACTCAGTATTCCCTCTTGAGCCGTTTATATATAATGCTTGCGGTTTTTCTTTCAATATGAACAATGCCAATTTATATATATATATACTTAAAGTAAATATTTTGTTCAAAACAGCTGTAGGATTTCGCAAATATTCTTCAAAGGGCATAAAATCCAGACCTTTATTTATTATTTCAGTCCTTATACCCATACCGGCAAGGTCTGAAATAAAAGCCTCTGCATTTTCTCCTTTAAAAGGCATAAGTACTATAAAATTATCTTTGCTTAATCCGGTGTATTTAAGGTAATGATGCAGGCTTTTAGGCGCGCCGGTAGTAATATTACCAGATTGAAGGCAAAAGACTATTTTGTAATCTGATTTTTTATCCATTTACTTAATCCCTCTTGCCACTACCCCGTTGCCCACAAAAGGAAATGGTGGAATTTTTATCCCCTTTATACTTAATAGCGGTTTGGTACCAGTTCTGATTATAATATCCTTGAAACCACATGAAGCAAGTGCATTTTTAAGTGATAAGGCATTAAAATATTGTATATGTGTTTTGTCCTTATCAGCATACCAAACCCGATTTGTTAATTTACAGATAAATCTGTTTATATCAAGCCCGTTTGGTGTTTTAAGTATTAAGCTGCCACCTGTTTTTAATATCCTCCGACTTTCCTCAAAGAAAATCTCCGGATGTTCAAGATGCTCGATTACTTCATTAGAAATGATTAAATCAAAAGACCCATCTGGTAATTCAAGCTGCTCATTCAAATCAGCCTTTATAAAATTGCACTCCGTAACTAATTCTTTAGCCCTCGAAAGTGGGTATTCAAAATTATCAATTCCTGTTATATCCTTGATTCCTTTTTCCTTTAAATATTTGCATACTAATCCTGTACCACATCCTGCATCCAAAACAGCTAAGCTTTTACAATCAAATTCATACCTAACCATTTTAAACATTCGGTTTAACTTCTCATAAGGCAGATTCACCGTATTATTTTCAAAAGCTTTATAATAATTATTATTGTATGTCATTAACAAACATCTCCAATTGTTTACAGCATTTTTTGTAGTCATATTCCAAAGCAGTTTCATAGGCATTACTAATAATCCTTTGTCTAAGCTCAACCGAATCCAGCAGTCTGGCTACCTGCTGTGCTGTATCTTCAGGGCTTTCATATTTTGCAATAAGCCCATTTTCTTCGTGTTTTACAATTTCATTAACCGCAGGAGAATCCGAAGCAACAACCGCACACCCTTTCATCATTGCCTCAATTACAGGAAGCCCAAAGCCTTCATACCTTGTCGGGAATACTAATACACTGCACTTTTTGTACAAATCCCATTTTTCTGTATCCTTTATCCTCAACCTTATATCAATATAATCCTGAGCATCCTCTCTAGAGATCAATTCCTTTAAGCTGTTAAGTCTGACTGAGTCATAAGTAACAAATATCAGCTTGATTTTGGGATACTCCTCCTTCAAAAGCTTCACTGCTTTAATTGCTATATCCCAGCCTTTACGTTTTTTTATCTGCCCAATATACAGCAAATTATAGCTGCTATTTTCGGTTTTTCTTCTTTCAACCTTTACATTAACCGGATGATGAAGAAAAATGCTCTTGCTATCTATTCTCATATTCTCAACTATTTCTTTTCTTTCATATTCCCCCCATGCAATCACAGCATCTGCGGCTTTAAAAGGCATATGAAATATATAATTTCTCCACTGTTTAATGGAGGGTTTTTTTATAAAATCTTTAAAATTAAAAATAATATTTTTATAGCTGTGGGGATATCTAAAAGGAAAATCCCTGTCCTTAACAATATATTCATCATGGAAAATCCCATTAGGAATAAAGATTATCTTTGATTTTATCAGCCTTAATTTTTTTAGCACACAAAATACCCAATTAATATCTGTCCTGATTTGAAATAAATAAATGGCTTCAATATCCCGCCTCAATAAAAATATATCAAGCATCAGCTTAAGGCTGATACCTGCCAATCTCTTATACTGCATCACTTTTATGCCCTTATGAATTAAAGGTTCTTCATCCTTGGCAGGATAACAAAATAATATTACCTCTCTTTGATTTTCAGCAAAATATTTAGCAAGGCACCATTCAGGAAAATTTTCAGCCCTTTTTATGCCAGCAATGCTTGCAGATATTACTATTTTTTTATTTTTGTTTACTCTCATTAATCCAATCTTTCTTTTTGTATAAAATAATTTATTCATTCACCTCGGTTATAGCTACTATTTTGACTGACTTTTTTTTGCGAGACAACGCTATCAATTTCAACTTGATATATTCTTTTTCTTTATCTGAAAATGGATTTGTCAAAACCAGCATCAATATAAAAACCATGAAATAGCCCAAACCATATAACAGCAAGCCGAGTATATTTTGAGTAAAAAAATTATTAAACAAAACGAACAACATCATCTGCGGCAGGCTGCATGATAAGACTTTTAACAAGAAGCCTGTAGGATACTTAACATCTTTAAAAATTCTATGCATTTGGATGCAAGTAAAAATATGAAATAAATTTTTAGAAATACCAATAATTATAACAATCGGTACTATGGAAAAAAATACGTATTTTGATATGGGTACAAGCAGTAAAATCAAAAGCGAAATGAATAGACTTATATAAATCAGCTTATATTTCTCATACTGAAACAAGATAGTATTACCTAATGAAGCAAGTGTACTTAAAAAGAAAATAATTAAAAAAATCTGAGCATATATTACCGAGCTTTGGTACTCTGCTCCATAGAACATAACAATTATCTGTGGAAAAATTGTATACAGTAAAAATCCTATTGGCAGATAAACAATAATAATATATTTGTTTACAGCATCATAATACTTATTCAATTCTTCTGTTGTTTTGTCAAGGGCTGCCCTGCTGATTATGGATGGAATCATCTTATCAAACGGCGCATATAGTAAGGTTGTAATCTTTTGAACTAATATATATCCAATCATCAAGAACGGGATGGCGCTGTTGTATCCTAATAATACCGCCAATAAAACCATAAAGCTGATATCCCACAGGTATCTGGCAAAGCGTATCACATACCCTGATAAGCAGAATTCAAAGTACCTTTTTAGCAGTGTAAAATTGTTAGCTGTAAAATCTTTGAGCTGCTGAAAATTAATTTTAGTCCATAAATTTGAATAATAAACTGATAAGACAGCTTTATAGGCTCCTACTATTATCATTACAAGTAAAAGCGCCCTTACTCCGCAGCCCAATACAACCACCAATATATTCAGAAGTGGCAGCAAAATACTTGAAGATATATAAATCAGCCTGCTGGTTTTATGTTTGAATTCGGATATTAAAATTGTGTTGGATATATCCTCAATAATACTAAGCAGCAGTAAAATGCTTACAAAAGCCAAGAATAATTTTGAGTCACTGCCAAGATTAAATATTCCTGCAAAAAAGTCACTAAAAACATTTATTAAGGCTGCTGCTAAAATTGATAACCCTGCCTTCGCGGCAACAATTAGCGTTAATATGCCTTCTTCTAAGCCATTTTGTCCCTCTCTAGCCTCAGGAAGAAATTTTATTATACCTGTTACCAATCCAAAATCTATATAGATCATTAAGCTGTTAAGTATTGAGTTTACTATGCCAAATATGCTGAATTTATCAGGTCCAAGAAATCTTGCTACAAAAATTGAAGATACAAATGATATAAGATAAATTACAGGAATTGTAACCGTGTTCCAAAACAGCGCAGACGTCACCTGCTCTGAAAGCCGTTTTTCTTCAAACACTCCACTACTACCCATTAGCTTACATTCTCAAAATAAATTTTTAAAATCTTTTCTCCCCAAACCTTAATATCAAACCTGTCTTTTGCCAGCTGTAAGCTGTTGTTTTTCATAGTATTTAACAGAGGCTCATCAGATGATATTTTTATTATCGAATCCGAAACATCATCTTTATTGGGTTTAACTATAAATCCATTAAATCCGTTTTTAACATATATTTCACTATCTGTTTCATCAGCTATAACCAATGCCGCCCCAAAGCTCATTGCTTCCAAGGTAGCAAGACTGGGAACCACTAACTCGGATATATTAACAGCAATGTCACTTATATAATATATTTCATCAATTTCGTTACCATTAAGCTGCCAGTCAAGCCATGTAATATTATCTTGTATATGATACTCACAAATTTTTTGTTGAATTCTCAAACCCAAGTCAGTATTTATCCTTTTAGAGCCAGCAAACAAGAAATGACAGTTATCTGCTCCTCCAACTACTTCTTTTATGCAGTCAATATAAAGCAAAGGCCGCTTGAAAGGTATTATCCTATGATTAAACAGTATTATTTTTTTATTTGTAGGTATGCCATATTTATTTTTTATATCGTCTCTATTAGTAATTTGAATAAATTTATTTATCCGCTGTATGTTAACGTAATTATGCATCAAGGTAACTTTATCAGAAGGAACTTTTAACCTTTCAGCTACAGCTGTAAGGGTTTTATCAACGCAAATTAAATGATTTGAATTTTGGATTACCAGTTTTGCAGCTTTTCTTCTAAGAATCCTGAATTTCTCCAGTTCCCTTTCTTTTCCCAACATTCTGACTATTATTTTTATTCTTAAGACTTTTGAAACAGCAAAACACACCAACGTTTCATCATTCTGTGCCATATGGGCATGAATTAAATTTATTTTATGCCGGATACAGTTAAATAATAGAATAAAGAAATAGATTATATAGAACACCTTGAATACTTTCCCTGAAAATTTTCCAGAGTATTTTCCCATAGAAATAATATTCACCTTGCTCTTTTGTGAAATGTTCCTTAAATATTCTCTATCACAACCAAAAGGGGTAAATACAAGAATATATTCGATTTCTTCGTGGGACAACAGCGAATTAAGCATTTCAACAACCGGGTGTGTAATATGCGCAAAGCTGTATAATAGTCTGATTTTTTTCAACTGTAATCCCCCCTAAAGATAATCTGCCATACTATTGTCAATAAAAATTCTATTCCACCACTCGAAACACAAGAGTGACCAAATAAACAACCTATGATTTTTTTTACCCTGGCAGTGTTCATTAAGAACCTGCTCAATAAATTTGGGCTTAAAATATCCTCTGTTTAATGTATTTTTATCCAGAAGAATTTCTCTTACATAGCTGAGGCTTTCACCTTTGTACCATGACTCATCCGGCGCTGAAAATCCTTGTTTTTTTCTTTCCAGTATTTGCTTTGGTATATAACCCTCCATAGCTTTTCTCAGCAGCGTTTTCCCATCATTTGTCTCAAAAAAAATCTCTTTTCTCCCTAATATATTCTCATCAACCCTCTTAAGCTTTGAATAATTCCCTAACTTGAAATTTACCGGTAATCTCATTGAAAATTCTACTATTTCATCATCCATGAATGGCACTCTGCTCTCCAGAGAATTCGCCATACTAAGCTTATCTTCAATAATAAATAAGCCATTCAAAAAAGTCTTTGCTTCAAAATACAATGAATTATTCAACGCACTGTCTATATTATATTTACTAATATCTTTAGATTTCAGAAATACGCTTTTAAATATATCAAAGGTACTATGCTCCTGTAATTCATTAATAACCCTGCTGCTGAAAAAATCCTTTTTCTTCTCATCATTAATCAGCCTTTGCCAATAATTATAATACCGTCTATAATATTCATCCTCACTTTCTGATCCTAGTCCTATGTAATACCGCCAAGGGTATCCTGCAAATAATTCGTCTCCGCCAGCCCCACTTAAGACTACCTTAACAAATTTACTTGCCAATCTTGAAATAAAATGGTTCTGATAGCACATTCCTAATCTTAAATCTTCCAAATGATAAATAAGCTTAGGCATTATATAGGGCATATCTCCGGCATGAATGACCATCTCATAATGTTCTGTTTTAAAGACATTTGACATCATCTCTGCCGGTACTCTTTCATCAAAGCTTGCCTCAAAGCCTGTTACAGAAGTCATATCAAACCCACAAGTAAATGTAAGCAGCCTATTTATACTCCTGCTTGCAATAGATGTTATCGAACCAGAATCTATTCCTCCGCTAAGATAGCTCCCAATAGGGACATCGCTGACCAATTGCCTGGTTACTGCTCTTTCAAACAAACTTCTTAATTCATATAAATAATCTTCCTCTGATTTTGTAGTGGTTATGCTGTTATCAAAATTATAATCCCAATACCTTTTTACCCCTAAATACTTATTT
>JBLMYQ010000027.1:0-3521 GCA_050258375.1 Deltaproteobacteria bacterium | reverse complement strand
AGAATTTTCCAAAAAATGAAAGTGAAGATTTACGGTTAATTGCATCCTGCTGCTTTCTCCAGGCATTTTTACCTGCTCAACACCAACTCAATATTCGCTCAATACCTGGTCAAGACAATATAGGTTGATTAGGGGTAGATAATGGGTACATTAGGGGTACATAAGGGGTTCTGGAACCCAGTATGTACCCAGTATGTACCCAGTATCTACCCAGTATGTACCCATTAGCTCAAGAGTTGGTATTGAGCGAATATTGAGCAGGTATTGAGCAGGTAGAAAAGAAGGGAATTAGAAATGTGATGAAGCCAGCCATTAAAAGGAGTACAACCAATAAAAGGTTTTCTGCTTTCAATGGCATAAAAAAGATTATACAGATCAATCATAACAGCCAGGTATGGATTCATCTAATTACCAATGATTTTGACCGGAATATGGCATCATAAAATGTATTTATTGTAAGTGTGTAAAAACTTGTATGTATGATTTAAAAGAATATCTTTGGCTGAATCATTTATAAATAATACGTAATGATTTAGATGGTGTTATTAATTATGAAAAGCTATTCCATATTATGAAAAGAATGATATTTTTTCTTTTTATGTTTTGTTTGATAAGTTCATGTTCTAAGGAAAAGATACCGATTAAGCAGAAACTGATTCAATTTAAAATTATATCTGAAGATACTAAATTAGAAACAATCTATAAGTTTAAGTATGATGCAAAAGGGAGGCTTATTGATAAAGTCACTCCAATATCTCATGATTCAATTTCATATACAAATCAAAATGTATCTCATTGGTTTATTGATCATTCTCTATTTCCCGGATTCGAGGAACAAGATTTTTACTATACAAATAAACGTTTAGATAGTATAAAAATTAATTATAAAGGACAATTCTCAGGTGCTGATCTAATTAGGTATATTTATGAAAACAACAAGCATATTAGAAAGGTTGAATTTAGAAATAACGCAATTATAAATGTTTATGATTTCAATTTTAATAATGTGGGTTATATTGAAAGAATTGTAAACATTGATAAAATCCAAAATGATACTTTGATATATTCATATAAGTATGACCTTTCTGGAAATGTTATTGAGATTTATTTAAATGATCATATAATATCAGAATTTGAATATCTCCATTCAGATAATCCTTTTTATGAAACTTCAAAATCCTATTTGCTTAATGTCCCTATTGACCCATACTCTTCAGAAACAGAATTTATAACTTCAAAAAAGATGATTAGTAAAGCAAAACATTATTATACCAATGGCATAATTGAAAAGGAAGTCATTAATGAATATATTTTTGATGAAAATGGATATCATGTTTCTGGTAATCGAATATTTAAGGGGAAAAAGGAAAATCTAATATTTGAATACAAATAACTATCAATATAATAGACTCCATGGAGTCAGAATAACCTGATACTAAGTTTTTGCGGCACTATCCATAAGCTTTTGGAAGGTATTTTTGCACCTTTCGGAATTTTAACTATAAAACAAGCAATTAAAAATGGATAAATAATAATAACAATGACTCAGACAATATGCAAATGACCGTAAGATTAGCCTTTCCCGAGTGATAGAATCCTGCCTTCTCGTTTGGCAGAATAACAGGATGATGAGATCGAAATAACTCCTTCAGTTAAAAAGCTTAAGTGGGTGACAGATCTTGTTAAAGATTTTGATTACAAGGAAAGTTTCCAGATTATTAAATGGAAAAATACCAATGACAGGTCAGCAATAGATACCAATATTGTTATTGATCTGTGGTAAAAAAGAAACTTTTCGAAATCTCTTGGGGGATATTTGCGGTGAATAATTGATTTAATCTCCGCAATTTTGCGGAGATTAATGATAGGGGTGTTTCAAAACACATCGTAAAAGATTTCCTACCTTTGAGTAATTAATACTCAAGTTATGACAAAAGATACAGCCATTAAACTATTCAACGAAAAACATATTCGTACCACATGGGATGAGGATCAGGAGAAATGGTACTTTTCCATTGTGGATGTTGTTGCCGTACTTACGGAAAGCGGAAACCCAAATAATTATTGGAAAGTACTAAAAAACAGGCTAAAGAAGGAGGAAAGTGCGTTGGTTACAAATTGTAATCAACTGAAAATGCCGGCTGCTAGCGGAAAAATGAGCGCGGAAGATAAAGGATAACCAATAAGAAATCCTGCCAGGATAAAGAAACCCGGCAGGATTTTTATTGGTTATCCTCCGATAAATGATGGAGAGGAATAACAGGAAAAACCAGCCAATTAATTCTGGGATCAATCGACCTTCGTAACAGAGCCTGAACCAGTGGTAGACTGGTCAACGGTAGGTTTCCCTTTATAGGTGACATTTCCCGAGCCTGCCAGTCGGATATAGAGATTGTCTTATTGAAAACGATAATTGACAATTGAAACAAAACAATTAAATTGACTATCTTTGTGTAAAGCGGGAAAACAATGAAAGCAATAGAATTCAAATCCAAAATAAGGAAAAACCACATTCTGATACCGGCAAAGCTGCAATCTGAATTAAATGCCAAACACGATAAGGATGTTCGGGTAATAGTTCTGATTGATGATTCTGATGTGGACGATGAACTGACATTTCTGCAAGCATCTCAAAGCCAATTTTTAAAAGGTTACGCTGATTCGGACTCAATTTATGACAATTGATAATGGATAAATTGAAATTTGGAGATATTGTTCTATTAAAATTTCCTTTTACTGACAGCAAGACTTATAAAAGGAGGCCTGCATTGATTATCAACGATTACAACGACGGTGATATAATTGTATGCAGGATTACCAGCCAGATTTATACAACTCAATATGATATATACATTGATAACTGGCAAAAAGCCAAACTAAAATTGCCGTCTGTCATTAGAGTGCATAAGTTGGCAACCCTTGAGAAGGATTTAGTAGAAATTGTAATGGGCAAGGTTGACAATTCAACAAAAGATAAGATACGAGCTATATTTGCAAAACTGGTTGATTAAATGAGTCTTATAAATTTTAAATAGAATTTAAGGATTGAAATTTATGACCTGCAAAATTAAAATAAGGAATTCTAAACTATAATTAGATTACGAAGTAGGCTCTAAACTAAGGGCTCGTCTTAAAACACAAAGGTCCCCTGTCATCTTTCAATTGACAGGGGACCTTTGAATTTAAATATAGTTAGAAAATGGTATACAAATAGATGGTTAAATGATTATCCAATTAATTGACCTTCTTCACAGAGCCTGAGCCTGTAGTAGACTGGTCGACTGCCGGGTTTCCTTTATAGTTGACATTTCCCGAACCAGCCAGTCGAATATAGAGATTGTTTTTAGCCTCGATGTCCACATTGCCAGACCCGATTAGTTTTATGGACACATCCTGTGCACTGTAATCCATGCCCTTGAAATTACCGCTGCCCGAAATGGCCACACTCAAATCTTCGGCAGTTGTTTTGCCAGAAAGGGTGATGTCACCTGAACCGGAGATCGCTGTTTTTACCTGTTGAG
>JBLMYQ010000026.1:0-24645 GCA_050258375.1 Deltaproteobacteria bacterium | reverse complement strand
AAAAGGTGTTGTACTTACAGTCGGACTCTCAGTATTCTGGGGCTGACCTGAAATAGAGTTTGCAATATTTAAATATACCTGCATATCTAATCACCTCTTGGAATATATCGGTAAGATTTTTGTTTTTTTTAGCATTTTATAATATTGAATCCTTATGCAATATAATTAGTTTACCTTCACCAGTGCAAACTATACGTGTCGGATTTCCCACGCCAACAGCCCCAAGGGTTACAGCCTTTGGGGCTGTTTTGCATCTGAAATAAAATAAAAAAATATATGAATAATAAAATTATTATCATAAGAAGTCAAATAATGAAAGGAATTTCTAAAATCGTCTAGAAATTAAATACGCATATGGATTTTTAGGATGAAAACTTCACTATGTAGAATGGCACCATAACGCATCTAGAATTGATTTAAAAGCTAAAGGATATATTATATGGATTATGTAATTGGATTTTTTATGGTATTGTTTAAAAGTATAGTGTCAGTATTCAGTAAAAAGCATGCTGAGGAAATTAATATTAAAACGCACTTGTTTATTCTTAGTGTTTTGAACTTTATTTATATATTAGTTTTGTTTAAAAATTTATATAATTTAATTCCCAAGATTTTATTTGGAACGAGTATTTATATCCTATTATTCTTGCTAAGCCATTTTAGTTTTAGGATACTCACAAACATTTCACAGATGAAGATTTATGCAAGAAAAGATATAGATTTAAACATGATTAGTGCATTTATTTCAACAAATACAATAATATCATTAGCAAGTTATTTTGTAATGCAGCACAATTTTAAGTTATATGTTTTTTGCGCTTTTATTTTAGCAAATCTGGGCGTTGTAATAATGACTTTAGATAAATCTAATGGTAAAATTAATTTTTATTTTAAAAAAGACATTATTTTTATAGTTTTGATAAATTACTTCACATCAGGGGTTAAAGCTATTATGATAAATGTTTTATTGAATCATTTTAGCCCTATAGAAATGGTATTGCTTGATGTATTAAACTACTTTATTGTATTTGGAATTATGTATAGAAGTCAAATTAAAGATATTACTGCTGAGCCTTTTAAATATAAATTTTATCCTATTATAGTTTTATTAAATGTTATAGCAATATTTTTAGAAGTACGTTTAACCATGAACATTGAATTATTCTGTATTATCCAATTTCTTACGCCCGTGTTAACTTTAATACTATCTATATGGTTTTTAAACTCTAAGCTTACTAAAAGGCAGCTAATGGGGATAATGATTACCACTATTGGAGTGACAGTTACAAAAATTGAATGATAAATATACTAAATGAGGAGGTTTTTATGAGAAAAATATTGGCATTCGATATTGGAGGAACTTTTATTAAATATGGGATTATTACGGAAAAAGGGGAAATAATTGAGCAGTATCAGTCTCCCACCGAAGCTTCTAAGGGTGGACAGGAACTAATGAAAAAAATTGTTGCTTTGGCAAGAAATATTCTTGAGAGTGAAAAAGATATATCAGGAATAGGTATAAGCACAGGTGGGCAAATTTCTCCTAAGACAGGGGAAGTGCTCTGGGCTACAGATATATTACCAGGATGGATGGGAATAAAAATAAAAGAAATTTTACAGCACGAGTTTAGCCTCCCCGTATTTGTTGACAATGATGCAAATGCAGCTGCGTTAGGCGAAAAATGGATTGGAGCTGCAAAAGAAGCAGAGAATTTTCTTCTTTTAATTATAGGAACAGGTTTAGGAGGAGCAATTGTATTAAACAATAAGGTTTATCGTGGAAATAGAGGAAGTGCAGGCGAAATGGGGCATATAATAATTGAACGGGAAGGTTTAGTATGCAGTTGTGGAGGCAAGGGCTGTCTTGAAAGCTATGCATCATTTTCAGGCATAATCAATTATGTTAAAGAAAGAGCAAGCGAATATAGAGATTCTAACATAGATGCCAAAACAATTTTTGAGAAGGCTGAATATGATGTGATTTGTAAAGAAGCTGTAGAATGGTTTGCGTGTAATCTTGGACTTGGAATCAGTAACCTGCTGCATATTTTTAATCCTTCTCTTATTATTATAGCCGGGAATCTTGTTGAAGAAGGCGAAGCGATGTTGGAAAGAATTAAAGCCAGCATAAAAAGCTATACGAAGAAACATGCTATGCCCTCGTTTATGGAAGGTCTGGAAATAAAATTTGCAGAGTGTGGGAACAATGCTGGAATATTAGGAGCGGCATTTGGTGTATTATCAATGGAAGAATAATTTTTAAACAGCCCCAAGGGTTACAGCCTTTGGGGCTGTTTTAGTTTTCGCAAGAAATGATAAAATGGTTCTCTGACACGATACCATTTTTAAAATTGAAAAAAGATTGTAAATTTAAAAGTATATTAGCCAATAAAAAAGGATTTAAGTGGGAAAATGTAGAATTATTTCATGGTGTATGAGGTCAATTTATTAAAATACCGTCTTATAACGCTTCCGTACAAAGTAAGTGTATCTTTAAAAAATAAAATCTTGGAGGAAATGAAATATGCTAAAAAAGAAAATATTTATGATTATGCTGGTATTTACAATCATGATGATAGATTTTAATCTGGCATATGCTACAACAACTTACAAAGAACTAAATCCAATATATAATGTTGCAGCCAACAAAGAGTTTACCCTAAAATTCAAATCAAATCTGAATGCAGGTAAATTAACGATAAACGGATATGTTAAAGTATATGCAGATGCTGAGTGCACAAAAGAAATATTTAGGGAAATCGTCGAAAATCAAAAAAACAAAACCATTACAGTTAAACCGCCCAAAATTAATGTTGCGCCCAGACTGAAAAAGTCAGAAGCCGGTGGAAGTGGAAGATCATGGGGAGGCTATCAAAAATACTATTTGGTTATTACCCGTGATATGAACTCTACGCAGTTCAAACTGTATCCTAAGCCCTTGCGGATGATGTTTACCGTAGCATCTTTAGCAGAAATACCTAAATTGGAATTCAAAATATCAGAGAACGGAAAGGCTACTTTGTACTGGAACCCTGTCAAAGGTGCAAGCATGTATAAGATTTATAAGAGTGGCTCGAGCAATGATTGGACAAATTTGGAACTGCTAGCGACAACAAGTAAGACAGAATACGATGATTTTACCGAAACCAAGTATTCATCCTTTACTGCAAACGGGAAATTCAGAGACTGCTATTATGTTTCTGCAGTAGTTAATGGAAAAGAATCCAGAATAAGCGATGTTATTAATGCATGGAAGCTGCGAAGCATGATACCTTCTTCGGCTGGAGATATGCTTGCATCAGTTAAGAAATTGGAGACTTTGCCGAAGACTATAAAAGTGTATATGCAGGATTATAGCACTACAAAAAATTATATAGTTCTATGGGATTATGCAAATGTTAAATACCAGAAAGATTTTCTAACTGGGAAACTTACGAATACTGGATATCTTGATTACACAGTGCCGGGAACTTCTTTTAAAGGGAATGTAATGGTTAAAGAAATTGACAAAAATGTGCTGGAGGAATTGATTGCAAACCAGAATAGCCGAGTATCCAACTCGGGTGTAATAGATATAAAAGATGGAATCTCGGATGCACCTCCTCCTGTTGTTAATCCTACTCCTAATACTAAGCCGGCAGAAGTAAATGCACAAATTCCAGCGTCAGAAGCAAAAATATCATTGGAAACCAAGCTGACAAATGCAATGCTTAAAAGTGAAACAGTTATATCTCTTGCCGAGTATCCTGAAGCAGGAGATGGTACTTATCTAAAAGATGTATTTCTAAAGGTAGTGAAACAGAATCCGTTGATTCTATATGTGGAGGGCTGCTCGTATGAATACAAAACAAAAGAATTATTTGTTAAGTATATAGTGGATGACAAAAAATTAGTTGAAAAAAAGCAGAATGAGATACGCGCAAAAGTTAAAGAGATAGTTGCAAAAGTAATAAAACCTGGGATGAGTGATTTTGAAAAAGAAAAAGCACTCCATGATTATATAGTGGAAAATGGCGAATATGATGTGAAGGCTCTCAAAGAAGCTGAGAAGAATAACTTTTCAAGTATACCTAAAGGATATGAGGATTCATTTAATCCTTATGGAATACTGGTAAAAGGTGTAGGAGTATGCGCAAGCTATGCAGGATCCTTAAAACTTCTTTGCAACGAA
The DNA here is from genome assembly GCA_050258375.1 of Deltaproteobacteria bacterium. GTDB lineage: Bacteria > Bacillota > Clostridia > Acetivibrionales > UBA4821 > JBLMYQ01. Next base: position 20,474 of record JBLMYQ010000026.1, on the reverse strand, counting down.
GCAAAGATAGATTGCGTTGTTGTTTCAGGAAAAATGCAAAATATTTCGCATGCATGGAATAAGGTTAAACTTGATAATATGTATTACAATGTAGATGCAACAAATAATGACGATTGGCCGTATGCTGTGTTTAATGCTCAGGATAAAACAATTAAAGCGGATTTTACGGAAAATAATGATTATGAGTTGGATAGCAATATACAGAAATATGCCAGTCTGAATGACAAGTATGACTTACTGGTTATGAACAAGTTAACTGCAACGTCTTTATCGGAAGTAAAAGCGTTCTTGCGTTATGCCATTAAAAATAACTATGAAATTTTCTACTTCAGATTGATAGGTGATTTCTCAAAAGAGGATCTTCAAAATGCATTGAAGGAAGAATATGATAGTCTTAATACTTCAATAGGTGTAAATTTTCAAGTGTTTGCATCTGCACTTTACGGTAGAATAACAAAATAAATGTATTCTAAAGTTGAATGAGCGAATAAAACATGAAAATTAGAAAAGCAAAAATATCTGATATTTAAGCAATACATTCTTTGATAAATCAATATGGCGGAGAAGGGATAATGCTTCCTAAGCCTCGTATGGCTTTATATGAAAACCTAAGAGATTTTATTATTGCTGAAGAAGATGGAACAGTCTTAGGAGTAGGGGCATTACATATAATCTGGCAGGATTTAGCTGAAATATTCTCTTTAGCAGTTGAAAGGAATTCATGCAAAAAGGGTATTGGCAAGAAGAGTGTAAGCGAACTGATTAGTAAAGCAAAGGAGTTAGGTATTTGTGAAGTTTTTACGCTGACTTATAAATTGGAATTCTTTTAAAAGTGCGGGTTTATTAAAATTGATAAGGAGAACCTACACAAGAAGGTCTGGAAGGACTGCATTAATTGTGCTAAGTTTCCGAATTATGATGAAAATGCAATGATAAAGAAGATAATTGTATAGTCAAAAAAACAGCCTCAAGGGTTTACACCTTCGGGGCTGTTTAATACGTAAGACTATAAATAGCTATTCATAACTAATTACTAAGCAAATCAAGAAGTTCCAGAAACAGATTAATTATATCCAGATAGATATCTATTGACAGGTTTGTTGCAACTGACCATGTATTTATTCCGGATTCCTTTAGGTTTTCCAGACGATTGAAATCAAATAAAAGATATCCTGTAAAGATAATTACTCCAAAAAAGGCTATTATACGTTCTTTCCATCTACCCATGCTAACAAAAAGCCTTAACATGTTTGCTACAAGGAGAATCAGAAGTGCTATAAACAGAAAACCGCTAAGAAATGAAAAGTCTATTCCTGAATATATTGCAACTATTGCGCATATTACAGTTATACTTGCTGTAATACCTAGGATTCGTATGCCAAGATTTTCATCTACAGAAATCAGGGCAAATGCAACTTCTATGCCGGTAACTATAGACCAAAGTGAAAATATAGGCAATCCTATAGAAATATTATTTTGCCCCCAGATGAGTAAAATGATAAATAATAAAATATCAAGAACAAGTAACCACCAGAAGTATGGTTTAATGAAACTCCAGTCAATATGTAAATCAAGTTCTCCATTCTCATTATAATCGGCACTAATTCCTGGAGTTTTATCCTCGTACATCTGCCTGAAAAATTTCAGCACTGCAACAGTAGATAGAAAGGTAATTATCAGCTGTAGTCCTAAAACAGAAAAGGTTTTTGCAAAGAGAGTTTCAAACATAATAGCACTCCATTTCTTAGTTTAATTAGTAATTATAATCAGACTGTAGACATGAAAGAATATTTAGAAACTTATTAATTAAATAATACAGGATTTTACACAATTTTACCATATTCTGAGCAAAAATTACTTAAAAACAAGGTGCCTTTTACAAATTTGACTAATATTCTTCAAAATATTAGTCCTGAAAATATAAAAGCAATCACTAAAAAATTAAAGAGGCATCGCTAGCTACTTAAAAAAGTAGTTTTGCGACAATGCTCCAGAAAACTTGGTAGTACTTCATAAATTTGCATATAACATACTTAAATTAGAAAAAACGGTTAATCGCAGTCTAAAGAAAAAAAGATTTATTGATAGCTTTAATCTTGAATATCTCGAGAAAGTTCTTAATTGTATTTAACAAAACTGGGTGAATCCCGAAGAGGACCACTTGGTTTCATAATGTGCAACCCTTTGTTATGACAAGCGTTGAATGATTGAGTCTTGAAATTTTATACAATAAGTCTTTTGAAAATTAGGGGAATATCGTAATATAGATTTTTGTGCGTTTCCCGTGAGGGTTACAGCCTTTGGGGTTGTTTTAATTTAAATAACATAGTATAATAATATTTCAATTAAATAATAATCTTAAATTTGAAACATATTAAATATTTCTTGAGGAGAAGTAAGGTTATGAATCAATATGCAGAGTATATAGTTATTATCGGTGCTATAGTAGGTTTTGCAGGAGTTTTTTCTTATATAAAGGATACACTCAAAGGTACTACAAAGCCAAATAAGGTTACCTGGTTATTATGGTCGGTTGCTCCATTAATTGCAGCCTTTGCAGCTGTTTCCGATGGTGTGCGCTGGTCTGCTTTGCCGGTGTTTGTGTGCGGTTTTGGACCCTTATTGGTTTTTATCGCATCTTTTATGAACAAAAACGCATATTGGAAATTAGAAAAATTTGATTATGTTTGTGGAAGCTTTTCGGTTGTAGCACTTGTATTATGGGCCATAACAAAAGAGCCGACAGTCGCAATAGTCTTCTCAATAATCAGTGATGGAAGCGCAGCAGTTCCTACCTTGGTAAAGGCATGGAAATATCCGGAGACAGAAACACCTATTGCTTATATTGCGGGTCTATTTAATGCGTTAACAAGCTTTGTAGCAATAAAAGTATGGAATTTTTCATCATGTGCTTTCCCTGTTTATTTAGTAATTGTTTGCTGTATTTTTATTATTTGCTTATATAAAGGTAAAATTTTTCCAAGATGCTATTCTAATAAATGATATTTAGTAATCAGAAAAGGGTCACTGCTTAGGAGGGGTAAAATATGAAAATTAGAAAAGCAAAAATATCTGATGTTGAAGCAATACATTCTTTGATAAACCAGTATGCCGGAGAAGGGGTAATGCTTCCTAAGCCTCGTATGGCTTTATATGAAAACCTGAGAGATTTTATTGTTGCGGAGGAAGATGGGACAGTCTTAGGAGTAGGGGCATTACATATAATCTGGGAGGATTTAGCTGAAATACGCTCTTTAGCAGTTGACAGGAATTCATGCAAAAAGGGTATTGGTAAGAAAATTGTCAGCGAATTGATTAGTGAAGCAAAGGAGTTGGGTATTTGTGAAATTTTTACGCTGACTTATAAATTGGAATTCTTTGAAAAGTGCGGATTTATTAAGATTGATAAGGAAGACCTGCCCAAGAAGGTCTGGAAGGACTGCATTAATTGTGCTAAGTTTCCAAATTGTGATGAAAACGCCATGATAAATAAGATAATTGTATAGTTAAAGTAACAGCCTCAAGGGTTAACACCTTTGGGGCTGTTTTTGTTCTATCAGAGCTGGAATCCTGGCAGCATCCTTAGTTGCCGGATTCATAAAACGCCATGCTTACTGCAATGCCGGTAGGATAAAAGCTTTCATTTGTTATTGCCAGAATATAATCTGTCCCGTATTGTAGAATTCTCTCAAACAAAGTTGATTCTATAAGAGAGCCTCCTTGAGAAAATGCAAACTGTGGTATCATGCTTTCTTCCATTATTGTTCCGCCATAAACATCTGAAGCATCCGAATAAAAGGAAGTAGCAGCCTGTATTTTAGATCTGTCATCCAAATTTACCACCGGAATCTTTTTATTTCCGGGCATAAAATGTGGACTTTTAATCAGCTTGATACCCAACTGTCCACTTTGGCTTATTATTGTCATGTTGGTTATATGAGTAATAGTATTTTCGCCGGTTGATATTTGAATAAAAAGAGTTCTTCCGCCAGGTATTACAGCCCTGTACGAAACAGTAAATGCCTGACCGGCAAAGACAAAACCAAGTCCATAGGGTTGATTCCTGAATTGATAGCTGGTAAGTGCCATATTAAACCACCTCGAATACTCTAATTGTTACAGGATACTCTTTAGTTCTTGCGTAGATTGTCAAGTCTTCATCAGGGTTAAGGTCATATACAATTACCTCTGCAGGTACATTGAAGATATATTTGCCGCTTTCAATAGTAAAGTTTGGATCTGTTGAATGATAAATGTACGTGGCGGCATCATTAACGACCCAAAGCTGTCTGCGCCGGGGAAGATTTTTTGCTTCAACCCTTAAAGGTGTTGGTTCGGTAGTAATAGTTACTTTTCCTACACGGGTGTCTTTTGTCCAATAAAGCCCCGGCATGTCACGATAATCAAAATTGCTCATAAAAGCCACCTCAATAAAGGCTTATCTGTATCATATTATGTTTACCATAAAAATAAAGTTACTTATTCAGGAATAATAAAAATGCAGCAATTTATATTGCTGCATTTTAAAAAGCCGGAAAAGTTACCATCCAAGGTGGGATGCTCTGTCGCCCCACATTTTCCTTTGAATTTCTTCTGTGATTTCGTTCTTGCCGAATGTTGAGTGAAACAATCTCACGAAATCAGATTTGATTATGTCTGTATCATCCACCTGATAGGAGCACCTGCTAAGTACTTCAATAACCGTAGCAAAAGCAGAAGCCTCATTGTTAAAAGCAATTCCTCTTCCCTGTTCGTTTTCCGACATATGCTCAGCCCACACCCAATCGTTTCTCTCCAATTTCTTAAGAGCTACTATAAAATCAGTTGCCGAAAGAACATTGATGTCACGAATCAGCTCTAAAAAATGATTGCCGGCAGTGCTGCCGAAAGCTTCTTTAATCTGAGAGTATATTTTTATAAGAGTATTCCCGTTGAGGTCAGATAATGTTGCGCCTCTGCCTGAGTAATATTCTGCGCTTGAAGACATCCCTGCATCATGCAGAATTTTTTCTACACCCAAAGATTTTTTTGCCCTTCTCATAAAGCCATTCCTCCTTTGTTTTTATCCAATTGAACAAAAATGCCACTGTATCAAACCTGAGACAGAAATAATAAAACATCCATGCCGCGTATTTTACGTATTGGCATTTACCCATTCGGATTTTAAAAATACTTTTCATTCAATTGTATCAAAATTTATAAAAAATTTCTATATTTTGTTAAAAAACTTTTCCTGATAAAATAAATCGCCGTATATAGACCGACAAGCAATAGACCGGCAATCAAGCCTGAACCCTGACCAGGAATAAGTGGCATGCTTGCTATTATTGCAATTATACTTAATATTGAAAAAAATGACGTGAATGGGTATCCGGGGAATTGGCAAGTTCCGCTTGGTGGGCAGCCATTTTTTTTACGCAATTGGTAATGACTTATCAGTATAATTAAATAAACAAATAGAAGGGAAAAGCCTCCTGAGCTTATCAGGAATATATATACCTTTTGCGGCAGTAAAAGTCCGAAGAATAACCCTGCAAGCATTGCAGCTCCTGAGAAAAGGATTCCCCGATATGGAATTTCTCCTTTGTCCTTTAACCATAATGGAGCATAACCTTCATCGGTAAGAGAGCGCAGCATTCGTCCAAGACCAAACATTGCTGCAAGCATAGTTGAAAGGATAGCTGTTATTAGTACTATATTCATTACATTTCCTGCCCAGCTAAGCCCCCATCTCGACATTGCCAGTACCATTGGGCTTGCAGTTTCGGTAAGAGTATTGGTTGGTATCAATGGAAGAATTATAAAGGCAACAGCAACGTACATTACAACAAGGGATAAAACAGTATAGGTTATTGCACGAGGAATAGTTTTGTGAGGTTCTTTTGCTTCCGCAGCTGCAAAGCCTATAACCTCAAAACCGGCATAAGCAAACATTACAATCAACATACTGCCTGCTATGCCTCCAATTCCTGAAGGAAGCCAAGGCTCTTTGCTTAATGCGCCTGCATGTACAGGAGGAATTCCCGGTACAAAACCAATAATCAGTGCAAGACCTAATACAATAAAGACTGCTATGGCAAAAAGCTTAACTCCTGCAAGACCACTTTCGAGTTTGCTCAGTTTGTCCGAACCTAAGAGGTTAAGAATTGTAACCATAATAATAACAATAGAGCCTAGTAAATGTATGGAAGCAAAAGGAAACCATTCTCTAATAAAAATTGATACGGCAGCAGCCTCACTTGACATAGCTAAAACCATGCCAGTCCAATATACCCATCCAACAACAAAGCCTAAGCCAGGACCATATGCTTTGTGGGCAAATGTCCGGAAGGAACCGGGATGTGGGTCGGCTACTGTCATTTCAGATAAGGCATAAAGGATAAAAAATACTAATAATCCTCCTAAAATATAAGAAATTACAACAGCTGGACCGGCCGCCTTTATTGCTATTGAGGTTCCAAGAAAAAATGAGCCTCCGATTACCATGCCGAGTGTCATCATAACTAATTGCCAGGTTGATAGGCCTTTATGATTGTTTTTCATTAGAATGCCTCCTGAAAAATATATATTTAGTATTTACATAATAAATAGAATTATGAAACACATGCTATTTGGGTTGTTAAAAGTGTAGCTAAAGTAAGGCTAGAGGGGTGCATATTAATATTTTGAAGAATATTATTCCAATCACTAAGCTGCGAGTCCATGAACAACTAAATTCGCTGCAGGCAAATCACTAAACTCGCTAATGCTCAAACAAGTGATTTGCTTTTCTTCCGCTTCATTAAGATGTTCTATGTCCTCTCCGCAACGTTCTTTCCACAATATTCTTCAAATTTAGAAAATGCGTCTGGTTAGAGCATAGTTAATGTTTTTTATGTATCCCAAATATGATATAATATATTTAATGTTGCATATTTAAATTTTTGCAAGTAATGGGGGCAGACATGAATAGTGAATTTAGTGAATTTGTTGAAAATTTATCACAAAAATATGACTATAATGATGAACTAAAAAAAGTATTGCCCCGTGTCCTAGAGACATTTGTTAATCATCATGGGCAACAAAGCAAGAATGACATTTTCAGGATGATGGAAGAATGTCCTATCTTTATAGAGAAACAATTTTCGCAGGAAGATAAAAGTGATGTATACATGAAAAGCCGTCTGAATGGTCGGAATGCACACATAATTGATAAGGATTCTGATGCACGTGGTGCATATGGCAAAAATACTAATGGCACGCCAATTGCCTATTATTCCAAACCTATATTTGATTCAAATGGTATGGTTGTAGACAAAACAAGTTTTATTGTTATTGATACGATAAATACAGATTACAATAAGAAATATGAAGAAATATTCAATACTGATATAAACATTCCGCACCTTTTTCATGAATTAGGACATGCATATGCAGCGACTAAAGAAGAGTATCTGCAGAAGGGGAATCAGTATCTTCACAGGGTGGGATTGGCAAGAGAAGCATATGAGATTTTACCGATAGAAGAGGGAAAATATGAAGTGAGTATGAAAAAATCAAGTGGACTTATTTTGGAAGAAGCCGTTAATTCGGTTGATGAAGAAGAACTAACATGCAAATATTTAAACTGTTCAAAGGAACAACTAGAACAGATGTATAAAGATAAGATTATGATACCAAGCAGTTATAATTCATTAGTCAAATCTGTAGGGCAAGCTCTGTACAAACAAGTCGGAAGAAATAATATTGAAGATTTAAGGATAAATAATAATATTGACCATATTTATAATTTTAATAATATAGTAGAATCCAGTCCTTCATGGGGAAATAGTGAATTGAGTAAAGATGGAGTTACTCCGTGGAAGCACTTAGAGGGTTCGAGCAAGGGCTTATATGATGTTATAGGTAACCAGCTAAAGTACTTAAATGAAGGTATGGATGCTTACAGAAGTGATCTTCAAGTAAATTGGGATAAAATTATTGAAGTATTTACAGGTTATAAAGAAGGGAAAGAATTATTGAAGCAAGAAGAGGCTGAAAAGGGACGAGAAGAAAGTGCTTGCTCACGAGAATAGCAAATACTTGTCATTGTAAAACATAGGGAAAGTAAACATGCAAAAAGATAGATTAACAAACTGCAATATGTGTCCACGAAGGTGTGGGGTCAACAGAATAGAAGGAAAGGCAGGAACTTGTAAAGCGGGAGCTAATACTAAAGTGGCATTAGCTTCTGTGCATATGGGGGAAGAGCCATGCATCAGCGGAACAAAGGGCTCTGGAACTGTATTTTTCTCATATTGTAATTTAAAGTGTGTGTTTTGCCAAAATTTTGATATCAGCCAGCAGGGCTTTGGAAGGGAAGTAACAATTGAAGAGCTGGCTGGGATTTTTATAGCTCAACAGAATAAGGGAGTTCATAACATAAACCTTGTATCTCCTACTCAGTATATTGTTCAGATTAGGCAAGCTCTATTAATTGCAAAGCAGGAGGGACTTAATATTCCTGTAATCTATAACACTAACGGCTATGAAGGTGTTGAAGGATTAAGGCTATTGAAAGGTCTTGTTGATGTTTATCTTCCTGACTTGAAATATTCAGAAAATGAGATTGGGGAGAGGTATTCCGGTGTAAGCGATTATTTTGAAAAAGCATCACAGGCTGTACTGGAAATGTATTCTCAAGTCGGAAGCCCAATATTTGATGACAATGAAATAATTAAAAGAGGTCTTATAATAAGACATTTGATTTTACCCGGTCAGTTGGAAAATTCAAAGAAAGTGCTTGGATGGATTCGGTCAAATCTTCCAAAGGATATTTATACAAGCCTTATGTGCCAGTACACTCCAATGTACAAGGCGTGTGATTATCCTGAGCTTAAAAGAAGGCTATATAAAAGGGAATATGAGGAAATAGTGGATTACTTTTTTGAAATAGGCTTGGAAAATGGCTTTGTTCAGGAACTGTCATCAGCAAAAAAAGCTTACACGCCTAAGTTCGATTTAAGAGGCGTATTGTGAGAGGTAAATAATTAAATTTCCAAAAAGAATTACTATAGAAAAATCAACTTATTCCGATAAAGAATAAGAGGTGATGCTAAAATGAATATTAGTAGTATTAGTGATTATTACAAAAAATTATTGGAATCGGAAAACAAAAAGACAAGCAGCTCAAACACAAATAACAAGGTTGAAACAGCAAATACTGCTGATAGTACCATTTCTACAAAGAAACTGGCAGATAAGTTGGATTTGAATTCAGATAATGATAATCTTGGTTATTTGAATTATAATGCAAAAGGTCAATATAATACCAAGACCCTTGCGGATATATTAAAGAGTGATTCCGAAGGGGATATTGCCGACCTGTTTGGTGACAATAGTACTGAAAATTTACAACAGACGGTTAATCTGACAGATTATCTTGGGGATGGAAGCGCAACAGGAACTGATTATAGTGGAATGGTTGATAAAATAGCAAGTGAAGTTACTGCATATGATAACAAATTAATTTTACAAGCCTTAAAAAGGCTAAAAGTGTCAGCCGACAGTGCTTCAGGCAAAGATGATGCCTTTATTGAGAAATTAAAGAAGCTATAAAATTGCATACTATAAATACTCTGTTTTAATATTAACAGCCTTAGGGTTAAAAAGCTCGGGCTGTTTTATTGTTTAATGGGTATTTTTTAAATTGTTATAATATAACATAGGGGTTATAATAATGTAAATCAAAATATTATTTGAGGTGATAAAATGAACAATTCAAATGAAAGACAAGCCCATGAAGTAGATTATCAAATATTTGGTGAAGAGATGCAATTTGTAGAAATTGAGCTAGACCCATGTGAGAGTATAATTGCTGAAGCAGGCGCAATGATGTATATGAGTGATGCAATAGAGATGGATACAATTTTTGGAGATGGTTCTATTGGATCAGAATCAAAAGGAATCATGGGGAAAGTGTTGGATGCGGGCAAAAGGATGATTACAGGCGAAAGCTTATTCATGACAAAATTTACGAATAAGGGTCAAGGTAAAAAGCACGTATCATTTGCTTCTCCTTATCCGGGAAAAATAATACCGATTGACTTAAGAGATGTAAGCCAAAAGATTATTTGCCAGAAAGATGCATTTCTCTGTGCAGCAAAGGGAGTAGCAGTCGGGATTGATTTCAAGAGAAAAATTAGTGTAGGGCTCTTCGGCGGAGAAGGATTTATCATGCAGAAGCTTGAAGGAGATGGATTAATATTCATGCATGCATGTGGTACGGTAACTAAAAAGGAGCTCGCTCCCGGTGAGACTTTAAAAGTTGATACAGGTTGTATTGTTGCGTTAACAAAAGATGTAAAATATGATATAACGTTTGTTAAAGGTGTTAAAACAATGTTTTTTGGTGGGGAAGGACTCTTTTTTGCAACGGTTACAGGTCCGGGTACTGTTTGGCTTCAGTCTCTTCCGTTCAGCAGACTGGCTGCCAGGGTTCTTGCTGGTGCTGCTACAACCAGAAAGGAAGAAGGTAGTTTATTAGGTGGTTTAGGGAATTTAATTGATGGAGATTAATAATAAGGCAAGAAGAATGTTTGGAGTCACTCCAAACATTCTTCTTGCTTCTTAAGAGATGTCCTTTTTATTAAACTTTCTAATTGCTAAAAATAGAAGTCCAAACATATAAAATGCAATATAAAGATTCATCCAAACGCTTGGAGTAACCTGTACTGGAGATGTGACTCCAAGTAAAGGCAAACCAAAGCCAACATTAGAAAACATTGTTGAAATCATTTCTCTATAAATAGCGTCACCGGGGGATATAAGACTTGAAAATATGCCCCATTTCATCAAGGTATTATTATTTATGAAAGAGCCAATTTGTTCCATCATTCCGCCTATCAATCCCAATATATAGATTGCAAAAACAAATATCCCGTTTGTCATTGTTTTAAATATGGTGTTTCCAAAAACAGAGAGCGATAGGATTACCAATGGTTCAAACATGAAAAACAAAAAACCTTTTAAAACAGGTATAATTCCAAGGCTAGAAACCAAGGGCAAGCCTATTAGATAGCATATTGCTATTATTGAAGCAAAGAGAAAGCAGGAGTATATAATAACAAGGCTTGATAAGCCTAAATACTTTCCTAAAACATAATGACTACGCTTAATTGGTTTTGTGATTATTGCATGTATTGCTCCGCTTTCAATTTCCGAGGAAATAGTGCCTATGGATATCATAATAGTGAGAAATATTACGAGCATGCTGGAAAAATAAAATCCAAGTACTGATATAAATAAGGATATATTCTTAAATATTAGAATTGTATTTACATTATGGGTTCTTAATTCCTTAAACGAGAAAAACAAAAAAAGACCTAAGAGAGCTAAATAAATAAAAGTGATTATTCCAACGAACAGAAATATTTTTTTTCTTGCTGCTTCTTTAAAGGTTGCAATTATAATTGATTTCAATGCTGCTTACCTCCTTCTATCAGGTTCACAAATAGGTCTTCCAAGCTTTCGTGGGTTGAAGTCAGCTGATATAGCTTGCCTCCGCCTTGTACTATCAATGAAGCTATATCAGGTATGGATGCGCTGCTATCAATATTCATGATTATCTGGTTATTAGAAGAAATTAAATCAGAATCTATATTCCTGAGCTTGCGAATTATATCGGTACTGATATTTTCAGCCCGAATCTGGAGCTTGGTATTTGCTTTAAGAATATCTTCAAGCTTTCCCTGAGAGATGATGGAGCCTTTATTAATAATTGCAACGCTGTCGCATACCATTTCAACCTCACTTAATAAGTGACTATTTAAGAGAATTGTTTTCCCAGAGGATTTAAGTGCCTGCATTATATCTCGTACATGTTTTCTGCCTATAGGGTCAAGAGCTGAGGTAGGTTCATCAAAAAAAATAAGGTCGGGGTTGCTTATAAGGGCGCAAGCCATACCGATTCTTTGCTGCATTCCTTTACTATATGTCCCTACCTTATATTTTTCACTTCCTTTCAAGTTAACAAGCTCTAACATTTCATCAATCTTTGATGGAATAAGCTTATTGTCAAGCATGTAAAGAGAAGCATGAAATGACAGGAGGTCAACCCCTGTCATCCATTCATAATATTTAAAGTTTTCAGGAAGATATCCTATCTTCTTGCGGACAGAGATATCGCCTAATGGCTTTCCTAATATCTCGGCGCTGCCCGAAGTGGGAAACAGCAGACCAACAAGCATTTTAATGAAAGTGCTTTTGCCTGCTCCATTTGGCCCGAGAAAACCGAATATTTCACCTTCGCGGATAGAAATACTGACATTTTTGCATCCGACTTTACCTTCATAAATCTTCGTAAGGTTATTTGTTTCAACTACCATAAGTCACCTCAGGAATTACTTAATAGAGTTTGCAATTTTTAAGAGCTCAGCTTTATCCATATCTCCAACCATTCCGTATATGATACCATTATTGTACCATATTAGATAGGAAGTGGATTTTTCTGTATGATTGTTTATATCTGAGCTTAAATATCCTTTGCAGCCATTAATATCGACTTCCTCAGATTTTTCTTTAAGGACAGGTATATATAGTGTACTTTTCCAATCATTAATTGATTTTAACTGATTTTTGATATTGTCAGGGAGAATAGGCAAATTAATCAGGCATTCATATATTTCATCCTCACTTACTCCTTCAGGGACTTCAATTTCAGGAGATTTCATCTGAATAATATCTACGAATTTATTGTTGATTTTGTAGTTGAAGCTTAACTGCTGAGGGAATCTAATATAAAATGTTTTATCTTCTATATTTTCTGGGAGCAGCTTTTGAGTACCTATTGATTTTAATACAGAGTTGATATTTTTGACCTTGAGATTAAACTCTATATTTGCAGGTTCAACGGTTGTAATTTTTGGCGTATAAGCTGAAAGCTCAGCAGGTAAAAGCTTTGATGAATTTCCACTCAACTTTAAAGCTTCTTCAAAGGATATTTCCTTTAATTCTCCCCCATGCCGGCTTATTCTGCCGAATTTATCCATGCTGACATCTGAGTTCAGATTATTTAATTTATCTCTAATCTGATCCAGGTCTTTCAGAGTAATATTAACACTTTGAATGCTTTCAACCCTGAAAACGGATAAAACATTCGAAATTGCAGCTCTTACAGGCTGTATGGATATACATGAGACTACAATAGCTGCGGAACATGCTGTTGCTAACAGCTTTTTATATTTTGACATAAAGCTTTGTTCTCCTTTCGAATTTGTATAACCTAATTTATTTTTAAATTTTGAAACTACAGGTTCTCGTATAGAATGCATATTGTCAAAAGTAAACCGTTTATAAGAATTAATCTTCTCAAAAGCAAAATCATCATTAGCCTTAAGTTGGTTGAGACAGTCTTTGCATTTTGAACAAACTAAAAGGTGGTTTTCCAATTGTTTTTTGGTATCTATTTCAAGCTCTCCATCGAGATATGCCTGAAGTATTCCATCTTCAAAACATTTCATTAATCCTGCACCTCCTTTGAAAATTTTTGTTTGAATTTTGATTGTGACCTTGAAATAATGGTTCCTACAGAGGATGCTTCAACTTCTATTATTTCAGCAATCTCGCTGTACTTATATCCTGAAAATTTAAGCAGAAGACAAAGTCTGTCTCTGGGTTCCATTGAGCTTAGCACTTTTCTAATTAATCTTATTTCATGATTTCTTATTGCAGTATCTTCAATTGAAATAACCTTATTTGCATCGTTCTCATAAACTGATGGCTCTTTATTTTTTTTAACCTTTTCATTTCTTAAGTAATTATACACAAGGTTGGTTGCTACTGTTGTAAGCCAGGCAATGGTATTTGAATGTGAAGGAGGAGAATTGTACAATTTTATAAAGGTTTCCTGTGTAATATCCTCGGCGGCTTGTATATTGCCTGTTAAGAAAGCCGTATGTTTAAAAACCTGATTATAATATTTTGCATAATCTGAATCAAAGTTAGGCTTCTGCTCTGGCTTTGATGGTTTATTGAAGAATAACAATGAATGAATGATAACTCCTCCTTTCATTATGAAAAATTCGCCTGCTTCTATATGATTAACACTTAACTACACAATTATATGACATATTATATAACAAAAATTTTCAGCATTGATCAACCCTATTAAAATATACAATTGTAATAATCATAAAGAGGATAAAATAAACACATGTACAGGTAATAGGAAGCATAATATCCATCTTTAATGATTTTTTCATTATAAAAATGAAGTTTGCCGGATTTGCCCATGGCGAAAGATAAGATTTTTCCCAGTTCATTAAGATAGCATTTGAGATGGTTCCTGCAACAGTAATAACCAGAGGTGGGATGAAATTTTTAGCAAGCAAAGTAAGAAACATCATAAACGGAACAAGTATGATTGTTGTAAAACCTGCAACTACAAGGTGAATACATTTTTCTAAAGCAGAAGCAATGCTAAAATCAAAGCCTAAAAGTAATGCGCATAAAACATTTATCACAGCAACGGCAGCATATTGCAGAAGAACATAGAGCGAAACATAAACGATTTTAGTCAAAATAAGTAAGGTTCTACTGTTTGGGGATGAAAGTATATTCTTTAGGGTCTTTTCCTGATATTCATAAAAAACCGAAAAAACAGCAATGAAGGAAGTAATAATTGGACCAATAAGAAAAACAAGCATTATCGTTAACTGAGAATTGAAATATTCCCAGTTGTAGGTTTTGTGTTCAATAAAATCAGCTTTCTTTACTATAAACATTAAGGTTATAAGAATAACTGGGAATAGCATTCCCAAAAATGAAAGTGAGTTTATATAGGTTTTTTGAAACTTTTTGAATTCGCATTTTAACAGGTTAAGCATTGCAAGCTTCCTTTCCATCAGTATTTTTTTCGGCAATTATTGAGAGGAATCTCTCCTCCAGAGTCTGCGATATTGAAGATAAGCTATTTACACATATATTTGCTTCTACAAGCTTTCTGTTTAATATGCTGTTGCAGCTTTTATTACAATAAACCCTGATAAAATCCTGCTCGGTGAGATATTTATATCCAAGGTCTTTTAAGATGGCAAGTGTTTTTTGGGGGTTATCAACCTCCAGAAGAAGATAGCTTTGATTTCCTTCTATTATTGATTGAATGTCCATTTCTTCGATTAAGCTGCCTTGATCAATTATTCCTGCATAATCAGCTATTTGCTGGACTTCATTTAAAATATGACTGGATATCATAACTGTAATTCCATGCTTTTCAGAAAGCATTCGCAGAAAATCTCTCATGTCCCTTATTCCTTCAGGGTCAAGTCCGTTTGTAGGTTCATCCAGTATTAAAATCTTGGGGGAATGAATAAGTGCGTTCGCAATTCCTAATCTTTGTTTCATGCCAAGTGAAAAATCCCTTGCCTTTTTTGTTTCACAGCTGGAAAGGTTAACAATATCTAAAACCTCTGCAATTCTTTTCTTTTTTACTTTAAACATAGCAGCAGTTATGTCCAGATTCTCTACTGCTGTAAGGTTCTCATAAAATCCGGGCGTTTCAATAATTGAGCCTATATTTTTTGCTCCCCAGAGCCTATTTTGCTGAATATCTTTGCCTAAGACATGTATTTGTCCGCTGTCTGGCTTAATAAGACCCATAATCATACGGATTGTAGTTGTTTTGCCAGCTCCATTTCTGCCAAGAAAGCCATAAATTTTCCCTTCCGGAACATTCAGGCTTAAATTGTTTACTGCCCTAAAGTTTTTGTACCTCTTTGTTAAATTTTTAATTTCTAATGCATATTTCATATTTTCAGCTCCTTCCAAGTATATAACACGGAAGCATAAAATTTTGTGACGAAGAAAGACGTGAGATTTTAATAAAAAAGCCATAGAAACGCGAACAAATGTTTGACTTTTAAATATTCGTATGGTAATATTTACATACAAAATATTTAAAAGGTGAAGCTTATGGAGTTGCAAGAGAAGCTAAAAATACTGTCAGATTCGGCTAAATACGATGTATCCTGCTCATCCAGTGGGGGTACAAGAAAGAATGTGCGTGGTGGTATAGGAGACAGTCACATAAGCGGAATATGCCACAGCTGGGCAGATGACGGCAGGTGTATTTCATTATTGAAAATTTTGCTTACAAATTACTGTATTTATAACTGTGCTTATTGTGTGAATAGAGTGACAAACGATGTTCCCAGGGCAGAGTTCACACCTGATGAAATTGTAAATCTTACGATAGAGTTTTATAGAAGAAATTATATAGAAGGTCTTTTTTTAAGCTCGGGTATTATAAAAAGCCCGGATTATACTATGGAGCTGATGATTGAGGTTGTAAAAAAGCTTAGAGAGGAATACAGGTTTAACGGCTATATACATATGAAGGCAATTCCGGGAGCAGATTCCAAGCTTATTGCACGGGCGGGTATATATGCAGACAGAATGAGTGTAAATATTGAGCTTCCTTCGGAACAAGGGCTTAAGCTGCTTGCTCCGCAGAAAAAGAAAGAGGCTATTATTAAACCGATGAATTTTATAAATAATCAAATTATTGAAAAACAAGAAGAAAAAAAGTTGTTTAAAAAAGCGCCTTTGTTTGTTCCGGCAGGACAGTCCACGCAATTGATTATTGGGGCGACATCGGAT
This sequence comes from Deltaproteobacteria bacterium, assembly GCA_050258375.1. Classification (GTDB taxonomy): domain Bacteria; phylum Bacillota; class Clostridia; order Acetivibrionales; family UBA4821; genus JBLMYQ01. The sequence continues at coordinate 3,860 of JBLMYQ010000026.1, read as the reverse complement.
AGGGATTTGAATATATTAAGACTTACAGAAGGGTTGTATAATAAATTTAAATTAAAAAGGGTCTATTACTCAGCTTATATACCTGTTTCAAATCACCCTAATCTCCCTGCCGTTTCTAATCCGCCAAGGTTAAGAGAGCATAGACTTTATCAGGCTGATTGGTTGTTAAGATATTATGGCTTCAGCGCAAATGAATTATTAAATGAAGAGCAGCCTGATTTTGATATAGGTATGGATCCTAAAGCAAATTGGGCTGTTAGAAATCTTCAGTGTTTTCCTGTGGAAGTGAATAAAGCTGACTATGCGATGCTTCTCAGGGTACCGGGAATTGGAGTAAGGTCGGCCATTCGTATTGTTCAAGCCAGAAGGATGAGCTTTTTGAGTTATGATAATCTTAAAAATATGGGCGTAGTTTTAAAGCGGGCCAGATTCTTTATTACATGTAATGGCAAGTACTATAATGAGCTTGGTTTCAATGAAAAGATAATCCGGCAGGCACTTGCTGGTGATGAGGCTCCTAAGCTGCTTGAACAGCGTTACAACTGGGAACAGCTTTCTATGTTCTTGACGTAGATTTACATACTTTATGAAAAATGACTATAAAAACATTTCTTTTCCCCCTCTATTGCAAAGAGAGGGGGCTAGGTGGTGAGTTAAGTGGAGGCAAATCAGATTTGCTATGTCTATGATGGGAGCTTTGAAGGACTGTTAACGGCTGTGTATGAAGCGTATTACCAGAGTCAGCCGCCTGATTCAATAGTATCTCAGACTAATTATCAGGAAAATCTGCTGATTAAAAAAATACTAATTCAAACAGACTGTTTAAAAGCTGATAAGGTATACGATTCTATAATAAAAAAGATATCCTATGAAGTACTTCAAAAAGTCTATTGTGTATTTCTTTCAGAGCTTCCTGAGTCAGCGACCATGATTTATCAATACCTAAGGCTGGGATGGAAGCTTGGAGGAAAGGTTAATTTTTATTTGTCGGAGCAGAAGGTTCTGGATGTGCATACTGTTTTTAAAAAAGTCACTAAAGAAAAGCACAGAATGCTTGGCTTGATACGCTTCAGAAAGATAAAGGGGAATATTTATTATGCTCCGATTGAGCCTGACTATAATATTATTGGCTTGCTTGCCCCTCATTTTTCAAGGCGTTTCAATGACCAAAATTTTATCATACACGATGTAAAGAGAAATACTGCGGTAGTTTACAACTGCAGTGAATGGATAATATCTGATTTTACAGCAAATCAGGTTATTGCTCTGGATAATGATGAAGAAAACGTACAAAGCTTGTGGAAAGAGTTTTTTAATAGTATTGCAATTAAAAGCAAGATAAACCCAAGGCTTCAAAAGCAATTTATGCCTAAACGCTACTGGAAGTATCTAATTGAAAAGTAGTGCCTAAAAAGAGCATAAAAGTGACAGATATAATATTTATTATTAAAAAGTAAAGTTGAGATTCATAATAAAATTTTAATGTTATAATTAAAGAATGAACAGTGAAAAATAGGGTGAGAAATTTGTAAAAATCTTTTGGCGTAGTATTCTGAAGCTTATGTTTCTTGAGGAAGGTGTTTTTATGAAAGTAAAATTGATTTATAATCCTGTTGCAGGCAGCGGTACTTTTAAAAATTATCTTGATTATATAATTGACAGATTTCAAAGAAAGGGCTTACAGGTAGAACCATACAGGACAAACAAAAAGAAATCATTAGATAAAGTGCTGTCTTTAATGAATCAGAATGAGTATGAAAAAATATTGGTTGCTGGGGGAGACGGAACAATAAATCAGGCTGTTAATGCAATTATAAAAAACAATATTGATTTACCCTTGGGTATTTTTCCTGTTGGAACCTCTAATGATTATGCAAAATACTTTAATATTCCAAATTCTGTTGAAAAGGCAGTGGATATATTTATAAAGGACAATTACTCTTATTCGGATGTCGGACTTTTTAATGAAAAATATTTTATAAATGTTGCAAGCTTGGGAGGTATTATTGATACAAGCCATAAAACAAACAGTGAATTCAAGAATATTCTGGGTGTTTTAGCCTATTACATAAACGGTATAAGCAATCTGCCCAAGCTGAAACCTATTAGTGTGAGAATTATAAGTAAAGAAAAGAACTTTGAAGGCGAAATATTCTTTATGCTGATTATGAATGGAAAGTCAGCGGGTGGGTTCAATAAAATAGCACCTTCTGCATCAGTTAACGATGGTCTTTTGGAAGTAATTGTTTTCAAAAAGTGTCAGATACACGAATTGATTCACTTATTTATTACAGTTATTAATGGAGAACATGTAAAAAATTCTAATGTAATTCATTTTAAAACAAATGAAATGAAAATTGACTGCGATAGTGATGTTTCTACTGACATTGATGGGGAAAAGGGACCTCCTTTTCCTATCAATATAAAGGTGGTTCCTAATAAAATAAAAGTATTAACGCCATTTCAATATGATAATATTTATGTTTAGGGGTGAAGAAAATGCTGTCTGCCGGAATAATAAAGAAAATTTATGAATCAGCAAGTATATATAGGTGGAATGACCTGCCAAGACCTTTTGATTTTACCGAATTGGACAAACAGGCTCATAAAATGATAATTGCCTATGTGCTTGCAAAGTTTGAAGAGAGCGAAAAGGGAATAAATATTAATTGGACAGACCTGATTGAGGGAGCGATTTTTGAGTTCTTTCACAGAATTATACTTACAGACATAAAACCTCCTGTGTTTCATAAAATGATGGCTGAAAAGGGAGAAAAGCTAAATTCATGGGTTCTGGAACGGTTGAAAAGCGACATAAGGGATTTGCCTGGTGACTTTGAGATTAAATTTGAAAAATATTTGTCTGACCCCGATTATTCAAAGCTTGAAAAGAGGATTCTTGGTGCAGCACATTATTTGGCTACCAGCTGGGAGTTCAACCTCATATACAATACGGCTCCGTTTCTTTATGGAATAGAAAAGACGAAAGAGGATATAGAGAATAAAATTGAGGATTATTATGAGCTTGCCGGAGTTCAAAAAATCTCACTTAAGAAAAAAACGTATGGGTTTATTGATATTTGCGGGCAGCTAAGATTTCAGAGAAGATGGGCTCAATCTCCAAGGGTTCCTGAGACTTCTGTTTTAGGTCACATGTTTATAGTTGCAGTTCTTTCATATTTTATGTCTAATGAATTAGGCGCTTGCAATAAGAGAATCTACAATAATTTTTTTGCCGGGTTATTTCATGACCTTCCGGAAGTACTTACCAGAGATATTGTTTCGCCAATAAAGCGTTCAGTAAAAGGGCTTGAGGAAATAATCAAGGAATATGAAGATATGCAGATGGAAGAAAGGATAATGCCTCTGCTTTCGGATGATATGCAGAAGGAAATAAATTATTTTATCAAGGACGAATTCGATAACAAGGTACTTAAGGAAGGAATGCCAGAAAAGGTGGAGAGGATTGGCGAAGAGCTAAACAAAGAAGAATTTTCGCCGGTTGATGGTAAAATGATACGTGTTTGCGATCATCTTGCTGCTTTTATGGAAGCAGTATTATCAATAAACCACGGAATAAGTTCATATCATCTGGAGGATGGAAAGGAGCATCTTTTTAAGCTTTATCAGGATATGGTTTTTGAGGGTATAGATATCGGAGTTCTTTACCGGGAGCTGTATAAAATGAATTGAAACAAGGAGGGGTAAGGGGTGACGGTTCAAACATTACAGAAAACCCAATACAAGCCTCATTTAACTAATCCTCTTTTCTTCAAGTCCTTATTATTCATTCCTATACCCCTTCAGATACAGGCTTTTCATCCCCTTTTGTAGGGGAGATAGAGGGGTCTTAAGCTACT
>JBLMYQ010000025.1:0-24205 GCA_050258375.1 Deltaproteobacteria bacterium | reverse complement strand
AAATATGACAGCAAAGGTAATGTGGTAAAAGAGCTTGATGCATTAGGATACAATGCAGGAAGCGGAGAAACGGTACAAGCAAAAATCGATTCGGGATACGGAACCGAATATGCCTACAACCTTGCTGGGAAAGTACTTACAGTTCTTGACCCTGTGTCAAAAGACAGAAGCTTGAATTATACAACAAAATATGAATACGATGGCGCAGGAAGAAAAATTGCAGAAACAAACGCAAAGGGTGTAATAAAAACATACTGCTATGATGATGCCAATAACCTGTCATCACTATCCATAAGGAAAACAATAAATGACCCTGAGCAAACAATTGAAAGCAGTATATATGACCTTGCAGGAAACAAATTAAGCACTACCGATGGAAACCAAAATACAACAGTCTATGAATATAATGCATTTAACAAGCTAAGAAAGACTGTATTGGCAGGAGATGAATCAGTACCTGAAAACACAATAACATACCAGTATGACAGTATTTCAAACCTTAAAAAGCAAAGTGATTCACAGGGCGTGGTAAATCTTTATACACATGACAGCATGAACAGGCAAACAAGCCATACACAGCAAAAAGCGGATGGCAGTGAAGCAATAATAACATCAATCAGGTATGATAAGAATGGAAACAAAAGATTTGAAACAGATGGAAACGGCAATATTACAATAAAGACCTATGATGGATTAAACAGGCTTCAAACAGTAACCAATGCGGTATACCAGACAACCACCTACACATATGACGCAAACGGAAATCTCCTCACAACACAAGATTGGAGAGGAAACACATTTACCAATGTATATAATCCTCTAAATCGTCTGATTAAAAAGGAAGACCCTTACGGTGTAAGCATCCAAAGCTTGGAATACAATGACAATGGGTTACAGACGCGGTCATATGATGCATTAAACAACCTTACCCGGTATTCATATGATAAAAACAGCAGACTTCTTGAAACAACAAATCCGGAGGGGCATACAACAAGTCAGACTTATGACGATATTGGAAATATAGAAACCAAGACCGACGGAAGAGGAAAGACAACCGCTTATGCCTATGATGAATTTAGCAGACTTGTAAGCGTAACAAATGCAAAGAATGAAACAACAAATTATACCTATGACCTGAATGGAAATATGCTTACGCAAACAGATGCAAAGGGAAATGCCACAGCATATGAATACAATCCTGCAAACAAAGCTAAAAAGATGACTGACGCAAAAGGAAAGGAAGAAACATATTCCTACAATATCAATGGAGCTCTTGTGCAGAAAACAGATAGAAATGGTATAACCACAACAAATGAATATGATATACATGGAAGGCTCATATCACAGCAGGCAGAAGGTATCAGCATACAGTATACTTATGATAATAATGGTAATCAGCTGACTATGACTGATGGAACAGGAACAACCCAGAGGATTTACGACCAAATAAACAGAGTAATAGAAAAAACAGTGCCAGAAATTGGAACAACAGGATATGAATATGATATAATTGAAGGGACAGGAAAGGTTGCAGAAAGAACCACAGATTCAAAGAACAACACCACAAAGAAGGTATATGACAAAGCAGGAAGACTGTACAAGGTAGAAGCTGACGGAGAAACAACCATATACAGCTATTATGATAATGGAAGACTGGAAAAAGTCACTTATCCAAATGGCTCAACCGAGGAATACACCTATTATGAAGATAACACACTGCATACACTGGTTAACAAAAGGTCCGACCAGACAGAAATAGAATCATTCAGCTATACCTATGACAGTGCAAACAATCAGACATCGAAGACAGATGCAAGAGGCATTACGAGCTATGCCTACGACGACCTTGAAAGACTGGAGACAGTTTCAGAGCCAAATAGAAAAGTAACTGAATATACCTTTGATTTGGCAGGCAACAGGGCAACAGAAACAGTAACCCAAAGCGTATATGATGAGGTATATGGAGAAGCAATAGGAAATATACGGGTTATACAATATTATTATGACAGCTTGAACAGACTGCTTTCAACCAGCACCACAATTGATGGAGAGCAGACTGAATATGTAATGTTTACATATGACGACAATGGAAATCAGTTAAGCGTAAACAGGTCTGTATATGAGGATGTATACAATCAGAATACCTTCACAACCATAAATATTTTTGACAATCTAAATCGGTTGACAAGAACTGAAACACCGGAAGGAAAGATAGTTCAGAATAGTTACAATGGAGAAGGAAAACGGGTATCCAAGACGGTTGACGGAGAGGAGAGAAGGTATCTTTATGAGGCAGACAAGGTAATACTTGAAGTAGATGCAGATGGAAATCAGAAGGCAAGAAATGTAGTTGGTACAAACCTGATAAGCAGGACTGTGAATGATATAACAGGGTATTACTTCTATAATGGACATGGAGATACTACTACAGTTGCTGAGGCAGTATACGAGGATGTGCTTGTAAGCTATTACTACGATGCATTTGGAAATCCTGAGACTGTACAAGGAAGCGTATACAACAGTGTATACGGCAGCGTGTATGCGGATCGCTTCGACAATCCGTTCCTCTTTGCAGGGTATTATTGGGACAGCGAGACAGGGCTGTATTACCTGATGGCGAGGATGTACGATCCTGAGACGGCGAGGTTCCTGAGTGAAGATGAACGTCAGTATACAAAGATAGATGACCCGTTGAGCTTGAATCTTTACGTGTATTGTCATAATGAGCCAATAATGTATACTGACCCTGATGGACATCTTGAAAAGAATGACATTATGATGCTGACAAATAAATACCAAGGAGATAGATTTGGTAAATTTGCGTATGAATCAATAATAAAAGCAACAGAAAAATGGAGTGAGTATAACAATAAAATTGAAGGATTGAAATTAGGAAAGAATGATAAAAGCTATAGTACTCTTGTGAAACTAAGAGATGAACAGCATAATATTGCAGAAGGTTATAGAAAAGAATTTGCAAAAGTAGATTGGGATTATGCTACAAAGAAATATGGTAAAGCATGGGCAAGTAAAAACGTTTATGAAATTTGGAGACCAGATTATGAAACAAGACATGCTACTGAAATAAAAGCATACCAAGAAGAACAAAAGAAAAAGCAGAGTACAATAGGTTATAAGATTAAGAGTTTGATAAATAGGAATATTGAATGGCAAGCAAACAATAAAGCAAATTCTATAATGGATATGACTAAGATTAATCTAAAACTATTGAGGGCGAATGAACATGACCCAGATTATGAAGCTAAATTACAAATGGCTATAGAGTTAGCAAAGCAGGACGTGGAATCATATGATATAGCTATGTCAATGGTTGGTGGTATAAAAAATGTAGCAGGAAAAGGAGTTAAGAATGAAGTAAATGCAATAGCAAAAAGTAAGCTTGACGATATGATAGATAGCAAAATTTTGGGGACCGAGAAACATCATATTGCTACAGACAAAAGTAAAGTTTTTGATTTCAAAAATCATCCGGCATTTAAAGAGAGTGGAATTAATGTTAGCAAGGATATTGATAATTTAATTAATTTGGCTAACCATAAAGGTAGACATACAAATGCTTACCATCAAGAAGTATGGGATAGATTAAATGTTGTTTACAATAAGTTTTCTGGTACAGAAACTCTCGAGAAAGCTGTAAGGTCAGAACTGAACTTAATGAAAAATGAGCTTGCTAATGGTTCGCTTAACCCATATAAGAAATAATGGAGGATAAAAAATGAAATATTATCGTTTAATCTATAAAGAGACTAATAAAGAATTGATACTAGTTAATAATTATGACATTAAGGGTTTAGACTTACGTAAGTTATGGAGAGGAGAAAGCATTGATAAATGGGATGAGAGTATTAGATTAACTTACTCAAAAAAAGGTATTGCTGTTGATTATCTTCCCAATGTACTTAGTTGGCTTATATTTTCGGATAAAGCAGTTAAAGTATTTAAAGATATGAGCATAAAAAATATTCAAATGTTTCCTGTAAATATTACAAAAGGGTTAAAAAATGAGGAAGTTTTAAAATATAATGTTGTAAATATCCTTACCTCAATACCAGCATTAAACAGAGAAAAGTCAGATTATGCAATTTGGGAAGATAGTTTAGAAGAAATAAAGTTTATAAGAAAAGCTGTATTAAATAAAGTCATGATAAATGAAGATATTGATATATTTTTACTGAAGGAAGGAGTTGTTTATGTTATAGTTTCTGAAAGGTTAAAGAAGCAGTTAGAAATAAATGATATTACTGGAGTGGATTTTGAAGAATTAGAAACTATATAGGCAAGTGATTTTTAGAATTAGTGCCTTCCGGATATATTATTGAAAGTATAAAAGAACTAGTTAACTAAAAGGAGATGTTTTTAAAAGACTTCTTTACACCTATTTTTTAATAGCTCAATGCCCCAAACCTCTTTATATGCCGCTTTTGACCGACCAAAATCGGCGGAAAAGTCGCCACTTGCCGTGGCGGCTATTAGGGTACATTGAAAAGCCTTCTATGCTCTTAGCAATTCAAAAACCTCCTTTGGCGGTCGGCACAAATTCACATCCATGCTCAATTGCGCCTAAAAGGAACATCCCTGTTCCTTTTCCCGCGTCGTCTGTTTTCTTCATCGAGAAGCATAACGAAGTTTTTCAAAAACTGTGATATAGCGAGCTAGTAAGTTGACAGAGGCGGACAAGGTAATACTTGAAGTAGATGCAGATGGAAATCAGAAGGCAAGAAATGTAGTTGGTACAAACCTGATAAGCAGGACTGTGGATGATATAACAGGGTATTACTTCTATAATGGACATGGGGATACGACTACAGTTGCTGAGGCAGTATATGAGGATGTGCTTGTAAGCTATTACTACGATGCATTTGGTAATCCTGAGACTGTACAAGGAAGCGTATACAACAGTGTATACGGCAGCGTGTATGCAGACCGCTTCGACAATCCGTTCCTCTTTGCAGGGTATTACTGGGACAGTGAGACTGGCAAGTATTACTTAATGGCGAGGATGTACGATCCTGAGACGGCAAGGTTCCTGAGTGAAGATGAACGTCAGTATACAAAGATAGATGACCCGTTGAGCTTGAATCTTTACGTGTATTGTCATAATGAGCCAATAATGTATACTGACCCTGATGGACACGACCCATTGGAAATGAAATGGATTACGCAGAAAATTGATGAACAGAAAGAGAAGTGGAGTAGTTATGAAAAAACTATTAATAAAACTTTAGGAAATATGAAAAAGAGTTCTGGCAATGCATCTAATAAGAAAATTGATTTGAATGGACTAGGAAATAATGTAAAAGATGCATTATTAATTAAATCTTTGAGGATATTACAAGATGATGCGCATAAAGAAGCTAATAAATTAAGAGAACAATTGGGCAAAGTGCCAAATCCAGATTTGAATGCCGATGAAAGAAAAATGCTAATTGAGAAAACAAAACATACAGAAAAATATAATCAGAAAGAATGGCTTGAGTATAAATCATATTTAGATTCTTTATCTAAAAAATATAATTCATACGATAATATTAAATTAACAATGTATGTTGATACTCCAAATCCCAGTTCGAGAGAAGCTATTAACTTTAAGGCTAAAGGTCCAGTTGGACATACTTTTGTAGGAATAAGATTTAAAGATGATACCGAAAGGCTTTTTGGGTTTTACCCAAATGAACAGATTAAGCCTATCAATCAAATTAGTAAATATTTAGAGGGTGTGAGAGGGAACGTAAAAGATAATAGGGTAGATGAAAAATCAGATGAAGGTCATCCTTATGATGAAGAATATCCTGTAAATATAACTCCAGAAACTGGATTCAATGCATTCAATTATGCGTACAACTATGAGGTTAATAGTGAACTAGGAAATAATAGAAAATATTATTATACCTTAGACAAAAATAATTGTACAACTTTTAGCGTAAATGTATTTGAAGCTGCAGGAGTTAAACAACCAGTAAACAAGCATAAATGGACTATTAGTGCAGGAAATAGAGCTCAAATTTGGAGTAAACAAAATAATATAAGTATTAATAAAGCATTTACGTTAACTCCATATGGATATAATACAGCAGATGCAGCAGAAGACATTAGAATAAATAGAAATAAGTAGGAAAAATAATGATATGGGGAGGAGAAAATGAATAAAAAAATGGTGCTATTGTTTATTGTAATACTAATAATATTATCTGGATTAATAGTTTGCTATGAATATTTATTTAATAAGGATTTAATAGCCACTCAAAAATCAAAATATAGTGATTTAGGGAAACCATTAGATGAGATAATTAAATACTTTAAAGAGAGCCCTAGAAATTTTGTTTTTAACGACAAAGATAAAAAAATATTTACAGAAAGCTCTAATGAAGTAAGCATAGTTTCAAGTAGTAGTAATGGAATGTTTGATTTGTACATATATGGTAATGGATTAGCTGTTAAAAGTGTTGCATTTGAATGCTTTTTCCATAATAGTAAAGAAGATATCAAAGAGCTAAAAGAAATTATTGATTCTACTAATTTCTTTGAAAAGAATGTTGAAATAAGAAATTGGATAAATAATTGTTATAAAATTTCTTTGAGGAGTAATAGCAATTTAGTAAGTGAAAAGTTTGAGAGCAAAAGGATACTGATAAAATGGATTTTTGAAGAAGGTTCTAAACATTTACGTTTAGAAATATACCCTAGTTGATACAAATAAGCTGTAAATCACAAAGGGACGGATTTTTGTAGTATTTTATATCCTTCAAAGAAATACCTAGCTCAATCCCCAATTAAATTATTTTCACTAGAGCTTCTTGCGGAAGCGAAGAGAATGAAGCTGGAAAATCTGCACGATGCAGATTTTAAGTTTAGGCAGCATGGATGCTGCTGCTAAACTGACAGCGGAAATGAAAGAAGATGGAGAATAGAAGCTCTTTGAGAATAATTTGGGGGCAAGCAGAAGGGATGCAAAGGGGTACGAAGGGTGCCCCTTTGAGAGATAGCTCTAGAGCGACCCAAACCTCTTTGTATGCCGCTTTTCACCGACGAAAATCGGCGGAAAAGTCGCCTAATCTTCAAACGCTAGCGTGTGATACTGTTAAGGAACACTTCAGAAGGAGGCTGTTATCTAGCATGGGATGTTATACATAACTGCTAATGCAAAAAAGAGAAATTTTACGAATCACTAAAAACCTTAAGACCATTTTTAGATAATTCTTATGTGTTCGGTATGAAGCTTACCAAAAACTAGAGTAACCATAGAATTCGGTCTTACAATATTATCGTGGTTACGAAATAAAAGCACTCCTGTATGTTGATATTTATTGTGTTTTGTTTGTATGGGTCCAAATTTGGTAAGTCTCATTAGCTCAAACCTTTGGCCCGTCTCTTCTTCTATTAAATGAACCGGAAATCTTCCTTGTGCTTTATCAGGTCTTGATAAACGATACCTAATATCAATGAAACTTCCAGCGCCGCTTAACCGTGCTTGATTTATATATACCTTCTCTTTTCTAAATTTATAAGTGATTACATGCCATATTTTTAATAACCATTTTATAAAATTCAAGAGTCATCACCCCTAATGTAAGGACACCTGCCTTTATACAGATGTCCTTACAGACTAATTGGAAGTTAATATATTCTACTCTTCTGATTCTTCAGTAACGATACCGCTTTCATTTAGATTATCTTCTTCAAAGTTGAATAGATTCTTTATGTCATCCATTATGCTGTCGCAAGGCTTAGGTTCATCAGCTTGAATAAATGTTAACTGACCTCCAGGGTAGGCACCATTATTTGTAACTTTATAGTCATCATGGTTATGCATTGGATAAAACTGCGGAAAGAATCTATCATTACCTTGCGTGCCGTGGCAAATATTAACGTAATTTACTGTATTGGGCGACGGACAGCTAACCGGCTCAGTTGGAATGTCAAATATGGCCGCAGGGTCAATTTCCTGAATATCTGTCATCTGGGAGCAAAGGGATGGTATACCATCTTGACCTTTTACGATATATTCTCTATATAATGGCCGTTTGTCATCAGCCATTAAGATTAAATCGTAGGTCTCACCTGACCCAATAGTATTGGTAAATCCCATTTCCTGTCCTTCATGTTCCATAAGTTTAAGTTTTGCTGCGATGGTTAAAAATGGGCTTGGATGAGCATCCTTTCCTACTACTGTAAAATGCCAACCATGTATATGCCATGGTACCACCTGATAACCCATATTAATCATTCTAAGGAGGAATTTATCCCCGGTGTTAACATGCACATAGGATTCATAATTGATTTGCGCCAGGTCAGGGTCACTTCCAGGTGCAGGCGTTTGAGGATGCGGAAGCAATGTATCAGGAAAGGCCCGACCATTAACAAGCCAATAATCAGGTTTAAAATTAACCGGATTGAAGGTAGGATCAGATGTAAGAACCGCATTATGCCATGTTGAATCAATATCAGAAAGCAGCATAACATACTCTTTGTCAAAGAAAGTATTGATATCGTTATATGCGAAATTTCTATTAGTGGCAGTTTTGGGGATTTGATGTTGTACTTTCCCATGCAGTTTCCATTGTCCACAGCAACTACGTGTTATCCCTGCTTCAGCAAGGCTTTCCATAGACGGATAAATTACCAAGGCACCATACATACCCATCTGGACATGTTCTGATGCTTCAACATGACAGTGGTACATATAGGTTCCTGGGCCTTCCGGATGGAAGAAATAAGTTGCACTTGGAGGTTGAGTAGCTGGATCCATCCACATTGGAACACCAAATGATGATTCGGGAAAGCCGTCCAGCTGGGTAGCTACGTGTGCGCCATGCATGTGAACTGTATGGAAATCCATGAAGTTAGGAAGATTAAGCATGCCTATATTTAGCAGGGTAATGTAAATATGATCCCCTACTTCTCCCCATATCATGGGAGATGGAATTGTAGCTGTTCCTCTCATATTGTATAATGTTTGCCAGTTCCCAGGATTTAACCAGTCAAGAACAGGATTTACAACCTTATTGTTAACCTTAAAAAGACCTCCTACAAAACCAAAAACATATATGGGTGTTCTATCGGCAGTGCAAAGATCAGGTACATTCGGCAGGTCAATAAAACCATCGGTCGCAAGTAAAACATAATGTCTTATCGCCATATTAATTCACCTCATTATAATATTTTTTATGGAAACGGTAAGTTAGTTACCTAGTATACATAATATGAAAAATTAAACTGAAGGTTACAAACAAGAAAGGTGATTTGAAACATTTTTTCTATTATCGACATTTACTGACCAGAATAAAAAAATACTAAGGAAATAATAAAAAAGAAAAACCTGAAATATTCTTCTCTTGTTAACTACAAACTTTATCTTAAATATTGGTAATATCAAGAATGAGAAATCTTATAAAAGTAACTACTGCTTTGGGGTAGGGCTTAAGGTGGTAAATAAATAACCCTTATCTTTGGAGAATCATCTATGAACGAATCTAACACTGTGAAAAAAGTTATTGAATTAATGCGTAAAAGGAATGCGCCCTATGAGGTGACCCAGGAGGCTGTTTAGGGTACAGTATTACATGTGTAGCAACTAAAAGTTAGTACTTTAAAATATGAACTATTGTGATATAATAATAATCAAGTTTCGAATTGGAAGCAGTTTAAGATGGATAATGATGAAATGATTAGAGATATGTTTGAAAAAAATGTAGATAAAACAGAAAAGAAATTTGATGAGAAAGTTGAAGAAGTCAAGAATCATATGGGTGTCTTGGTAGAAGATATGAAGAGTGATATAAAGGCAGTTGCAGAAGGTCATGACATTCTAAATAGAAAATTTGCTAATGTTTAAATATACTCAACCAGTATTTTTGAAGCATAAAAATTTATTTGACGCTTTCAGAAAAAATCGGTTATAATATGATTAAGCAACAAAGTTGCGGAATAAAATGAATCGTAGCCAATAAATTAAAACCCCGAAGCGCCAACTTCGGGGTTTTGACTTTTAAAGTTTCTTCATAATTTCAACAATCACATTAGCAATTGCCTTAACTATTTCAAGAATGCTTTTCCAGTCAACTGTCTTTGGTTTCTTATGTTTTTTCTTCTTATGAATCGTAGCCAAACATTTCACCTCCCTTCTACTTAAGGAGGCTACTTGCCAAAGACAGCAATATAATTATAGCACAAGAACATTAGTTCGCGTAAATGAAAACTTCAGATTTATATAAATATTTCTCTTGAAACTTTTTTGCTTTTATTATAATCTAAAAAAGATAATGAATTTAAGAAAAAAACATATTGCTAGGTAAAAATAGCCTTAGGTTAGGCTAGAAGGAAGTAAAAAGAATTAGGAGGTAAAAAGGATGCAAGAAAGCTGCTTTAACTTAGGCGGAGGCTGGTATCTCAAAGTGTATGTAGTTTCAGAGGAACAACCAGCAACTTTCAAGATTGCACGGGAAGACGGCAAATTCTATGAAATTGTGATGGTGGACATACTAGGGTATCCAGTACCGGTAATTATTGAGGAAAATGGTGCATTCCCTTGTGGACAAACTTGTGTTATTTACAGACAGGTAAATGGAGTTATCGAGGTTCTTGCAAGAAAAGTACTTGGTCTGAACGGTTTTACGCTTGAACTTATGTCCTCATCTATTTCTAAGGGAGAAATAATCGAGGTAGGAGAAGGACAGGGGAGCTGTATCCAATCAAATCTTAAAAGGATTATGGGGAGAATTCAAGTAGCAGCACTTGAAGCAGATGAAACATTCGAGAAACATGAGGAAACTTTCTGGATGCCATTATTTGATTTTGTTAAAGTATCAGAGGATGCCAAATCAATTGCCGCGGCATTTAAGTTGTTCGGTGAACTGTTTGAAGAAGCAATGAGAGCAAAAGCCTAGATTGCAATAAGATTAGCCTAAAAAAGAAAGCTTTGTGAATTCACAAAGCTTTCTTTTTTAGTGTTCTAATTCCGGTTTACCCAAAATATAAATGTATTAACCGGGAGGTGTGGACATGGAAGAAGCATTAAGAAAAACGGCAGCACAAAAAAATACTAGCTATCGCAGAAAACAGAAAAAAATTCGTATTTATAACCTAAGAGCTTATAGAAAGATATTTATTCAACTAATAGCAAGCTGCTTGATACTGATATCAATTGTGTCTGTAAGGGGAATAGACAACCCCTTTACAAAGGATGTAACAAAAAGAATAAATGAGTGTATGTCAAACAGTATTGATTGGACTGGCGTATATAAAGGCATAAACATATGGTACTTAAAAGCTGTTGATTATACCAAAACATTCTTTAATAAAAATGAAAAAGTAAAAACAGAAGATAAAGTCCAAAATGTGCAGAAGGTAGTGCCCGATAAAGCTTCCTCAAAGGATAAGGCTTCTGAAGCAGAACAAAAGGCTGCCGTACCTATTACCAGTTCAAGCAAAAGCACTAATAAAGAAATAGTGCCGGTATTTAGCAGTATGAATTCTATGGATATTGATGTCAAATATGTAAAGTCAAAATATAGGCTTGCTTTTCCTGTAAAGGGTACCTTATCTTCACGTTTTGGAATGAGAATAAATCCGATAACCAAGAAAGAAGAGCTTCATCCGGGACTTGATATTTCAGCCAAAACAGGCGCAGCGATACATTCTGCTTTTGCCGGAGAAGTTATTGAGTCCAGAAAAGGAACTACATTCGGTAACTATATAAAAATCAAGAGCGGAAAAGATATTGTTTCAGTTTATGCACATTGTTCAAAATTACTGGTTGCTAAGGGGCAAAAGGTAACTAAGGGACAAATAATAGCAAAGGTCGGGAGTACAGGATTGTCATCGGGACCGCATACTCATTTTGAAGTTTGGAGAGACGGCAGGTTAGTTGATCCGGGATATTTGCTGAACATATATAAATGATTTATCAAAGCTGTCATAAAACAAATAATCAGAGGAAGCTTTCAGTATGAAAATTTCTTTCAATCTTTTTATAATCCCTGTTGCAGCAGTTCTTTTTTTTTCAGGGCAGTTGGAATTATATGCAATTGCATATTTTTCTGCATTTTTTCATGAAATTGCACATGTTCTAACCGCAAAAAAATTTAAGCTTGATGTAAAAGAAATAGAATTTCTTCCGATAGGCTTTGCTGCCAGAATTACCGGACTATGGAGGCTGTCTCCGATTAGAGAGATAATCCTGCTTTTGGCAGGACCGGCTGTTAATTTGTTGTTTTGCATTTCTTTACTTTTAATAGTCAAGATTTTCCCGGATGAAAATACGAGCGTAATCATCAATTTCATCTTTGTAAATATTTTTCTTGTGTGCTTTAATATGCTTCCGATTATTCCGCTTGATGGGGGACGTATTTTAATGATTATCTTGTCGCAGAATATTGGAATAATAAAATGTGCGAGCTTTTGCACGTATATCTCAAAGCTTCTGAATTCGATTTTTTTTATTTTAGGCATACTGCTGTTCATACTTTCAGGGAATTTTATAATTTTACTTGTAAGCTTTTATGCTCTGGGATTTATTCTTTATGATGATAGATGCAGTATTGCAGAATCATTTTTATATATTTTGAATAAAAAAAATTTATTTAAAAAAAATAAGATAATTGATATAAAGCTTTCTGCGGTTATTGAATCAACCTGCTTGATAAGATTAATAAGGGAGATAGATAGAAAGAATCTTATTATTACAGTGGTTTTCAACCAGGATAATGAAATAATTGGAAGGGTAAGTGAAAATAAAATTATAGAGCATCTATTAGTCAAAGGGGAAAATACTGCTGTAGGAGAGCTTTTATAAATGAAAAAATCCCGCCTATCTTGAAGATAAGCGGGAGCAATTATTATTCTTTTACGACGCCTAATTCAATTAATTTATTCCAAATAGCCTTATTATTCTCTTCTATTAGCTGAACTGTCACATTTAAAGCAAGAACCGCATTTGATATGCTTTGTAATGAAGAAGCTCTTGTTTGCTTTTCTTCTTCGCTTAGTGTCGCATCTTTGGCTACCTGCTCATGACAGAAATTTAATGCCTGCTGATGTTCAACTATAGCTTGTTTAAAAATGTTTTCCTTGAGCTCGCGTACGTTTATATCAAACATAATTGTAACTCCTTCCGATTAGGTTTAATTTTTTTACAGTTTAACAGAGTTGTTACATATTAACAAGTAAAAAATTAATCTTATGGTGGAATAATACAGTATTGACTTATATGTTTGGGAGCTATATCTTATTAATAGCAAAAATAAAAAACAAAAGGAGACACAACATGAAGAACTTAACAGTATATGAAAAACTAATGGAGGAATTCAGTTACAGATGCTATCAATATTCAGGAGACACAATTAAGATTGATGTTGACGAAAGTGGAGATGTTCCTAAATTTGTTATGAAAAGCCCTGGATTGGAAAGCAAGCTTAATACAATTCAAAAGAGTGAGCTTGATGGTATTCTTGAAAAGGCAATGGAAGAGGTTATTAAATATAAAAAGCCTGACCAAAAAGTAAGAGCTTATTTGGGATGGGATTGAGAATATTTATCTTGAAGTAAAAAAGGTTTTTAAACCTTTGAAGGGGGAGTTTGTGTGGTTAGAGATAATATATTAATGTCACTACAGACTTTTTTACCACTAATATATATTATTGGCGCATATTTAGTTGGAATTATTTTTGAAAAAATAGTAATAAGACATTTGAAGAGAAATTCAGCCCTGAATGAGATTCGTACTAATGAAATGATAAGAACAAGCAAGGGACCTATCCTTTTGCTATTTGTTATCGCAGGTGTTTATGGAGCCGTTATAAGCATACCAATTAAACCTGAAGTTGTGACGGCAGTATCAGAGGTTTTGCTTATTGTTGGAATAGTATTAGTAACAATAATTGTTGCAAATATTGCTGGCGGGTTGATTAGTATTTTTTCAAATAAAGAGGAAAGTGCACTTCCTGCTACATCAATATTAGGCAATATTGCAAGGATAATAATTTTTATAGTTGGAAGCTTACTGATATTAGATACATTAGGTGTTTCCATAACACCAATAATGACAGCGTTGGGAGTTGGAGGTCTTGCAGTAGCTCTTGCTTTAAAAGACACCCTGACAAATCTTTTTTCAGGATTAAACCTTATTGCTTCAAGGCAGGTCAAGCCGGGGGATTATATCAGGCTTGATTCGGGAGAAGAAGGCTATATTGAAGACATAACCTGGAGAGACACAATAATAAAATCATCAAATGATAATCTTATTATTATACCAAATCAAAAGCTCGCGGTTGTAGCGATAACTAATTTCAGTACCCCGGACAAGCAGATTCCGTTTTCTGTATCTATATGTGTAAGCAGGGATAACAACCTTGATAAGGTGGAGAAAATAAGCATTAATACTGCAAAAAGTGTCAGAGATGAGATTGAAGGAGCAGTCAGAGAATTTGAACCAGTTGTGAGATTTAATTCTTTTTCTGATACTGGAATCAGTTTCAATGTTGTGATGAAGGCAGAAGAATTTTCAGCCCAATACATTATAAAGCATGAATTTATTAAGAGGATACATAAGGAGTTCATTGAAAATAATATTCAGGTGCCATTGTCAATAAACCAGAGCATTCCTGTTAAAAGCAAATGATTTGTTTTACCAAATTATTTACTGTATAATTAAATATAGTCACATTAATTTTGTATATAATGGAGGTTTTATATGGTAATTTTCCCAAAGGATGATACTTTTTTTAATTTATTTGTTCAGTCGGCAAACAAGGTTTATGAGGCGGCGGTCTTGCTAAAAGAAATAGTTGCAGAGCCTTCACAAAGCCTGGAGGAAAAAGTAAACAAAATGAAGCAAATTGAGGAAGAAGGAGACGAGAATACCCATATAATTCTTTCCCAATTAAACAAATCGTTTATTACTCCGCTTGATAGGGAGGATATTTACCAGATTGCGAAAGAAATTGACGAAATTCTGGATTATATTGAAGACACAGCTCATAGTATTTTTATATTTGGTATAAAAAATTCTAAGCAAGAAGCAATTACAATAACTGAGCTTATAATCACAGCGGCAAAAGAAATTCAATATATGACTGAAGCTCTAAAAGATACTAAAAATACTAAACAGCTTTATAAGAAGATTGTTGAAATAAACCGTATTGAGAATGAGGGAGATACAATTTACAGAGAGGCAGTTACAAAGCTTTTTGCAGAGGAAACCAAACCTATAGAGATAATTAAATGGAAAGAGATATTTGAATTCTTGGAAAACACTCTCGATTCTTGTGAGGATCTTGCCAATACAATAGAGGGAGTGGTAATGAAGCATGCCTAGTGAAGTTATGACGGGAGTAATAATAATCACCGTTCTCGCTCTTGCTTTCGATTTTATAAATGGTTTTCACGATACCGCAAACGCTGTAGCTACATCAATAGGAACAAGAGTGTTGAGGCCTAGTACAGCAATAACTATGGCGGCGATATTGAATCTTGCAGGAGCATTGGTAAGTGCTGGAGTTGCAAAAACAATTGGAAGTGGCATTGTAAGCCCAACATCTGTTTCGACGCTTGTGATAGTATCGACGTTGATATCGGCAATTATTTGGAATTTAATAACCTGGTATTTTGGGATACCCAGCAGCTCGTCACATGCACTCATTGGAAGCCTTCTTGGAGCGGCAATTGTATATAAAGGAACATTTGCAGTTGTTTCTTGGTACAGCTTCTTAATGAAAATAATTCTTTGGCTCATTTTATCTCCTATTTTAGGATTTATTGTAGGCTTTTTAGTGATGCTTCTTTTGCTTTGGATACTGCGGGCAGCAACACCGCGATTTGTAACCAAGTTTTTTTCCAAGGCACAAATTATTTCTGCTGCATCAATGGCATTTAGCCATGGAAGTAATGATGCTCAAAAATCAATGGGAATAATAACAATGGCGTTGGTTAGTTCAGGGGCACTTACAACTTTTGATGTGCCTAATTGGGTAAGGATAGCATGCGCTATTACAATGGCTTTGGGGACTGCGCTTGGAGGTCGGAGAATAATTAAAACAATGGGCTTGAATATGGCGAGATTGACTCCTGTAAACGGCTTTGCGGCAGAAACAGCTGCAGCGGCAATTATTCTAACGGCAACAGCAATGCATGCTCCGGTTAGCACCACACATGTCATATCTACTTCAATAATGGGAGTTGGCGCAACCAAAAGATTGTCAGCGGTAAGGTGGAGTGTAGCTAAGAATATAGTTGTTGCCTGGGTAATGACAATTCCTATATGTGCAGTACTTGCAGGTCTTATCATATTTGTTCTTGAGAAAATATTCTAATTGCATAGTTACAAATCCATATAATTTTCTGGGGGTGGGTATTATCAACAGAAATAGGTTTTGTTTTAAAGTATTATTGCTATTGCTTTTAATTTTTACTATTAAAGGCAGTTTTGTGTTTGCGTTTTCTGATCTCCCCAAGACTGTGCGGCAAAGGCTGGAGAATTCGATTGTACTTTATATAGGCAGTCCTATTGCTTACGTTAATACAAATAAAACCCTTGTAGATACTACCAACGAACAGGTTTGTCCTGTGCAAAAGGCTAACAGGGCACTTGTTCCGGTCCGCTTTATATCTGAAAGCATTGGTGCAGATGTAAAATGGGAGGGTAAAACACAAACGGTTATCGTAAAACAAAATGGGAGGACTGTAAAATTATCACTCAGAAGTAAAAAGATATTCATAAATAATAAGGAAACAGTCATTGATGTTCCTGCTGAGTCTATAAATGAAAGAACTTTTCTTCCACTAAGGGCTTTGGTTGAAGCTTTGGGCAAGAAGGTATTTTATTATAATAATCTTATTATTATAAGCGATAATGAAAGGATTATTGACCAAACTAAAGAGCAGGCTTTGCTTATGGGTATCATTGCATTGATGAAGCCAATTGGAGGTGCTGAAGATTTTTTAAACAGGGCGAACACCTCTGAAGAGGCATTATTTAAAATAGTAAAAGCTGCTCCCAATGGTGCAAGAATTTACGGCTTTATAAATAGAGCAGGCAGGGAGGTAATTAAACCAGCGTTCCCTATGGCTGGCGATTTTTATGAAGGCTTAGCAGCAGCACAAAATTTTAATAAATTATATGGTTATATAGATAATAAAGGTACTTATGTTATATCTCCGAAATTTGATTATGCTTGTGATTTTCATGAGAATTTAGCAAGAATAAAGAAGAATGGGCAGTATGGATTTATTAATAAGGCTGGTGCGGTTGTAATAAAGCCGGCTTATGAATATGCCTATGACTTTCATGAGGGATTGGCTGTAATAAAAAAAGCAGGAAAGTATGGATATATTGATAAAACAGGTGCTGTTGTTATTTCTATTCAATTTGACGGAGCATATGATTTTTATGATGGAATTGCTTGTATCAAGGTTCAGGATAAAATCGGCTACATTGACAAAGCTGGCGGTAGCATCATTATACCTCAGTATGACGAAGCTTCATATGCATTCAGAGAAGGGCTTGCCTGTGTAAAGCTCCAAGGTAAATACGGATGTATAGATAAAAAAGGAAATATTGTAATAAACCCAACCTTTGACAGCATGTTTACATTTCATGAGGGGCTGGCATGTGTAAAATTCTTTGATGGATATGGATTTATTGACAAGACGGGTAAAACAGTGATAGGTGCTAGATTTGCTGATTGTCAGGGCAGCAGCGGCGAAGGAATGTTTAAAGAAGGCTTGGCGAAAGTGAAGCAGGAAGGACTTTGGGGATACATTGATTACAGCGGAAATTATGTAATTAAGCCTCAATTTGCTGAGGCTGGAGATTTCAGGAGCGGAATAGCCTATGTCCAATATGTTGACCCGAATACCGCACTTCCTGCGGGCTATGGTTATATTTCAAGAACCGGAAGGCTTATATGGATGAGCACAATAGATAAGTAGGTTATTAATATTGTTGTTGGGGGGATTTTATGGAAAACAATAAGCTTAAGGAAAACGATGAACTAAAGGTTGATGAAGAAATAAAAGAGCTGCTCGGAACAGAAGCGGCTTCTTCGGGGACAAGACTTGTATGGTTTCTTCTTGGAATAGGACTTTTTTGTGGGGGTGCTTTTTTAGTAACTCAGAATACAATTTTATCATCAAAGTTTACATTAATGGATATAATAGGAGTAAATCCACCTTTTGGACTGGTCATATTGCCGCTGATTATTGGTATAGGGGTATTATTTTTTAACGAAAAATCTATTGTCGGATGGATTCTCACAATATTAGGTCTTATTACGATATTCCTTGGAATTCTTATGGGACTTAATATTTTCTTTAAGCCAGTATCCTTATATGAAGGTATTTTAATGTTTGGGCTTATTGCGGCCGGTATTGGATTAGTTTTTAAAGCTATTGCAAATTCCAAGTAAAAGAAGCCGATTATAATAATTTTGCAAAAACAGGAGTCTCACCAGGAATGAATCGGTGGGACTCTTGGACATTTTATGGTATAATTCTTCCATAAACTTTTATGGGAGTTTTTTATGCCAAATTCAGTTCTTATTAAAGGACCTACAGGTTCAGGGAAAACAAAAAAACTAATAGATGAATATCAGAAGCTTTTGGAGCAAGGCAAAAGAACTGATAGTATTCTTGTGCTTGTTAGAAACAGGCGCCAATCTATAATCTGGAGAAAAAGCATTAAAATTAGAAAAGCTTCAGCTGTAAGAATTCAGTCATATTTTGGATTTATTCAAGGGGAGATAAAGAAATACTGGTCCTTGATAAGCTCTGACATTGATGGCTTTAAAAAGGAAACACTTGAACCGGTATTTCTTACAACTGAGGTTTCTCAATATATACTAAATAAGTTTGTTGATGAATTCAGACGGCAAGGCCGGTTTGCAGATACTACTTCAACCTCTGAAAAGATTACGATAGAAGCCTTGAGTGTTCTTTCAAGGGCAGCTGCTTCGAGAATGGACATTCATCTAGCCGGGAAAAGGCTTTTTGATGCAAATCCTAAAAAGGATTTATCCAGAGAAAGGCTTTTTGCTGATTTGCAGGATGTGATTTGCAGGTTTGTTGAATATTGCAAGGAAAATGGTTACATAGACTATTTTCTGGCTGTTGAGATATATAATAAAAAGCTTTTGGAGTCAAAAGCATATATTGAAAGATTAAATAAAGAGGTTAAATGCTTAATAGTAGATGATGCCGAAGAGGCTGTACCATGCGAGACATATTTGATTAGCCATATCATGGATTATGCAGAAAAGGCTGTGATTTCTTTTTCAACAGATGGGGCATTTTCGAGGAAGCAGGGTGCTTGTCCTGAATATGCCGAAAAAATAATATTTCCCAAATGTGCAGAAACAATCGAGCTGAAGGAAAGCTATTCTTGCAAGCCTGAATTTATGGACTTATCAGAGAGGGTATGCGGACTTATTTTAGAGAATAAAGCTATTGAAATAAATCATAACAGTGAGATTACATTTAATTCGATTCAAACAGAGCTCAGAAGTGAAATGATTTCAATGGTTTGCGTTGAAGTACAAAAGTATCTGGAGAAAGGGGGAAAGCCTGCTGACATAGCAATTATTTCCCCAATAGTAGACAGCGTACTTGAATATTGTCTGGAAAGCTGGTTCGCAAAGAAAGGCGTAAGCGTTGTTAATCTTTCGAGGACGAGAAGTTACATGGAAGATAGATTCATTAGTGGACTTGTGACACTTGCATGTCTGAGCCATCCTGGGTGGAACATAAATCCTCCCGGACATGATATATCAAATCTTTTGTCAATGGTGCTGGGGCTTGACCCTGTTAGAAGTGCAATTCTTGCCAGGGAGGTTATGGCTCAAAAGCCTTTCACACTGCCGGAGATAGAGAAGCTTGAATTCAGAGAAAGAATTGGTTTTGTTAATACCGAAAGATATTACTATTTAAAAAATTGGATTGAAGCTTATAGGAAAGAAGAGCCTGAATCAATAGCAGTCTTTTTTCAAAAGGCTCTACGTACAATTTTCTTAAATATTCCAATGATTGAGGAGCATATCAATTCATGCAGAATTTTGATTGAATCTGCTGAAACCTTTACAAAAATGATTGGTCAAATGGCTGGAGCTAATACAAGCAAAGCATTCATAGAAATGATTAAAAAAGGAGTAAAACCGGCTGAAACAATAACAGAATTGGAACAAAAGCTTTATACGGAAGCAATTTTATTATCAACTCCATATGCCTATATTTCTTCATCATTGAACCGTAAAACACAAATTTGGATGGACATTTCATCACAGCTTTGGTGCAAAAGTGATGCAGAGCAGCTTTCTAATCCTTATGTGTTTTCTCCGGATTGGCAGGAAGACCAATTGTGGACAGAGAATATGGATGAAAGGTTTAGACTTCTTAAATTCTCAGTTTTCGCTAAAAGATTAATGAGGACATGCTCTGACAGGATTGTTTTTGCTGAAAGCCAGTATAATCAGGATGGATACGAAAACGACTGAAGGTAGTAGATTTAAACTTTACCTTTTACACTTTACATTTTACACTAACTTGAGAGGAGCGACCCAAGAAATGAACCTGCGGTCTGATCAGGCAGAGGTATGTAAATATAGAGAAGGATATATGGCTGTTCCTGCAATTCCCGGAGCAGGTAAGACATATACCCTTGCAATTCTTGCAACCAATCTAATAAAAGAGGAAAGACATACTCCTGGCAAGATTCTTATTGTCACATACATGAATTCTGCGGTAAGCAATTTTAAAACCCGGATTGGGAATATGCTTGAAAAAGAAGGCTTGCCCAGAAGCAAGGGCTATGAGGTAATGACGCTTCATTCTCTGGCTATGAAGATTCTTAAGGAAAAGCCTGAGAGTATTCTGGTTTCTGGTGATTTTGAGATTCTTGATGAGCTTGCACAGGACAGGCTTTTGCATAAGCTTGTTAATGAATGGATTGGATTTAATGAAGAAAAATTTTATTCTTTTATAGATTACAGAGAGGGTGAATCAAGCTGGCAGAGAAATAGAAAAATAGAAACATGGCTGAAAAAGTTTACCCGTGTTGTTGGAGAAATGATTCCCTTTTTTAAGTGCAAAGCATTTTCAGGCTGCCAGCTTCTGAAATATACTGAGGAAGATAAAAATAGTCTTCTTAGATGTGTTTCAGAGGTTTATGCAAATTATGAAGCGGAATTGGCAAAAAGAGGGCTTCTGGATTTTGATGATATAATTTGCAAGGCAATAACCCTACTAAAAACAGATGATGAGCTTAGGCAAAGGATTCAAAATAAATATACATATGTTTTTGAAGATGAAGCTCAGGATTCAAGTACTCTTCAGGAAGAGATGCTCTTTATTATATCCGAAAATAATAAAAATCTTGTTAGAGTAGGAGACAGCAACCAAAGCATAATGTCCTCATTTACCATTTCTGATCCAAAGCTTTTTAGAAATTATTGTTATAGAGATGATGTAAGTAAGAAAAAGATTGAAAGCTCAAGCAGGAATACAAAAGAAATAATTAATATGGCTAATTTTCTTGTTGAATGGTCACAGGAATTACATCCAACACCGGAAGCCAGAGACAGCCTTGAAAAGCAAATAATAAAAGAGGTTGGTGACAAGGATCCATTCCCCAATCCTAAAACTGATGGATACACGATAGGTAATAGGATTTATGATACAAAAGAGGAAGAAATCAGAGAAATCTCGAAAAGAGCAGCAAAATATGCGAATGAGAATCCTAAAAAGACAATTGCAATACTCGTGCCTAATAATTATGGAATAGATGATTTCAAGAATCAGCTTGATATACTGGGAGCAAAGTATAGAGAATTAACAAGCTTTCCTGTTGAAAGGGGGCAAGCGTCGTTAATAATAGGAACAGTCCTGGATTATATATCCATGCCTTATGATAATGAGCTTTTTTATGAGATTATTAAGACCTGTCTGATGCCGGAGCTTCAGGATGAAACAAAATTTATTAATCTCCGAATTTTTCTTAAGAGTTGTAAGCTTGAGCAGCTTTTATATCCTTTATCAGGTCAGGTAGATTTCAAGGATATTCCAGCAGAAGTCTTTGAAGAAATTCCAAAAGATAGCTTTGAGGATATTCTGGATAAGGTAAAGCTTATTCTTGAAGGTATGGATGTAGAGCTTTCGGCATTTATTATATTTATTGCTGATTTACTTAATTTTGATTCTGAAAAAATGGCTATTGCACAAAAAATAGCTTCAAATATCAGATATATGTTGATGCTTAATCCGGATTGGGGAATACGGGAGGTTGCACATGAATTAAAAACAATAAAAAACTCTTTAAATTATTTTGCTAATATTGTTTATGACCGTAAAGGGTTTGAGGCAGTTCCGGGGGAGATAAATCTTCTTACATACCATAGGAGTAAAGGACTCGAATTTGATACTGTTTATCTTGCCTGTATTACCTCAACTGATTTTCCTGCAACCTTGAATGACAGATTTTTAAGCGATTATTGGTGCTTGAGACCCGAATACAGAAATCCGGTTTCCTTCATGAAATATGAGCTGGAAAGCTTGATGGGGGAGAAAAAAGAGGTTGATCCGGGCAAACAGGCAAAAATAGATATAATCGGAGAAAGAATGCGATTACTGTATGTAGGAATAACCAGAGCGAGAGAGAACCTGCTGTTTTCTGCACATAAGGAATTTTTGCACAAAGAAACCGGTAAAAAGATAAAAACGGCACCGTCTTTGTATATGGAGGAGATTGGGAGATTTGTAGGAGAAAGCAGAGGGAAAAAAGTGTAAAGTGTAAAATTTAAAAACAAGATTGTAGGGGCGAGACAGTGGCTCGCCTAAAGGAAGGTTGAACATGAGCAAATTAAATGAAATGTATTTTAGTCAGAATTCATTAGAGATTTTTAATAAATGCAAATTGAAATTCAAAAAAAGATATGTTGACGGACTTTTGTGGAAAAGCCATGAAGATAAAGAAAACAAACATGCTGAAAAGGGACGGTTGTTTCATTTGCTTGCTTACAGATTTTTCATGGGACTTGATGATTCTTTTGTAGATGAAAAAGGCGAATATTCTGATATAAAGGTTTGGCAGGACAGATTAAAGAGCTATATTGCTATTGATTCAAGGAATGAATATTATCCTGAGTTTGAATTAAAACTTTGTGAGGACAATATTAAAATACAGGCAAAGTATGACCTTATTATGCTTGATGCTGAAAATAGGGCAGTGATATATGATTGGAAGGTTCAGGAAAAAGCGATTAAGCCTAATAATGCAGAGAAGGCATTTCAAACAAGGGTGTATATGTACTTGCTGGCAAAAGCCGGAGATATAATTAAGGGTAAGGCAATAAGACCTCAAGATATAACCATGGTTTATTGGCAGGCAAATCATCCTGCAAATCCGGTAAGGATAGAATATTCAGAAGAATTGTTCAAGCAGGATGAAGAATTCGTGAAAAATGAGATAGAAAAAATATTAAGCTGTAACTTTGATTCGACTGGATTAAAGACGACAGATGAAAAGGTCTGCAGGTTTTGCGAATTTTGCAGTATATGCAATGGGGTTGATGCGGAAGAAGTAGTGCAGGAGGATGGATTTGAAATTGAATGGGAAACGGTTGAGGAGATAGAATTCTAGTAGGGGCGAGACATCGGCTCGCCCAGTTAATATAATACAAAAAAGAGAACTGACCTGAAGCCAGAAGAGACTTTCAGGTCAGTTCAAGTTAATTCCTTTTCTTTTCAAAATAAAGGGTGTCGCCGTTGCGATCTGTCTTTACAGATACCAAAGTATATCCATTTTTATAGGCCGCTTCAAAGGCAATAGGAGAATCTTCAGGGTGGCAAGGACTATAGATAATTGTAGTTTTACCTGATGCAAAGATTTTAGGTATTTCTTGTCTATGGAGTTGAATGCTTTCAGGTGTGTTTTCCTTTATTGCCTGTTTAATAGAGGGTGTTACATATATTGCTAATGCCAGGAATGCTATTATTGCTAGAATGAGCCAGAATCTCTCTCCCTTTTTGGTTGTTTTATTTTCCGTTGTTGTACCTTCCATTTTATCATTCTCTTCCATTTTTTTCTTCCTTCCTTCTTTCTTTTTTTAGCCTCAACCGAGACTTAACAACACAATTGCAACAAATAAGTGCAGAAAGATAAGTTAACAAGCAAGCTTGTAAACACGTCTTACCTACGCAAAATGTT